>WJME01000161.1 GCA_014728115.1 Candidatus Zhuqueibacterota bacterium | reverse complement strand
GATCAGCACTGCCTTTGACTTGATTGGATTTGTCTCAAGGCGGGGAACGTTTTTTATTAAAATATTACCTAAACGGTGGTGGCAGGTAACATTGATGTTCTAGTGCGGTGTTTGTAAATCATTGATATCAGGATTAGGAATATTTTATGAATCACCATGAAAAAATGTCGTCGATTGAGGTTTTGTTTCAGAGACAGGTATTAAAAGACCCCAAGGTTATCAATGCCTTTTTGCTCGTGCACTCGGACAATTCGGGATTGCATATTAATTTGGCAAAAGGCACAGGAGAGAATGGCAGACCAAACCCGCAGCAACCTAATTATATGGCCAGTGTTGGTAAACTATTTACCTCCGTTATGGTCAGCAAATTACATGAACAAGGACTCTTGTCGTTTGAGGATCGCATCACCTCTTTTCTCGATTCCGCATTAATGGATAGCCTGCATGTCTACAAGGGGAAAGACTATTCCCAAGATATTCAGATCCGGCATCTTTTAAATCAGACGTCTGGTCTACCGGACAATTTTTACCCATTGTTTAAAAAGCTGCTTGTCGATCCCAGCTTTGACCCAGGACCGAGAGAAGCGATCGAATGGGCAAAAAAGAATCTGACACCCAAGGCGGTACCGGGCAAGAAATCGCATTATACCGATACCAACTATCACCTCCTCGGTTTGATTGTCGAGAAGGTATGTGGAGAGCCGTTTCATGCGGTTCTGAAAAAACTGATTTTCGATCCTGTCGGGATGAAACATGCCTATATGCTTCACTACTCCGAACCCGAACAAGCCTCTCCGCAACCGGAGGCTGGTTTCTATGTCGATCAAACCCGGTTGAATGACATCAAAGGGTTTGCCGGTATTGATTATGCCGGAGGCGGTGTGGTGGCGCCGTTAGACGAGATGCTCTTGTTTATGAAGGCTTTGGTAGGCCATCAACTGGTTTCGAAAGAAACACTTGCAATAATGAAACAGGACAAAGCATCGCTTAATCCAGCCTTTGATTATGGATATGGTATCTGGCAAGTGCGAAACATCCCGCTGCTTATGCCTGCAAAATACAGGTCGTGGGGCGTGCTGGGGGCGACAGGTGCCTTTATGTTTTACCATCCGGAACTGAACGCGTATTTGATTGGAAACTTTAATCACTTGACCTGGCAAAAGAAATGCGTGCGATTTATGTTCAAGGTGATGGACCGATTACGAGAGTAATGAGTACGGCCTATAACACAAGCATGAACCAAATGCAGCTCAACCCGACTTGCCAAGCACGGCTGCAACGGTTACACCTGGTCATGGGGTATGGATAATATGAAAATCGATTCCAGACAAATCAGAGCAAAATTTGGTGATGATTACATGGCCGATGAGTGTACCTTTGTCATGGGTATCGATCAGCGGTTCACCCGGCATTTTGCAGAGCGCTTTGTCGGTTATAATGTTCTGGAAACGTGCACCGGTGCAGGCTTTACGACACTATCCCTGGCAAGAACGGCCAGACATGTATTCACCGTCGAAATCGATGAAACCCATCAGCAGCAAGCCATCAAAAATATCGAAAAAGCAGGACTTTTAACCGCTGTCACGTTTATCTCCGGTAGTATCCTGGATCCAGAGATTGTAAAATCACTCCCCGCGATCGATGCGGTGTTTATCGATCCGGACTGGGCGGTCACAGGTCCTGACCACGTCTATCGATTTCAACAGTCAAATACCCGCCCCCCGGCGGATTTGGTCCTGGAAAATATGCTCAATATAACGGAAAATGTAGCTATTGTTTTGCCGCCATTGATCAAGACAGACGAGTTTAAAAGCCTGCCAGAACATGAATGCGAAAAACTTATTCTGGGAAAAAGCCACGAGCTCTATTGTCTATATTGTGGTGACCTGAAGCGAGTAGTTGGCGAGAGCGAATTTTATATAGATATATAGATAGAATTGCCGAACGAGCCAGCCTACCAGATTTCCAATCCGCTGGTGCTTCATGGCAACGGGTAACCGGCACCCTAGCATACTCGATTTCTGTTGACACCTTTCAATAATACCCTTATAATCTTACTGGCAAGAATATACGGTGAAAAATATTATGTCAATGATAGAAACAACAAAATGTCATCAAAAGGCCAGGTGGTTATTTGGGAAACTATCCGAAAAAAACTTTCTTAAAATCGGCTTGGATTTAAAGGAATAGAAATCATAAAGCCAAAATTATTTTGCGAAAAGTATTTATCATAGCATGCTGACCAGTGTATGCACCGGATGCAGCTTCTGCAGCCCATATTTTGCAATGTCATTGGTAATACATAAATCGTTCGCGACAATCAAAGGAAGAGACAGATGAAAGCACTAGTCGTAGCTATAACCCTGATCATGACCGGACTTTTGGCAGCAGAGCCACAGAGTTCAGATGCGGGCGAGAAACGCCCTTCCAGTCCGGTCAACATGTTCGAGGGAAATCTTGGTCCAGCGCCCGTTGGCGGATCATTCAGAATGAAAGAATATATTATTTGGGGAGGGTCTGTCACCAAAGGGGATGACAACCGCTATTATATGTTTGCGTCGCGTTGGCCCAAAGCCGTCGGAATGGGTAATTGGGTGGTCAATTCAGAAATTGTCCTCGCTACCTCGGACAAGGCTGAAGGGCCATACAGGTTCGAAAAAGTGATCCTGCCTTCGCGAGGTTCTCAGTTCTGGGATGGCATGGTTACGCACAACCCTTCAATCCACAGGTACAATGGCAAGTATGTATTGTTCTATGTGGGCTCTACCTATGATTTCAAGAAACCTGCATCACCGGTAAGCCGGGAGATCTATGAACAAGTCTGGAACACCAAGCGTATCGGGATTGCCGTTTCCGATTCCCCCTTTGGTCCATGGAAAAGGTTTGAAAAGCCGATTCTTGAACCACGTCCCGGCGAGTGGGATGCTGCCATTACATCAAATCCGGCAGCTGTCATCCACGAAGATGGCAGTGTCCTTTTGATTTATAAAAGTGCACCTGTTCCCTATCCGGCGCGAAACAAAAACAAGGCCCTGCATTTTGGTGTCGCGACCGCGCCGCATTATCTTGGTCCGTACAAACGGATGAATGCCGGCCAGAAAATCAACATAAAGGGCACAAAGGATGCGCACGTTGAAGATCCCTGCATATGGCAGGCAAATGGCTATTATCATATGGTCGCAAAAATATTCAGCAAAAGCCTGACCGGTGAGTCAGGAGCCGGATTTTACGCCTATTCTGTCAATGGAATCGATTGGTCTTTGCCAGAGAACCCCAAAGCCTACAGCCGCATGGTATCCTTTAGCGACGGAACGAAAAGGCAGCAGACAAAGCTGGAACGACCCCAGGTGCTCGTTCAGGATGGCCATCCTACCCATATCTTTTTTGCGACCGCTGATCCGGAATGGACAGACATCTATAATCTGGTTATCCCTTTGAAAACCACTACAAGCAAACAATCTCCTGCAGAGGCCGTCCAAGAGAACGCACCAGAACAGTAACGGGTGTGCCGGGTCTGACTTTTTAACTGAGGATGAGCGAGTATGCACAGAATGAATGTATATTGTATGGTGAAATGAAAATCTGTCAGTGAATAAACCCCGGCACTGAGAATAGATCATTGACAAATCGTACCCATTTTACTACCTTTTGATTATGGAAAATTTGCGTTTAAAGGTTTTCTTTTGCAAGACTGAAACCGGAAAAGAACCAAGGGAACGGGGACTGAAAAATATGTTAAAAACAAAATCCATACCAATAATTTGTATGGTAGCCTTTTTGATCGTTACTGTCCCGGGTATCAGTTCATTAAAAGCAAACAATGAAATCAGTGCCAAACCCGGTACACAACTGATTTCGGAATTGGATATAAACGATGTCAAAGAAAATGTGTTCAATGCATCGTTTTGGTTTGAACGGGGGAATATCGAGACCGGAACATCCATGTACGGTGACAAGAATACCAAAATCACCATGTTACCCGGGGGGTTGGCCGGCTGTGACTGGATCCAAACCGCCGACGGTTCGAAACATTACACGGACAGCACACTGGCTGTGTTTGATTTAAATGCAGATGCCCGGGTTTACATTGCCCATGATAAAAGCATCCCAACCAAACCGGCATGGCTGTCCTCTTATACTCTCACCGGTCAACACATTCACAATTCAGAGTCGACCATCTTTCAATTGTATCGGAAATCTTTTGACAAAGGGGATCAGATAGCATTGGGTCCAAACGGAGGCACCGAAAAATCCATGTACATCGTCATTGTGCAACCTGTTGGAGTTGTTCCGGCTTTACCAGTGCCAAGCAATGAACTGTTCGATATCAGGGAATTTGGCGCAAAAGGGGATGGAAAGACCGTGAATACAGCTGCAATACAAAACGCAATTGACGCGTGTTCCTCTGCCGGCGGGGGCTCTGTTTTTATTCATGACGGGATCTATTTGTCCGGTACCTTGATATTAAAGGACAATGTTACCCTGTATGTTCAGGCAGGTTCAATTTTACGGGGGACCCGTAACCCAAATGATTATCCACCCCAAAAATGTGAATTAAAATCCTTTCGCGATAATGAGAATCTGCAGTTTATATATGCGGAAAAGGCCGCCAATATTACCCTTACCGGCGGCGGAATCATTGACGGGCAAGATACCGGAATCCATCCACCCTGGGCCGGAGATGTCGAAACCAGGCCCCGGTTGATTCGGATGATAGAATGTAAAGATATTGTCATCCGCAATATTACCCTCGTGCGTTCATGCAGTTGGGTGCAATATTATGAAGGTTGTGAAGATCTGCTGATCGAGAACTGTAGAATCCGGGCGTATACCGGTCAACATAATCAGGACGGTATAGATATAAGCGGCACAGCTAACGCGACGGTCAGGAATTGTTATATCATATCCGGCGACGATGCCATATGCCTGAAATCCATGTCTATGAAAAAAAACCGGGACATTCACATATATGACAATCAGGTAAAATACAGCCACTGCTTTGCCGTGAAAATCGGCACGGAAACCCATTATGGTGTAGAAAATGTGACCGTGCGAAATATTGTCGGTAATGCCCGTTATGGACTGGCCATCCAGACCACAGATGGCGCGGTGACCAACAATATCCTCTATGAAAATATTACATTATCAGAATGTACAGTCCCCATTTCCATACGTCTGGGGAGACGAAACCGGGAATTCAAAGGCGGCCCCGATCCCGTACCCATTGGGAAAATGAGCAATATTACCATCCGAAACATTACCAATACGGGAGTACGGTTTGTTGAGGACAAGGAAGGACCTGGTATTGCGTGCTCGATATCCGGCATCCCTGAAAGAGATATTGAAAACGTCGTTATTGAGGATTGTGATTTTTTATTGTATGGCAGTATTCAGGATAAACAATTGATCTATGCCGAGGTACCGGAAAGAGAAAAAGCCTATCCCAATTTTCACATCTTTGGCAAACTGCCGTGCTATGGAATGTTTGTACGACATGTCAATGACTTGACCTTGAAAAACATAAACTTTTCATATAAATATCCGGATGTCCGTCCTGCGATCATTCTGGATGATGTTGACCATTATACCCTCAGCGGAATCAACTACCAAACCAACCCG
Organism: Candidatus Zhuqueibacterota bacterium; assembly: GCA_014728115.1. Taxonomy (GTDB): domain Bacteria; phylum Zhuqueibacterota; class Zhuqueibacteria; order Residuimicrobiales; family Oceaniaggregativiventaceae; genus Oceaniaggregativivens. The sequence continues at coordinate 59,784 of WJME01000161.1, read as the reverse complement.
AATACGGAACTCTATCCGGTTTGGGATAAACAATCCGGCAGCTATGGCCAGGACCAGGATACATCTCTATCTGAAAGAACCATCAAAGATTCAGAAAAAACCCTCAATTCTCAGTGGAATGGCAAACGTGTTGCTTATCTCGGGGATTCGATGACTCAAAAGCCACGCGATGGCTCTGCAGTGTATTGGGAATATTTGGATACCCTGCTTGGTATTGAACCTTTTGTTTATGGAAAAAGCGGACACCAGTGGGATGATATCTATGATCAGGCCGTCAAACTGAAAAACGAACGGAATACGGATGTCGATGCCATTTTCATTTTTGCCGGCACGAACGATTACAATGACAACGTCCCATTGGGTGAATTTTTCACCGAAACGACAAAGCAAACCAACCATGATGGTGAACGGGTAACGCGCAAATACAGGTCACGAATCTATGACGATTCTACGTTTTGTGGACGAATCAACAACGTGATGGCTTTTCTAAAAGACCATTATCCGATGCAACAAGTCGTGATTTTGACGCCACTCCATCGTGGATTTGCAAAATTCAGTGACAGCAATGTTCAACCGGAAGAAAATTTTTGCAACGGACAAGGTCTGTTCCTCGAAGACTATGTAAACACTCTCAAAAAAGCCGCCCTGAACTGGGCCGTTCCCATTATCGATCTTTATTCAATCAGCGGCTTGTATCCCTTGTCAGACTCGTATACCAGGTATTTTAGAAACAGTGAAACAGACCGGTTACATTTGAATTCTAAAGGGAATTACAGATTGGCCAAAACCATTCAATACCAGCTCTTGACCATACCCTCTACGTTTGTGATCGATTAATAGACCATAGAGGGGTTGACATCTTTGCACTTGAACAGGCGGCAAACTTTTTGATGTAACGATGCCTGAAATCCATAATGCCAGGTTGCCCGAGAGCTTTTATCGGGAGGAAAGATGAAGACACAGTATTACACTGCAACGAGTCTTAACGGCTATCTTGCCGACGAAAACAACTCGCTCGACTGGCTCTTTCAATTCGGAGAAATTGAGAGCCTGAAGGATGACTATCCGCAGTTCGTCAGAGAGGTCGGTGCGCTTGCCATGGGCTCGACGACGTATGAATGGGTGGTCGCCCAGGAAAATCTGCTGGACCAACCTGAAAAGTGGCCATACAAGCTTCCGGTATGGGTGTTTAGCCATCGGAAATTACCGGCCGTCGAGGGGGCGGAACTACGCTTTGTGCGGGGCGATGTTGGTCCTGTCCATGCAGAGATGGCAACGGCCGCAGGCGGCAAGAATATCTGGTTGGCCGGTGGCGGTGATCTGGCCGGACAATTCTGCGATCACGGCTTGCTTGATGAGATCATTCTCACTGTGGCGCCTGTCCTACTCGGGTCAGGCGCACCCTTGTTGCCCCGGACCCTGACTGCTCCGCAGCTGAAACTGATGGAGGTGCAACAACATGACCATGGGTTTGTAAAACTGACCTATTCAGTGCAACGCTCTACAACTCGCACAATTTTTAGATGAGGACATCGTTTGGCAATATTTGGAAACTCACTGAGGGTGAGAAATGTTTGTGGTTGATAAAAATGGACAAGATTTATGAAATCGATCCGACTATGTGCCAAAGAACAAGGCGCTCTTTAATTAGCATTTGAACATATCTTTAAGCTAATGAATTTCAATGATTGACGCGATGTGATAACTAGGCATATAAAAATGATATAGGCGACCAGGGGTAAAAAATAACTGATAAAATCCTAAAAAGACCTTGCGCAAATCGATTTTTTTTCGTTATTATATAGTCAAAACATACTCTTTCCGTATCAGTATCTGGTATTCAGGGGATACAGGAGTTCTATGAACACACTATTGAGGGCTCAAATACAGGCTGCAGGATCTGTTTTTGGGCCTTTTTGCGTCCGCAGCCAGTCGGAAGCACCTATTAAATGGATCTGTAATGTCACTTGTTTGGCATTCTATCTTTTTCAACCTCAATATCTGCCAAGATTGCCCGGGCCTGCTGGGAATTCCTGATCATCATAACATGGCAAACTCTGCGGTTAGCGTGATCATGGCTTGATAGATGATTTTAAGGAGAATTATGATGAAAAGAAATGACGTGCTGTTCTTGGTGTCGATACTTTTTTTGTTCAATTGTGCCGCACAAGAGTATTCAACACAACATACCGAATTATCTATTGACCAAAGTGATGTTCCCTTGGAGAAAAAAGTAGAAAATAACAACCCGGATAGAAAAATAATTTTGGATGCAACAATTGAAATAAAAACAACATTTCCTGATTCAATCCATGACAGCATAATTAACATTGCTAAAAAATTTAGTGGATATGTCTTGAAATCAACCCATAATAGCACAACAATCAGAATCCCTTTTAAAAACTTTTATGATGTAATGAATGGTGTTGAAACAATTGGTACAATAGTAAATAAAAATATCTACGGACAGGATGTAACAGAAAAATATTTTGATTTAGAAATTAGATTGGATAGTGCTGAAAAGATAAGAGAGAGATATCTGATACTCTTGGATCGTGCTAATTCAATCGATTCGTCTTTGAAAATTGAAAAAGAAATTGAAAGGTTAAATAAAGAGATTGATGCAATCAAAGGTCAGATGAAACGATTGGCACATTTATCAAGCTATTCTTCTATCACTGTAAACACCTTAAAAGAGGTAAAACCCGGGCCAATCGGCTATGTATTTAAAGGTCTTTATGAAGCGATCAAATGGTTATTTGTCCGGGAGTAGGGTCTTTAACTGTCGTTTATTTAGGGTTATAAATCTTTCTCGGTTTTTGTGTCTCGTGAAAAACTGACTTTTTAGTGCAGATGCCCATAGGGAGAGTTTGGGAATTCAGAAAAATGTGCACCTTTTTAAAAATCGTAGAACAAGAATTCTATGTTTTCCGGAAATCTGTTTACCTGACAAATCATCGGAGGATTATTGGATGAAACATCCTGTTATTGAAAAGGTGTGCAAATATCGCTTGGAGCAACCAAAGAGAGATCCATTTGCAAGATGTGCAGGCCTGTGTCAAAAAGTCCTCGTTATATTGGTCGCAAGTCTGATATGCTCAAGCATGGGAGAGGCCCAAGGTCTATACCAGAGCTTGCATATTTTCAAGTCTACCAATTCGCCATTACCGGGTGATCATATCCTCGCTGTTGCAATTGATCAGCAGGACGAGGTGTGGGTGGGGACAGATGGCCAGGGGATCGCCTCTTTTGATAATGAAACGTGGCAGGTATTCAACACGTCGAATTCTCTTCTTCCTTCAGATCGGGTCTATGCGATTACCATCGACGAACAAAATAATAAATGGTTTGCTACTGAAAACGGATTAGCCAGATTCAACGGTTCTGAATGGACGATTTGGAACACGAATAATTCAGAGCTGCCTGATGATAAAGTAAGGGCGATCACCATCGAGCAGGATGGAACCTTTTGGCTGGGCTCAAGAGCAAGGGTAACCAAAACCGATTTCAATTCATGGCAGGTTTACGATCATACAAATTCCGCATTACCAAAAGAGCCAAACTATTATTCTATTTTGTTTATAGTGATTGATAACAATGGAAATAAATGGATGGGTGGAGATGGTTGCAGTCTGATCATGTTCGATGGGTCGTCCTGGATTCACTATGATCACACTAATTCTATCTTGAATGATCACTATGTCATCTCTGGAACCAAAGACAAAAACGGTAATCTTTGGTTTGCAACATTCAAAGGTCTGGTTCGCCTGGCGAGAAATGAATGGACCCTTTTTGCTTCAGACAACTCTGATCTTCCAAGGGATTTTATACCCTATTCCATCACCACTGATTCGCTTAACGCCATTTGGGCGGGGGGAATGGGGGATAGGAATATGAATGGTGGACTGTTAAAAGTCGCGAATAACCATTTTATCTTTTTCAATCTCACTCCTAAAATTCCCAGTCACGGGATTAATTCGATTGTGGTTGACAGCGACAATGTAAAATGGTTTGGTACGGATTATGGATTGGGAAGGCTCAATGATAATCAGGAAATTGAGATTTCGACCTCGCTGGAAAATCACACCTATCTGGCAGGAGATATATTGGAAATCAGCTGGACATATTTGGTCCAAACACGATTCAACCTATACTTTTCACATGACAATGGCAAATCCTGGGAAACCATTGACCAGGATTGGTTTCCCTATTCAATGCCATACAAATGGACCGTACCTGAGATCATCCCCTTTTCTTCCGAATGTCGAATCAAAATAGCCGACAGAGTCGATACGACCGCTTTTGCCACAAGTGAATTATTCAGATGTGGGGTGCGGGTAAATACACCTACCTCTTACCCTCCACCCGGTGAATATAAAACCCCACAATTCATCGAATTGCATTGTATGACAAAAGATGCATCAATTTGTTACACCACAGATGGAACGATACCGGACAAAAATTCACCGCAATACCTTTCCCCTATATTGGTTGACAAAAATATGGAAATTAAAGCTATTGCTTTTAAGACGGGTTATTTTTCCAGTGATACCCTGTCAGGAGAATATACGCTTTCTCCTCAAGAAATGAGTGCCAATATCCAATACAGCAGTGAGTGGCTGGATAGCGATTATGATGGAATCGAAACCGGAATCGTAGATGCGCGTTCCAGTTCAATCTCTTATGGTCAGATTCAATCGTATATTTGGACTTTGGAAGGAGATACGTTGGCGATTCAACCGACAGCAGAGTTTGGCTTGACTTCCGGATCCCATCAAATCTATTTGAATTTGATCAGTGACAGGGGGGCAACCCAACGTGATTCCATTATGATTACTGTTTATTCTGCAAAACTGGCATCTAAAGGCCCAATCAGTGGAGCCGTTGCTCAATTGGATAGAAATACATTTATTGCGAGCTCTGCCGACCAAAATATCTATTGCTTTGACTCTACAGCAACAACACTCTGGAATTTTTCGACAAGTGGTGAAATTCCCGGTACTGTCTGTATCAAAGACAAATGGAATCTCCTGGTTGGTGCGACAGATACCAGATTCTATTCATTGACCCATTCCGCTGACCCAAACTGGGATAGAGCAATGGGAGGTATTATTCTTTCATCCCCGTCGGTTGATAAAGATGGGAATATCTATTTCGGTACGTTAACTGGAAAATTTTTCTCCATATCGGATAATGGCGATATCAATTGGTCGATTCAATTCACTCATGGAATCTTTTCTTCATCAGCATTGTCAGTGGATGACAAACAAATCTTTTTCGCTACTTTGGGTGGAGAGATCAAGAGTGTATCAAATGAAGGTACAACCTTATGGACATACACAGCTGGTGATTCCATCTATTCTTCTCCGGCATTAAGTCCGGATCATACGCTTTTAATCGGTTCAGATGACGGCAAGATCTACAAGATTGGATATACCGGAGACCTAAAATGGAGTTATCAAACCGGTGGCCCTATCCAAAGTTCACCGGTCATCGATCAAGAACGGAATATTTATTTTGGCTCTGCCGATAGCACTGTGTATGCTCTTTATTCTACGGGAGAACTCTATTGGAAATATAAAGCCGCATCACCCGTTACAGGATCTCCGACGCTGAGTTCCCGCCATTTATATATAGGCTGTCAGGATGGTCGTATGCTCGTGCTCGATCTGAAAGGTCAAAAACAATGGGAATTCCAAACCGGGGGGGCGATCATCGCAGCACCTCTCTTGACAGATAGTAATCTGATATTTATTTCAAGCATGGATAGTAGTGTATATATTATCAAACAATATGGTCAGGATGTAATATATCCATTGTCCAGCTGGTATACCTTTAAAGGGAATAACCAGAGAACCGGACGAATTCTGTTCGATTCAACCAATGTAGAGTCTGTGCCCTCACTTATAAGACAATTCCGTCTTTTACCCAATTATCCCAATCCCTTTAACCACTCTACTACCTTGTCTTTTTGGGTACCGGTACCGTATGGAAATCTTTCATTAATGATATATGATATCCAGGGTAAATCAGTAAGAACCCTGGCCTCGGGAAAATTTGATCCCGGATACCATACCTTCCAGTGGGACGGTAAAGATCACTCTGGCAGATTAGTGAGTTCTGGTCTCTATATATACAGGATATGTGGTGAAAATTTTGATCTATCCAAAAAAATGCTTTACTTGAAATAGATTCATAACCTCATGTGAACCAGGAAGCGACTCGAGTATTTTGATATAAACTCTTGTCTGTTGCTGCGAGGTCTAGTAACGAAAACTAATCAAGAATTGTGACTCTTCTGTCTCGTTGTTAGAAAGCATGTTTCAATATAAATTTTAAACGGAAAGCTAATGAAATCGCTCTGTTTACTGTGTATTTCGGTGATATTCATGGTTAGCCGGCAATATTGGTGTATGGCTTGTGTTCGCTCACATGCCTGACAAAAGATCCTGCCCCGGATCATGTTGTCAGGCATTTTTTCACTGTGATCGGTGCAGCAGGAGGGGGCCTGGTCGGCTGGATTGCAGGGGCATCTGCTAAAGGGTATACCGGTGCACCTTTTCTGCAGCCGGGAACAGGTGAGAAGCTGATTTAATACGAGAGCATAAAGGAACCAATACAAAACACGTACACGATTGAGGTCGAAATATCACTGTCACCACGGTCAAAAATTTTCCTTGATTTAAAGACTATTTCTCCATACCATGTACGCATGGGGCTTGCTTGACGTACGCACTTGTTTGAGGAGAAAAGCTATGAAGACAATCTCTGTAACTGAGTTAAGGGGAAATATATATAAATTACTCGATGAGGTATTGGAAACCGGCATTCCTCTTGAGGTCAATAAGGGAGGGAGGAAACTCAAAATCATACCCGCAGAAAAAGTGGATAAACTACAAAATTTGGTTAAAAGACCCCATGTCATCAAGGGAAATCCTGATGAACTGGTAGATATCAGCTGGGAAAAGGAGGTGAATCTTGATTTACCTTGATACCCATATTGTCGTGTGGTTATATGCGGGAAAAGTTGAAAAATTGACCAAACAATCCAGGGATTTGATCAATGATAATCAAGTCTTGATTTCACCCATCGTACGCTTGGAATTACAATACTTGTTTGAAATTCAACGGATCACCGATGACGCAAAGTTAATCGTTTCTGATCTATCGGATAGAATCGGGCTGAAAATCTGTGATAAAAACTTTAATACCATCATGAGTAATGCTCTAGAGTATTCGTGGACTCGGGATCCGTTTGATCGGATAATCGTAGCAAATGCAGATATCAATCAAAATATACTCATGACAAAGGACCAAACTATTCTGAATCATTATAAAAAGGCAATGTGTTAAACTTTTTAAAAATATTAACTCTTTATCCGGAACTGGAGACTTGTCCTGTGGGTTACTGGCCGGTAGGTCTTTGACAATAAAAAGGATAAAAGATGGACATTTACAAGAATATAAAAATTCTAGTCGTTCTCTTTAGTCTGGTCTGTACGACGTCGGTCAATTCACAGGATTATTTTCCCTTGTCGATCGGCAATTCGTGGACCTATCGTGAAATCGGAATCGATCATCCGGGCCTGCCCATCAAGATCCTCGATTCGCTCCATATGGCCGGGAATACCTGTTTTTACTATGGCTCTGATCTGGAAACAGCGGATCTGATCTGTGCTGACAGTCTGGGCAATATTTGGAAAATCATCGAGGGTGAAAAGTGTTTGTGGTTTGATTTTACCCTCGCAGAATCCGATAGCTATCTATTCAAGCCGAATGAGTACCACACCTATGTCGTAAAGATTAACCGAGACATTTCCTCTGAAACGAAATTCGGTCTTTATGAACATTGCATCGATTTTACATTTGACGACCCAAATGCGATCGATGAAGAACAATATTGCCGGTTTGCCCCGGGCCTGGGAATGATCGAAAGAGGAAACGGAATGGGCATTTTTCATGTATTGGATTCGGCCGTAATCGACGGTCAACAGATTACAACTGTACTAGCCGACCCTACGAGTCCCGCCCCACAGATCTCTTTGCGACCCAACTATCCCAATCCGTTCAACCAAACAACGACCGTCGAATTTACACTCGACAGAGAGGTACCCACGAAACTCTTGTTGGCGGACATGAATGGGCGAATTCATAAAGTCCTTTTAAATCAAACGGTCGCAGCCGGTCATCATTCGGTCGTGCTGGATGCGTCTCATTTTGCCAGTGGAACCTACTTGCTCATTTTGCAGGCAGGTCAAAAAAGATTCGCTCAAAAAGTAGTATTGTTAAAATAGTATGATAATCATTGCTGACCCATATAAATTTTTGTGCTGTCTGCACAAGGGACGGTTGATAAACAACAATTCGCCCGACTTTGACTTTTATTACTCCCATAAACCCTATAAACAAGGCTGATGATGCACCCCAATATCAAATTACCCGACCCACAACTCGATCTCGATTTTCCGTTGATGAAGGCACTGGCCTCGCGACGGTCGACAAGGCGGTGGAGCGACACACCCGTTTCCGAACAAGACCTGTCCAACCTCCTGTGGGCCGCCTGTGGAATGACGAAACCGGGCAATGCCAGAACCAAAAGTAAACGAACCGCACCTTCGGCATGCAACTCTCAGGAAATCAGAGTCTATGTGCTGCTGAAAAACGGCGTGTTTTTATATCACGAAGAACCTCATGAACTGATCCACATGCTCGCCGAGGATCTCCGCGAACACATCGGCACACAGAAAATCATGAAATCAGCGCCCATGGGACTCGTTTTTGTAGCGGATTTATCGAGAATGACCAGTCCGTATGTGAGAAATAAAGAGGCGCAACGGTTCAGCGCCTGGGTGGATACGGGCTATATCAGTCAGAATGTGTACCTCTATTGTGCTGCCGCCAATCTGGGCTCTGTGGTTCTGGGCCTGGTGGACCGGGATAAATTGCACGCACTGATGCAGTTACAAGACCATGAAAAGATCGTGTTGACGCAAATCGTGGGGCATTACTAGACAGTTCATGAGCCTCCTGGAGATAAGTTTATACTGGGTATTATATGCGAAACGCTAGCTCATTGTTGATTCTTGTTCTGATTTGCCTGGGATGCAAGGGCTCATCGGAAAATCAGAGATTGCACCTGGAATTCCATACTCCGCCCGACTCGGCCCGGCCGGGGGTGTACTGGTATTTCATGGATGGCAATCTGGACAAGCAAGCCATCACCGCTGACCTCGAATCCATGCAAGAGGCTGGTATCGGGCATGTGGTGTTTCTCGAAGTCAATGTCGGGGTGCCACGGGGGAAAGTGGATTTTTTGAGTCCGGACTGGCAAAAGATCTTTGTACATGCCGTGCAAGAGGCTGAACGACTGGGGATCCGCATGACCATGGGAGTGGGACCCGGCTGGAGCGGCAGCGGCGGGCCCTGGGTCAGACCTGAACAGTCCATGCAGCATCTGGTGTCCAGCTCGATCGAGGTCGACGGGCCTGTGACCGTCGACCGAGCCTTGCCGGTGCCCGAGCCCCGGCGACCTTATTTCGGTGAGCGAGTGTTGACCGACACCTTGCGAGAACAATGGCAAGCGTTTTATAAAGATGTGGCTGTGCTCGCGTTTCCCACTCCCGAGACCGGGGCACGGATCGAGGATATCGATGAGAAAGCGCTCGTCTACCGGGCACCCTATTCTTCCCGGCCTCATGTCAAACCCTGGTTAGCGGCTCCGGTTTCACCGGATGGCGACCCTGGCCCGTCGGGCATCGACAAAGAAAACATTGTCGATCTGTCCGCATCGCTTGATGGGAAGGGCAGGCTGCAATGGCAAGTGCCAGAGGGCAAGTGGACGATCATGCGGTTCGGCGCGCGCAATAATGGCGCTGTGACTCGACCTGCGCCGCAGCCCGGACTTGGCTTCGAGTGCGACAAATTCGATACCACTGCCTTTAATGCCCATTTTGACGAGTTTCTCGGCAAGCTCCTGAATAAAGCCGGTCACAGTACCAGACACTCGACCTCCGGATGGACCATGCTGCATATGGATTCCTGGGAAATGGGTGCGCAAAACTGGACCGCCGGCTTTTGTGAGGAATTTATCCGACGCCGCGGCTATGATCCGTTTAACTGGCTGCCGGTCTATAGCGGCCGGGTCGTGGACAGTCGTGAACTGAGCGAGCGGTTCTTGTGGGATGTACGGCTCACCGCGCAAGAACTGGTCATGGACTATCATGCCGGACATATCAAAGCCATTGCCCGGCGATATGGTATGGGACTCTCGATCGAGCCCTATGACATGAATCCCTGCGCAGATCTGGTGCTGGGGTCACTGGCCGATGTGCCCATGTGCGAATTCTGGAACGAGGGCATGGGATTCAACACCACCTACAGCTGCATCGAAGCCACTTCCATAGGACATGTCATGGGCCGGCCGGTGGTGGCGGCTGAGGCGTTTACCTCGGGATGGGGACAAGAGGGCTATATCTCGTATCCGGCCAACATGAAAAATCAGGGCGACTGGGCCTTTTGCTCCGGCATCAATCATTTTGTCTATCATACGTTTGCGCACAAGCCGCTGGGAGAGGAACGGCGTCCGGGCATGACCATGGGGGGATATGGTGTGCACTGGGATCGCGGTCAGACCTGGTGGCCGCTGGTTTCCGATTATCATACCTATATCTCACGCTGTTCGCATCTGCTGCAGCAGGGCAGAACCGTGGCAGATATTCTCTATCTGACCCCCGAGGGGGCCCCGCATGTGTTCCGGCCACCGGCATCGGCACTGGCCGGCAGCGAGATTTTGCCGGATCGCAGAGGGTATAATTTTGATGGCTGTGCCCCGGAAATGCTGACCGAACTGGCCTCGGTCGAGGAGAACCGTATCGTCTTTCCCGGTGGCGCCTCTTACCGGCTGCTGGTGCTTCCTTCTACACCCACCATGACTCCAGAGTTGATCAACAAGATCAGGGACCTTGTAAGAGCCGGTGCCATCGTGGTGGGACAACCGCCAAGGCAATCTCCCAGTCTGGTCAATTATCCGCAATGCGATGCTGACGTCCAGTCTGCGGTCGAAACGCTCTGGGGAAGTGAGCCCTCTTCTGATCTGTTGGTAAACCGTCATTATGGAAAGGGCACGGTCTATCACGGAAAGGTGCTAGCCCCCGAGGATTCGCTCGGTCTTTATCCCCATTACGACGTCACTGCTGCGATTCTGCAGCAACTCGACTGTGAACGCGATTTCGAGTCCGATGTACCCCTGCGCTATACGCACCGGCGGGATACGGATCTGGAACTCTATTTTGTCTCCAATCCCTCGAACCGGCCTGTGCAGGCAGAGTGTATCTTTCGGGCAAATGGCCAGCCAGAGCTGTGGGATCCCGTGACCGGTGAAATACGACCGCTCGCTCAGTTCCGATCACAGGGAAATCGCACCTCGATTCCACTGACCTTTTATGGGCATCAGAGCTATTTTGTGGTTTTTACAAAAAATGCCGAACCAGCAGAACCGATTCAGGCAGACAAAAATTTCCCAGATACCACCCTTGTCACCACACTCCAGGGCTCCTGGGAGGTCTCATTCGATCCGCAGTGGGGCGGACCGGAACGGATCACCTTTAAGCGGTTACAGGACTGGTCTACCCATCCGGAGCAGGGGATCAAATATTATTCCGGTATCGCCACCTATGAAAAATCGTTCGAGTTTTCGGCTGACCGGAATACCCGATTTTATCTGCAATTGGGAACGATCAAGGGTCTGGCAGAGGTCACGTGTAACGGTAAAAACCTGGGCGGTGTATGGACCGCTCCCTGGTGCATTGAAATTACTGGAGCGGTCAAGAGCGGCACCAATCAGCTGGAAATCAAAGTGGCCAATCTCTGGGCTAACCGGCTCATCGGCGACGAGCAGTATCCGGATGACGGCATTGAGAAGGGCCAGTGGCCGGAGTGGATTCTGGAAAACGAGTCCCGGCCAACTGACCGGTATGCCTTTAGTACTTTTGATTTCTATGAGGCCGATGACCCGTTACAGGAATCGGGGTTGATGGGGCCGGTGAACGTGGTCGCGGTTGCTGAATAAATCTCAGGGCAAAGGGCAAAGGGCATAGGGCATAGAGCATAGAGCATAGAGCTTTAACGAAGAGGCCGCAGAGAAAAAATGAGGGAAAAGAGGGGTGTATGGAGTTATTCGAATGGTTTAGTATCCGTTGTTCCTGTTTTTTCTCTGCGTCCATGTTTGTTCTCTGAGAACTCTGCGTTTAGAACAAGAGCCTAAAACGAGCACTGGAAACAGGAGAGAGAAATGAAAGGAAAAACCATGTTGTTACAAATTGTGATATTGATGCTGGCCGGGATCTTTGTGGTCATGTGTGCGCAGCAGGACGAGGGTCCGGATCCCAAAGAGACCGAAGTCTGGGAACCGGAACCCGACGTGGTGACCCCGGGCGAGCTCACGGCCCCGCCGTCCGATGCCATCGTGCTGTTCGACGGCACGGATTTTTCCAACTGGGAACACGAAAATGGCGAGCCCGTAAAGTGGAACCTCGGGGACGGTGCCATGACTGTGGTGAAAAAGACCGGCTCTATTCGCACCAAACAGGGATTCGGCGATTGCCAGCTGCATGTGGAATGGCGCACGCCGGCCGAGGTCGAGGGCGAAGGCCAGGGACGCGGCAACAGTGGGATCTTTTTGCAGGGCCGCTACGAGTTGCAGGTGCTCGATTCTTACGATAACCGCACCTATTCAAACGGACAGGCCGGCAGTCTCTATAAACAAGTTATGCCTCTGGTCAATGCCAGCCGCAAACCCGGCGAATGGCAGACCTATGACATTATCTATACCTCTCCGAAATTCGACAGCGACGGTAACGTGGTCTCACCGGCCTATATGACGGTATTGCATAACGGTGTGCTGGTACAGAACCACTCTGAACTCAGGGGTCCCACCGTCTATAAAGGCCAGCCCCAATACGAACCGCACAGTGACCATGAGCCCATCGTGCTGCAGGATCATTCGGATCCGGTCAGTTATCGGAATATCTGGATCAGGGAGCTGTAATAATGATCCGGAGAGGGAGGAAGGAGATGGAAAATGACTGAGAGACAAAGAGATGAATGACAATATACTTTTTTCATCTCTTTGTCTCTCAGTCACTCAGTCACTCCCTCTCTCTTTTCCCTCACTCCCGACATTCACACAAGCATAAAGGTGAAAAATGCACTACACCCTGACACACCCCAAAGAGCTTCTCACGTTGCTGATGCAGCGCGTGTATGGTTATGGCATGACCACCACATCCGGAGGCAATCTGTCGATTCGCGATGAAAAGGGGGATATCTGGATCACGCCGGCCGGTGTGGACAAAGGATCCTTGCGCTGGGACGATATCGTCCGCGTCAAGGCCGATGGCACGGTCAAGGGGTTGCACAAGCCGTCGTCAGAGCTGCCTTTTCATCAGGCGATTTATGAGGCGCGACCGGATTTGCGGGGACTCGTGCATGCGCATCCCAGTGCGCTGGTGTCGTTCAGCATCGTGCGCCAGGTGCCGCCGATTCGCATCATCCCGCAAGCGAGCGAGATCTGCGGACGCATCGGCTATGCCCCCTATGCTCTGCCAGGCAGCACAAAGCTGGGTCAGCATATCGCCGAAACCTTTGCTCAGGGATTCGATGCCATTATCATGGAAAACCATGGTGTGGTCTGCGGCGGAACCAGTGTGCTGGATGCGTTCCATCGTTTTGAGACGCTGGATTTCTGTGCCCGGCTGGCAATCAAGGCCGCTACCCTGGGTGAGATCCGCGAGCTGACGGATGAGCAGTTGCAGCTGTTCCGGCATACTCGGCACCATCTTCCGGAATTCGATCCCGCCAGTCACAGTAACCGCGAAAAAGCCTATCGCCGGCATATCATCGAAATCGTGCATCGTGCCTATGACCGCCAGCTCATGACCGCCACCGAGGGAGTGGTCTCGGTGCGTGTCAGGGACAACCTCTTTCTCATCACTCCGACAGGCATGGATCGCAGGCTTTTGGAGATCCAGGATATCGTGCTCATCGATGATGCACGGCGTGAGCGAGGAAAATGGCCCAGCCGGTCGGTGCTGTTGCACGACCGCATCTATCGCGATCATCCTGACATCCAGGCCATTGTCTCGGCCCAGGCCCCCAATGCCACAGCATTCAGCGTCAGTTCCGGTACGTTCGATACCCGTTCCATTCCTGAAAGTTATCTCTTGCTCAGAGATATCCCCAAGATGCCCTTTGGTCCCCAGATCACGGACCACAGTCAGCTCTCTGCCATGGTCAGCAATGATACTCCGGTCGTGTTGCTGGAAAACGATGCCATTTTTGCGGTCGGCGATTCACTGCTGCAGGCCTTTGATCGTCTCGAAGTGGCTGAATTCAGCGCTCATTCCCTCATCGATGCCACCCAACTCGGGGGCCTCATCGCCATTGGCGACCGCGAACTGCAGGAAATCAAAGACCATTTTCTGAAAACGAAATAACAGTTCAGATATCACCGCCCAAAGCCGAAACCACAACCCCATTCACCTCTCACTCACACTCTCTCTTTCCTCAAGTGGGATAATCGAGCCACCCAAGTTTGTTGTTCAAAGTAAAATATCACCGATCACTCAAAGGAGAAAAACCATGTCACGTGTCAAGAACAAAGTCGCCATGGTCACTGGTGGGTCACTGGGGATTGGCAAAGCATCGGCTCAGATGCTCGCCAAAGAGGGGGCCAAAGTGGCCATTACCGATATCAAGGACGATGAAGGCAAACAAGCCGTCAAAAATATCAAAAATGACGGGGGAGAGGCCATCTTTATCCATCATGATGTTTCCAAAGAGGAGGAATGGAAAAACGCCATCTCTGAAACCGTAAAGGCCTTCGGCGGACTGGATATCCTGGTCAATAATGCCGGTGTTGCCCTGGATGGATCTGCCGAAGAGACCACCCTGGAGGACTGGAGGTGGCTCATGCAGGTCAATCTGGATGGCGTGTTTCTCGGCACCAAATATGCGATCGAAGAGATGAAAGAGTCGGGTGGATCTATTATCAATCTCTCCTCCATCGAAGGAATCATCGGCGATCCCAATCTCGCCGCATACAATGCCAGTAAAGGCGGAGTGCGTCTATTTACCAAATCCACTGCCCTGCAGTGCGCTCATGATGGCTATAAAATCCGGGTCAATTCCATCCATCCCGGTTATATTTGGACGCCGATGGTGAAAAACTATCTCGAGTCCAAAGGAGATTTACTCGAGGGCAAACGTCAGCTGGAAAGCCTGCATCCGATCGGACATCTCGGCGATCCCGATGACATTGCATATGGGGTTGTCTATCTTGCATCGGACGAAGCCAAATTCATCACCGGCACCGAGTTGATCATTGACGGGGGATACACAGCCCGTTGATTCTGATTTGAATCGATAAAAGGAGTGTGTTATGAAGCAAAAAATCGCCAAAAAGAGCGATCTTGAGAACGGACAGATGAAATTATACGAGGTCGATGATACAAAAATCCTGCTCTGCCGCATAGACAACCAGTTCTATGCAGTGAGCGGTACGTGTCCTCATTATGGTGCCCCCCTGGATCATGGTGTGCTCAGCGGGCATCGCGTGGTCTGTCCCTGGCATCATGCCTCATTTGACGTGGCAACGGGCCATCTCGAAGAACCTCCTGCGTTGGATGGATTGAAAAAGTTCGAGGTGACCATTGATGGGGAGGATGTCATGCTGGATACGGACAAAGAGCCTGCCTCCGCGCCTCCTGTGACAATGGATCCCAAAAAGGATGAACGCACCTTTGTGATCATTGGCAGCGGGGCAGCAGGCAATATGGCGGCTCAGACGTTGCGTGAGGACGGCTTTCGTGGCCGTCTGGTCATGGTCAATTATGAAGAGCGGGTTCCTTATGACCGTCCGGAGCTGAGCAAGCAATATATGGCCGGCAAGGCCAAAAAAGAGTGGTTGCCTTTGCGGGATTTGTCCTTTTACAAGGACCGTGATATCGAATGGATGGCCAAGCATGTGACCTCTGTGAATCCGGAATTCAAGGAAATCAAATTCGATGATGGCACACATCTGCCCTATGATGCCTGTCTAATCGCCACGGGTGGCAGACCGAAAACCCTGGATGTTGCGGGCAAAGAGTTGCAAAACATTTTCACGTTACGTTCATACGAGGATTCCGATAAGATCATAGAGGCTGCCGAGAGTGCCTCCAAAGTCGCGATCGTGGGCGCCAGCTTTATCGGCATGGAGACCGCATTCAGTCTCGTCTCCCGCGACCTGGATGTGACTGTCATCGCTCCTGAAAAGGTGCCTTTTGAACGTTTTTTCGGACAGGATGTGGGCAATTTGTTTCTGCGTCTCCATAAGGAAAAGGGCACGAAATTCCGGCTGGGCGAAACCGTAGATTCTTTTCAGGGCGAGTCAAAGGTAAAATCTGTCAAATTGAAATCAGGGGAAACCCTTGACGCGGATCTGGTCATTATCGGCATTGGGGTCACGCCTGTCACGGATTTTCTTGGGGGTGTGGAGAAACGACCGGACAACAGTATCGATGTCGATGACACGTTTCAGGTCACTGACGGTCTATGGGCAGCCGGTGATGTGGCCAGGTTTCCGGACTGGAGGAGTCCGGATGGCATTCGTATCGAACACTGGCGCCTGGCCGAGCAACACGGCCGCGATGCTGCGCATAATATGGCCGGAAAACCCGCAAAGTTCAACAGCGTGCCCTTTTTTTGGACCACGCAGGTGGGTCTGCATTTCCGTTTTGTCGGGCATGTACAGGATTGGGATGAACTTCTTATCCAGGGTGATGTCGAAAAACCCGATTTTATCGCCTATTATATCAAGCACGACAAAGTCTATGCAGCAGCCGGAGTCAAACGCGACAAAGAGATGGCAGCGATTGAAGAGTTGTTCCGGCGAGAGCACATGCCGCCTCCCAAAGATCTCGGTGATTCTTTTGATCCCATAAAAAGGCTTGCTGATATCCGCTAATTGCCGAATACCAGGATAGGGAATCAATTCAATGGTCAAAGGCAGGTCTGTTCCGATCAGGTCTGACATACCATTGACGGGGAAGCGGGCCTCACTCAACCCTTTCCCCTCCCTGTCCTTGTTCTGATGGGAACTCGTAGTACAGTCCTTTTTTATTTCACATTTCAATCCCTTCTTGTCCAACGCGTTCAACTCTTGTTAATCAAGAGATGTAAAAAACTGTAAAAAGAACAAAATAATACTTAAAGAACAAACCAGGTCGCCAATAAAAGAACTATGAGAAATCAACAAACCTGAATCCTTTAGAATGCTAGACATATTGCGAATTTGAGTGTTTGGAAACTCTTGCGTTGCGTTTCTTTTTTTTACTGCGATCCAGTTTCCGTAAAACCATTGAAATATACAACCTGCTTTGGAAATACAAAGGTTATAATTACATTCGGAAATAAGCCTAGACTCATTTTTTTAGACAGCAGTGATTGCAAGCAATAAATCGAGGGGAGGGGCATTTCTATCAATACATTAGATTATTGCAGTTGATTCGAACCGATAAAATCTGTATAATAGGCACAAAGGGGAGAGCAAGAGGAGTTTGCATGGCAGAAAAGCATTTTATCGAGCAACAAAAACATACGCGTTCGTATCTGATTCCTTATTTTGAGCGGCATTTATCCGTTTTCAAGGATTTACGCGTTCTCGAGGTCGGGTGTGCCGAGGCGGGATTTTTGGATGTGTTGCATCATCAGGGTTTCGATGCCAAAGGAATCGAATTGGTCGCTCACCGGATAGAGCTGGCCAGGCAAAAAAATCCGGATCTGGATCTCATTGTCGGAGATATCACAGATCCGGAAATTTTAAACATCGCAGGGGCACCGTTCGATCTGGTGGTGATGCGGGATGTGATCGAGCATATCCCTGACCGTTATGCGGTATTGAAGCATCTCTCGATTTTGCTCAAACCTGGTGGCCATCTTTTTGTCTCTTTTCCTCCGCGATTAAGCGCCTTTGCCGGACATCAGCAGAATGGCAGCACCTGGCTGCGAAAAATACCCTATCTGCAGTGTTTGCCTGTTTTTATGATCAAATCTTTGGGCCGGCTTGCCCGTGAGCGCGAAGAAATGATCAAGGAAATCATTCGCAATAAACGTTATGGATTATCCATCAGAGCCTTTGAAAAAGTGGCCAGGAAGACCGGCTTCAATCCGGTCGTAAAAGAGCATTTTGTTTTTCGTCCGATCTATCAGACCCGTTTCAATCTCAAACCACGAAAAATTCCTGCGGTGCCTCTGATCAGAGAGATCGTGACGATGGGATATGAATCTCTGCTCCAAAAAAAGCTGCATTGAGGTCCTGATTGATGAATCGACCTCGCCTAATTTCGGACCCACGGATTGGGATGCCCCATCGAGTTGATCGGTAATCGAAAGCCATTATTCGTCCATCCTGCCATCAAAATAGCACACGTCCCAGAACCCGAAGTGCGTTGGATGGCATAGCGGACGAGGTGCCCGTCCGGAACAGCGGTGGTCACATTATACAGATGTTCAAACGCCTGATCGGTAATTCCATCATTGGGGCTGGTCAATGACCTCGAATGGGCAGCGATATTACCGGACCACCCCGAGCCTGTCCAATAATTGATAAAAAAGTTGCATGTTGTGGTTTGGGGTGTACCATAATTGGATCCTGCGACCACGAGTTCGATGATCGATACATAGTTATGGGTTTTGAAAGAAAATCCATAATCGATCCCTTCTGTGCCGCTACAGACGGCAGCATCATACATTTCTCCGCCATTGGTACACTCGGCAATCGATCCGCCTTCAAAATGTTCCATACGCAGATTACGAATCGGCTCAAATGCAGGGGCGGTCGTAATCCATTTGTTGCCATTCCACTGTAAATAATCATTGGTCGCGGGTGGATCTGACCAATAGAGATTGCCCTGAGCGTCATTGGAAAAGAGGATTCTTCCCTGTGAAGGGGCCGTTCCTGCCGGGGATTCCCCGCCTACTCTGAGTTGTCCCATAATGTTGACTTTACCGGATGGGTCCACCGTCATATGGATTTCCCCGGAGGTTTGGTCCTGAACTTTGAGCTGCGAGAAAACAGGCAGCGCCAGAGTCAGGCTCAGCAAGCTGCAAATCAGGTGATGTTTTAACATGGTTGTCTCCGTTTTCATGATAATTTACCAATGTTCTTTTTTCAAAAATTATGCCATTGCTATTACCAGTTGAATATTGCAGTTATGACGGTTTGTTTCGACAATTGTTATTGTTTTTTGACAACCGAGTGACACAAATCTATGTCATCAAAATGTTGTACAGTGAAAGGATTTTTATGCATCTCTTTGGAATATTTATTATGTTATGTGGTCTAATAATGGAATAGAACAGGTGGTCCGCATGTGTATCCTCGGGCATTCCTTTCATAACAGGTAAAGAGGATCACAATGGCTGATGAATGGAATTGAAAACAGATAATGATGGGATGTTTCTTGGTGCGTGCCGATGAACAAAAGCTTGTGGAAAAGGCGCGAAACGGTGATATGCACGCCTTTAAATCGCTGATTCAACGATACGAGCCGCAGATCGCCTCGACCGTGATCGGCATGGTGGGTGAGTGCCCGGAAGCGCAGGACATTGGCCAGGAAACATTTATCCGGTTTTACAAGAATCTGCATACATTTCGGGGGCAAGCCAGCGTCGGGACCTATCTGACCCGTATTGCGATCAATTTGTGCCTGAATGAACTCAAACGCCGTAAACGAAACCAAAAACGCTACATGGGTACGACGGAAGAGATGAACGAGGTCACGGATCCGCTCAACTCTCATGAACAAAAAGATCACCAGGAATGGCTTTTAAAAGCTTTGAATGCATTGGATGCCAAATACAAGAGTGTGGTGGTTTTGCGTCTGGTGGAGGGATATTCTACCAAAGAGACCGCCCGAATTCTCAAGCTGCCCCAGGGAACGATTTTATCCCGTTTGTCCAGGGGAGTGGAAAAGTTGAAACAATTGCTAAATGAATTGGAACGACCAGAAATTCATTCGTGAGCGTTCCGCAAGGAGTGACGGTCATGAGCCTTAAAAAACAGATGAAATCCCTTTTACATTCGACTCGAAACAAACAGCAATATCCTGAAATTCCTGATCAGGACAAGGAACTGCAAAAAACCCGGGACACGATGCAGTCTCTACGGGGTTTAAAGCAGGATCATTCGTTTGGTCCCTATTTCGCCGATCGGGTTATTCGCAGGATACAGTCTGAACAAGAGTTGTCTGGAGAGATGGTTTTTTTTCAAACCCTGCGCAGTTATTTTACCAAACTGGCCTTTGCGTCTGCATTTGCGATGCTTTTTTTGATCGTGGTCAATGTGATGACCACTCGGGACCCGGATATCCATACTGTTTTATCTGTACCACAAGTGACTGTTCAGGATTTAGTGGAGCCAACTTTTTTTGAGGAGGCACAATGACCATCAGAACAAAAAGTCTTTTGATACTCGTGGCAGCTTTTCTCCTGGGGAGCATAGTGGGCTATTTGGTCAATGGCATGGTTGTGCGACAGGTTCGCGAGAGATGGCCTGATCGCCGGCACATGCTTTTTATGCGATTTTATCATCGCATCCTGGATCCCTCTCCGGAACAAAAAACGGTCATTGATTCTATATTGCAGGAATATGGCGTAAAGATGGCCCGTCGGGGAGTGGAATTCAGACGCGGAATGAAAGCGTTGGCTGATTCATTAAATCAGGATATCATGCCGGTGTTGACACCCGAACAACAAAAAATTCTGGAGAGCCATTTTGAACGGCTGGAACGATTCGGTCCTCCGGGTAAACCCCTTCCCGGAAGACCTCGTCCGGGTGCAGGCAGAAAAGAGTTCTCCCCTGAGGGCGGTCCCCCATGGCATCTTCCTCCTCCGGATAGTGGCATGCCCCTGCACAAACCCCCGCCTCCACATGAGTAAGCTTGTCCGTCTCGTCACGAGGCGGATTTTTTTTTGTCTGTTTTGGAATATTTGCATGATTGTATGGTCTAATCAGTGAAAGAAGCAAGAGAACTCGATCGAGATCCCAATGATTCAGCTGCAAAAGCAGCCGGATTGAGAAAACACGATGTGAACGACAAAAATTCGAGGAGAATACCATGAAAGCAAAAGCAGGATTGATCATTATCGGAACCCTACTCTGGCTCGTCTCTTCAGTGTGGGCTCAGCCCAGTGGTATGGGAATGCGACCACAGCGTCCTATGGGACCGGGAATGCATCAACAGCAGGGACCCGGACAGGCTGGGCTGCCGGAAGGCTTGAGTTCTGAACAAAAAGAACAGATCAGAGAATTGATTCAGGACATGCGCAGTGCAGGAGCCAGCAGACAAGAGATCAAAACCGCAGTGGCTGATTTGCTCCGGGATTGGGGTTTTGAACCTTTGGCCGGCCCAAAGGGGCGTCCGGGTTGGATGGCTCAGCTTTCGGAAGAACAGCGCCAGCAAGTACGCTCACTGATCGAGGAGTTAAAAGCCGACGGCGCCACCCGGGAAGAGATTCATGCTGCAATAACCCAGATGCTCGGTGAATGGGGCATAGAGGCACCGGAACAGCCCCATCAAAACAGACGTCCCCAGCTCAGCGAGGATCAAAAACAAGCGTTGCGCGAGCTGCGGGAATCCATGAAAGAGCAAGGCAAGAGCCGGGAAGAAATCCATCAGGCAGTTATCGAGTTATTCGAATCCTGGGGGATCGAGCCACCTGAAAAACCGGGCAGACCTCACAACCCCATGTGGAAAGATATGCTGGATGAAGCTCAGAAACAAGAGATCAAAGCGCTCATAGAATCGCTCGAGGAACAGGGAGCCACCCGTCCTGAAATCAAACAAGCGGTTCTGGATCAACTGAACGAGTGGGGCGTGGAGGTGCCGGAGCATTTTATGCAAGGGCCAGGTGCCCAGCTGAGCGAGGAGCAGCGTGAACAGCTGCACGAGCTGGTCTCCGGACTGCGCGAACAGGGAAAAAGCCGTAAAGAAATTCATGCCGAGGTTGCAGAGCTTTTTGAATCGTGGGGGCTCGAGGCACCACAACGACCCAAGCGACCGGGCCGAGCCAGAACCCCTCAGATGCCCCTGCATCAGCTCGATCTTACGGATGAGCAACGGACCGAATTACGGGAAACTATCCGCACTTTACGCCAGTCAGGCGCCACCCGAACGGAAATCAGGAATGCAGTGGATGCCTTGCTGGAAGAATGGGGGATAACACCGGAATCCCTGGGTCCCGAAAACCCTTCCATGCTGGATGACAAAAAGCCTGTGGACGCGAAAAATTATCCCAATCCCTTTAATCCGTCTACACAAATCACATACACCATCCGGCAAGAAGGTCCGGTGCAGATTCAGGTTTACAATATCCAGGGACAACTCATTCGTACCCTTTTGGATGAATATCGACTCGCCGGAACGCATCACGTGAACTGGGATGGTCTCGATCAAAAGGGTGTCAGGGTCGCTTCAGGAACCTATCTATATCGCATCGATACCAACGGGCATACTCTGACCCAGCAAATGACATTGACGAAATAACCTTAACAATATACCCTGAAATCGAATCAGACCGGCCGGCACAGACCTAGCTTTTGTGTCCGGGCCGGTCTTTTTTTTTAAGGGGGCAGGGGGATTCTAACAGGCCAGGCTTGTTCCTCATGATGAATAAAAAGAGACAGGAAAAGCCGCATAAAACGTTGTGCCCTTTTCGGGGGTGGATTCAAAGGTGACATGGCCTTTGAGATATTTTTTAGAGAGCAGTTGCATGCTATAGGTTCCGAGTCCCCGGCCGGTTCCTTTGGTGGTAAATGATCTTTGAAAGATTTGCAGCTGATGTGGCCGGGGGATATGAGAAGAATTGTGGACCTTGAAAATGATATGGTCTTTATCGCGCTTGCAGCCGATGGTTACAGTGTCATCCGATTTACTCGCTTCGATGGCATTTTTGATCATATTGACCAGAACGCGGTTGAGCAGAACCCGGTCGGTCTCAAATATCGTATCGTCGCATGCAGACTCGATCACGAGTCGACACCCTTGTTCTGCATATTTGAACGTTTTTTCCAGATTCTGCAAAAGATGACGGCTTTGCACGGATTGTATGTCGAGTTGTAATTCACCGCTTTCGGCAGCGAGGAGATCCCGCTGTTCATTGATCTCTTCCAGTAACCGATCCGAGAGTTCCGAGATAATCTGGCTATATTCTTCCAGTTCGTCGTTATCGGCGTTCAGTAAAAGCGCGGAAAAGCTTTTCAAGCCTCCTGCCGTATTCAGAATATCGTGAAAAAAGATTCTTTCAAGTGCCCTGCGTCGTTTTTCGTGACTGATATCAGACATCGAGAACAGGGTATAGTGCTCATCTTTAAGTTGAAAAGGCGTGGCCCAAACCCGCAGCTCGAGCACTGTATTGTCTTTTTGTGAAATGCGGCATTCTTTGATCTCGCTTCGTCCCTGCTGGCTGGATCCGATTGCCCGGGCAGCACCACATTCCTGACAGAATTCGGTCATGCCGCAGCCGAGTTCATGTTCATCAGAATGGATACATTCAAAAAGTTCACCGGGTCGGAAACCGCACACAGAGTCCCGTCTGTCTTTTTGTACAAAATCGAGCAATGACTGGTTGGCAAAAACGATCTGGCGTTCGCGATTGAGAATCAATACAACGGTGGGGAGTTTATCAAAAAATTCTTCAAGATATGGGGTATCGCTCAGTTGTTGTATCTGTTTGATCAAGCGATCCGGTGTTGTGCGAGATAAAGGGCGAGAAGAGGCGTAATTGTGTTGTGCAAAACTCATACTCGATTTCCATTTTTTTCCGTCCGCAGTCAAGATACAAATAAATTGTTTTATTCTCAATGCTTTTTACGAGAATGAAATGTTTTGATTTTGAAGGTCAAATGGATATATTAAAAATTAATTTCGATCATCATCGCAATCACAAGCAGGCACGAGGATTTGGGTGGCACCAGCGTGTTTGTAGATATCAAGTTATGAGGGTAAAATGGCAGACCGTGTCAAAAGATGCATCGCGTCCCTTGGAATCGTGTGCGTATTATGGATTTGTGGCTTTTCTCAAAGCGACGATTCTCAATTATTTACTGATCCTTCGATTTCACTTTCCGGTCAATGGTTTCTGGGATATGAAAAAGGCGAGGTAGGTGTTAAAGCTTATAATGAATTTCTTTTAAAACGGGGATACATCACTGTTAAAAAAGAGTTCAATAAACACCTCTCGGGCCGGATTACGCCCGATATCTCTGTAGATCAGGAAGGTGATGGCGAAGGAGATATCGAAATGCGCTTAAAGTATTGTTATTTGCGCTATAAATTCGATGATATAGGCTGGTTCACAGATCCCTATTTTGAATTCGGACTCGTGCACCGGCCCTGGCTGGATTTTCAGCAGCAGATCAATGGGTATCGGGTTCAGGGCACCATGTTTTTGGAGAGAAACGGCTTTCTCAATTCTGCTGATTATGGAGTGACCTGTGTTGCCTTGCTGGGGGGAAAGATCGATCAGGCTTTTCAGGATAGAGTAAGCAAAAATTCTCCCGGTCGATATGGCAGTATTTCTGTGGGGGTGTATAATGGTGGTGGATATCATGCGATAGAAAAAAACAGAAATAAATCTTTTGAGGGGCGTCTGAGTATTCGACCTTTTCCCAGCCAACTGACCGGATTACAGTTGAGTTATACCGGAATATACGGAAAGGGAAATGTTGAATTTGAACCCGATTTTGTTTTGTCCGGCGGATATCTGTCTTATGAAACGTCTGTCCTGACCTTTACGGCAATGGGTTTTACCTCCGAGGGCAATTCCAGCGGATCCTATGTCGATGACATGGGAGAGGCTCTGCACAATAGTGGGTATTCATTTTTCAGTGAAATCAGGATTCCTTTTACCTCGTGGAATTTCGTCGGCCGATATGATTATATGGAGCAGGACACCCGGCCGGGAAGCTGGCATAATGAACGAACCATCGTGGGAGTGTCTCACTATTTTTTGGGCAACAGCAAAGTTTTGCTCGACTATGATATCCTCAACACGACCCGGCCGGGAGGCCGCGATAGCCATGCATTCGAAATTGCTGTCGAGGTCAATTATTGATTTTTGGAACGTATGAACAGCGGTGATGAGTTTAAAATCACCGCTGTGTATCTTTACTAATCATACTCCCATAACGCTTTCCTACCCCAATATAGCACCAAAATTTTTTATTTGCAAAGGGACACCCCGCAAAACAGACCGTAATCCCCCTTTATTATTTTAAACAATGTAACCAAGACTAACCTTAATGATGTCACTATTTTTTTTCGGGATTTGTTTTTGTTATTAAATGAATTATCTTCATATTTATAACGTAATATTTTTATCCTGGATGAGCTTTTTTTCTTGACTTTCAGGTACTGGTATTGTATTATATTAACAGACTGGTTAACCAGTAACCATATACCATTAACTAGTTTCGAAAAATTTCCCCAAGTATGCCCAATCGTAAAAAATTCCTCAATCAGCTGCACGGAATTGATATGGTCAAACCGAGAGATCTGATCATCAATCAGCTCAAGATTCTCATCATGGATGGGGTGCTCAAGCCAGGAGATGTATTGCCTTCCGAGCGAAAGCTGTGTGAGCGGTTCGGGGTAGGGCGGGGACAAGTGAGGGAAGCTATTCAGCGTCTCGAATTTTTCGGTATTGTGGAAACAATCCCTCAGAGCGGTACCCGTATTGCTTCACTTGGTATAAAAACTCTGCAAGGACTGGTCAGCAATATTATCGAGCTCGAAAAAGATGATTTTTTGGCACTATTTGAAACCCGTTGTTTTCTAGAGGTCTTTGCCACCCGGCTGACAACACGCAGGGCTTCTCAGGATGATTTTAAGCATCTGATAGCCACCCACAACGAGTTCGAATCATGTGTTCAAGCCGGTGAATCGGGCTTGGAAGAGGATCTTTTATTTCATCTTCGAATTTCCGAGCTGTGCGGAAATTCTTCCCTTCATTCGTTGATTTCATACATTACTCCTGATGTCCTTCGTTTTTCAAAGAAACATAGTACGTGTCGTGATGGACGCTTTTATAAAGCCCTTCAGGAACACAAAACAATATTAGATGCATTGATAACCAGGAATGAAGAGATGGCTGCTCAGGCGATGCGCGATCATCTCGACAAGACCCTGGAACAGTTGAACTCTCTGGCTCGAATATGGCAAGCACAACAGTTCAGTTTGACTGGACGTTTCTAAACAAATGACACTTTATTAATGCAAACCATTCAGAGAAAGGAGGCGTTTTTCCAGCATAATTCCAAAAGGGGGATCTAACTATCGGTTTTAACATTAGGAGAAGAGGAGATGGATCACAAATTGAAAATTATGGTCATCTTGATACTCGGAATACTTTTTCCGTCTATTATCTTTGCTGCCACCACAGGTAAGGTTGCGGGTAAAATCGTTGATGAGGAAACCGGCGAACCTCTGCCGGGCGTGAATGTTGTCATCGAAGGAACCACCATGGGAGGTGCCACCGATATTGAGGGAGATTATTTTATTATTAATGTACCCCCTGGACGTTATAGTCTGGTTGCCTCTTATATCGGTTACGAAAGAATGCGCAAAACCGATGTTGTGGTTCAGATTGACCGTACCATTCGGGTGGATTTTGCGCTGAGTGCTTCTGTGATCGAGGGAGAAGAAGTCACAGTCGTTGCCGAGCGAGAAGTGGTCAAGCAGGATGTGGCGCACAGCGAATTCAGTATCAGTGAAGAGGTCGTCGTCAATACTCCTTCTGTGAGAAACCTCCAGGATGCCGTCTTGTTACAAGCCGGTATCGATTGGGGTGGAAGTTTTGTGCCATCGGAAAAGGGCGATGGTATGGGATTTGAAGGCATCAGTATTCGCGGCGGCATGGTAAGTGAAACCGAGTGGCGTGTCGACGGCATGTCGACCTCTGACCGCCGCCGGGACGGGGTGCAGGGTAATAAAATCAGCCTGACTTCTGTGCAAGAGATTCAGGTTTTGGCCGGCGGATTCAACGCCGAATATGGCGATATTCGATCCGGTGTGATCAATGTCGTAACAAAGACTCCCACGGGCGGATCAAGTGCACCGAGTTTGAATGGGAGTGCGTTTATCAAATATACACCGTCTCATCGCAAGCACTGGGGTGAGGACTATTATGATTTTACCAATCCTCGTTCCATTCTTTATCCCTATCTCGGACCCTATGCTATGGATGGCTTTTCATGGGAAGGTGAGGAGTATTGGGGCGGCTGGAATCAATACGCTTCCAATCTGGATCCGGAACACCCGTACTATAATCGTCCTGATCTGGCGATGCAACAATTTGCTTATGAGCATCGCCCTCAACCCTATGCCAATGATCCTGACATCAATGTCGATGCAACGCTGACCGGTCCGATTCCATTTTTGAAAAACGCCGGATTCATGTTGTCACATATTAACGATCGTATCGATTATCCCTATCCTTCCCCCCGGGAAATCCACAGCGATCACAGCACCAATTTGAAATTAATGTACAATCCCGCCTCTGATCTGAAAATTATGGTCAACGGTCAATATGGAGAAATGTCAACCATCTCCAGTGCATTCAACGATATCAAACCGGGTTCATACTGGATGATCGAGAATCCGGCCAAGCGGTACACATTGAATAACCAGGCCTTTAATGTGGCCGGTCATACCTTGGTCGATCATATTCGCCGTCGGTTTGCTGCCAGAGTGACCAAAGTGTTCAGTCCGTCCACCTATATGGAAGTCAATGTACAGCGAGTTGTAAACAGTTATTATGCTTATCATGACCGTTTACGCGACACCACCGCAGTCGTCAATATCGGCGGAGTCGGATTCGATGAACGTCCTTATGGTTGGTTTGGCGGATTCAGAGTCAAAGATCAGCTCGGTTATTATGTGGCGGGACACGGTACCCGTCGTGACCGATCCTGGATGAAGAGCTGGAACGTGCGTGCGAGCCTTGTCAGTCAGGTGAATAAATACAATCAGGTCAAGGCTGGTATCGAGATCAATCGGGATGATATTCATCAGCGATTCGGACAGAACCGCGCAGAAAAAGGTCAGATCCATAGCTTTTGGTATGATGAAACACCTGTCCTTGCGAGTGCCTATTTGCAGGACAAATTGGAATTTCAGGGCATGATTGCCAATGTAGGGATTCGTATGGATTATTCCAAAGCTGGAGATGAATGGTTCAACCCCTCTGATCCTTTTTCTCCCTGGTTTGATCGGGGCATGGTATACTATACAGAAATTAATAATTATGCCACACAAGTGGATAGTTTTCAATATGCTCCCAAATCAGCTGTGAATGCCAAGCTTGCTTTCAGTCCTCGTATCGGAGTTTCTCACCCGATCAGTAATAATTCCAAATTGTTTTTCAATTATGGCCATTTTTACCAACGTGCTTCCTATGATTGGTTGTTCCGTGAACATTGGTATGCTAGGCCTTATGAGGGTCGATTGGAAGAGTATGGTAATCCGAATCTGGATCTCGAGAAAACCGTTGCATATGAATTGGGCTTTGAACAGAATATTATGGATCAGTTCAGTCTGCGTGTTGCCGGTTACTATAAGGATATCACCAATGAATTGATTTGGATTAATTATCGCAATGGCACCGGGTCAATCCGTTACGATCAACCGGATAACAACGGATACCGTGATATTCGGGGATTTGAGATCAGCGTTGAAAAACGCGCCGGACGCTTTTTAACAGGTTTTCTCAATTATGATTATATGGTGCTTTCATCAGGCCGCATCGGTCCTAACCGAATATATGAAGATCCGACCGTTGCGCCCAGAATTTATGATCCGGCCCAGAAACAGCCTGTTGCACGGCCAAAATTTCGGGCCAGCCTGAATTTTACGACGCCTGATCGTCAATTCGGTCCCCAAATCGCCGGAGTTTATCCTCTAGCGTTTTTTAATGCCAATATTCTTTTCCGCTGGGAAGCCGGTCATCATTTTACCTACAATCCCGAACAGCGTGAAGGTGTAGAGAACAATATGCAGTGGGTCGATTTTCGCAACACTGATCTGCAAATCGGTAAAGGATTTTACATAGGCAAAACGACCTGGCTTCGTGCATTTGTCGAGGTTCGTAATTTGTTAAACAACAAATTTATCCTTTATGCACCCAATAATGAAAACATCCCCAATTCCCGTTGGGATGCTTATCTCGGTTCTCTCAAAGAAGGAGATCGGGTGGGTGAATGGGATACCGAAGAAAAACCCTACCTCGATATGCCGAGAATGGAACAGTTGCTCTTTACTAATGAGCCCAGAACGATCACATTTGGGTTACGCTTTGGTTTCTGAGATCAGACAAGCGTTTGTGAAAACTGTTTCGACTGGAATGCACCGGTCGTTTAACCTAGGAGATTTAAAATGGCTCAACGAATCAAGACTGCGATACTTTTGATATTGCTTTGTATACCCTTGTTAACTATCGCCAGAGACACTAAATACCATCGTATCGGCCGTTTCTGGGAACGTATGGAAGATTCCGGTGTCGGAAGTGATGCCATCTGGCCTGCCGGGTGGGGCTATCAGGAAAATGCCGTGGATATCGGTCACTGGGTGGCTGTGAAAAATTTCACGGACAAGGATGGTAATTATTTTTCGCATTATGTCGCAGAAGGTGGAACCTATATCAGTGATGAAAATGAATACAATATGCCTCTGCATATCAAACGCTATCGACGGTATCCTGCTCCCACTGTCGTGGTTGATGGTGAAGAGGTCGGTGAAAAATGGGAGGAATCCGCTTATGATTTTGTGGATCCTGATCTGCCTTGTGAAGAGATGATCGAAAGCAAATGGAATACAGGCACAGGGGTCACGATTACCCGTCGTAGTTATGCTGCCTCACAAAAAAATCATTATGATTATATCATTCTGGATTATACGCTCGTCAATACCGGTCAAATGGATCTCGTGGACGGCGTCGATCGCGAACAAACCCTGGAAGGTGTCTATTTTGTCATTCAGGGTGAATTCAGACCGGGCCGTGCAGGTGAAGATTATTACCCGGTGCACTCGATTACACGTGATGACTGGGCCGAGTATTACGGCTCTGAAGCAGGTGATTCGGTCAAGTGCCTCTATATGTTCGATGGTAAATCTTTACAGCAAGGTGGGGAACAATATGATCCGAGACAATCGGACGGCTATTTGATGGCCCCTCAATATATTGGATTCGGTGTTTTGCACGTGGACAAGTCAGCCGAAGACAATTCAAACTGGACAGAGATGCCTGCCTCGGTGCGATGGGAAAGCTATGTGGGTTCTCCCAGTCATTCCGGCGGCTCGACCGATCAGGACATGTACAGATATATCAGTGAAGGCAAAATTCAACGCAAGTCTATGGACTATGATCCCACGACCCTGGCTTCCAAACATGTGGCCATGTCATTTGGTCCCTATACCCTCGATTATGGCGATTCGATTCATATTGTGCTGGTTGAAGCTGTTGGTGGCATTTCCCAATCTCTGTGTCAATCCGTAGGTGCACAGTGGAAAAGCGGTGCCATCAGCGAAGAAGAGAAAAACCAGATCGCCGGTACAGGTGCCGATTCCCTGTTCTGGGAAGTGAATTTGGCTAAATGGGCGATGGAACATGACTATCAAATTCCTGAAGCACCTCCTTCACCGGATCTGACCGTAGAGTCGGGTCCCGGTCAGGTTGCGCTCACATGGAGCGATGTTTCCAATATGGCTGACCCCCATACCGGCGTCAATGATTTCTCTGGCTATCGCATTTATCGCTCGGAAGGTCAGGATGATTCACTCTTTACCATGATTTATGAATGTGGTGGCTCTTCAGGCAACCCGGTTGTACACGAATATGTGGATACCAATGTTCGGCGAGGTTTTGCTTACTATTACTATGTGACTGCATTTGATGATGGCACTCAGAATACCTGGGGCTTGCATCCCGGTGAATCCCTGGAAAGCAGCATGTTTACAAACCGCACTTTAGAGCCTGCTCACCCGGTGCGCAAAGCTGAAAGCGTGGTCGATAATGTAACAGTGGTTCCCAACCCATATAATATCAATTCGATCAATCTCTTTCCCGGTGAGCGTGACAAAATTCTGTTTGTCAATTTGCCTCCAAAAGGGACGATCAGAATCTTTACCCTGTCGGGTGATTTGATCAAAACGATTGAACATAGCTCCGGGACGGGTGATGAATCCTGGAACCTGGTAACCGATAGCAACCAGATAATCCGTAGCGGCTTGTACATCTTTCATGTCGAAGGCCAGGACAACAATGGCAACGACATGGGAACCGTGACCGGCAAATTTTCCGTGGTGAGATAATCATGTCTCTGAAATCGACTATCGGAACAATCAATCATTCTTGTTTGGAGGACAAATAAAATGAGACATAAATTTATTCATATTTTCATCGTCTGTTTACTCATCCTCGGACTCGTCTCGATCACCTCGGCCGAGGAAATGAAAAAACTGGCTCAGACCGGATTTCAGTTTCTCAAGGTCGACGTCGGAGCCCGTGCCGCCGGTATGGGGGGTGCCTTTGTTGCCGTGACCAATGATGCCAATTCGTTGTTCTGGAATCCGGCCGGGATCACCCATGCAAACAAAGGTGCGTTCTCTATCAGCCAAACCAACTGGATCGCTGATATCAATCAGATCGGCCTGGCTGCTGTGTTGCCGGTCCCCAGAATCGGGCATTTCGGTGTGAGTGTGGTGACTGTCAATTATGGTGATATCCCAAGAACGATTATCTCTGATAACGAAGCGGGATATCTTCAGGATGGCACCTATACCCCCGGAGGGGTGGCCCTGGGACTCGGTTATGCCAAACAATTCACCGACAAACTTTCCATCGGCGGCCAGGTCAAATACGCCAGTGAAAGTCTGGGTTCCAACACCATTCGTAAACCCAATTCCACCGAGACCCAGACCGTCGACAATGAGCTTTCTGCCCTGGCATTCGATATCGGAACCCTCTATTATACCGGTTATAAGGACCTGCGGTTGTCGATGAGTATTCGAAATTTTTCCCAGGATATCGAATATGAAACCGAGAGCTTTCAAATGCCCCTGACGTTTGCTATCGGTCTGGCAATGGATGTGCTTTCTGTGTTCGATGCCAGTGAAATGCATCAATTGACCCTGGCTGCAGACGCCATTCACCCTCGTGACTATAGCGAACGCTTGCACCTGGGAGCCGAATACATGTTCCGCGGGATGCTGGCTTTACGCGCCGGTTACAAGGTCAATTATGACGAAGAAGGTCTTGCCGCCGGGTTTGGTTTGAGATATGACTTGGGCGGTGTGGATTTTACGATCGATTATTCATATACAGATATGGGGTCCTATTTGGGTAATGTCAATCGCTTCTCTCTCTCCGGTTCTTTCTGATTGACAAATGCCGTCGCATCAACTCTGAAAAGAGTGGGTGCGGCGGCGCCCTTTTTAACTAAATTAAAAGGTGTTGAATATGACTGAACATACTTTAAGAAGAGATTTTTTAAAAAAAACAGCAACTATAGCCACAGGGGCCACCCTTGGCTGGCATGCCTCAGGCGCACCTACAGTGAAACCCGTTTTAGGTGCAAATGAAAAAATTCGTATGGGGTTTATCGGAATCGGAAACCGGGGATCACAGCTCCTGGATCGTTTTATTGCCAATAAAGATGTAGAGGCAGTGGCGTTATGTGACGTGTATGAGCCCTATCTTAACCGCGATTTTTCCGCAGTGAGTCCGCGGATTATCAACCAAATCGGTGAAAGACGTGTACCGAAAATGCAGGAACAGTTGGGCAAAGTCGATCGCTATTCAGATTACCGCAAAGTGCTCGAACGTAAAGATATCGATGCCGTCTGTATCGCTACACCAGATCACTGGCATGCCATCCAAACCATTCAGGCGCTCGATGCAGGCAAGGATATTTATGTGGAAAAACCATTGACCATTGCCCTGCGTGAAGGCCGGAAAATGGTCGAGGCCGCAGCAAAAACCGATCGCATCGTACAAGTCGGTCTCAATCGCCGCGGTTCACAGATCTATCAGCAACTGGCCAAAGAAGTGCAAAACGGCAGGATCGGTAAAGTGAGTATCGCGCATGCTTATCGAATCAGCAACATGTATCCCGATGGAATCGGGCGTCGTCAAAGCGAGGATCCTCCTCCTGGATTTGACTGGGATATGTGGCTGGGACCCCGTGCCTATCGGCCTTTTCAGATCAATATCGCACCATATTCGTTCCGTTGGTGGAAGGATTATTCCACGCAGATGGGAAATTGGGGCGTGCACTATATGGATGCCATTCGCTGGATGCTGGGAGAGACCGCCCCTGTCGCGATCAATGCCCAGGGTGGCCAATATGTTCTCAATGACGATCGCACCATCCCTGATACGATGCAAGTGACTTTTGAATTTGCTTCAGGTGTGATTGTCAATTTTGGCGTGTATGAAGCCAATGGAGGGGCAATGATCTCCAATGGTGAAATCGAGCTGCGCGGTTCCAAAGGAAACCTGATCGTCAAACAGGATGAATATCGATTTTTCCCCACCGGTGCGGGTCAATTCCAGGATCGCGGTGAGCTCATCGAGGCAAGCGAGTTTTCCTTAGAGGATGAGGATTCCTCTGCTAATATGATCCGTAACTTTCTCGATTGTGTAAAATCCCGTGGCAAAGTATGGTGTAGCCTGGAAGAAGGACACCGCTCGACCAGTTTCGCCCATCTGGCCAATATTGCACTGGAGGTCGGGCAACGTATTCAGTGGGATCCTGTCAATGAAAAAATTACCAACATTGCTTCTGCGAATGACTTGCTGGACTATGAATATCGTAAACCCTGGTCACTATAGAATCTAAATTAGGGGTATATCAAAAAGGGTTAAACTTGCATTTGACCTCTGGTCTGCTATATTTAGTGTACAACTTTATGATATACCTTTACTTTTTTTGGAGAGATTGTTATGCAGATGGATGCATCCATTTCCAGACGTCAATTTATCAAAAAATCGGGTGGCGCTATAGCTGCATTGTCTGCGATGCCTGCAGCCTTGTCTTCACAATCCATGGATGGACTTCCTAATATCGTGTTCATTATCTGTGACCAGATGCGTGGCGATGCCATGGGATGTGCCGGAGATCGCATGGCACGAACTCCCCATCTCGATCGAATGGCAGAACAGGGAATTCGATTTCGTAATTTTTTCAGCAACAGCCCTGTCTGTGCCCCTTCCCGGGTCAGTTTCTTTACCGGTTTATATCCCCATCAGCATGGCAAATTGACCAACAGATCCGGCGAATTTATCTCTGATCTCAAAGATTCCATGCTCGGGTACTTTCGGGCAAAAGGGTATCGCCTCGGATGGGTAGGGAAAAATCACACGTATGTCAAAGATTGTCTCGAGGAACTGGATACCTGGAAAGATAGGGGACGCGAGCCATTTCGGGCTTATAGTAAATATGTTCCGCCTCACTGGCATAGTGATACGCTGTTGCCGGAAGAGTCTTGTTATCCCGGAATCAATACTGATGACAGCATCGAGTTTATCAATCAGGCAAAACAAGGTGAACCCTTTTTTCTTCACGTGTCTTATTTCGATCCTCACCCCCCTTATATGGCTCCTTCTGAATACACCAGTCAGTACTGCAGCAGGGATATGAAAATCCCGGATTATATCGACCCGGCTCAACTTTCCGATCGACTGGCAGAGCAGCAAAAGGCCTTGCACTATGACCAAATCAAAGAGTCTGATTTGACAGAAACCCTGCGATATTACTATGCCGCTATCGAGTACGGTGTGGACAAGCAGGTCGGCAGAATTTTGGATGCACTTGAGCAAAAGGGAATGTTGCAGAATACGATTGTTGTCTTTACCTCGGATCATGGAGATTTTATGGGGCACCATCATATGGTGCGCAAAGGGATGTTTCTTTATGATCATCTGTTGCATATCCCGTTTATCATGTATGCTCCGGGACGGTTACCCGCTGGAGAGGTTGTGAATACGTGTTGTCAGAGCATCGATCTCTATCCCACTCTGGTCGAAATGACCGGTGGCAAAGCCGATGAAACCCTTCCTGGACGTTCCATGGTTCCTTTTGTCCATTCTGAAGAAGACCCAGAACGAATGGTTTTTGCTTCCGCAAAATACAGCGATCTTCCTGATGGATATTGGTCCGATCCCGAACCCCGACTGCATCCCGAAAGTGACGTTCCTTTTCATACACGGGTAGAAAGGATTACCTGGAAAGATGAGCAGGCTACGCTTATGATTCGTAACCGGGAATGGAAAATGATTTTGAACGAATCAAGAAAACCAGAATTGTATCACATGAATGACCAGCACACAGAAACCCGAAACGTCGTCGATGATCCGGGGGTTCAGAATATTCGAAAAAAATTAAAAGCCGAACTCGTCAAGGTCTGGAACGACCCTGACTGGAAGACGAGTTGATGAGCAAAAGCAAATCGAGGAGTATATCCATGAACAAGACCTTTTCAAGGCGTTCATTTCTAAAAACGTCTGGTGCTGTGGCCGGTGCAGGCCTGGCCGGACTCTCACAGGTCATGTGCCAGTCCGAACAACAATCAAAACCAAAGGAGAATGCAGCGATGGCAATAAAAATAAAAAAGGTCGATTCTAATTTCGAACGCGAACCATTGATCCGGCCTTTCGGTTTTAAAGGCGGCTATATGACGGAAATCTGGCAGACCGCTTCGCTCATGGAAAGCGAGGGCGGAGCCCGTGAAATCGGTCTCTGTACCCACAATGTTTTGTGGTCTGATGCCAAGGTGTTTGCCGATCATTCTGCAGCAGGGGGCAATGCCCTCATGTATGCCATGACCGAACATGCCATGCAGCTGGCTGAAGGCATGTCTTTCAATACTCCTCTTGATCTGCTTGATGCTGTATTGCCCCAGGTCTATGAGTATGGCAAGAAAATTACCGCCAACCCGCATCTGCGTATGACCTTTGCGCTCAATGCTCTTGTCGGATTCGATAACGCAGCCTGGCTTCTTTATGCCAAAGAGAATGGTATCACTGACTTTGATACCATGATTCCGGATGCCTATAAACCCGCTTTATCCTACAAACACGATAAGGTGGCCAGTATCCCCCTGATGGCTTATGCAATTCCTATCTCTGAAATCAAAGAGGCTGCAGATCAGGGATACTTTTTTATGAAAATCAAGATCGGCCAGCCAGGAACACAGGAAGAGATGCTGGAAAAAGACAAAGCCCGGCTCTCGGCGATTCACGACGCCATTGGTCACATGGAAACGCCGCATACCGAGGATGGCAAACTGCCTTATTATTTCGATGCCAACGGTCGATATGAAGAAAAAGAGACCCTGGAAAAGCTCCTCGATCATGCCAGGAAAATCGGTGCTTTTGAGCAAATTCAGGTGATAGAAGAACCGTTTCCTGAAGAAAAAGAGATTATGGTAGGGGATTTGGGCGTTCGTATTGCAGCGGATGAAAGCGCTCATACGGATAAAGACGCATTGGAACGCATACAGATGGGATACAGTGCGATCGCTTTAAAGGCCATTGCCAAGACATTGAGTATGACCATGCGAATCGCCCAGGTCGCCCATGACAATAATGTGCCTTGTTTTTGCGCAGACCTGACCGTGAATCCCATTCTTGTCGAGTGGAATAAAAATGTCGCTGCGAGACTGGCCCCCTTTCCCGGGTTGGGACTCGGATTGTTAGAGACCAATGGCCACCAAAATTACAAAAATTGGAAAGAGATGGTGAGTTATCACCCCTGTTCAGATGCTGTCTGGCGCAAAACCATGGACGGTGTCTTTGATCTGACACAGGATTTTTACGATACCAGTGGATGTATATTCAAGTCTTCTCAACATTATGTGGATATGTTTCAACATGGCTAGATGACATCCCTACTGATCCATTTTTCGAACTTTATTCGCGTCAACAGGCGGGACGGTTTCGTGTCGCGTTGATGAAATCCAATCCATTACTGGAGGAAGAAAGAAAGCTTATGTTGAAAACCACACGCAGGAATTTTTTAAAATCCACAGCCGCTGCCGGACTGGGATTTACCATGGCAGGATTTGATATAGAACCGGCGCAGGCAGCTGCCGGCCATTCACCCATTTGTATCTTTTCCAAACACCTGCAATTTCTGGATTATGAATCCATGGCCGAAGCAGCGGCCGAGATCGGGTTTGATGGCATAGATCTGACAGTGCGACCCGGTGGTCACGTCCTGCCTGAAAATGTTGAAAGAGATTTGCCCAGGGCGGTCAAGGCTGTGGAAAAAGCGGGTTTGCAGGTCAACATGATGACCACCAGAATCACCGATCCTGCTGACAAGACGGTGGAACCGATTTTACGGACAGCCAGTGATCTGGGTATAACATTTTATCGCATGGGATATTTGCGCTATGATCATGAAAAGGGCATTGCAGAAAGCCTTTACGATTATCGTCCGATGATGCAAGAGCTTGCGGAATTGAATGAAAAATATGGCATGCACGGTGCCTATCAGAATCATTCCGGCACCCGTGTGGGGGGGCCGGTTTGGGATATTTGGGTCATGATCAGGGATATCGATCCCCGTTATCTCGGCTGTCAATATGATGTGCGACATGCCACGTTGGAAGGCGGCTATTCCTGGCCTTTGGGATTCGAGCTGTTAAAGCCATTTGTGAAAATTACCGCCATAAAGGATTTTGTCTGGGAAAAACAGAACGGCGAGTGGAAACACAGCAGTGTGCCCCTGGGAGAGGGAATGGTGGATTTTAAAACCTATTTTGATATGGTAAAGCGATTCAATGTTCAGGGTCCCATTTCCCTTCATTTTGAATATGATATGCCCGGTGACGAGCTGTCTCTGTCGGTTCGCACCCAGCGCACCATCGAGGTGATGCAAAAGGATGTACAAACTCTGAGAAAAATGATCGGCAACGCAGGGATTTGAAACTTTCAATCAAGTGTCTGATGCCAAAAAAACTTGTTTTCTTCGGGAAAGGTCTTGAATTTATGTAGTATTTTTTTTACATTGGTCGACCAATGACTACATTGTAAGGAATACATCATGAGTCAACCCGAAAAAGTATTAAACCATCTGGAGCAGATTCCTTTTGAAAAGCCATCAGATATCATCATCCGTCAAGTACGTCAACTGATTCGCTCGGGGGTCTTGAAACCCGGCGATCGCTTACCTGCAGAGCGGGATCTGGTCAACCGGTTTCGTGTCGGAAGAAGTCATATCCGTGAAGCCTTGAAAAAGTTAGAGTTTTATGGCATTGTTGAAACTCGGCCCCAAAACGGTACGTTTGTGGCCAGTCTCGGGGTGAGGTCTTTGGAAGGCTTGATCTCCAATGTGTTGAATCTGGAAAAAGAGGATTTTCACGCGCTGCTGGAAACCCGAATGATGCTGGAAACTCATGGCGCTGAATTGGCAGCCACCAGGGCGACCGATGAGCAGATCAAAGAGATCGAAGCCTTGCAAAACTCTTTCAGGGAAAAGGTTTCCAGCAATCAAGACGGACTCGATGAAGACCTGGCCATCCACCTGAAAATCGCCGAGTGCAGCAACAATTCAGTTCTTCAGTCGCTCATAACCCTGATTACCCCGGATATCATCCGGCAATCCAGAAAATGGAATACATGTCGCGATGGCCGGCAAATCGAAGCACTTGACGAGCATAACGCTATTGTCGAGGCGATACGCCGGCATGATGCAAAAGCAGCAGGCAAGGCGATGAACGCCCATCTTGAACGAACCATCGAAATCAGCGATTTGGTTAGCCAGTCCTCCTAATATTGAAAGAGATCGGTTATGAATTACCAGTGGTTGTGGTGTTGTCTTTTCCTGGTTTTCACCTCATGCGGAAATGACGAGCGTTCCGAGTTTATTGATTGGCAGTCCCTGCAAAATCCGGTTTACAGCCATGCGGGATGGTCTACCAAGGACGCCTGCATGATTTATCATGAACCGAACAAGACATTTTATCTCTTTTTTTCAGCATTTTATTTTGACGAGGGCCGCGAGCGGTGCCATGTCGTCGGGGTAAAAACCAAAGATTTCAAGACATTTTCCGAACCCATTCTGAATTGGAGAGGAAAAGAGGGGGGGTGGATAGGTATGGCCTCACCGGATATCCAAAAAATAAAGGATACCTATATCCTTACATATAACTCCTGGGGAGATAAAGAGGGCCAACCCAACCAGTTGTTTTATGCCACCTCAAAAGATCTGGAGACCTGGAAACACGATCTTCCGCTTGCAAGTAATCTGACAAAAGGGATTCGTGCCATCGATGCAGCGATTGCATATGACGGAAAAACATATATCCTGGTTTACAAAGAACGACAAACACCTGTCATTGCCTGGGCAGATAGTTTGGATTCTGATCGCTGGCAAAAAGTGGGTGTCCCGAATGGAGACTGGTTTGAAAACAGCGAGTTCCTGTATTTCGATGACAAATGGCATTTGCTTGCGACGGCACGGGGATATGAGCATCATGTGCCGAGACTTGCGACCATGGTGGGGAATGGCGATGATCCCAATGACTGGTTGACCTGGAATGATTTTAAAGAATTCCGGATTCCCACAGAATCCTTTAATACCAACGAAACTGCAAATGCCGCTTTTCTTGCCGATTGGCGGACAAGGGATGGGTATTTTTATCTGCTCTATGCGGGCCGGACTGAAGACGAGTCTCATCTTGGCCGCGGCAACAACAAACTGGCTCTGGCCCGCTCCTCTGATCTGAATAACTGGAGCGTTCCCCCACAAGTCAATTAGGAGGTCATCTTTGAAACGACTATGTATATTTGTGTTGATGGGTTTTACGCTTGTTTTTTGGGGATGCCAATCATCTTCTGAAACTGTAACCAAGAAAAGAGTTATAAAACTTTCGCATTCGCACCAGGCAGATTTTGATTCCGAACTTCATATGACAGCCTGGATTTTTCAAAAATGGGTTGAGGATCACTCTGACAATCTCGAGGTCAAGATTTATGCCTCTAACGCCCTCGGGCAGGAACGTGAAGTCTATGAGGCGATTCAGCTGGGAGCAGGAGCGGATTGTATTATCAGCGGTACGGCCATCCTTAACAATTTTTCAGAAAGAATCGGCGTTCTGGATCTCTCTTTTCTCTGGCAAGATTTCGATCATGTCCATCGTGTTCTCGATGGCGAGGTCGGTACTATTCTGGCAAACGAACTGGAGCAACAAGGCTTTAAGGTTCTTGCCTGGTGTGATAGTTGGGGGTATCGTAATGTCGTCACGGCAGATAAAGAAATATCTCGGGCATCTGATCTCGCGGGACTCAAAATTCGCACCATTCAGACTCCTTTTAATATCGCTGCCCTGAACGCCATGGGAGTGAATGCCACACCCATGGCATTTGGAGAGGTTTATACGAGTATGCAGACCGGAGTGCTGGACGGGTTTGAACACAATGCCACTGTGATAAAGGCAAACAAGTTTTATGAAGTCGGCAAATACATGGCCCTAACCCGCCATCTCTTTGGTCCGGTTGCGTTTGTATTTTCACTCAAGCAATGGGAACAATTCTCCCCCCAGGAACAACAGATCTTGCAACAAGCCGCGACCATGGCCCGAGACGTACAGCGTGCGTTGGCCCCCTTGCGGGAACGTGAGGCCATTGATTTTCTCAAAGAACAGGGGATGATCATCCATAAGATCGATCGAACGGCCTTTCTCGAAAACGCCGTGCAAGTACAAAATCAGCTCGCCTCTGAACGAAATGCAAAGGACCTGCTCGAAAAAATCAGAGCTGCTGCAGTGTTTGATGAAAGTGAGGGGCTATGAAACCCTTGCGGTGGCTCGACCGGACGATAGAATACTGGATTGCCCTTCTTTTCATTGCAATGGTCGTTGTCGGTGGACTGCAGGTCTTTAACCGCTTTATTTTAAACCAGTCTTTGAGCTGGAGTGAAGAGTTTCAAAAATATGTCCATATCTGGTTAATCTTTTTCACTATTCC
The DNA here is from genome assembly GCA_014728115.1 of Candidatus Zhuqueibacterota bacterium. Lineage (GTDB taxonomy): Bacteria > Zhuqueibacterota > Zhuqueibacteria > Residuimicrobiales > Oceaniaggregativiventaceae > Oceaniaggregativivens. Next base: position 18,720 of record WJME01000161.1, on the reverse strand, counting down.
GGTCGCATACCGAAAAGGCTCCCATATCGGTATGCGTGTGCTGTTTGATCGTTTTCCCGCAAAGATCAAGTTTTATCTGGAATGGATTTTTGATCTGATGTGGCTGTTTTTGGGAGGCGCTATTGTTTTCTATGCTCTGCGTATCATGCAAGTCGCTGCACGGCAAGAAAGTGCCGGCCTGGGGATTCCCATGAGCTATGTCTATGTCGGTCTTGTGGCCGGTGGAATCTATTGGATGATCGTTGCCACACGGCAAATTATCGGTCGAATCACCTTTACCACCGGAGAATAATCATGCTTGTCGGACTCTTTATTGCGTTGCTATTGCTTATTTTTGCCGGTGCTCCTGTTTTGCTTGCTATCGGTGTGGTTGCTCTGGTGGGCATCATTTTAACTCCTGAACTGGTCCCCGCTCTGTTTCCACAGAAAATGTTTGCCATGCTCGATTCATTTAGTCTTTTGGCCATGCCTTATTTTATCCTTGCAGGGGAGTTGATGGCCAGAGGGGGCATAAGCAAAAAATTGGTGCAATTTGCCGAGACTGTTGTAGGGCATATGCGCGGTGGGTTGGGACAGGCATCGGTGATCGCGAGTATGGTGTTTGCCAACGTTTCCGGTTCTGCCACGGCATCGACATCTGCCATAGGATCAATTTTGCTTCCTTCGATGTATGAAAAAGGCTATAAAGGGGGATTTTCTGCTTCTCTCCTGGCCACTGCCGGGATTATCGGTTCGATCATCCCCCCCAGTATGGTCATGATCGTTTATGGTGCCATGGCCGGCGTCTCTATAGGGGGACTTTTTTTGGCAGGGATCTTGCCAGGAATTGTCATTGTCGCAAGTCTCATGTTGACGATCTATTTGCATTCCTATCGCACCGATTTCCCAGAGTTGCGTCATACGATGGGCAAATTCAGTTTGAGGAAGATTATCAAAGCCATACCCCAGGTTTGGGTGGCCATCCTCGCCCCGGTTATTGTGCTGGGAGGTATCCTGGGGGGGATTTTTACAGCCACCGAAGCCGGTGTTGTAGCGTGCATTTATTCTTTTCTAGTCGCATTTTTTGTTTACCGGGCTGTGACCATCAAAGATTTACCAGCTCTTTTACTCAAAGCTGCCATGACCACCACTATGGTTGTGGGCATTATTTCTGTTGCCGGCGCGTTTAGCTGGCTTTTGGCTTTTCTTGATTTTGATCAAAGTGTCATGTCCATGATTATGTCTGTTTCACAAACTCCGATCATTGTTTTGCTTTTTTTGGTCGCCATCATGATGATTCTGACCATGTTTGTCGAATCATTGGCCATATTGGTCATTATGATTCCGGTTATCGTGCAAATCAGCAATCAATTTGGGTTCGATCCCTACTTTTTTGGTATGATCATGGTCATGGCAACGCAGATTGGTGCCACAACGCCTCCGGTTGCCGTGGGCTTGTTTGTGGCAACCAGTATCGCCGGAACGTCTTATGATCAAACCCTGAAATATTGCTGGCCATTTGTCGCAGCTCTTGTTTTGAGCATGATTCTTGTGCTCGTTTTTCCATGGCTGGCGACCTGGATTCCACAAACTTTTTTGAATTCTCAGTAAATGATAAGGCCAAAGGAGAGAGGTAAATGACTGATTTAATCAGAGCGTTTGATAACAAAAACACGCCCATCGTCACCGAAAAGAATGATATCCTCGATTTGACCTATTTTAATATTGTCAAACTCGACAAGGGTGAAACATTTGAATCTGCGCTCAAAGCATTCGAGTCTGTCTGTGTTGTATTGCAAGGGAATTGTGATATTTGGGTCGATGAACGATCTTTTGCTGATGTGGGCAAACGAAAAGATATCTGGTCAGGAAAAGCCGATTCAATATACGTTCCGATCGGTCACTCCGTGCGAATCAGTTCCAATACAAACAATACGGAAATCGCTATTGCCGGAGGAAAATGCGATCATGAATATGATCCGTTCAGGATCACTCCCGAGGATGTAGAGATGGTCGATGTCGGCTCTGATGAAACCAAGACACACCGCCAAATATTTCATATCCTGGGCAAAAACGCAGCGGGTTGTGCCGGAAATCTGTTAGTGAGTGAATTATATGCTAAAGAAGGATGCTGGTCTGGTTATCCTCCTCATAAACATGATGAAGAAAAGGAAGACCAGGAAACAGAGTTTGAAGAGCTGTATCATTTTCGGTTCAAACCTGAAAACGGCTTTGGCGGGCAGTTTGTCTTTCAGGAAGATGGATCTTCCAAAGCGTTTATGACACGGTCAGGCGATACATTTGTATTGAAAAAGGGGTATCATCCCACGGTCACTTCTCCCGGCCACGAAGAATATATTTTTACCATCATTGTAGGAAAATACCAACGATCTCTGGTACAGCATTTCAAAGATGAATACCGTCACCTGATGACAAAGTTTCCGGGTGTGCAGGATATGATCGACAAATTCAAGTGATCCAGTGCCTGCGCAGGTAACATAAGCCCTGAATTTTAAAGAAAAGTGCGGAAAAAACAAATGGCTCATCGTGACGTGCCCTGATATTGAAACAAGTCACTTTTGATGAGCCATTTGCCGCATTCTCCGATTCCCCTTTGAACCCGGACAAGGGAATAGGAGTCTAGATTCTTTAGAGACTTAATTTGTTATATACATAGGGCGAATAACACTCTCCAACTCGTAATAGGGGATGACAAACTCTGTTTTGCCCATCGCATACGGGGCGACTTTATAGGTGTTATAATAAAACAGCATACCATCATCCACAAGGCCATAGTTCTCCGGCAGTTTAAAACCTTCCTCGAACCAAAACCCGGCTTCTGTCAGAGATGCGTCTGACGATAGATTGTTTGCGTTGCGAAAAGCAGTTTCTACCTTTTGCATCAGTTTTTCCCTTGCATTATCCAGAAGAAAATCATCCATTTTCAAAAGCAACCCGGTTTCAGCATCCCTGTTGACAAGGGTCACCTGGGTATTTGGGTGTGCTCCTCCCAGAGCAGAGATTTCTGTGAAACTATACGTGATCACATTGTTCATGTGAAGCATATCCACAGACCGGTTCAGGGTCCAGGCCATGCTGTTATTCGGGATTTGCTGATGAGCTCTGTAAATAGAATCAGCCAACACCTCGATAGAGCCCAATACGTTGTCGGTATAAAAGGATTGATAGAGACGGGCATCGAGATCTGTCATGATCATTTTACTGACAGTATTGTCTGTCTGGAAATGGGGATAAACCAATTTGATTTGCACACAAGGTTGGCCGTTACAATCTCCTCGTACAGCCACCTGGTCGGCATATTCATAGTCCAGTGTGTCTGAATCTGCGGTACCGTCAGTTTTTTGGGGTTCTTTGTCTGTGCATGTGGAAAGAGACATTCCAACCAGTGCCAGGAAAAGGATCATTAATGCTTTTTTCATAATGTTCAGGTCCTTAAAGATTTTTGCTCCTTTTGTTATTATTAACAAAAAGCAGCAAAAACAGATTCCGACCTTTTCATTCTTTTAGCCACAACTCCCGGGCCCATATGACTTCGCAGGCACCGGGACCCACATCATCACGCCGTAATGAACTCTTTATATTTTTGCCATCCTTGCGGGTAACAGAAACCAGAAATCCCTTGAGGTCGATAATCGACCCGGTTTTTATCATTTTCAGGGCAGCTTTGGTGGCTCTGTCAGAGGGAATGATATGCATATTACTGCAATGTTGGCTGATAGCGGATCGGGGAATGGGCAGGTGTCTGGCCTGCCAAAAGAAAAAGCGGTTGGATTGCCAGATATTCAGCTGATCGATCGTGGCCTGATCGGACATGGGTCCCCAGCCCAGGACCAGATCATAGGGAACATGACGCGACATCGAGTCCCAAATGTAGCGTTTTTTGCTCAACACGATGGCCTGGAGTTCGAATTCGGCCAGTGGGGTAATGACAGCCCCGCGATGGATAAAACTGACCGGCTTTGTGACTGAGCGTTGCACAGGATTTTTCGGGGCCATTTGCTGCCCCGGCGGATGGGTTATAGACGGGTCACAAGCGGTAAAAACCAACCATACTGTGCAAAGCAAAAGTGCGATTTTATGGTTTCGTAGCATCTGAATCGTCAGTGGATCTATTCGTTTTTTTCATTCTTGACCACACATCCAGTCCTACAAATGCGAGCAAAAGGGATATATTGGCAAGCAAAGAGCCTTCATAGCCGAATTCTCCACCTGTTAACCAGTTCGGACCGTTTATGGTCTGGGCAATAATGCTTTCCAGGGCTACTCCACTCACCTCGAATCCGAGCACAGGGCCCTGGAAGAAATTCCATGAAAAATGCAAAAAGATCGGCAACCAGAGATTTTTATGGTGGATATAAAAGGCGCCTAACAAGAGACCGGCAAGAAAAACATTGGTCATACCCAGTACGGTTACATTTGGGTTGCGCAGATGCAAAACCATAAACAAGAGAGAACTCACGACAAGAGCGATATACTTGTTCATGGAAACCATCAGATTATTCAGAACATATCCGCGCATAATGAGTTCTTCGCTTACCGCCACGACAATAAAGAGCATAAAGGTTATGAGAATGGATTTGACCGGGAATCGCACAGAGTCTATGGTCAACAGGCCTGCAGCAAAAAGTATAATAAAGCCGGCAAGGATCAGAATCAGTCCGATGAAAAAACCGATGGCCATCTCTTTTTGGTGACCTTTGGCTTCCCAACCCAGAGATCTAAAGGACCTGCGGTCGATCAGTTTGCATAATCCCCATACGATAACCAGCGTTGCCAGCATGGATATGAGCTGGAGAAAGAGGAGAACATGAATCATGTCGGGATTGCTGGCGAGCCCGGTGAGTTCCTGAAGCGAGAAGCCAAAAATCAAACTCGCTCCGATGGCACCGGCAATACTGACAATCAGATTAAGAATAAACCAGACCAACAGCCCCAAAAGTGCGCGCAGCCATCCGCGTCTGATACGAGGGCGGTTTTGTGATGGTTCGGATGTGTTCATCTCTACTCCTGTTTAATGGGTAATCACTCTTTTTTATGGGCGGTCAACCAATTCGTATACCGGTTCCTGAGCTTGGTTGGAACAGGAACGGGTCTTAGATTTTTCATAGTCAGGTAGGTTCCATGTTGTATGGCATGCATGACAATCTTGCCGTTTGCGCTGATTTCCGCTTCCAAAGAAAAGCGTACACGGGTCATGTTTTTTAACCACATTTGGGCAAAGGGCTTGTCGTTCATTTTAAGAGGCAGGATATAGTCGATTTCTGTGCGGGTCAACACCGGTGTAATGTGTTCATCCAGTTGTTCTTGTATGGGGCACCATTGTTCGAGAAACAAGAGTCGCATATCTTCCAGCCACCGTAAATAGACAATGTTGCTGACCACGCCCATGAAATCGATATCATAGGTCCGAATCTGGATGGCATGGTCCACCAAAAGCGGACGATGTGTTTTTGCTGATTCTGTTCGCATCGCAATCTCCTCGTCACAAGAAACAAAAGAGAATGATTTTTGTCAAGCTTTTTCATAAAAAAAGGTGATGCATACCACTGCACCACCTTTGTCTGACACCCTGACTTTCGAAAAGCGGATTATTTCAAGAGTTGCATTCTTTTGATCATACGGGATTGACCGGCTTCCAGTTTATAAAGATACATCCCGCTGGGGTATTGGCTGGCATCCCATTGAATTGAATATTCGCCGGCAGCTTGTACCTGGTTCACGAGTGAGGCGATCTCTTGTCCCAGAGTATTGTAAATGCTGAGGGTCACATGTTTCATTTCAGGTATGGAATAGTGGATGACTGTGACCGGATTGAAGGGATTTGGATAGTTTTGCGAGAGTGCGAATTCGCTGGGAACGGATTGACGGGATTCGACACCGGTTACGACTTGAACCTTGCTCATCTCGCTCACATTGCCGCTGAAATCTGCTGCTGCGATCAGATAAAAGTATTCCGTACCCATAACCGAATGCTTGTCCAGGAGCTCTGTTCCACGCGTTACGGCCAGCAGATTCTCACCGGAGGGTTTGAAATCCGGTGTGGTACCTCGAAAAATACGATATTCGGCCAGGTCTTTTTCCCGATTTTTCGCCCAGCTCAACAGGTTGCCCTTGTCGGTAAAAGAGACAAGCAGATTTTGCACCGGGGCAGGTCGCAGATTGTCTACAGAATATCCGGTCATGGATTCGGTCTCCCAATGAGTGGAAGGATCGGTTGTATGGGCGACTAGGAAAAATTCAGACAGATATTGGCCATGGTTGATCGTCGAATCTTTCAGTGTCGGAACGACGGTGAAATAGAAAGGCTGTTGAACCGCAGGAACGTCCAGTATGAAATCCCAATTGCCTGCTGGAAATGCTTCGATCATCGTGTCGTTTTGTTTGCTCATGCTGGCGTCGATTTTGCGATAGATGCTGTATTTGGTGACTTTACCATCGGCATCCATGGCATGAGCGTTCCAGGAGATGCGAACCTGTTTACCCTGATCATTGGGCACATCCTGAACAGATGTAATTTGAAAAGCACCTCCGCGTACCAGAAAATATCCGTCCGGATTCATGCGCATCAGGTGAAGCATCAACTGACCGACTTCGGCATTATCGGTAAAAGCACCTCTTACCTGGTCGATTTGATCGGCGTAAAGATACAACATTTCGCTTCCGGTTCCCTTGGCGTAAAGGGGAATAAGCTGATTGGTGTGATCACCACTATGCCATTCTGTTGTGGGGAGGTTGCCTTTGCCGTTGTTGGTGGGTACAGTCCATACCATTTCGGCGAGTCCTTCTTCGATATCATCCGGACCTGCACCGGGCCCTGTCAGATAGCCGGTTTCATGGTCACCGGTGACGATGAGCAGGGTTTCATTCCAGTTGCTATTGGCGTTGACCCAATTGATAACGGCATCGACCGCCTTATTGAAATCGATCTGTTCCTCGATCAGACGGGGGGTAGAATTGCCATGACCCGCCCAATCCACTGCACCCCCCTCGACCATTAAAAAGAAACCATCACGATCATTGTCGAGCACATTAAGCGCCCCTGCGGTCATGGTGGCGAGGTCAGGCACATTTTCATTCATTGGATCGGTGTAGGGAAGAGAGGTGACATTATTGGATTGAGTGTCTCCGCTACGATTATATTGCAGTGTTGCCCCCACCTGAGGCACCCCGATTACTCTCTTTGGTGCAGGTCCATAGATAAGATCCTGGAATTCTTTTTTTGTTTGGATCAGCGACCATTTATCTGCAATCCCATCCATATCGGCGTCATTGCCTGCGGTCCCTGCTTTTAATTCATTCCAGGTGGACTCGCCACCGACATATTTAAAGGAGCCGGGTTGATCTAAGAGTTGTCCGTCATTATTAAAAGCGGGGTGTCCACAGCCCATGATGACATCGAGTCCGCTTTCGTAAAGCATGTTTTTGGCGACGCTGACATAATCAGATCGATAGATTTGGTTCGCTGCCATTCCGGCAGGAGTAGCATGAGCGAATTGTACCGAAGAGACCACACCCGTTGCTTTGCCTTTCTTTTCCGCTGCTTGAACGATGTTTTCAAGTTTGTTGCCTGTAGCATCCAGTCCCATCGAGTATTTATAGGTTTTCACGCCTGTGGCAAAAGCAGAAGCAGAAGCTGCGGAATCTGTCGGTTTGCGTTTGATATAATCAAACCATGACCAAGCTCTGTGCGGTTCGTACGCACCTTTGACATCTTGCAAATCCGGTCGATGATCGGGAGTATCATCAAGCGCCATAAAAGTGCTCATATAGAGCTGCACCGGAAAATGTTCGTATTGCTGTACGGCGTCAGCACCGGCAACGTAAAAGTTGGTGGCCATAATTTGATTTTTGCCCCAGCCATCGCTGATCATCAGGATGATATTTTTCGGAGGTATGGCTGTTTTTGCCGGATCCGGCCATAGCGTCATCATGGCCTGGCCGATTTCAGAGTTGGTGAGATAGCGACCGCGAACTACATCGAATTCGTCGGCATGATCCACAAGGAGTTGACTTCCCTGGCCTGAGGCATACAGGGGAATCAATTGGTTGGTATGATCACCACTGTGCCATTCAGTCGTGGGCAACTGACCAACCCCATTGTTCACCGGATCGTTCCAGACAGGGGTTTCATCTCCCTCGGCAGCACCATCGGTTCCGGAATTGGGCCCGGTCAAGTATCCTGTTTCATGATCACCTGTGACGATCACCAACGTTTCATCCCAGCTGCTGTTGTTATTGACCCAGGCTACGACCGATTCTACGGTGTTGTTGAAATCAATTTGTTCTTCGATCATACGAGGCGTGGAATTGGCATGACCGGCCCAGTCAATGGCTCCGCCTTCGACCATTAAAAAAAAGCCATCCGGATCATTATCGAGAACATTCAAAGCGCCTTTTGTCATGATTTCGAGAGTAGGCACATTTTCAATGAGGGGATCGGTAAAGGGCTGATCAGTGACATTATCGTTCGCCGTATTGCCACCGCGGCTGTTTTGCAAGGTGGAAGCCACCTGAGCGGTTCCGATCACTCGTTTCGGGGTGATACCGGTGGCGAGATTCTCAAAGTCTTCCTTGGCGTCGATACAGGTCCAGGCATCGAATCTGCCGTCATTGTCCATATCATTACCGGCTTTACCGGTGAGCATATCGTGCCAGGTCGCTTCTCCACCCACGTATTTATACGAGCCTGGCTGATCGAGCAGTTGTCCGTCATTGTCGTATAGCGGATGACCTGCACCCATAATGACGCTTAAATTGCTGTTATACACCATCTCTTGAGCCAACTCTGCGTAGTTTTTGCGGTATTTATTATGTGCCACAAAACATGCAGGAGTTGCATGGGTCCACTGCACAGAGGTGACCACACCCGAAGCTTTTCCGAGTTTTGCTGCTCTTTGAACAATGTTTTCCAGTGGATTACCGTCAACATCCAGTCCGATGCAGTATTTGTAGCTTTTGACACCCGTTGATATGGCGGTTGCAGAAGCTGCTGAATCGGTGTATTTTTGTTTGACATAATCGAACCATGTCCATGCACGATCAGGAGCATACCCACCTTCCATGCCTTCGGCCATGTGTTGATCATTGTCATTCATAGCCATGTAAGTGCTCATGGCCAGTTTTACCGGAAACTTTTGGTACGCCTGTACATGACCGCTGGTCCCGAATTCATAATAATCGGTAGCCATGACCTGGTTATAGCCCCATCCATCACTGATCAGAACAATGATGTTTTTAGGCGCTCTTTGTTGCATGGGTTGTGCTGTCATGGCGTTGGGCAAACAGATCGCCAAAAGGATGACGAACCCGTTCCACACACGAAACATCTGTCTCATGTTACTCTCCTTGTTTGGTTAAGAGGATGGCCTGGTGAACCAAGCCGGCGATGTGGGCAATATAGGAGGTTTATCTAAAGGAGATATTATAGAATTATTAAGCCAGGATTAAGCAGTAATTCAAGTATTGTATAATATTCTTAATATTAATACTTTACAATATATTTGAAATTTTTGTTAAGATAAATACTTGCCAAGTGTCGAATAAATAATAATTCAACAAATCCAAGTCTTTTCTTTGTTAATTTTGTTGTTGGATTTTAATGATGATTTAATATTTGGGACCAAAAACGAGCAGTGGAAGGAGACATGGAAAATGTGAGAGATTCTGAGCAACAAACCAGGATGAGCTTGGGCTCAGGATTAGAGAATATTCATCAAAGATTCCCGGGTTTGCAAAACTCTATCTGTCGGATCTTTGATCATTTCCGGAGAGTCGTTCAGCCATCGAGCCAAATGGGGGTCTGTAAGGCGGATAGTATCCAGAACGGTAGAGAGTTCGCACAGGACAGGGATAGAATCCCTGCCGTTTATCAGTGTATTGGGAGCCAATTCGATAAATGAAAGGCCGCTTTTGTTTAGCAAACAACAAAAATGGGCCGGACAATTGAACACCAAAACCAGGATATGATGCTCTTGGGTATAGTGGAAAACATATCGCAACAGTCCCAACAGAACAGGTTCGATGCGATATTCAGGGTCGAGCACCAGGCGAGAGAGTTGTGCTATTTTTTGGTGCTGAATATCCCGGAGAGAGACTCCTTTGACCGATTGGATGGGTAAATATCCATCTGATGAACGCGGCTGAATGAGACGGAGTGTGCCGACGATCTCTTGTTGTGAATTGAGTGCAATAATGTGTTCAGCGTGTGAGTCGAATAGATCATGTTCCAATTCATCGGGAAAACGACTTGGCGCGAGCCAATTCTTTTCCTGGCAATAGACCTTGAAACGTAACCGAAACGTCTCTTCGAGTTCGTCTCTGTTTTCTATACATCTGAAACGGACCACAATCTGGCTCTCCTGAATATTAGATGTCAACGGCCCGTCCGCCCCGAATCTATTATCTCCCCACTGATCTCCCAAATCAGCTTTTCTTTATGGGTCGAAATCAAATCTGTTGATAGGGTATTGTCCTTTATTGTGATCGTCCCTGCCCCACTATCCCCGGGTTGTTCCTCTGATGACATTATACAAAATGATTATGTATTTTGCAATATATTATTCTAGGAAGAGTTGTTTTTTTCGAGTATCTTGATAAAAACATGTCAGTGCTTGATTATCTTGTTTTATTGTACCTGCCATAGATATATTTCACTTGAACCCCTGGCATAAGGTTGCGAATTGACAAGTGAGAGGAGAAAATATGAAACCAGTTCACCGTCGGACGTTTTTACAAAACAGCGGCAAGGCTCTGGCAGCCGTCCCGTTTATCGATGCAGCCCTGGTAAGAGGAACGGCTGCAAACAGCAAAATCAAGCTCGGCTTGATCGGTTGTGGGGGGCGCGGATTGTGGATCGCGAATCTCTTTGCACAACATGGGGGCTTTGAAATTTCTGCACTGGCAGACTATTTTAAAGATCGCACATTGGCCGGGACAGAACAATTCAATGTTCCGTCACAGCGTTGTTTTACCGGCTTGTCTGCTTATCAACAGCTCCTGGATGCAGGTGTCGATGCCATTGCCATCGAGAGTCCGCCGTATTTCCATCCCGAACAGGCAGCAGCAGCTGTGGATTCGGGTGCTCATGTCTATCTGGCCAAACCCATAGCCGTCGACGTCCCCGGCTGTGAGTCGATTCAGCAAAGTGCTGAACGCGCCGGCCAAAAAAAGCTGGCATTTTTGATCGATTTTCAGACCCGGGCCGACGAGTTTTATATTCAGGCTCTGCAAAGAGTGCAGGGTGGAGCGATCGGTGATTTTGCCTTTGGAGAGGCGACCTACCACGCCCAGTTCCCATTCAAGTCACAAGCCAAATTATTGGCCGAACAGCCCCATGATCCCGAGGTGCGGCTGCGGGCCTGGGGATGCGATTTCAAGTTATCAGGCGATATCATCACTGAACAAAATATTCATACTTTGGATGTCATGAGTTGGATCATGGACAAGCCCCCCCTGTTTGCGGTCGGAAGCTGCGGCCACAAGGTGCGCAACGATCCGGGCAGCTGTAACGATCATTATGCGCTGATCTATCAGTATCCCGATGAGGTCGGCATCACCTTTAGCTCCCGGCAGTTCAACGGACATGGCACCCAGCCCGAAGGCATCCGTAATCGGGTGTTTGGCTCAAAAGGAGTCCTGGAAACAGAGTATGGCGGGCAGGTTTTGATTCGCGGCGAACATTTTTATCGCGGTGGGGCTACCACAGGGATCTATAAAGAGGGAGCAATAAAGAATATCGCTTCGTTTTATGATCAAATCAGTTCCGGTTCGTTTAACTATGATACGGTCAGACCCAGTGTACACAGTAACCTTGTCACTCTCCTGGGAAGAGAAGCTGCCATGCGTAACGAGCAGGTGTCTTGGGTTCAGCTGTTAAAATCATCGCACCGGATGGAACCGGATTTGAGCGGGTTAAAGAGTTAGCCCTTGACTGAATATGCCATTTCACTCTTTTCCAAAATAGGAATCAACAGCTGTGATGTCCTTGATATCCGGAACGGCATATTCGGGTCTGTTCTAGGCAGGGGCGTCATTGCCATCCCATTGATAATTCCAGCGATCCATATAGACCGGGCCGGCCAGGAACTCATCGCCTATGGCTGCCAGCCTGGCATCGAGTTTAGCGTCCAGTTCCTCGACCAACTGCGAATATTGGGAATGATCGACGAGATTGTTGAGCTGATACGGGTCGTTCTGGTTGTCAAAAAGCAGCCAGGGGCCATTCAGATCGCGGACATAGGTAAAGGATTTATTTCGCAATCCCCGATACTCACGGCCGCCGCGATGATAATTCCATTGGTGAAATGGAACAGGACAACTCAACAGCGCAAATTCTTTGGTTTCTGTAGCTGTGCCTCTGATATGACCGGAGAGGTCATCTCCCTGGACCGAATCCGGGATATCGATGCCGGCCAGTGATAACAATGTCGGTAAAATATCGGGCGTGTTTAATGGGACATCCAGTGTTTTGCCCTGAGAGTTATGCAGAGCCGGATACCGCAGCAAAAACGGTACGCGTACCGATTCTTCCCAGGGTTGTTGTTTCTTTATTTGACCGTGGCTATAAAGCATATCTCCGTGATCCGAGGTAAAGACGACAATGGTATTTTCTGCCAGCCCGGTTTCATCCAACGTGGAAATGAGATTTCCCATACACTCATCGAGGGCGGCGATATGGCTATAATATCCGGCAATATTGTCCCGCGCTTTATCATGCCATTCCAGGGGAACGTTTTTGCGGAGATCGATGTCAGATGGCGAAAAAAGCTCCTGATACCGGTGTGGCGCAGTATGATAGGGCGCATGAGGAGGACCCCAGGAGAGCACCATAAGAAACGGGTTGTCCTGCGGATGCTGTTGAATATACTCGGCAGCGGCCTGTGTTTGTGCAATGGCATCATATCCCTGCCACACTTTTTTTTCATCATGTTCATCATAATAAAACGAGTTCAGATAGGCATGGGTGCATTCTCTGACTCGCCAAAACTCGAATCCCTGGCGCCGTCCGGCAGGAACTGGGCGGTCGCGGCTTTCTCTATAGGTCTCGCCCGGCAGATGTCCGTTCAGATGCCACTTGCCGATATAAGCGGTATCATAACCGGCCTGGGCAAACAATTTACCCATACTGGTAATATCTGCATTTAACGGCTTGTCGTTATAAAAAATACCATGGGAAACCGGAAATTGTCCGGTAAGCAGGCTGGCTCTATAGGGACTGCACACCGGGCATCCGGACACTGCCTGTGTAAAGTTGAAGCTCTTTGCTGCCAGATCATCCAAATGCGGCGTCCGGACAAGGGGGTTACCTCCATATCCAGTATCCTGTGCACGCCATTGATCGGCAAAAACGAAGAGGATATTGGGTTTTTTAGCGGTGCGTGTGCAAGAGATCATCGGCAGCAAGGCCGCTGCACCTGTTCTGGCAAGAAATTGCCGTCTGTTCATCTCAGGCCAATTAGACATTTATCGGATTCCTCTGGTTTGTTCGGCAACCCATTTTTTCTCGCGCTGAAAGGCTTGCCAGGCAAGAAAATACGTTTGAATTTGATCGATAAAGCTTTTATGTCGCGGAAACCAACCCAGCAGACGCTGAGCTTTACCACTATTGACGCGATGATCCAATAGATATCCTTCCACCCCTTCTCCCCAAAGACGTTTGGCATCTATAGGATCGATTTTATGCAATGCGCCATCATAGTTTGTGACCCGACCGACGGCGCTGATGATCTCGATCATGGTATACTCGGACGGATCTGCGATATTGAAACTCTGATCGCGTAAATTGGATTCTACAGCCAGGAGAAATGCCTGGGCCAAATCGTCGACGTGCACCAGCGGCCAGTGATTTCTGCCATCACCTATCACATTCAAAGATTTGTTGACGTGCGCTTGATGAAACCACTTTGAAAAAAGTCCGCCTTGCTTGCCATAGACCGTGGCAGGCCGGATAATCAATGACCTGATATTCTCGGCTTGAGCGATTTGCGCTTCTACTCCCGGGCGCCATTCGTCCATTGGAATGGGAGAGAATAGAGTTTTTTCATCCAGGTGCTCTTTTTGTGAGCCATAAATCCATAATCCGCTGGTATAAACGAATGTTTTTTCATGATCGCTGTCGTGCGCCATTTTTAAGAATGTTTCAACAGCCTGCTGGTCGACTTGCGCAGTGCTTCCTTCGGGGTCGAGAGCCGCATGGATAAGAATAGGCGCTTTTCTGGCAATGTCGACAAACGTTTCAGGTCGGGTCAAATCCCCGATGACAGGGAAAATTTCATGACGGGATAATTGTGCAGCCTTGAAAGAATCTCTTGTCAATCCATATACAGTATATCCGGATCTGCTGAACGCCTGGGCAACTTGAAAACCGATATAGCCGGTGGCGCCGGTAATAAAGACATTCATCCTCTTCTCCGCGAATTACATGGTTGCTGGTTTTGTTTAGTGCCTTTCCTGAGAGGGGTCAATGGGAATGATCTGAATCACTATGCAATATCATCGATGTATTGTTCACCGGTTGTCGTTTGTCCCACGTCTTTTGTCCCATCCCCATGTATTAATAAAGTGAGAGTTGATAACAAAATCAACCTCATTTTTTCATTTCAGACAATTATTTGTTTTTTCTATGTAAGCAATTTAGTAAATTTACAGCAAAAATGGAGGGTGGGTATGCAGGATTACGAAAAGCTGGGACTTTTCTATCTCGGCAAAGAGTATGATATCGAGCATCGGAAAATGAAAGATGACCTGGTCCTTTATGATGCCAGTGATTTGACAACCCATGCGGTATGTGTGGGGATGACCGGAAGTGGCAAGACCGGGCTTTGTATCTCTTTGCTCGAAGAAGCCACGATCGATGGGATCCCTTCGATCATCATCGATCCAAAAGGAGATATGACCAATCTGTTGTTGACTTTTCCCGATTTCAAACCGGATTCGTTCAAGCCCTGGCTAAATAAAGCCACTGCATCTGTCGAGAATCTGACACTCGATCAATATGCCCAAAAGCAGTCCGAGCTCTGGCATAAAGGATTGGAGAAATGGCAACAATCGGGCGATCGCTTGCAACGTCTAAAAGAAAGTGCCGAATACTGCATTTATACTCCTGGCAGCACCGCCGGAAGGCCGGTATCGATCTTGTCGTCTTTTGCTGTTCCCCCTAAAACCATTCGAGATGACCATGATCTTTTTCATGACCGAATCGGCTCGTCTGTAAGTGGGTTGCTGACTCTGCTGGGGATCGATGCAGATCCCATCCAGAGCCGGGAGCATATTTTGCTTTCCAATATTTTTTCGCATGTGTGGAGTCAAAATCAGGACTTGACGCTTGCTTTCCTGATTCAGTCTATACAGTCTCCTCCTTTTGACAAGATCGGTATCCTCGATATGGATACCTTTTATCCTGCAAAAGAGCGATTCGAGCTGGCTATGGCACTCAATAATCTGCTTGCTGCACCGGGCTTTCAATCCTGGCTGTCGGGTGAAGCGTTTGATGTCGATCGTTTCATGTATACACGCGACGGAAAACCCAGGGTTTCGATTTTTTCCATCGCTCATCTCGATGACCGGGAACGCATGTTTTTTGTGTCACTGTTGCTGAATGCGATGCTGGGCTGGATGCGCAGCCAAAAGGGATCCGGATCTTTGCGTGCTTTGCTCTATATCGATGAACTGTATGGTTATATGCCACCCGTGCAAAATCCGCCGTCCAAAAAGCCATTGTTGACGCTGTTCAAACAGGCCCGGGCCTTTGGTCTGGGGGTCATGGTCGCGACCCAGAATCCGGTTGATCTGGATTACAAGGGATTGTCGAATATCGGCACCTGGTTTATCGGCCGATTACAGACGGAACGGGACAAGCACCGGTTGCTGGATGGATTACAGTCTGCGGATGCTGGGGGATATGACCGTCAAGAGCTGGAAGAGTTGATCTCGGGGCTGGATAAACGTGTTTTTTTATTGCATAATGTACATGAGAATTATCCCGTCATTTTTCATACACGCTGGGCTCTGTCTTACCTGGCCGGACCCTTGACGCGGGAACAGATAAAGATGTTATCCGGGGATCAGCCGGGTGTCGACCCTTCTTTTTTGCCAGAGGGTGATCAAAGCCAGATATCCAAAGAAAAAGGTCCTGAACCCAGCATACCGCCTGATATCAAAAAAGTCTATCTCAGACTGACCGATTCTCATAAAGAGCCCACACACATGACGTATCAACCTTGTTTGTGGGCGAGTGCTCAATTGCACTATTATGATGCACGAAAAAAAATCGATGCTACAGAGAAACTGGTCTGGCTCGTTCCTTTTCAAAACAGACCCGTTCCGCTGCAGTGGCCTGATCATATTTCTCTTTCGCGCAAGCACAATGAGATGACTTTACAGCCGGTACAGCCTGCCTTTTTTATCGATCCGCCTTCCGCTGCATTGCGGTCCGGAAATTACCGCGAATGGGAACAAGAGTTCAAAACCCGGCTGATACAGGAACATCGCCTGGAACTTTTCAAAAGTGCAGCTCTGGGAATTGTCTCACAGCCGGATGAAGATGAACGGGATTTTATCATCCGGCTCGACCAGATTGGCCGGGAAAAGCGTGATCAGGAGGTGACATTGCTGAGGCAGAAATATGATAAAAAATTGGCCTCTCTGGAAAGCAAGATTTTGAGTGCGGCCTCGAGATTGCAAACCGAACAGGAACAGGCCAAACAGCAAAAACTGAATGTTGCCATTCATATCGGTACAACGTTGCTGGGAGCGTTTTTGGGACGCAAAACGAGTCGCGGCTTGGTCTCAAAGGCAGGAACCACACTGAGAAGCGCGAGCCGAATTCAAAAAGAGTCGAGTGATGTAGAATTGGCAGAAGAAAAGCTTTTAAATATCAAACAGCAATATCAAGAGCTGGAGCAGGAATTGCAAAAAGAGATTGAAAAGATCGAAAACGAGTTGGTAAATAACAGAGACATCGAACAAATGAGCATACGACCGAGATCGGTCAATGTGGAATTGGTATGTTTTGCCTGGAAACCGGTATAGAAAAGGCGCCGGACAAGGTCCAGCGCCTTTTGTCGTATAATTAACGTCTGCTCAGTAATCCGCCCAGCAGGTTGCCCAAAACATTACCCCGTCTTTGGCTGCTGCTACCGGAAAGATTTTGCATCAGGAATCCGGCGACATCATCGAGAACAGAACCGTCTCCGTCCTGATCCAACAAGGAAGCGATGCCCTGGGAACCGAGGCCTTGCTGGTCGCGTTTGCGGGTCAGAAATCCCAATACCAGGGGAGCGATCATGGGAATGATTTTCATGACCGTATTGGAATCGAGGCCGAATTTTTCAGACAACATTTCGGAGGCTTGTATGCCGGACTCTCCGACGAGTCCACCCAACCGCGGATCGGGCTGCGTCTCTCTGGCACGAGTCTGAAAGAGATCGTGGATATTGTCGAGGGCATCCGGACTGCCATATTTATTCAAAATATGGTTGACCCGTGGTGCTCCACCTCGTTCGTCTTTTTGGCGTTTTAATCCCCCCAAAATCAACGGAACGAGCTGGGGAATAATCTGTTGGGCCGTTCGTTTATTGATGCCCAGAGACTTTGACATTTCCCGGCTTGCCTGTGGCCCGACACTGTCCATGAATTCCTGCAAAAATGGGTTCATCATCATTCCCCTTTTAAAGTGGGTATACGAATCATTTGGCCGGGATAAATCAGGTCCGGATTTTTGATCACTTTACGATTGGCCTCAAATATTTCGGGATATTTCATTGGATCCCCGTAATAATCCTTGGCGATTTTTGACAACGTATCCCCGGATTTGATGGTATAAAAGTCTACTTTTTCCTTTTTTTCAGGCTCTGGAAAAGAAAGGTGATCGTCATTTACCTGGCTAACGCCTTTGACATTGCCGGCCAGCAGAATGGCTTTTTCCTGTGTGGCCTGGGAATCACACGATCCGGTAAGGAAAACCGTTCCATCGTCAAAGGTAACGGATAGATTTTGGATCTGTGCCCCCAGTTCACGTTGCAATAGTTCTTTGACCTTGTCAGCTTCATTGCCGCGGGAAAGAATGTTGGCACCGACATTGGCGAGAAAATCAAACATACCCATAAGGGATTCTCCTGATGTTTAATAGTTGTCCCGAAATGCAGATTCAATGGGAGATCATGGGATCAAGGGATTTGGCCTGTTCTACCCAGGATTTTACCATCACGAGTGCAGGAACCTGACGAACGAGTCTGCGTCCCTGGGAATTGACCTCGATCATTTTCTGGTGCAGATTTTCAGGCACCCGGGTGGCGAGTTCTTTGACAGTATCCACACCCGCTTTTTCCAGCAACTCTGAATACTGTTTTCCCACGCCGCGAATTCTATAGAGATCTGCAAAATTTGTCCATTTTAAGATCAGTTTCTCCTCGATTCCGCTATCCTGAGCCAGCCTTTTGCGGTCAGCGCGGGTTGCGGCATGTTTTAAAAATGCATTTACCGATCGAACCCCACAGGCCTTGAGCTTTTCTGCATAGGACGGTCCGATTCCTTCGACATCGATGATACTGTACGATTTCATTTTTTTGTCTCCCTGATTATTTTTTGCTGTTAGAGTCGAAAATCATAAACACATATTTATATGCGGCTATTCCTGGAAAAATGCTTTATTGTATCGACTTTTTTTAGTAGCTTTTCAGCATGAATATTACAGATATAAAGCGGTTTCCTGATAACGTACCG
>WJME01000160.1 GCA_014728115.1 Candidatus Zhuqueibacterota bacterium | reverse complement strand
GAAACGGAAAGGAAAATCTCTGGTTTTGCATTTTGGTTTGATCAAACCTCGAGGGGATGGCCCTTTCCCTGTCGTTATAAAAAATGACAAACAGATAAATAATGTGCCTGATGAAATTAACCTGGAGGCAATCAAACGAGGGTATATAATGTGCCAGTATGTACGGACGGATTTGGGCTCAGATCTGCACAGAAAACTGGATGAGAATAGAAATAATGGCGTTTTTTTGTTATATCCCGAATACAATTGGGGAACGATCGCTGCCTGGGCATGGGGCTATAAATTAATCATAGATTATTTTGAAACAATAGACTTTATTGACCTGACGAGGATTGTTGCTACCGGTCATTCCAGAGGCGGAAAAACAGCTTTTTGCGCCGGGATTTTTGATGAAAGAATTGCAATAACAGCTCCAAATTCTTCCGGTTTAGGGGGCACTGCCAGTCATCGGTATTTTGAACTTGGAATGGATGATCAGACAATCGGACATGCAAAAATACAGTTTCCATATTGGTGGACCTCGGAATATTACAAACTGGCCGGATTTGAGACACAGATACCTTTCGATGCTCATTTTGGCAAGGCAGCCATTGCGCCAAGAGCGTTTCTGAATACTCACGCTTTGCAGGATTATTGGGCAAATCCGTTTGGAACCTATCTGACCCACGAAGCTGCAAAAAAAATATACAACTGGCTGGGTGTAGGAAATAATATTGCTTTACATTGGCGCACCGGGGGGCACGCACAGGGGATAATCGACTGGATGGCTTTGCTGGATTTTGCGGATCAATATTTTTATAAGAAAAAGGTAAAAAGCAGATTTGATATAATCGCATACCCGACAATAAAATTACCAATCTTTTGGAACCTTCCTAAGGAATAAATGAATGTATTTATCATTTTCTATAATGATGTTTTTAAAACGATTTTTTGCAGGCACCCCCAAAATGGTCTGAGAAATATGTCTATCCCGAAATCAATAGAATCATTCCTAAAGTTTACAAGTGAGAGGAGAATATTATGAGGATAGGCAGAATTCAAATCTTTATCTATTTTATTATATTGTCGATTACTATTTATGTCAATTTAATAAACACAGGATGCTCGCATCAGGCTGATACAGAACAAAATATGAGTGCTCTTGATTCCTATAAAATTTCAGAAAACCAATGGCCAAGTTCGCTACTAGCGAGAAACATTGGTTATACTGTTTATTCGCCGGACACATTGCCGACTCAAAAGCCTGTGGTAATTTATTTGACGAATCTCCCTACCCCTCGGATTGGTTTAACTACGGATGAAGCGTTAATAGATAATTTTCTAGATAGTGAAATGATCGTTTTTGTGGTAGACTATGAGAATGACCCCAGAGCGGTAATTCCTGGAATAATGTCAGATATTGATAGTTTGTACAACTATGCCCAAAATATGTCTGCATATCCAATTGACAAGGATTGGATTTACATTATTCCTGAGGGTCACACAATCGACAGAAAGATTGAGATATGTAAATTTAAAAATAAACCTGTGGGAATGGATGTCATTTACCCTTCTGAACCAAAAGCTGCAGTGCCTCTCATGCTTCAGGTAACATCTGTAAGTAAGCGGGGAAAATGGATAAACAAAAGAGCTTGTTATATCTTTGGCCTTTTGACAACCGGTTATGCTGGTGCAATAATGGATTGGAATATTAGTAAGGGTATTGTTCCTCATGGAGATCTGTTCCCGGAAAAGCGAGCTCTTCGGTTGCTCCGTGGACGTGCGGCAGAGTGGAATCTCTCCGGAAAGATTGGAATTACCGGACCTTCAAAAGGTGGCACTCGAGCCGCATTGGCTGCTGTCATAAATGAAAATAAAATGGAAGCAGACCTCGGCCCTTATGCCGAAGAACCAAGCAGATTTAATGTGGCTCTTGTCTCTGCCGGACGCCATGCGAGAGAATTTTTAATAAAGGATGGTTGTATGAACACTTCCAGCAGAGGGCGCCCTGTAGAAGAACTTCGGGCAACGAGTTCTATTACTTACGTTACCCCTGATGATCCGGCTTTGTTTTTAAGTGTTGGCGAGTTGGATACTTACCGTACAGAACAAATGAAACGATTGGCAAAAAGGTGTAAAAAAGTTGGTCTGGAATACCAGCTTGTCAATCAAAAAGGGCTGGGCCATGAGTACAATCCGAATCCTGATGTTATCAAAGAGATTTTCAATTTTTTTGATCGATATTTAAAATAGGTCATGTTCTGTACTAAATTAATATTTTGTATAAAGGGAAAATATTATGCCTGTCAAAATCAGACAATACCATCGACTTGGCCATGTATTGTTATTTGTAATATTAATGACAAATATGATTTTAATTTTGTTTTGTTTCAGCGGTAATAATCTGTCCGAATTAAAACCGTATTTAAGAAAGTCTATCATCTGAAGAAATGACCGCTCTGAATGGAAAACCGCTGGATTATAAGGTAAGGATGGACATAGTATATCCATCTCAAGCTAATAAAAAGGTGCCTCTCGTATTTTACATTGCAACAAGAACGACTCGATATCCAAATCACATACCAACGGCTTACTATCCTCATTTTATTGGTTTTACAATGAGGGGGTATGCATATGCACTTATTGATCATTGCTGGAATCCGGTTTGTCGACATTACTGGTATTTCCCCCGTTATTCTCTTGATGATTGGAATGGATTAAAAAGTTACACAGCAGCAATCCGTTATATTCGTGCACACGCTGATAGTTTTTCTGTTAATTCCCATTATATTGGTGGCTGGGGACATTCTAAAGGCTCTTATGCTATTACTCGTCTGTCCGATCCGGATCATGTTGGTCAAAAAGAATATTCAAAATTTAGAGATCAATCGGATGGGACTCCAGAACCCCAACCATGGCCTGGATATAGCAGCCAAATAACAGCTGGCTATCAATCCATGGGAAACGGCACACGAAGGACTCGGTATGTAACAAAAAACTACGTACCTACAGTTATTGCCTGCGGTGAGAATGACCATTATAATCATTGGGCCGTCTGGCCAAGACTTGTTGCAGCCTATAAAAAACAGGACGTAAACTATCTCGCTTTTGGAATGTTAGGAATGGGCCATGAGCTGCCGTATGGATTTGATGAAGATCGGAGAGTTGACCGTTATTCATTGGTACATGAATTCTTTGATCAGTATTTAAAAGTGGAAGAACAGTTACCTCCAAAAGTCTTGGTTGTAACGGTGTCGGATAATAAAAGAAAAGATCAAATTAATGCGCCCATATCCATACATTTTGCTCCTGTGATGGATATACAAAGTGTGACAGACAGAAGGGGAGTAAAAATAATTCGCGTACGGGATCAAAAGGAAATCAAGGGTAAATGGGAAATTTTACGTAACGGCACTTTT
>WJME01000159.1 GCA_014728115.1 Candidatus Zhuqueibacterota bacterium | reverse complement strand
CATGAGCCTCGCGGCATGAGCCTCGCATCATGAGCCTCGCGGCATGAGCCTCGCATCCTAAAGCCCGCGTTATTTCACATTAAACTCGACCGCAGTACTGGCAAACGCGCTGAACACACCCAACCCACCCTCGATGTTGGTCAACGGCTCGTTGAGATCGCGGGAATCCTGATTGCGCGACTGGTACAGATCGGCATATTCCTGGTTTACCCGATAAATTTTGGCTAAATGTTTGCCATAATAGGAAATATCGGCCAATGTAATGCGAAACTCGTTATGATTGGTAGGCGGAAAAACCAATCGCCTTCGCATACCCCCTTCGCCCATACCAGAAAAAAACGAAACAGGCTCTGGATTCTCTTCTGCGTTTTCCACCACCACATAGAACAAAGCCGTGGCATCCTCCTGCCAGTTCAGGATGATAAACCGCGTAGAATCATCCAACCGGCCACCCGGGCCTATACCAGAACCGGGACCGGGACGAGTACTGAAATCGGGCAAAAGCAACTCTGTTGATGAGGTTTGGACGTGATTCGGAGGAAAAGGTACGGTGGTCATGGCTGTTACTTGGCGGCTGTTGACAGCTACTCTGATCTCAAATTCGTCACCGGACTCAACAACCAAATCCGATCCCGCATAGTGATAATACCCACTATCCCCGGCACTGGGCACCAAGACATATTCCCGGCCATTCTTGAGCAGAGTAACCTGCGCATCATTGATAGGCGGTGCAACAGTCTCCTGGCTACCCAGAGGTAAGGTTGAAGTGATTTGGATATCCTCCACAGGCTCGCCAGCATATAAATATGCTCTGACCACAAGATCGTCTTCAGATGGTGCAAAGGGTGTTTCATCTGTGCATCCGCTGACCAGTAAACCGGCAAAGAAAATAGTTATGACCAGTCTTTTCATAATTTCCCTCTATTTTAGTTTCATCTGCACATACACCGTGGGTGTAAATCCCAACATGGTGACATCTGTGACAGTGATCGGCATGGTATCCAGATTATAATCGCGGTACCAGATGTTTTTATGGTTATAGAGATTAAAAATGCTGAACCCTGCTTCTGTTTCCCAGCGATCAGATTCCCACTTGCGCGAGACGCTGAAATCCAGTCGGTGATAATCCGGAAACCGATGGCTATTCTTGTCACTGACATGGATATAGCTTTGCGACGAGCCATCCAGTAGCGGCACAAAGTATTGACTCACCGGAGCCGTATATGGACTGCCAGAAGCAAATACCCAGGTCGCAGCCAGGGACCACACACCGATTTGATATCTTGTAACCAGATTGATTTCATGTCTGCGGTCGTGACTGGCAGGAAAAGCCTCGCCATTATTCATGGCTGGGAATGTATAGTCCACCCTACCAAGAGTATAACCGAGCCATCCGGTGAGCTGTCCCCGTTTTTTTTGCACTAATAGTTCTATTCCTCGTGCTTCGCCGGTGCCAATAAAAAAGTTATCCACCGGCATAATCCGGCGATTGCGTGGATGATCGCCGCTTACCACAAACCGTCTTGAAAATTCAATGAGATCCTTTAGGTCTTTTTGAAACACTTCCATAGAAAATACATAATCAGCATTTTCATAATTTAATCCCACTATGCGGTGCTCGGCGAATCCCGGATCAAAGTCCTCATCCGCTAATAGCCAGAAATCCCGTGCACCCTCGGCGATATCTTGATTGGTGATCTGGTTGACGAATTGATAATAGTGACCCCAGGCACCTTTCAGGCTCGTATTCTTAAAGGTGGGCACGCTCACCGAAGCACGAGGCTCATAGTAGAGTTTACCGGTTTTGTCATAATATGATCCTCGCAAACCCAGAGTCAATTCTGTGGACTTTATTTTCCACTTGTCCTGAATATAAGCTGCATTCATCCTGGCCTGGGTATTGCGGGAAAAAATCAAGATGGAATCATTTCGAAAGGATGAAAACTCGTTCTCGAAATCAGAGAATTGCATGCCAAAGTCCAACCGATGTGAAGCGGCCAGCTGATAATCCATGTCGAGTTTAAGGCTCGTATCCCACACATTGTTATTCTCATTAGACGCATTGTTAAAGCTTCTTGGTCCTCTGGCGCTGTCACTGCTTGCCGGCGTTATCCCCTGCAAATTCGAACTGACCTCATAGTCGCTAAAATAATGGGAACGGGCTGCCAGTACATCCATATGCAGACGATCACTCCACTGACGGGACCATTTGCCGCTGAACCCGAGGTTTCCCCAACGGGTAAAATCAGAGGTTTCGAGCGTGGCACTGGCCCCGGTATCCCGGAAACGAAAACCAAAATCGGAAAAATCCTGGGATTTGTCCAGATTATCTTTGCCGTTGTAAAAGCTAAACGACACCACATCACGGGAACCGGGATTGAGGGTGAGTTTGCCGTTCAGGTCATAGAAATAGAAACTGGGTTTGAATTCGGCCTGCTGCTGATTGCCAAAGCGTCCCGGACCGCGTCTGACCGGTCCTCCTGTTGCACCTCCTTCGTCACTGCCGGTCATCATGTTATAGATGCTGTCATAGAGCGGGCTGCGGATAAAATCGGTATAGGACCGCCGACCGGCAACCAAAAAAGTACCCCAATCGCTCAACGGCAATTCCAGGGCAGCCCGGGCACTGAGAAGGTTGAGGCCGTATCCCAGTCGCATACGGTTTTGATCTCCGGTCTTTCCGGTCAGGTCGACCACGCTGGACAATCGTCCGCCGTATTCGGCGCCATATCCTCCTTTGTAAAGCCGGATATCTTTGATGGCATCGGCATTAAAGGCACTGAAAAAACCAAAAAAGTGATCGACGTGGTAAATGCTCATCCCGTCAAACAGGACCAAATTTTGATCCGGTGTGCCGCCGCGCACATAGAGTCCCGATGAACCGTCAGACACGCCACTGACACCGGGCAGGAGCTGCATGGTGCGAAATAGATCCACCTCTCCGACGGTGGGCAATGACGAAAGCGTTCGCGGCGAAACCGTCATCTGACTGATACCGTTATTGGTCTGCAGCATCTCAGCCTGGGCTGTGACGCTTATTCCTTTTACGTTGAGCACAGTTTGTTTCATGCCAACCGTCAGCGGAGCCAATTGAGGACCATTTTTAAAGCTTATCTGTTGCGATTCATAGCCAATATAGTGAACCAACAGGGTACATAATCCAGCGGGCTCATTGACCAGTACAAAATAACCGTTCGTATTGGTGGTCGTGCCGCGGGACGTGCCCTTGACCACCACATTGGCATAGGGAAGCGCTTCTCCGCTCCGGCCATCCCGCACATGACCGCTGATATCGTATGTTTGTTGCCCGATCGCCCGATCGGGTACCAAAGAACAAAGTATAATCCAAAGGATAACCATTCTCGAAAAAGATCTGAACACCATCACTTGTCCTCCAAAGGCTAGAGTTACCCATTAGACCACATGACGGGATAAGATATTCCACAGAACAATCAGATATACAGCGCGGGGTCAATGGTTCTGGATTTAATTGCGACAAAAGTTGCGCGCGATAAAATCCGAATCAACATAATCCCGATACATTAAAGCTTTACAGACTACTTGCAAAACGATTTGCGGTTGTTTATATTAAAAAAACGATTGGAGAGCATATTCATACATTCATAACGCGGGGTTTAAAACCCCGCGTTATGAATGTATGAGTGAGTGAGTGAGTGAGTGAACAAACAATCGGAGAGCCCGATGAAAATAGTGATTAGTTTTTACTGTTTGATCTTGGTCGGCTTTGTTTTCACATCCTGCAACAAAAATTCTCAAACCATGACTGCATTAAATTCATTTGCCACGCTTGCGAGTCAGTTCGATTCTCCGCCGGCAGAATATCGCCCGGCTCCCTTGTGGGTGTGGAATGACCGCATGAGCAAAGAACAAATAACAGAACAACTCGAGGATTTTCATGAAAAAGGGCTGGGTGGTGTGTTTGTGCATCCCCGGCCCGGTCTGATCACTCCTTATCTTTCCGATGAATGGCATGCCCTGTTCCGCCACACCGTGCAAACCGGAAAAAAACTGGGCATGAAAGTATGGATCTATGACGAGAACTCTTATCCCAGCGGTTTTGCCGGCGGCCATGTGCCGGACCAAATGCCGGAATCCTATCAACAAGGTCAGGGTCTCGCCATGCACCGAGTTTCGGTCTGGCCCGATTCGTTGTCAGATTCGTTTTTTTGCGCATTTGAACGAAATCAGGACAATGAATGGATTTTGCTTCAAGAAAATCCCCGACCCGGCCAACAAGGTGACTATACCCTCATCGAAAAACGGTTTTACAGACGAGGCGGATGGTTCGGCGGTTTTTCTTATGTAGATCTGTTGCTTCCCGGAGTGACCGAGAAATTCCTCGATGTCACCATGCAGGGGTATGAACAACACTGTAGTGATGAATTCGGGATGACCATGCCCGGCGTCTTTACAGACGAACCCAATATCAGTCCCCCGGGCGACATCAAATGGACACCGGATCTGTTCGACCGGTTCAAAGAACGCTGGGGATATGACCTGCAGCCTCTTCTTCTCTCCTTATGGCTCGAAACCGGCGACTGGAAACGAATCCGCCATAACTATTATGCCCTGTTATTGGAACTCTTTATTGACCGCTGGTCAAAACCCTGGTATGACTATTGCGAAGAAAAGGGTTTAGAGTGGACCGGACACTATTGGGAACACGGATGGCCAAGTCCCCGTCACGGTTCAGACAATATGGCCATGTATGCCTGGCATCAGATGCCGGGCATCGATATTCTCATGAATCAATATCGCACTGATGTGAATGCCCAATTCGGAAATGTTCGGGCTGTCAAACAAGTGCGCAGCGCTGCCAACCAGACCGGACGCCGCAGAACCCTGAGCGAAACCTATGGAGCCGGAGGCTGGGAGCTCCGCTTCGAAGACATGAAACGCATCGCAGACTGGCAATTCGTCCTTGGCGTCAATTATGTCAATCCACATCTCAATTATGCGACCATCAAAGGCGCGCGCAAACGGGATCATCCGCAATCTTTTTCCTATCATGCCCCCTGGTGGCAAGATTATCGCCTGATTACCGACTATACCGCACGCCTGTCATTGGCCATGTCTGTGGGAAAACAGGCAAACCATATTCTGGTGCTGGAACCTACCACCACGGCCTGGATGTATTACAGCCGGCCAAAAGCACATGAAAAACTGGATCCTCTGGGAGAACAATTTCAGGATTTTGTGCGGGAACTCGAAAACAACCAAGTCGAATATGATCTTGGCAGTGAGAATATTATCTCCCACCTGGGCAGTGTAAAAAATCACTATATGATAGTGGGGCACAGCCGCTATGATACGATCGTATTGCCGCAAGGAACAGAAAATCTCGATCGCACCACAGTCGATTTGCTAAAAGCCTATCTGAAAAATCAGGGAAAGATCATTTCAGTGGGATCTCTGCCCCACACCCTCGATGGAAAAGAGACAGCAGAAATCAAAGAACTGGCAGATCAATATCGCGATCAATGGCAGGTGGTCGATTCATCATCATTGGTCATCGATCTTTTGACCGCAAAACCTTCCGCGATTGAATGGCATCTGCCTCAGCACAACAATGGCATTCTGTATCACCATCGTCGCATGCTGCAAGAGGGCGATTTGCTGCTGCTCACCAATACCAGCCTGACAGAATCCTCACAGGGATCTCTAAAGACAGATGGACAAAATGTTCTCGAGCTGGATCCTGTAACCGGCAAGATCAGTGAATACTCTTTCACAAAAGCTGGTGACAAAGTGTCACTCCGCTTTGAATTACCCCCCGCCGGATCATTGTTGTTGTTTTTCAGCGATGAAAAGACCACCTCAGATGCCGGGCCAAAGAAAGAACCAGTTCCCATGACTGAAATCGAACCGGTATACCCCACAAAAGTGATGACCACGCATCCCAACATGCTGATTCTGGACTATTGCCACCTGACTCTGGAAGGCCGGGAACAAGGATTCATGTACTTTTTTCAGGCAGCAGACAAAATTTTCAAGCATTTTGGTCTGGAGAATAATCCCTGGAGTCGAGCCGTACAATTCAAAGATGAAATCTTGCAGAAAAATGACTTTCCGGCGAACAAGGGGTTCAGTGTTGAATATATTGCAGAGATCGACGGAGCCAATCCTGACTCTTGCTTTGCTGTGGTAGAACGTCCTGAATGCTGGCAACTCGAGGTCAATGGAACCGTTGTCGAGCCACTGCCCGACTCTTACTGGCTGGATAAAGCTTTTGGCAAGTATGCTATCGGACCTCATCTCAATCAGGGAAAAAACCATTTGGTTCTCCGGGCAGATCAGATGACTATTCATTCTGAACTGGAACCCATCTATTTGCTGGGTGACTTTAAGTTGCAGAGCCAGAAACACGGCTGGACACTCGTTGAATCCAAGGATCTGGAGTTGGGACCCTGGAACCGTCAGGGGCTGAATTGTTACAGTGAGGCCGTGGATTATGAACAATTTTTTAACATTCAAGATCTTTCCGGACAAACTGTTGTGAGATTGGACGAATGGCAGGGTACTCTGGCAAAGGTGTATGTAAATGAAAAATTTGCCGGACATATTGCCTGGCATCCCTATGAACTGGACGTGACCGATCATATACGAAACGGTACCAATCGAATTGTGGTTCGGGTCGTCGGCTCGTTGAAAAACCTTTTAGGCCCGCATCATAAAAATCCGCCTCGCGGTGCAGCCTGGCCGGCACAATTCGAGGCTGCTCCTGAAACACAACCAGCAGGACAGGATTATGATACCATTGCCTATGGATTGAATGAACCCTTTAAATTGCTGAGAAAAGCCAGAGAACTCTAGGCGCCAGAAACCTTAATTATACCCAAAAAAAAGATTTAGGCATTTAAAGTGAAAGATCAACTCTCTGAGAAATACATCAAAATGGCCATCGAGCTGGCCATCGAACACTCTAAAGAAGGCATTAACGGACCCTTTGGAGCCGTGATTACCCATAAAGACCGCCTGGTGGCACAAGGCTGGAATCGGGTCCACGAATGGAAGGACCCAACAGCCCATGCAGAGATCGTCGCCATCCGGGCAGCTTCTCAGTCCCTGGGCCGTTTTAATCTCGACGACTGTTGTTTGTTCTCCAGCTGTTATCCCTGTCCCATGTGCCTGGCCGCAGCCTATTGGGCAGGGATTAAAACGGTCTATTATGCGGCTACTGCCCGGGATGCGGATAAGGCAGGATTTTTAGATCAAAAGCTCATCGATGAAATGTGCAAGTCAGACAAGGCCAAAGAAATCGATCTCATCAGACTTGAGACTGTCGAGTCGTTCAAACCTTTTGAACAATGGCTTGCCAATCCCAATCGCTTAAAATATTGACATGTGTGAAAAAAATAAAATTCACTTGCATCTAACAGCGAGAATATGTATATAGAAAACAAGCATTTCCACACCCAAAAGGAGGAGAAAATTGGCTGCTTTGGGAAAACTGTTTATCAGTTATAGCAGCAAAGACACAAAAATCGCGGAACGAATCGAAAAGCGATTGAATGACCTGGATACACCCTGTTTTCGGGATAAAACCGATTTAAAAATCGGGGACAGCTGGAATGATGAACTGGCCAGAATGATCGAGCAGAGCCGAGGGGTAATCCTGCTTTGGTCTCAACATGCTGCAGATTCCCACAATGTACGAAACGAAATAAGCTTTAGCTTGGGAAACAATATTCCGATTTATCCTGTCAGCCTTGATGGGACTCTACTCACCGGATTTCTATCTAATTATCATGCGATCCAACATCGTTCGGTGGATGAAACGGTGGAAGAAATCCTCAGGCAATTAGAAATTGCCCCACCGCCCATCTCTAAGATCGATTTAATCAAAAGAACCCTGAATAGACATAAAAAACGAATCCGTCTGGTTGCAGCTGTCTGCTTGTTGATCCTCGGTGCCATCGTCTTGATCGACTGGCCAGAGCCTGATCAGGTCTTTGTCGAAAGCGGGCCCTATCCCAGTGGCCCCTCAAGAGAGTCGATATATCTCGATTCGTTTTATATGGATACTTTTCCGGTGACCAATGCGCAATATCATGATTTTTTGCAAGCCACAAATCACCAGCCCCCACCGGACTGGAATTCAGAACTCGTATTAAAAACCAATCCCGACCATCCGGTTGTCAATGTATCATTCAAAGATGCAGACGCCTATGCCGCGTGGGCGGGTAAAAAGCTGCCAACCTTTTACGAGTGGGAAAAGACATGCCGCGGTCCTGAGGGCTTTTCCTATCCCTGGGGAAATACCTGGATCCAGGGAATCTGTAATACACGAGAAAGCGGTTACGGCATTACCAATCCTGTGGGTTTTTTCAAAGAGAACGCGAGTCCGTATGGATGCATGGATATGATCGGCAATGTCTGGGAATGGACCACAACGCTTGACAGCACAAAAAAAGATTGGGTGCTCATTGTCGGATCAGCCTTTAATCAGAGCCAGACGGTTTCCAGATGCTTTGAGGCGCGTGCCGTACCCAAAACATTAAAAATGAATAATATCGGTTTCAGATGTATCAGTAAAAATTCCATAAACTAGGGGGATTGCCATGGGAAGCAAAGACGGCAAAGATTCGATTCATCATTCCGACTTTGGTTCGCTATATAAAGATCATTCAAATTCTGCAGAACCCAAATTATCAGAGTCGACTCCTGACACACTTGATCGGGATTCGCTCACACCGGTCATAAGGGACTCGGATGTGCCTGACAGCTTGCTGATCAGCTATTTATCGACCGAAAACGGTCAAACGGTTTTGCATCACCTGGGACAAAACTCTGACTATAAAAACTTGCTCTCCAGTTTCAGTCATGATTCAGACAATCCCGAATTATCGCGAATTATGCAATCCCGCCTCTTTGAGCCGGTATCCATATCGAGTCAATCATTCGGCTCGTCATTGGATCTGGCAAACAGTGATACACCGATTTCCACCCTGCTCGATACCTTACCGGGATGTGATCGAATGCTCTCAACCCTGCTCATCCGGATACAATCGAATAGTCTTGTGGATACGATGCTACAGGAATTATCTTTATCTGCGAACGAAAAATTCAAATCATTTTTGCAAGATACTCTGGTAGAAATGGATCGGGAGATCGTAGTGCCGGAGATTTTGGAAGAGCGGCAGTTGAACTTTACTAAACAAGAAATTTTATCGGATATCCTCCAACAGATCAGTGAACAGGAAAGCGCCCAACCTGGCGTGCACCATGTCGATCAGGCGGGACAAGAAGCCAGATACGGAGCATTCATTGCGGATGAGCATGCAAAAATGTACCAGTTGCAACGCGACAAGACAGGAAAAGCTTTACATCTATTTGCGGACTCTGTCGAAAATATTTTTCAATTAAACGAAAAACAAAAGTTATTCAAACTGGATTGGTTTGCCACCAGTCTCCAAAAAGCGCAACATGCACTCGCGGATTTTGACCTCAAGGAGGTTGTCTCGGATATTAAGGACCTGATGAATAAAGAGGCAACAGCAAAACCAGTGGGCATCGATTTATCCAATCTTCAGGGTGATCCCGATTCATTGGTCACACTCGCGGAACATATCGATGAAAAGGATATGGAATTTGTGCATAATTATTTCCAAAACTGTTCTGATTCGTTTACGGTGAATCACCTGATCGATGAATTGTTGCACTGCAGACCAGAACAGAGACCATTCTACTATACCCTTCTGTTCAAGATTCCACGCACTTTGACGGTACCGGTTATACTGGAAAGGCAATTCGAATTAACCGATGACCACGCTACTCTGCTGGACATATTAAAGCAATTGGATGATAAAAAGGCGGCTGTCCTTAGAAATATTCATGATGAACAAGCGACCATACGAGAACAGCAAACCCAGTCTGCCAAATCAAATGAGGATCGCGATGTGGCGGCTTTGATCGATGAACCACCTCGATTATTAAGCTTGTTACAATGGCGCGACGGCAGATTACTACAGCCCATGTCCGATTATCTTTCCAGTGATCAAGTCGTTCACCGACACTTGCCGGTATTGCTTGAGGCATTATCACGACAAGCAACAAAAAGTGCTCTCGATCCCGAGATCGAATCCAGTGCCCTGACACTCTTGTCAATAATGGGGCAAAAAGCTGTGCCGGTTTTGCTGGAATACCAGACCGATCCGTCTCTTCAAACATTTGTCAATACCGCCATCGAACAACTATAGACTCTTCTTCGGAGGTCACAATGAAAAACCGGGCGATAGTATTGCTCATGCTGCCGTTTGCAAGTATGGCACAGGACTCGACACAGGTTTATTCCCATCCAGAGTATCATTACTCTATCGAGATTCCTTCATCCTGGAATATGGTCAAATCCCAAAAAGAAAACAGAGCGATGCATTTTATGGCGACCAGTCATTCCGGTACGGCATTTGTCACAGTGTTTGGATTTAAAAACGACAAATCAAAGATGAAAATCACTGCCCTTGCCTCGCATGTTGAGAAAACTGTGTTAAAAGAGATCGAACTGGGATCCTTGATCCATTCCGAAAAAAAGACTCATTTGTATGGCAAATCCTGGAAGAAAGAATTCCATCATAAAGGCTTAATGATCGAAAAGTATTCTACTCTTGACTATTATTGCCATAACAAATCAGCTCTGGTTGTTTATACTACGAGCGATCAGCCGGACTCTGAAAATCTGACAACCATACGATCTTCCCTTGTACTCGGTTTTCCCATCAATCCGGTTATCCGCAATTGGCTTTACATCCTTCTCGTGGCCAGCCTGTTCTTTTTTGCTTCTGCGGTCAGCGGTGCAGCCGAACCCTTGACGAATAAAAAGGGATTTTTCAAAGGGTTACTGGCGCCGGTAATAATTTATCGATTAAGGAAAAAGACAAAAAAAGCAAAGCAGACCTCACAAGCGTTGGAAACCGAGCTTAATCAGCTGAATCAAGAGTTATCGGAACTCGAGACCCAGGCTAACAGCCGCTATGAAAAAATCTGGCCCAGAATAAAACAGCACATCCAGGTAAACTATTAGGAGAACGGATCCATGTGGTGGTTAATAGGGACAAGTGCAGGACTCGTCGTCATATCGTTATATTATCGCTGGCTCATTCATATCGGTAAGACCATCAAACAAGAGGAAGACAAAGTACAGAAAAGACTCGGCTATCTTGAACGTGAAACCGCAAAGGCAAAAGCCGATTTGTCACAGACCAGGACCTTTGTCGAGCAGTTAAATCAATATTCCGGATTCAATTTGTTGGATGAACATATCGGCCTGTCCAGCGCTGCAAAGACAGTTGCCGAACATACACGGGAATTGGCCAACGAAATTACCGGCCATCGGGTGAATATGTGGTTATACTGGAATGATAGCGGCAAACAGATCGAGCGAATCGTGGTGGCAGGACATGCCAACGGACCTGTGTGCCGAATGGTCTCATCGGCCCTGAACGCCGCCTATTACCGGCGTAGCAAAATCGATCCTGAAGATTTTTTTGTAACCGGCGCAGGAGTCCTCATAAATACACCTGAGGAGCTACCAAAAGAGCTTTCCCAACTTTCCTTAAAGGATCAATTGGCACAGCTCATGGCCCGTAAAAGCATGCCAATTCCATTAGGAGAATTGCTGACAGATTTGAGATACTTTCAAAATGTGACCGGACTGGTGACACTGCATGAACACAAACTTTCCGAATATACAACCCTGAAAACGAATATCCTCAGCGAAATCAAAAGAATACAAAATACAGGACGAACGGAAATCTTTGGCATCAATAATCCCCAAGCCAAGGGTCTCTTACTGGATATGCCGATCTATCGTCTGTCGAACGGCAAACCGGTAGAGTTGACGATACAGCTCACAGAGTCGGAATTCGATTGCAAAGAATATCAGATCCTAAAGAATCGTCACCAGCGCAATCTGATCCATGAGATGCTCGAAGATGTAAAAAGAAGAAATCGTATTTACCGTGATTGGCTGCAAAATGACAAGGATAAACAACGGTATTTGTCCACCCAAAACCCATCCGAGATGATGACCATTTCCGGCAGCAGAGTTTATGAATCCGGAGAAATCGTTCAGACCTCGAACAAACAGATCACAATTGAAGAGTATCTCACTCATCATTTACCGGGTTTATTGCAAGAGGATCAACGCTGGATTCAAAGGACCGATTTTGAGCTCAAACGGTTGAACACATTTTTAAAAGATGCCGGTAAAACAGACATCCTTAATGAAACACTTTTGATTGATTCGTTCTTACGCGGCTGGCCATCGATCTTTTTCGAAAACCGACAAGAACGCGATCTCTATGATCGTTGGCTGAATCTAAAGAGAGAGAATGTCTGGAAACGTATCAGCAAAGAATTGATTCATTGCGGTCTTGATCCTTCCACCCTGTTGCATACCAATCTCGTATTCAAAGTCGTCGAGCACAAAAACCAGACCTACACGATCATGCCCATGTACTTTTTATTGTCAAATGCCTACCTGGTTCTGGTCGACTGTCAATACAAAATCGCCCGTTACCTCCATCCATGGGAATTTCGCGAACGGTTGCCCTTGCTTGTCGACAATACCGCACTTACCACAAATCAAAAGAATACCGTTGGCGATCAACTATTCAATAATGGAATCCGGGCACTCGACTTTGGCGATATTGAACAGAGCAAGACCTATCTCTCTTTGGCTCTTCGAAGCAATGCTGTACCGACCTTTAAAAAATTGGTGGATCATTGGTGGAACGTTCAGAGTAAAGATACACGTGTTCGTCTGCAAGAAAAATTTACCGATTATAACCTTACCCTTTTGCGTGGTTTATCGATTCCTGACCAGGACAACCAGCATCTCATTGCCTCGAGAAAAAAAGATTTGATCTCTTGTATAACATTGCATCCGGATGTGTTGCCTGATCCCTATATCTATCTGGCCATACTCGAAATCATACCCGAGTTTCATAAACAACAAGATGAGCTGTATCAAAGACATTCCGAGAGTGCCAGACAACGCTTTCTGCGGGTAAAAGAAGACTTTGCGAACAACCGCTTGTTGCCCGAAGTGACCCGGAGTGGATCTTTACAACCCGAGGAATTTAACAAACTATCGGATCCATTACTCGCAGAGGGAAAACCTGGCTATCCTGAAAAAGAACGGATCTATGAGCGACTCTTTATGATGTGTTTTAGGATGCGCCTAAAAGAGCTCAATTATGAAAAAGCCTCCAAAGAAAAACAAGCAACCCTACTCTCAAAGGCTTTATCTGATTTGGATACCCAAAAGTTGGCGCAGGCAGGAATCACTGCTTATGCACGCGGCGAGATACAAGCAAGCAATATCAAAATATCTCTGGTGCAACTGGTTCAGGCCGATGAAAAAGCCATGTCGTATTGGCAAAAAGCAAGATCTGTCGACTCGGAACTGGTACAAGAGATTGAACAATCCGACAAGATTATTCGCTCTGAAAAGTTTTGGAACACTATTGGCCACTATCACCAGATCATCAAAGCCAACCGGTTTATGGAAATAAACGAATGGATCGTCCAGATCTTGGTCGAATGGAAACAGTATCCTGTTCAAAAAGACAGAATGAATTCAACTTTAAAAAAAGAGATTGCCTTGGATCTGCCTTTAGAGCCGGAAGAAGAACGAATGATGGCATCAATCAAAGATGCCAGGAAAAAATTGCTCGAATTCGATCTGGAAAATCCGGACAATATGTACCTGCCCATAGCAGATTTGCGTTCAGCAAGAGCAGAATTGCTCAACACGGCTGCCAAACTCTATGAGACGGCACCGGTCTTTGATCTGATGGAACCCAATAAAGCAAGAATTCGCATAGCCTCTCAAAACCATGCCGCTTATCAAAAAGCTTTGGAAATCATGTTCCAGCCTACACGACCCTTACAATTACTCACACGTGATCTGCAATACAAGATTCTGGACACATCTCTGCCGGATTTAACAAACATTGTACGACTGGGGTGCACACGACAAAATGGCTCTCTAACCATCAAGGGGATTGACCAAAAGGAAAATGCAATTGACTTGTTACAGATCGAAAAACTGGATCATGAGACACTGCAATATCTTTCTGAATTCATATTACAGCCGAAATGGAAAGAATCGATACGAAGCACAGGTAAAAACGCCGCAGAGATGCTCTTGAACAGCCCCTTTCCACTGGCTCCGTCAGCCAGGCGTTTTTCGTCCGTATTGATGAGCCCGGAGATATCGACCATTCTGATTCATATCATGGCATATTCGAATCATCACCTGGTTCCGGAGGCTCTGCATGCGGAAAAACTCGTGGATGAAACAGCAGATCTCGAGACGACCCATGACAACCAGGTTATCGGTGATGTTAAAATCGATCTGAATGAGGTTTGTCAACGCATCATCAAAAAAATCGAATCTTAATGCAGCTCATTCGATCAGCTTCAACCGGATTATAGCTCCCACGGACTATGTTTCGCCCGGATCATCAATCTGCTGGCCTGAATATCATCGAGAATCATCTCGGATTGTGGATCCCATCGCAAAGGCCGGCCGACACGGATACTGATATCACACAGATGGCTGATGATATCGGATTGTACGGCTGCATTTACCGGACTGATCGCCTGCTGTCGTGATAATACACAATCGATGAAATTGCCATAGTGGTTCGTGCTTTTATAGAGATGGACATCGTCAGGCCTTAATTTCACCCTGAGCAACGATTCGGGCGAAGCATAGGCACTGGTTCGATCCACCGCAACCCAGCCTTCCTCTCCCTGAAACAACGTCCCATGATCCCGCGCTTGCGGAAATTTTGGACTGATCATAGGCAGGGCCTTGTGCCGGTCCATAAAACGCATTCTGACCCCATTGGCATATTCACACCAAAAATCCCATGTCGCCGTGGTTCGGAACAATCCTTCTGCAATCGTTCCGCTTCCCTCGTAATAGACCGGAGCGGTATCATCGGTGTCGTTACCCCACTGGGCGATATCCAGTGGATGGGCGCCCCAACCGGCAATAAAGCCCAGACTATTGTCATAATGATGATAGGTGCCATGTGGTGTGCAGCGGTCTCGGGTATAGGGAGAATACACTGCGGGTCCCAGCCACATGTCATAATCCAGTTCAGCCGGTGGATACACTGGCTGCATGCATCCACCTGGCGCATGGAATTCATCGGCCTGACTCTCGATAGCGGCGCACCAGGCATAGATAGTCTCCAGCTTGCCGATAGTGCCGTTCCGTACCAGCTCACAGGCAAACCGAAAATCGCGGTCAGAGCGCTGCTGGGTGCCATACTGAAAGATGCGACCGTATCGCTGCACAGCCTGGCGCATGAGCAGATTCTCCCGGATGGACAGTCCCAGAGGCTTTTCTACATAGACATCCTTGCCTTTTTTCACCGCTTCGATGGCGATGGGAACATGCCAATGATCCGGAGTGGCAATGATCACGGCATCGATATCACTGCGATCGAGCAACTCTCTGAAATCTGCATAGACCTCACATCCTTGATAGGTACCGGAACGGTTTTGGGCATAATGCTCTTCGATGAGCGCTTTGCGATTCTCGCGACGGCTGGCAAAGCAATCGCATACCGCGACGCTGGTGGAATGCGGCAATTGCAAAAAACTCCGCAAAAGGCTGGTGCCGCGTCCGCCCACACCGATATGCCCCAATGCAACCCGGTCGCTGGGTGCGGGGTTTGAGAATACACGAGAAGGGATGAACAGCGGAGCCGCTGATAAAAGAGTAGCAGACTTTACAAACTGACGCCGGGAGACATCTCTGCTCATAGTTTAGCCTTTATAGTTTGATTTCAGGCACAACAAACGGTTCGCGGTACTCGCGTCTCAACATCTGACTCGCTTGCTCGTCTCCGATGATTTCTTGTTTTTCAGGATCAAAATCAATAGTACGGCCAAGGCGATAGGAAATATTGGCCAGATGCACCAGAGCGCAGGAATAAAATCCTTCTTCAATGGGTGCGGTGAGCATGCCGGGATTGTTGGCGCGAATGGCATCGATAAAATTTTGATAATGATTGCCCAATCCACCACCAGAGGGACCGGGTTCGCGGTTTTTGCCTATAAAGGTTTTCCACTCTTTAACGGTTTTGCTCATATAACCTGAAGAGCCGTAAAAAAGATTGCCCACGACATTGACATTGCTGATCATGTATCCCTTGCTTTCATCGTCCTGAAATCCAGGACTCAGATCACCTTCATTGTTGCAGATCCAGTGCCGGGTTTCAAACTGTAAAACCTTTTTCTTATCACCATCGCCGTAAGGATTGGGAAATTCGTAAACAGCCATCAATGTGTTGGGCGTATTTTGGTCGTCATCGAACATAAAATGCCCCCCGATGGCGCTCACTTTGGTGGGTAAGGTGACACCCAAGCCCCAGCGGGCGATGTCCATTTCGTGCACTCCCTGGTTGCCCATATCCCCATTGCCGTAATCCCAGTTCCAGTGCCAATTGTAATGAAACCGATTCTGCGAAAACGGACGCTTGGGAGCAGGTCCCAGCCATAAATCATAGTGCACCCCATCGGGAACAGGTTCATCCGGTGTTTTGCCAATGCTTTCACGCCATTTGTAGCAAATTCCCTTTGCCAGATAGACCTCACCCATCTGACCACTTTGTAAAAAAGTGGCCATGGTCTGAGCGCAAGGATTGCTGCGCTGCTCGGCCCCATCCTGAACCACCACCCCATATTTTTTCGCCGCTTTGACCAGTTGCTGGCCTTCGAAAAAATTATGACAGCAAGGCTTTTCAACGGATACATGTTTGCCGGCTTGCATGCCCCATATCGCAGCCAGGGTATGCCAGTGATTGGGGGTGGTAATCGAGATCGCATCGATATCCTTGTTTTCAAGCAGTTGGCGGATATCGTGATAGAGTTCAGGCTTGTCCAGATTTTTCTCGACAAAATGCTTTTGCACTCTTTCAGGAAACAGCCTTTCATCCACATCGCACAAGGCGAGGACATTGACATTTTCCAGCTCTTGATACGAGCGGATATGACTCTGACCCATCCCTCTAATACCGATGACGGCAACATTCACCCGGTCATTGGCTCCGGCCCATGAATCGGTTGGGCGCCAGATCATCGGACTTGCCATGGCAGCTGCTGATGCACTTTTTATAAATTCTCTTCTCTTCATACCATTCTCCCTGGGATTGATTGATATAGATAAACTGTGCCGGCTTTTCTAACCATAAATTAGCCTTTAGGATACAAAAAATCAAGACAAACCTAAACAATAAGGTCGGGTTTCAACCCGGCCTTATGAAAGCTGTCTCAGATTCAGCTCTTGAAAACTTCGCGCAAATTTTCCCGCATCATAACAACAATCGCACCGATCAGCAGCACCAACATGGTATACCACCAAAATTCATAAAGCAAGACCAGGCCGGAAAACAATGCCAGTAAAATCGTCACGTTATGCAAAAGTTTGACCAGCCGCCCCCGTACAATGGATTCGATGGCAAAAAAAAGTCCGCCCAAAAGCACGATCCACTCGAACCACAGCGAGCGATCCCATATCATTAAAATCACGAAACCGAGCAGTAAAATACTGTTACTGACCGCACCCCATACCTCTAAAAACCGGCTGGTCGACTGCATGCCGGGCTCAGGGACGTGTTTGTTACGGATATGAGATTGTGGATCCCCCCAATCTCCGTTTTCGATTTGCTCGAGATATTCCCGGGTCGCCTGGATGGTTTCATCTGTTTTTATTCTCGCATCATGCAATGCGAGTATGGCTTTGCGTTTGCTTTCCAGCTCTGTTTGTTGCTGTTCGTACAGAGGTTGGTGATATGCGGATACACGTAAAGCTTGTACCTGCATTCCGAGTTCGCGTAATCGTTGACGTTCTTTAACAAATTCACGGGTCAACTGCTCAGCCTGTTTTTCCAGTTTACTGATTTGATCGCTCAGCTCATCGTGAATGCGGTTTTTAGGCACGACCTTTTCAAGTCCGGCCCACGCCAGGGGATCCTGCCAGCTGGTGCGAACCGTACCATCGCGGTTGTATTTCGGACCTGCGGGGGCCCGTTCACTGCTGAGAAAATCCCGGGTATCCAGGCCCCAGAGACCACGAAAAGCATTGACCCACGGCAGGGATGCATCCAACAAGATGGCATTCCATTCCTGGTCCTGGCCTTTGCCGATACGCCTGCCATCCCCACGGGCATAATCGATAAAGGGAACCCGCAAAAAGGTATCGAGTTGCTTTTGCATGTCACTCGATTCTCCCTGACCGAGTTTTTCCCGCCACCACTTTTGGATGTTACCGAGTAAATTCTTGACAGGTCTGAAAAGCGGAGGTTGTACCCGCATCAGATATTCACCGGACTGGAAATAGGAGGCATGAGAACCCGCTCCAACATAGATCACCGGGTGGGTTCCTTGCTTTTCCAGTTCCGGATCATCCCAGCGGCGACGCAAATCATCGCCGGTATAGTCATGCATAGAAGCAGCTACCCAGCAGGGTTCGGGATGGGTTTCATCGTCACACAGATAGACAAACATTTGTTCCCAGTC
This sequence comes from Candidatus Zhuqueibacterota bacterium, assembly GCA_014728115.1. Taxonomy (GTDB): domain Bacteria; phylum Zhuqueibacterota; class Zhuqueibacteria; order Residuimicrobiales; family Oceaniaggregativiventaceae; genus Oceaniaggregativivens. Next base: position 21,932 of record WJME01000159.1, on the reverse strand, counting down.
GGCCTCATGATCATTGACTCCGTAATAGAGCGATCGCCAGCTGTTCATGACATAGAAAAACAGATAATGCAGAATAATATATCCGCCTCTGCGCAAAACCCGGCCGTAATATACAGGCTGGGGATGGGATTCGAGCATATCGCGGTACTGAAGTTCTGCTCTTGCTGTGGTTCCTCCCGGAACAGTGCCGCGAAGCAGCAGCGAAATATCAAAAACGGAATCCAGTATGCGGGCAAACAACCCGACACGCGAGAGCCGGCCAGAAGCCCGAAAGCGAGGCCGGTCAGGACGATTCATCCAATGGTTATATTCAATGGCATCCAGCGGGGTTTCTACAAAATGCAAATAAAGGGTATGCTCTGGCGGAACCTGGCGAAAATCCGCCAGATTGTCCAGTGACAAATTCTCTTGGGTTACCAATCTCTTTTTGTGACCAAATTTATCACGACTCCAGAGACTGCAGTGACGGATGTACCCCTCTACAGCGCAGGGAAAGAACAGCTCTCCCCGGGTAAAGTGCAGTATAGGCTCGAATTTTTTCAGCAAGTCGAAATCATTCATACAGTCTCTGCCACCTTGTCTTCAAATCGCTGGCGAATATCCCGCTGGTTCAGATATAACGCCATGGCCACATTCAGGGCCATTTTAAGATAGTGGGGTTCTCCGTTATAATAGCTATATAAAAGAATCAATAGCGTGATCCCGATTTGAATCATGAGCAGAGCCCATGCCCAGCGTTTCATACGCCAGAGCCCATAGACGATAAATATGCCAAACAGGCTAAAGAGCAGGCTCATGTCTGCCACGAGAAAGCGGGACTCTGTCAGGAGCTGATTCAGATCTGGAAGATGTAACCGATAGAGATTCACGACCTCGATGATATTGACCAGCATGTAAAAAATTTGCAGGAAAATTATCGCAATGATGCCAAAAGGATGTTTTTCACGTTTTCGGGTTTTCATGAAATGTCAAACCAGTTCGATAACCTGAGCAAATCGGGGGCACCCATCATGAACAAAATCGGGTGCCTTGGGATTCAAAAAATCTCGCTCTGTCAGATCTGATAATCTTTACCGTTTAAACTATGCACGACCGACTCGAGCCAGCCGGTCAACCGCATTAACATGTCATCGGTCCTGTCCCGTTCGATCTGCGAGAGGTCGTTTTCTTCCATGGGATCGTTTTCCAGATCATAGAGCTCGAGCGTAACGGTTTTATCCTCCTCCTCGATGCGGTGTAATTTCCAGGGCCAGTCGAGCCAGGCAGAATGGCCGGGGAAATGATCGATGGGATAGGATTTTTCGATTTCTCCGGCATCCAGATCCAGCGTCTCGCGTGGTATTTCGAGTCCTTTTTGCTGTAACTCTAACAGGTCGGACATGAATTCGGCACTGGGCGTTCTGATGCCGCGCGTGGGATGATTCCAAAATCCCATGGGGCTGGGCCGTTTGTTCATTTTTTCCTGCAGCAATGGAAGCAGGCTGATCCCATCCAGAGGAGGTTGCCCGGGGATCTCAAGACCTACAATATCGAGCAGAGTGGGATAAATATCATATGTATTGCAGGGCAATTCGAGAACACGGTGATCTTTTACCTTTGCCGGCCATTGCAGCAGAGCCGGAACACGCAGACCGCCTTCATAGACATCTCCCTTGGTTCCGCGCCCGCCGGTGACCCCAAAATTTGGCAGACCGCCGTTATCGCTGCAATACCAGAGCAGGGTATTGTTCTCGATTCCAAGTTCCTTTAACGAATTGCGCAATTTGCCAAACGCTTCATCCATGGCCGTGATTTCACCGTAAAAATGCTGCATATCTCTGGGCTGATCGCTATACATCTCTTGAAAAGCCGGAAACGCTTCATGTGGCCGGTGGGGTGAACCAAACCACACCACGGCCAAAAAGGGCCTTTTGTCATCGCTAAACCGCCGGATAAATTCCAACGCGGCATCCACAGTGACCATAGAGCTTTCACCTTGCAACTGAACGGCCTTGCCGTTATGGCAGAGAATGGGATCGTTTTCGAAAAAATTGGGGGCCGAAAGCCATTCGTCAAATCCGCTGGCACCGGGATTAACCGGACTGCCCTCTCTAACCGAACCCAAATGCCACTTGCCAAAATGGCCCGTGACATAGCCGGCAGCTTTCAAGGCCTGTGCAACCGTGATTTCCTGGGGACGAAGCGTGTGGCCCCACTTGAAGCATCCGAAACGGTTGGGATGGCGGCCGGTCATGACGCTGCCTCGCGTAGGCGAACAGACCGGGGCTGCTGCGTAAAACCGGTCGAATCGCAATGCCTCGCTGGCCATAGCATCGAAATGGGGTGTTTTCAATACCGGATGGTCGTAATATCCCATATCACCCCATCCCTGGTCATCGGCCATACAAAGAATGATATTGGGCTTGTCCGGTTTGGCACCTCTATTACAGGCGACTAACAAACCTCCCAACCCCAGTCCTGCAGTTTTTAAAAAGTGTCGGCGATTCATCATCTTTTCCTGAATTAAAATGTCTATTCTGCTTTCAATTCCATGATTTCAATCTTGCGAAATTCCACCGGATGGCTCTCGGCTTGCAACGAGATGGTTCCACCGGTCAGCATTTTATCCTGGTTTTGCAGCAACTTTTGGGCATCGGAATCGGATTCATCCAGCTGCGGTTGCTCATAAACCAGAACGGTATCGCCGTTGATAATATGTTTAATGAGCTCATTTCCATGGACCTCGACTTCTGCCTGTACCCATTGATCACCGTGGAACGTAGGCGAGGAAGAAGAGATACAATGTTGGGTTTCCAGTTCTCCGTTCAAAACCACATGGGTTCCCGGCGTGCAAAGATTACCCGTGGTGCGTTCATCCTGGCCATTGCCCCCCAGTAATTGCACTTCGATCGAGACGGGAAAACTCTGGTCTTTGGTCATGCTTTGCGGCGATTGGCCATGGATCATGATGCCGCTATTGCGAAATGCCCAGCCCGGCCCGCCCGGACACTGTTCTCCGATAAACCGGTATTCCAATCGCAGGCGATAATGGCTGAATGGCTGCTCGTAAAAAATATGTCCGAATCGCTGATCAAAGGCGTCATATTCATCATAAGAGACCTTTAATGCACCGTCGACCACCTGGAAGGTATTGCCAAAATTTTCATCCAGTTCGTATCCGGTGATTTTGACATGCCAGCCATCGAGATTTTGGCCATTGAACAGGGAAATCCATTCAGCAGATTCTGATTCCTTTTTCTGATCCTGTGCGCATCCGGCCAGGATACTCATCACAAACATACTCCCTATTAATGCGGTCATTACTGTTTTCAGGGGGTTGCTCGAATTTCTTTTCATCGTTCACGACTCCTCGCATGAATTCCACAATGTTATGATTTAGAGTGAACCTGCTAGAATAAAATAGACCAGCAAAACAGCCCCCGGGATAAGCAGATTGTCGAGATCTCTGGGACTGATCGCTTCGACGATCATGGCGACAAACGCCAGCAAAGCCACCAGGCCTACAGCCAGCCCGGTGCCGGTTCCGGTGATCCAGATCATCAAGAGACTGCCGATAAATCCCGCCAAAACCACGGTCACACTTCCGACATAGGACTTGTATTGGCCCCATATGCGATAACGTTTTTTGCCGTATTTTCCACCGAAATAGGGTGCCAGTCCATCTCCCCAGGTCAACATCCCCAGGGCGATGACAGCAGACATGTGGTTGAACAGGGTCAGGCCCAGAATGACCATGACCAGAGCGAACATGAGCGGACCGCGCAACAGTTCACGAGGATTGCCGGTACGCGTCATGGTTTTTACGGCCTGATCTTCGCGATTGTTGGCAAGTCCTTTACTGAGAAACAACAAAACCCAGATCATGGGCATGAGCACACAAAAGGCCTTACTCCAATGAGTCGGATCATAAAGAGGCCAAAAAATCACATAGGATCCGGCTGCGATGTGGATGACCTTGCGGGACAAATCAGAGGGAAACCCTTTGGTCACCAGCTTGTCCATGATGCCGATCACCACAAAAATGTAAATGACCTCCACGACACCCACCACTGCATTCCAAAGCAAGGCACTACCGAATAAGGGTTGCATAGGATTCTCCCCATATGGTTAGACAGATTTCACTGCGTGAATTGATATTTATCGGGGTAATGATCTAGTCAATGAGTGTACCTGCCGTTTGGTCATTGACGGCGCGCAATAAATCATCAGGATTGTGCAAACTGACGAGTTGTACCGGGATGCGTTCGCTTTTAAGGGCTGCGATCTCTTGCAGCTTTTTGGCTAGTCCGCCACTTGCATCCTCGTTGTCTTTGATATATTTACTGAATGAAAGCAATTCATCATAACGGACATGCCCGACAGGACGGCCGGATTTCAATATTCCGGGAACATCCATACCAAAGATAACCTTGCGGGCTTTGTAAATCTTTGCCAGATAAACCGCTATCTGATCACCGGACAAAACACAAAACCCCTGCGAGCGGTCCGCAGGTCCATCGCCATGCAGCACCGGCAAAATATTCATTTTTAGAAATCGATCCAGAGGTTCTTTATTAAACTGTACGATTCGTCTTTGGTCAGTAACAAACAATGTGGTGGGACGGCATCTCAATGCCAATAATTCATGATCGAGCAAAACACGGGTAAATCGCTGTGACAGTTCATCAACCCAATAGTGGGTAAGCATCAATCCCCATACCCGTTCAAGACTGCCATCATAACCCAGTCCGATTTGATACTGTTTGGCAGGAGGATGACCATACGAGCCTACACCATGAATCAAAATAACGGGCTCTTTGATCTGCACCAGTTGCTTGGCTGTGTGATGCATGGCGGTCTCATCGAGCGTATAGGGCTTGTCTTTCATGGTGATGGCAGACCCACCGGCTTTGATAATGATCAAAACGACTCCTGTTTTTGGTCATTTTGTTTGAGGGGATGTTATCATTATACATCAACCAGAGTGTAAAAGCAAGCATTGATTTTATAACGGAATCTTTATTAGACTTGTTTTTTAATATTCTCTTTTCTATACTTTACAAACCACTCAACTATTCCAGGAGAGAGAAAGATGAAAAACTTGCTGCTTGTAGGATGTCTTGTCATGACAATGACAACGAGTGCGCTGGCAAATGAAAAGCAGAAAATCATTTTCGATTGCGATCTGGGTGACGATATCGATGATGCGTTTGCCCTGGCTATGGTGATTGCAGCAGACGAGTTCAATGTTCTCGGAATCTGTATGGATTACGGCAACACACCGGAACGGGCCAAAATCGCCTGCCGTATGCTCTATGAAACCGGACGCGAAACCATCCCGGTGGCTGTGGGACGCAAAACCAAAGATCACTATTCTCCGCAGTTCCATTGGGGAAAAGGATTCGATAAAATCAAACCCATAGACCAGCCAGCCGCAGATTTTATCATCGAACAACTGGAGCGCTACCCCAACGAGGTCATTCTCATTACCGTGGGGCCGGTCCCCAATATGCTGGACATCATTGCAAAGGATCCGGGTGCACTGAAAAAAGCCAAACATATCTATTCCATGTATGGTTCATTTTATCTGGGATATGGCTCTGATCCGGTCATCGATGCTGAATGGAATGTTCGGGCCGATGAAGAGGCCTCCAAAGCGTTCTCTGCGAGTGGTGCGCCCATCACCTATGCCGGACTCGATATCACCACCTTTGTAAAGTGGGATGCTGACCTGAGGTTGAAACTCCTCATGCGCCAGTCTCCCCTCACCGATGCCCTGTGCGGACTGTACACGTTATGGGGACATGAAACCCCTACGCTTTATGATTGTGTTGCCGTAGGCATGGTCTTGTGGCCGGACCTGTTCAATACCCGGCCAGCGCATGTCAGAGTGATCGATGGGGGTTACACCGTGATCGATGAATCCCAATCCCCCAATTGTGAAATTGGCATGAGCATCAACACCAAAGAATTCCTGAATCGTCTGTTAAACCTGTATCTCGAACAAAATCTCATGCGCAAACCCTAAAGTTATTTTTATCGCTCTTGTATTTTTTCCGGTTTTATCACAAAAAGCAGAGATGACGCAAAGGGTAAGAGACACCATTCCACCCGAAACGTAACCCCCTTTTTGCACCAGCCCGTTTGTGTATCTCTGCTTTGAGATCCTATTCGCCCTCACAGTTTAAATATCACGGTTTCAATGAAATTTTTCTCCCGGCATTATCCTTCTATTTAGTAAATGAATCCCATCTCTTTGCTAAACAGAACAAAAGGACAACCAAAACGAGCCGAAAATGTCTTTAGAGAAAAATCCTGATACAAACACCACACCGTGGTATACCTTGAAAAAAGACAACATTTATGAGCAACTCGATACCTCGCCAGAGGGTTTAACATCGGAATCCGTACAAAAAAGACTGGAGAAATACGGACCCAATGAACTGGAAGCAGAATCCGGTCCCAGTCTGTGGAAACTGATTCTCAAGCAACTTCGCAGTCCACTCATTTATATATTATTGGGTGCTACCGCTCTTTCTCTGGCCATGCAGCATTACACTGATGCAGGTGTAATTTTTTTCATCGTTATTTTCAATACGGTACTGGGAATTATTCAGGAATACCGGGCAGAAAAAGCTCTTTCAGCGCTTTACGAGTTGACAGCACCTCATGCCAGAGTCATCAGAGAAGATAAAGAGCACGAAATCGAGGCCCGGGATGTGGTGCCGGGTGATGTGGTCATCTTAAAGACCGGTTCACGGGTGCCTGCCGATGCCCGTCTCATAGAATCCGAAGAGTTGCAAATCGATGAATCGGCCCTGACCGGTGAATCGGATCCGGCCCAAAAAGAACCCGGCTCGGTGGAAAAAGATACGCCTCTGGCTGATCAGCACAATATGGTATTCATGTCGACAGCAGTCACCAATGGCTGGGGAAAAGCCATTGTGGTTTCCACCGGCATGGATTCGCAGATGGGAGAAATTGCCGGCCAGGTCCGGGAAACCAAACGGGAAGAAACTCCTTTGCAAAAACGACTGGCCGGACTGGCAAAAATCCTGGGGATTTCCGGCATCGGTCTCGGGGTCGTCCTGTTCGGACTCGGGCTTTTACGCGGACACGATATCGTTCAGATGGCTCTTTTTTCTGTTGCTCTTGCGGTTTCCGCCATCCCGGAAGGCCTTCCTGCAGTGATCAGCGTGACTCTGGCGCTTGGTGTAAAGCGCATGACCAAACGCGGCAGTATTGTGAGACGACTGCCGGCTGTCGAAACGTTGGGATCCACTACAGTGATTTGCTCGGACAAGACCGGCACGATTACACGGAATGAAATGACTGTAACCCGGGTGTGGGCCGGGAACCAGACGATTACATTGACCGGCGAAGGCTATGTGCCGGAAGGTCAACTTTTCGTGGGTGAAGAAACGCTCGATCCTGCAGATTATTCTCCTGCTCTGGAACAACTCGTTCACGTCAGTATATTGAACAACGACTCTAAACACGAAAAAGATGACGAATGGACGATCGAGGGCGACCCGACAGAGGCAGCCCTGCTGGTGCTGGCCCGCAAAGCCGGTAAGGACCCGGACGAGTTGCGCCAAAAAACGCCCCGCATCGATGAAATCCCCTTTTCCAGTAAATATAAATACATGGCAACATTACATAAAGACAGCGAGTCCGGGTATACCCTGTATGTAAAAGGGGCTCCCGAGCAGATCATGCAATTTTGTGATCGGATGCTCGACGAAAAGGGCGACACGGTTGCCATGAACGATGATACACAACAAAGCATCAAAGATCAGCTGCAAGATATGGCCAATGACGCCCTTCGTCCCCTGGCCATGGCCATGAAACCCATGGATCAGCAACCCGATGATCTGCAAGCCGAACATGTGGAATCCGGCCTGATTTTTCTGGGGTTGACCGGCATGGTCGATCCGCCCCGAAAAAAAGCGATCGAGGCCATCGAAAAGGCCCAAAAAGCAGGCATTCGCGTCATCATGATTACCGGGGATCAGCCCGATACAGCCCGGGCAGTGGCCCAAAAAGCAGGAATAGAGCTTGCCTCCGATACCGTCCTGACCGGAGTTGACCTCGATGACATGTCAGATGAAGATCTACAGAAGGACATCAATGAGATCAATGTCTTTGCCCGGGTATCACCATCGCATAAACTGCGTATTGTGTCGGCGCTGCAAAACAACAAAGAAATCGTAGCCATGACCGGTGACGGGGTCAATGATGCGCCGGCACTGAAAAGCGTGGATATCGGTGTGGCTATGGGAGGAACAGGCACAGAGGTGGCCAAAGAAGCGGCTGAAATGGTCCTGACCAAAGATGATTTTGCGACGATTGTGGATGCGATTGAAGAAGGACGGGTGATTTATAACAATCTCAAACGCGTGGCTTTTTTCCTTTTGACCACGAGTCTGGCCGAGGTGCTGACACTTGGTATTTCACTGATGATCGGCTTGCCTTTACCATTGACCGCAGTCATGATTTTATGGATCAATCTCATCTCGGACGTACCTGCAGACATTCCGCTCGGGATCGAGCCCAAACACTGGGATGTCCTCAAACAGCCTCCACGTCCACCGGATGAACCATTACTCACGACATCCATCATCCGCCGGATGTTTTTACTGGCACCAGTGGTGGCTGCCGGAACCTTGCTGATGTACTATTTTCATCTGCCAAATGACTGGCAATCCAATGAAATGTATCCTCTTGCCCAAACCATTGCCTTTACGACTTTGGCGGCGTTTCAGTGGTTTCAGGCCATCTTGTCGCGTTCATCTGTGCTTTCGGTATTCTCGATCGGATTTTTTCGCAATCGCTGGCTCATGCTCGGTATCTCTACGGCAATATTGCTGCAACTCGCCGTGGTCTATACACCCTTTGGTCACACGCTTTTTCAAACACAATCGATCCCGGTCAAAGAGTGGTTATTGATTCTTCCTGTGGCCGCGTCGGTATGGGTGTTTGATGAAATCCTGAAACAGTTTCACGTGCACGGACGGCCGCCGAAAAATCACAAATCATAGATCATTGAGGGCGTAAAAGTGACATTCGCAAGACATCGCGATAAGTGCCGTCGATAACGACTTCGTCCCGCAGAATACCTTCAACCTTGAACCCGAGTTCTTCATTGAGTTTGATATTACGCAGGTTGGTATTCAGAGTGTTGAGATAAATCTTGTGCAGCCCCATACCCCAGAGACCATAACGTACCCAAAGTTGGGTCGCTTCATGAGCATACCCCTTGCCCCGATATTCAGGGGAGCCCACAAGTTTGCGCAATTCTGCTTTGTGCTGGACCTGGTCGTGCTTTAGAAACGCCACAGCACCTATCGGGGTATGATCGTGGAGAGTGATGGTGGCGATGGTATTCGATGGATCATAGACCAGAGCATCCAAATCGGTGCGGCGCAAACTCACTCGGGAGAGAAGAAAAAAACGGCCATCCATATCTTTTAACCATTGCGCGTAAATTTTATCTTTTTCCGGATGATAAGGTCGAATCATGACCCGGGGACCCTTGAGGGGAAGGGAAATAGGAATCTCTTGATCAAAGCCATTGCTCGATCGCTGGATGCTCTGATATTCAATCCCATCTCCATGCATGGCCAGTTCCAGGAGATTGTTCACAAAACGCACATAATCAACCCGCCGAAAGCCATATTGTTTTGATTCTTTGTAAAAACTGTGAGCCAGGGTTTCCAATGTCTTTTCTGGAATATTAACTTCTTCAGACATTGACAGTTGCTCCTTTTCAGGCTGTAGTCCAAAATTATCAAGAGTGCTTTAAAAACCACTCTAACGTCATTTTCAGACCGGATTCGAGGTCGGTCCGGGGATGCCAGCCAAGCGAATGCAACCGTGTGACATCGAGCAGTTTCCGTGGCGTGCCATCGGGTTTCGAATGATCATATACAATCTTGCCCTTAAAACCGACAATTTGTTTGATCAGTTCGGCCAATTCGGCAATGGGAATATCCTTTCCCGTTCCGATATTGAGAAACTCTTTTCGATCATACTGTTGCATGAGAAAAATGCAGGCATCGGCAAGATCATCGACATGCAAAAATTCACGTCGGGGTTTACCTGTACCCCAGACGGTCACGCTGGGATCATTACGCATCTTGGCATCGTGAAATTTACGGATCAAAGCAGGCAATACATGGGATGTTTCGAGATCAAAATTATCATGGGGGCCATAGAGATTCGAGGGCATGACGCTGAAAAAGCGACACCCATATTGATCCCAATAGGCTTCGCAGGTTTTGATTCCGGCAATTTTTGCGATGGCATAGGGCTCATTGGTTTTTTCCAGGACTCCGCTCAAAAGAGCATCCTCTGGAATCGGCTGTGGGGCAAATTTAGGATAGATACAGGAACTGCCCAGAAAAAGCAATTTTTTCACATCCGATCGATATGCTGCATGGATTACATTGTTTTGGATCTGCAGATTTTCATATATAAATTGCGCCCGATAGGTATCATTTGCCAGTATCCCGCCTACATGAGCGGCAGCGAGAAATACGAAATCGGGTTTTTCGCGTTGAAAAAAATCAAATACTGCCGATTGGTGCAAAAGATCCAGTTCATCCCTGGTGCGCAGAATCAAATGATGATAGCCATCCGATTCCAGACGACGCACCAGAGCAGAACCGACCATCCCTCTGTGACCGGCAATATAAATGCGTGACTCTGGGTTCATATCAGGGTCCAATCGTCCTCTCTCTAAAGAGTGTAGTGATTCGATGCAAAAGATGCAATCACTTTATACCACAACTCTATTATCATCAGGCTTGTAACCGAAAAAAAGCATCGATTCGTTTCTGTTGTTTCGGTGACAACATTGACCCGAATGACTCGGTCAAATATTCATACAACAGGGACAATACTCTGGTATCATTGTTCTTTACCCGGTCGATTTCCTCCCACACAAGCTCAAAGCAGTGCTTTTTGGCCTGTTTTTTCACATCAGGATCAACCTCCAGCATGAGAAAGTCCTGCAGGACCACGTGGGGTAGAGACTGCTCTTGCCAGACGCTTTGCCATTGTGACCGCACGGAATCGTGCAAAAAAGGAGCGACAAAAGCATTCAAAATTTCTTTAGGATGTTCGAGAGCATATTCGATAAATTTTTGATGTTGCTGGTACAGTTCACGAGAGGTTTGCTTGTTCTTCTTTTCGTTGGTCTGCAAAAGATCTTTGAGACGCTGGACGCGATAAGCATAGACCTGGATATCGAAATATTGCGGATCTGTCCGCAATGCATACTTTACACTCCAGGTAATCCATGAACCGTCAGACTGGCCATTCCGGGCAGACGGTTCGAATACGAGAGAGTGAGCATATTGAACCGCAGAAGAGTCCAGGTCAGCATTCCCGGATGAACGGGTGACATGAACGGTTTGAACCTGTCCTGTTTTGTCGACATAGAGATGTAAACCCACTGTGCCTGTTGCAGAATCTGCTCTTGCCGCAACAGGATATTCCAGCTGTGGTTTCTCGAGAACCTGAAAAGATTGCTTTTGCTGGCTGGCGCACCCCATAAGAAAAAACAAGAGGATTGTCAATATGATTCTTGCCATATCGTCTCCTCCATTGATTTAGTACACATTTGACCGGTTTAGGATCGGGTGGTCAATCATCAGAATCATTGAGAATGTTGAACAGAACCACCCCCTATAATATAACATCATTTTTTAAAAAATCCTGAAAAAATAACACAAACAAATATGTTGTTTCGCTCCGAGCATATTGAAAAAACTTTTTGCCATATCATTACAAAAAAGGTCAAAAAAAATCTGCCAGAAGCATTGTCCTGGCAGATAGATAACAGACATGTACCTTAGCGCGAATTTAAAAGATGGTTATCCGCTCTGCATAAGGAGTGACCTGAGAGCGGATTTTATCCACGTCACCGACCAGTACAATGGTCATCTCACCGGCATCGAGGTATTTCTCCATGACCTCCTGGATATCCTCAGGAGTCACTGCATGTACGCGTTCTACATATTGTGTCAAATAGGATTTGTCGAGTCCATGTAAATCCACAAAAGAGAGCTGGCTGATGATGCCTGTTCTGGAAGAATTGCGCAGCACGAAAATGCCGGCAAGGTAATTTTGCGTTCCCTGCAGTTCTTCTTTGGAAGGAGGTTCGTTTTCCAAACGATTGATTTCATAGAAAATCTCCTTCAGGGCATCGCCGGTGACATCTGTGCTGACATCGGCAGCCTGAGTCCAATAGGCATCGCGATAGCGGGTCGACACAGTGCTGCGCGGAGAATAGGTATAGCCTTTATCTTCTCTGATATTGCTGGTTATGCGGGAAGAAAACGCTCCGCCCAGCAGTGCATTGGTCACCTGCAAGTCGATGTAATCCTCATGTGCTGGATCGATCACCGGCAATCCCATCAGAATGGTGGATTGGGGGGCACCCGGACGGTCACTGATAAAGATGCGTTGCGAGGATTCTGGCGAGGGAAGCGGGCCCTCAAAAGACTCACCGGATTGCCATTCCCGAAAGTGCTCTTCGACCGCTTGTTTTACCTCATCCGCATTAAACATCCCCACGAGATAGAGATGAGCTCTCGTAGCATTAAAATTTTCATCATAGAATGCCTGAATCTGCGACAAAGAGTAGCCTTTGATCATCTCTTCTGTCGGATAAATACGTCCATAGGGATGATTCTGATACAAAGCCTCCCTAAACTTTTCCATGGCAATCGCCTGAGGCTGGGATTTTTGGACACTGAGATTGCGCAGCATATTCGATTTCAACCGCTCCAGTTCAGTCTCCGGGAACAGAGGATGCTGTACCACATCGGCAATCAATGCCACCAATTGCGGAGCAAAATCAGCCAGTGATTCGCCGGACACATCGATCTCGTCCATGCCGGTGCTGGTATTGATTTGTCCGCCTATTTTCGCTGCCTCCTCTGCCAGTTCACCAGCACTCTTTGAGGTGGTTCCCTCTTTGAGATAATCGGTCGTCAGGTCCGCTAACCAAATCTCATTTTCCGCTTCATTGATATTGCCCGCCCGGATCACCAGGCTGGCATTGACCTTGGGCAAGGTACCGTATTGAACCAGGGTGATCTCCAGACCATTCTCCAGAGTAAAGGTCTCTGTTTGTGGCAACTGAAAATCTTTGGGATCGCCCCCCTCAGGTGGCTGTTCTTGTTGCGCCCAAAGCAATGGAGTAAAGAGTAGTAGTATATATATCAAAACTTTATCTCGGATCATCATGTGTCTCTCCTCTATAAAGAAGGGTTGTCTTTTGCAACAATCGTTAAAATGGTACGGTTGCCCGTGCGTAAATACTCTTGAGCGGTTTTCTGAACCAGTTCAGGGGTCACTTGCTCGAATTCACTCTCGATCTCGTTGATATAATCCGGATGATCATCAAACAGAGCAAAACTCGCAAGCAAATCAGCACGACCAAAACCGTAATAAGTGCCGAGAATATCATAAAAGCTGGATCTGATTTTCACCAGGGCCTGATCCAGCATGGCCTGATCGATTTCACCATTCTGAATGGCTTTGATCCGGGCATCGATTTTTGCAATGATGGAATCCACAGGGGTTTCGGCATCATGGATAAGAGACATCATCCATAAAATCGGACCATTATAATTATACATATTGCCCAGATAGGCATTGATGCCGCCGCTGATATCCCCGGTGTAACCATTATCCTGAACCAGTGTTTGATAGAATTGACTGTCTTCTCCCTGTAAAAGGATCTGGTCCAGCAATCCCATGGCATAGTACTCCGGGGTCAGGCGTTTGGGCATATGATAAGCCACGGCCAGAGCCGGACGACTGGCCAGTGTATCGACCTTTGACTCTCTTTTTTCCTGCTCCTGACGGGGCTCTGAAACATCCGGAAAAGAGATGGGATCAGAGGCCTCGATATCGCCGAAATATTGCTCGACGAGGTTCAAAGCATCGGCAGGTTCAAAATCTCCCACAACGACCACAGCGGCATTGTTGGGTGCATAGTATTGGTCGAAAAAGGATTGAACATCCTCGAGGGTGGCTGCCTGAATATCCGCCAGTTCACCGTAGAAATTGTGAGCATTGTACCAGTTCTCATTGGCGATCTGCGGCATATCCAGCCACGGAAATCCTCCGTATGGCTGGTTGTGGACGTTGACTTTGACTTCATTGGTCACCACACCCTGTTGATTGGTCAAATTTTCCTGGGTGATGGCCAGACTGCGCATACGGTCTGCTTCGGCCCATAGCATGGTTTCGAGCTTGTGCGAAGGCACGATCTCGAAATAATTGGTATAATCGAAACGGGTTGAACCATTCAGGATGCCACCATTGCTTTGCACCAGCCGAATGAATTCCATCTTGCCCAGATTTTCAGATCCCTGGAACATCATATGCTCAAAAAGATGAGCAAATCCGGTGCGATCGCGCGGTTCGATACGAAAGCCAATGTTATAATAAACCGCAACGGTCACGATGGGAGCGGTATGATCCGGTGAAAGAACGACCCGCAGACCATTCTCCAGTTTGTGATATTCCACCGGTACCTGATAAACGGTTTTTTCCTGGCCCGAACAAGATATCAACAAAAGCGCAAGACCCAAAACCGCCAGTCGCTTGGTTATTTTCATAATTCCTCCGGGAGATCAGACATTATCTAATTTTCTATATATAACCACTTGAAAATTCAATTATTCCTAAAAACAATCCCCATCGCCAGGCCAGTGAAGAGGGTAAAGAGGGATGTTGAGAACATGCAGGTCATCCAGCGGAGATAACAACATGGTTATTATGCCCAGAAATGGGAAGGCCAAAAAACGAGGTCTATTTTTGTTTTAACCATTCAAGAACCCGTTCCTGCGTGGAAAAGTTACCATGGCCCCCTCCTTTGACCCTATGATACTCGATTCGGTACCCGTGTTGTTGCAATGTGTCGATAAACGCATCGGTTTCCCTGATGGGCACTGCTCGGTCTTTTGTGCCATGGATAACCAAATATCGCAGTTGTATGCCCTGGTCGATATACGAGGTCATCCGGTTTTCCTGCAGACTCGATGCCTTTTGTCGATTGTCCTTGAGCAACTTTTTCTTGACTTTATGCACGGCTCGACGAAAACGAGGGGATCGCAGGGCATTTTCAAAATCGCGATCATGCAGGATCGCGATATATTCGGTAAAGCCATGCTCTGCAGCTCGCTCCAACCATAGTGCCGAAGAATCGGGCTGATTCTGCAGAGAATACAGATCTGCAAGCCAGTACATATAGTGACTGGATTCAGGCGATTCGAGGAAAAGGGCATTCGCCTCGGCTATTGCAGAATCGATTTTGCCTGCGCGATAGTGTTGAATAAGGGTGTCATAATCGGCGCGAACAATAGAAAAAAGGAAGAGCAATAAACAAACCGCGGCAGCATATCGGAAAAGAGACATGGGCCTCCCTGTGGAATTCAAAAAAGTGACATGACCAAATCCCCCCTCCTGTTACGGCATAACGGTCGGCAGGTTTCATTCTTGTTTGAGCCAGGAAGCCACGCCACGATGCTTGCGGGTATCGATGAGCTCAAGATACAATCGTTGCAAGTCCTTGGGGTAATCAGAATCAGTTATCGATTTGGCATGGTGGGTTAGATCGTGCATCAGAGAATCCAGAATGATTCTGCCTGCATCGATCAAAATCACCCGGTTGGCGATATTCTGTACGACCGACAGATTATGAGACGTAATCACCATTGTCCGGCCGCGCGAGATGAATTGTTTGAGATGATCCTGCACGAGTTGAAATGCCACCGGATCGAGTCCCTGCCACGGTTCATCGAAAATCAAGAGTTCTGGATCGTGGATCGTGGCGCAGATGAACGATACTTTTCTGGCCATACCCTGGGAAAGATCACCTATTCGTTTATGCCGATGGTCTGCGAGTTGGAACAAATCCAGCATCTCTTGCATCCGCATTTCCGCTGTTTGGAGTGACAAGCCATAGAGCGAGGCCGTAAAGACGATCTGTTCTTCGCATGTCAGTTGATCGAACAATAGCTGCCGCTCAGGGATGATACCCATTCGTTTTTTTATGGCAATTTCATTCTCTGTTGCATCCAGACCAAAAACACGCACAGTTCCGCTGGTCGTTTTCAGAGCGCCACAGATCATATTCAACAAAGTGGTCTTGCCGGCACCGTTGGGACCGATAACGGCCAGCACTGTTCCCGGTGTTACACAAAAAGAAACCGAATCGACAACAGGCTGTTTGATGTATATTTTTGAGAGGTTGGACACCTCGAGAATGTTTTGCATGTTATCCCCGCTCGACACTCAAACTATTGGAGAATTTTGAATATAACTCTCGTGTACAAGAGCGCAAACTGATAAAGTAAGCAACAGCAGCAACAACCAGCCAACCCCATCCGGCAGCAAACGCATATCGTTGGGAAAATTCGAAAGCAACACCCAGAACAAAATAAACAGTCATGAGCACAAAAATTCCAAGGATTATCCCTGACCCGGAATAGGTTTTTTCAAAAAGAGCCGAAAAATCAATATGTTTAAAATCATGACTCAAAAAACGGTTTTGCCAGGCGAGACTGGACAGAAAAAAGGCGGTCATCAGGAGCATGATCATTATTATTTCGATCAAGGGGATCTGAACGACTAACCATTGAAAAAGAATCATCATGATGATCAATAGAGTATAGAAAAAAATCATATACGCCCCTTGTTTGGCCCACACTACCGTTTTCATCGAGACCGGTAAAAATCGATAATTTGCGAACGCTCGACCTTCGGCATAGAATAAAAAACCCATATCCACGGAAAAGGGCATCGTAAACAGGAGAAATAGCTGAGCATGGGCAAGAAAATACCTTTGTCGGTAATAATCGAGAGGCAACATAAACATGATGAGCAAAACAGGCACCATCCAGGTAAAGCGTTTGCACCGTATCATGAATTGTAATTCCTTGGTCAGGTGCAAAATAAAAGAGGCATGCAAAGATTGATGATAGCGATGCGGCCACAAAAGGCTGAAAAACCGGCTGGATCTCGGGCGAGAAAGGGTGTCCCTTAAACCTGCGACACCAAAAATAAAAAGAGCGCTGGAGACCAGGAGGATGATAAAATGACCGGCAAATGCCCCTGTTGACAGGTTGTCAACAAAGGTCATCACAACTTTATGAGCGTGAACAAGAAGGAACTGACTTGTATCTTGCAAAACGGGCTGATACAATGATCGTAAAAGTCCGCTTTTCACCAGTATCAATAAGATAATGATGCTCGTGTAGAGGTAGAATCCGGATATGCGATTATAGATCCCTGTCAAGAGGGTTTCCCAAAAGAGAGCGCAAGACCGAAAAAACAGAACCATGCTCAAGGCCATCAAAAAAGCAAACAAGACATTGGATGTGGAGAATACATAGAGACCACCAAAGATAACGAGCAGCATCAGGCTCCACAGATCTACAAAAGAGATCAGAATCACCCAGGCATTGAATCGCTTGCGCGAGACCGGCAAATACGCCAGCTTTAGCAGACATTCGGAATGAATATGGGTTTTGCCGATCACCAGATCATATCCCAGTGTGGAGAAAAACAAGAGAATCACGATCAGAAACAAGATCTGTTCCGCGGCATGGTTGTTCAGGTTTGCTTGCACTGCCGCCCAATCGATCCCCCATCTGACGCTCATGATCAGAAGAAAAAGTCCCATCAGGATAAAAATCCCGATGACAAGGTGCGGGACTTGGGGAAAACGGGTACGGGTGATTTTGAACCATAAAGAGAGGATATATAGAGTATTCTGCATTTTCAAGAAAATGATTGGTTGATGATCTCCCATTTATTTTGTTGATATTTGTACACTGTATACAAGTGACGGTTAATAATATGGCTTGACAAGGTAATAATAAATATATCGAATCGCCCATTCTCAAACCAAAAACTGCTCTGCCAGCTTGTATTTTCGTTGGACAAACAACGAAAATACGGATTTGAATTTGATCAAAAACAGAACAAAGAGAATGCTTCCCACAGCTCCAATGATGATCGCGGGTTGTCTGCCGGTAAAAAAGAGACTCAGGAGCCCATAGAACGCCAGAGGAAAAACCAGCGTCAGGGTATTCGAGAGCATAAGCGACAAAGACATGCCTTCGCTATTCATCGAGGCCGATTTGGTGGGATCCATCTTTTTCGCATAGAGGATGGCAGCCACCAGAACCATAGGAAAACCAGTACCGAGAAATAACAGAAGAAAAGAAAGCGATAACCAGGCATCCAAGAGACCGAATATAAAAAAGGGCACCTGGACCAAGAGTGGAATCAGGAGGTGGATGACCAGGAAAATTATTTTATGTCTATAATAGGCATACATCCCAAACCTCGTTGTCATCATGATTGAGAAATGGGGACTATCCATAGAAAACAAGAACGGCCACACTGTGCTGGCCAGGAAACAATTGAGGATCAGGTAGAACATGAGTTTAGCAAAACCAAAGTCAGCACCCTGACCGAGGATAAAGAAAATCGAATAGAAAAGAAAAAACACACCTATCCAAAACATGGTTTTCAGGCGTTTATTGCGAAACACTTGCAATAGCTGAATGTGCATATATGAAAACCGGCCCAAAGAATGATGACGTTTCAGCCGCAACCGGACCAGACCGGAATCATTGGCAGGTGAGAGAACATAGGGATATGCTGTCAAGAGGGTTCTGAACAGGACGAGCACACCCACTTTGATAAAAAGCAAAAATCCCGGCCATAAAAATGATGATGCAGAGAGTGTGGCTGCTGTAGTCAAGGAAAGCCTGGGAACGGCAATGCCGGAGAGGCCTGTCACAATCAACAGCAAAAATAAAAGCAATAATGCGTATTTTAGCCAGGCAAATACCCTGAACAGGTATTTGACGATCAAGGCCAGGGATATTTCGATCGCAAAAAACAATCCAATCGTGACCAGATTCAACAGGACAACAGTTAGAGGGTGGTTTTGAACGAAATAGAGTCCTATAATCAGAAACACAATAAAGCAGAGGAAATTAAGAGAATGAAAGACCGTGGCAATAAAGAAGCGCGTATAAATCATGCGCCGGCCGCGATACAGGATGAGAAACAGAGTCATGTCCTCCAACGGCAGCGGCTGGAACAGCAAGCGGAGCAACAGATCAAAAGCGAGAAGATAGAGCAAGCCGATTTCAATGGCAGGAAGCATATGCTCCATGGGAACAAATTGATAGGTCGTAACGGCGATAGCCCCAAAGTATAACAAAGAAAATGTATAGCCAAACACCCGCATCACAAAAAACCGATTCCGGCGCAGGGCCTTGAGCTGAAGGGACAGGGATAAGATTATCATTTGACTCATAAACATTTCCTCAACAAATCATGTACTGGATCAGGTCACCCTAATACTAAAGCAAATCAAATTCCAAACTTTATTTAGGTTGGTTTTTTGGATCTCTATCGAGAGCCTGACCTTTAGGGTAGATTGAACCGTCGAGATAGCGAATTAAAGACAAAAAAACAAAAAATAGCCACACACCTGATGCAAAAAGTCGGTCGAATAGGACGTGAAAAATCATATCCACATCAATAATCTGGCTTGCTCTTATGAGTACAAACAGATACAAAAGACCACAAACAATACTGAGGATGTCATTCCATCTCAAAGGTATTGTCTTTCCCCGTCTATTAGAAAAATATTGCAAGGCGATTGCGAGGTTGACAATAAAGACAAAACCTTCTTTGGCAAAAAAGCGGTCAGCAAAAACAAGGATATATAAAAATATAATGGTAGAGGACAATAGCTCTACGCCTAATATTCGCTTTTTCCTGATCATGACAGCCTCTCAGAAAAGTTGAATGAGCTCTAGTCTTTGGGTTCAAAATAATCCCGCAACTCGGCCAGGGTAGTATCGTTTTTGGGCATGTCGCGCACGATCTTGCCATTTGCCAGGATGGCGATGCGGGTACACACCTCAGAGATGTGGCTGAGGTCGTGGCTGGAGATGATCATGGTGGTGCCGAGGCGCTGGTTCATCTCTGTGAGCAGTTTTTTCAGCCGGATCTGAGATGTAGGATCCAGATTGCTGAACGGTTCATCGAGAATCAGGACCTCGGGATCGATGAGCATAGCCGCGGCAATGCCGACTTTTTGTTTATTGCCGGCGGACAATTCACGGATATATTTTTTGCCCAAACCGAGGATCTGGCCGTTGAAAAAGGTATCAAAGCGCTCCAGGCGCTGAGGCAATTGTCCGTTCAGTCCATACGCTTCAGCCACAAACTCGAAATGTTCTTCCGGAGTCAGGAAATCGATCAGAAACGAAGGATCGAGATACGAGCCGGTATAGGCTTTCCACTCTTCCTTGCGTGCGACAGGCTGATCTTTGGAATAAACGGTCCCGGACGTGGCTTCGATGAGATCGAGCGCCAGTCGCAAAAAAGTGGTCTTGCCGGCGCCATTATTGCCCACGAGTCCGAATATCGTATTTTGGGGAACGGTGAGATCCGGGATATCCAGGGTAAACGATTTTTTATAAGTCTTAATCAGGGCATCGGTCCGTATCATGAGCAGGGCTCCTTTCTTAGAGTCTCAGATATCAAACATGAATTGGTGATAGATGGAATATTTCCGCCACAACAAAATTCTTGCAAATCCTTTGAATAAAAGAGAGAGAAACAGCAACGGAACGGCGGCCAAAAGGATAAAAATCAGGAATGCCTTTTGCGGAGCATGGGAATGCAAAAACATGTAAAGCATCAAGGACCCATAAAAGGCAAAGCTGATTCCAATAAATTGTCCCCATGAACCTCCCTCCCAGTTACCAAATGCAGGTTGGGATAAATCGATATCGCGCGTTGTGAGTATGCCCACAAACAAAAGGGCAGGATACATGAATCCCACAAGCAAAACCACGGAGAGCAAAGAGTTGGCCATATCTCCAAAGCCCAACATATAAAAGAAAAGTTGGAGAATCAACATCACTGTCGTCAGATAGACCATAAAAAGATATTTTTCCCGCACATAGGATTTCCAAATGACCTTGTGGGTCAACAGCCAGGAGAAATAGCTGCTATCAAACGAGATGATAAATTGCCCCACATTCATCGCCAGAAAGCCGTTGAGAATGACATAGAAAAGATTATCTAAAAAAAATGATTTCTCATTATCCGGAAAAGCGAAATAGATCACGGCCATACCCAAAAGAGGAACGGAAGCAATCAGAGTTTGTACCGTGCGTTTATTTCTGAGAATCAGATAGAACTGCAGCCTTGTCCATACGGGCAGACGCTGCAGAGAGATAAAAGGCCCTCCTCTGGCTAAAGAATCGGTTGCAAAGAGACGATACCGGTTTTGGCGAATGGTAACGTTGATGAGATGGAATAGGGCCGCGCAGATTCCGGCTTGTACCAGTGTCAAGAGCAGAGTATATGTGAACATAATACTATCGATTGCAGTCATGGCTTTATTCGGAACCAAAATCACCAGGATCCCAGAACATGTCAATACAGTTAAAGACACTAACAGCATCTGCCACTGGGTTCTTGTCATCCAAAGTTTGAACAAGAGTCCGGCCAGATTCAGGAGCAAAACCAGCATCATCAAACACAGAGCATAAAGTGGAGCCTTGAAGGGGTTTTGCAGGGAAACCGTCACCACTGCCGGCACGATGAATAAAAGCCAGGCGAGATTGATCCAATGGAAAAATGATGTCAGAATAAACTGGTGGGTCAAAGTCAATTTGAGATTCGGCATCACAAGCCAAGGTTTGAGCGTGGGCAGGGACAGTTTTTGCACAAAAAGACGAAACAAGAGATCGGCGAGGATGAGCCAGATCAACATGCCATGCAAGATCTGGAGAAACGAAGGATGGACCCATGCAACGGTGATCATGCCATAAAGATTGATCCCCAACCACAGAGGCATCAAAATTGCCAGCAGCAGATTGCGGATG
>WJME01000158.1 GCA_014728115.1 Candidatus Zhuqueibacterota bacterium | reverse complement strand
TGCTTTTGGTACTACAGTCTGTTATTTTTTACACAGAATAACAGAGGGGAATCCATGTCACAAAATCAGGATGGTCATTCCGGCACAGAATACTGTTTACCCGATTTAAGAGTGTTACAATTAAAATGCCATTTACAGGCGCGGGAACCGGCAAAATTGTCTCTGTTCAAGGGCTCGATGCTACGCGGGGCGCTGGGGCATGCGCTGCGGCGTACCGTATGCGTACAGCGGCAGCAACAGGAATGCGAGCCCTGCATGCTGCGACCGCAGTGCGTTTACACCCGTGTTTTCGAAACCTATATCGAAAAGGAACCGCCGCAGTTTTTGCGCGGCCTGCCGACACCGCCACGGCCCTATATCATCGATTGCAATGATGTCTCGCGTGATTTTGCTGCCGGGGATATGCTTGAGTTTGATATGACGCTGGTCGGCAGTGCGGCGCAATACTATCCCTATGTTCTCTTTGCCATCGACAAGGCGGCGCAAAACGGATTGGGAAAAAACCGTTCCCGTTTCAAACTCAGCGTTGCGGCATGGTGTAAAAACCAAAACGGCAGCAGCGAATGGCGGCGGTTATACGATGGCGACAGCGCCGCTCTTGTCGACCGGGCGCAGTTGCAGCAGGTCATACAATCGCCACCGCTTTCTTCACCATTAACCTTGCGCTTTGTCACCCCGACCCGGATCAAAATCGACAATCACCTGACGATGGAATTCACCTTTCGCCAGCTCGCCTTTCACATGCTTCGCCGTGTTCTGGAGCTGGCCTGGTTTTACCAGGAGGATGCCGGGGTGGACTGGTATTTTCAGCCGCTGCTGCAACAGGCTGACCGTGTACGTATCCGCGAAAAAGCGCTGACCTGGGTGGAACAGCAGCGCCACAGCAACCGGCAGCAGAGCAACATGAAGCTGGGCGGATTTATCGGCACCCTGCAGCTGAGGGGCGATCTTAAGCCCTTTAGCCGGCTCTTCACCCTGGCCCAAAGCGTTCATGTCGGCAAAGGCGCTGTTTTTGGGTTGGGAAAGATCGATTTTGACCCATAGAGCGCTAAAAAAATGCATGGAAACGGAAAAATCCGTTGAAAAATACGGTCAAAATGATTATACTAAAAAGAGGAAGAAAAACACATTGCAACATTTATACCAAAAAAATTGACCTGTTTTTGGGGCAGGTTTCCATTTCTCTGTAAGATATTGTAATAAATATGTTTAAGCTGATTTTTAGGGAGGTAAAAGTTGTTTTTGTCGCTAAAAATTGTGCAAAGAAAGGAGGTTTCCATATTGGGGTATGTAAATGTTTGTTTTTTAGAGGCTCAAAACAGGGTCTGTCGGAATAGACCTGAAGTGTAGGAAGGGATTGATTATTTAGGGGATGTGTGAACATCACCATGAAACAACGCAATGATGTTTTAGCTGGTGGTATGTTGGATAGTTTATTTAAAATTGCCTTTCAACGGGATATTCTTCAATTTCTTGAAACATTTTTAATACTTTTTCAATTTTTTGGTTGATCTTTTCGGTTATATCGGTTACTTTAGGATAACTTGTAAAAAATCAGTGGGGTTCTGCAAGCATGTTTATGGGGACAGAGCGGGGTATTCTACTTTTCGGCCCTTGTTTTCTTATATCTTTAACATTTTTTCAATATTTTATCGAATCATTATTCGATTGTTCTTTTCTCTAAACTGATTTATCTTACCGTCTCACGTTCAGATCATAAAAAGGGGATATGATGAATGGTGATCATTTACTTGCTGTTTTTGAGAAAATTGATGAACGCGTAGAAAAAGATCGATTTAATCCTACCCTGTTTGATGAATTCCTTGCACCTTTCAACGAGTATATTACCTCTTTTGATAATACCGTAGCAGAAACCTGTAAAAAAAATGCTGATTCATCACCTCCTTATTTGTTGATTAGCGGAGGATTATCCGGAATTCAGAATACAGTTTATACCATCTCATCCAAAGGGGCGCTTAAAACGCTACGCGCCCGGTCCTTTTTACTAGAATTGCTCTGTGAACATATCTGCTACGAGTTGGTTACTTTTGCTTTACAGGATTATAACCGATACAAAAATCATGTGGTTTTTTCCGGCGGAGGGAGCTTTTGCCTCCTGCTGCCCAATACCAAATCCTTGCGTTCATTCCTGCCGGAATTTATGAATGCTTTAAATCATTGGTGTCTACAGGAATTTAGCGCCAGATTATATGTCGTTTGTCAATATGCAGAACTTGAAGGAAATGAACTAAGCGGTAATGCTTTTGTGTCAAAATGGAAAAAATTGCAAACCGATCTGCGACAAAGCAGAGCACAAAAGTTTTCCAATGATATCGCCGCCCTTTTCAGCGATTCCTTTTTGGAAAAAATTAAACCGCGCCAGTTTCTCAATGAACAGGAATGTCAGATCTGCCATCGCGATGATATAGATCTTAAAAAAGAGCCCATGTATGTCAATATCGATGGCAGGTTTAAAAAGATAGATTCACCAACAGATACCCCTGAAGGCGGTGTGGTTTTCCATCAGCTCTGTTATCAATTGTTTCGATTTGGCAAGCATCTTGGTGCATTGAACGAGAATACAGTGTTATATCGATTCACCAACCCTGTTCAGGATCAAGATTATCTTAGCCTTCCGGGGATAAAAGAAAACCACAATGGTTATGAACAAACGTTTATCTATTATGTGCTTTCCGATAAAGAGCTAAAGGGAGAGTTTAGCTGGACGGTAAACAATCCGGTGAAAAACAAGGCCTTGTTTCTCTATGGCGGTTATGGCAACCGGGTTTCTGATTTACCGGAGAGCATTCAGACAATCGAAAGAGAACAGGGAGCTGATGACGAGGATACCGCTTCTTTGCACGGTTTGGCCGCGGTATCCTGCGGGGCTTCGCTTATCGGTTGTCTGCGCATGGATGTGGACAATCTCGGACATATTTTTCAAACCACAATTTCCTCTCTGCAAGATTTGTCACAACTTTCAAAATTGACGAATCTCTTTTTCAAAGTTTATTTGAATCGAATTTGCCAAAAGAATCTCGTTGGCGATCAGCATCCTTTTACCGTTTTACCTGAAGAAAAATTTGATCGCAATAGAGGACGCTATGCATCGGTTATCTACTCCGGAGGCGATGATTTGTTTCTTGTCGGGGCCTGGAACGATATTGCAGAAGTGGCTTTTGATATTCAAAAACAGTTTGCCCTCTATTCAGGTCTCGGAATATCGGCCGGAATCACGTTGCACCGTGCCGATTATCCACTTTATCAGATGGCCATCGTCAGTCAGGACGCAGAGCTGGAAGCCAAACGATACCTTCCCTTTGACGCTAACGAAAAAGCGCCGGCGAAAAACAAAATCGCGCTTTTTTATACTCCCTATTTAAAATATACCCGAAAAATACTCAACGACCGGGCGCGTTCGGATATAGAAAAGGGTAAACAAAATTATACCGACAAGCTCATATATGTACTGGACTGGCAGGATGATACCGTGTCGGACATTGTCAAAAGGTTTGTTGCTTTGAGAAAAAAACAAGACAAAGATAACAATGATCATACTGCAAATGCCAATCGCATCGATCTGATCATTTCGCATGGATTTTTATATAAACTGTTTCGTCTGGCCGAAACCTGGTGGAGTAAAAACACGCTGTATGTTCCTGAATTTATCTATTTGGTCGGGAACCTGCGCAGAAAAGCCGATAAAGCCTTACATGATGACATTGATCAGCTTCAGAAAAGAATTTTTGACTTTCCGGTTCTCAGGAATCCGCAAAAGCACAGGCCAATCCGATCGCTGCACCTGGCGTTGACCTGGATTGAATTATTGCAAAGAAAAAAAGGAGAAACCAATGAATAAAAATAATCAATATAATAGATATACAAACAATCCAGACAATGATTTTTACTATCAAATGAAAAGACAAATTAATGATGTTGATGTGATGAGAAACATTGAACTGGATTTGCTTATTGATTTTGCTGATAAATTTGCAGAGAAATTTCTTAAAAATGTCAAGACTCACCAAATTCGCAGATTTTTTTCTTCAGTTAAAAGTATTGAAAAAAAGGTACGATCCAGTGATTCCGTCTTAAGTGATAGCGAAAGGGTAAAGTTAATAATGCTGCGACCACAACTCGCAAATGCCAGTGCAAAGCAGAAACAGCTGAAAAAACTTACTGAAATATGCACAATTATGATTCAAAAAGTGGATGAAAAGCCAGATTTTGAAAGATTTGCCAACTTTTTTGAATCTCTGGTGGCATTTCACAAGGTATACGCAAAAGAATAAAAATAACAGGAGTGTAATCATGGCACACATATTTGGAATTTTGGGCAATATTGTTATTCAAGGTACGATTGAGGCGGAAACAGGATTGCATATTGGCGCTTCCGCTGATACGGTGGAAATCGGAGGGATCGATTCACCGGTCATCAAACATCCCAAAACCGGTGCACCCTATATCCCGGGAAGTTCTCTCAAGGGCAAGATGCGGAGTTTTATGGAAAAGATTACTGCAGCGAATGATAAGAATTTTCGCTTTAACCGTAATTCCGGCTCCGGGGGGAATAAAATTTTACAGCATGTCTGTGATGATCTAAACGAATCCTATCTTGACAGCAATTCGGAATCTTCTGGTGCAATAAAATGCCCCGTTTGCAGGGTATACGGTTCTACGGGTGGTAAGACAAAAGAGCGAAGGGGAGATAACCTGCCCGCACGAATCGTGGTTCGTGACTGTTCACTTGTCGATAAAGAAAAAGTGATGCAGGACAATCTTTATCTCTTTGAAGCCAAAATGGAAAATGCCATAGACCGAATAACGGCTGCAGCCTCACCGCGTACCTTTGAACGGGTGCCTGCCGGTGCTTTTTTCAAGTTTGAGATTGTATACAAAGTCATTGCTGATTTTGCCAATGATAAATTAGACAAAGACGAAGAAAGAGTTAAAAAAGATATTAAAAATATTTTCCAGGTTCTCAGTCTAATCGAGAAAGATGGCCTGGGGGGAAGCGTATCCCGTGGCTATGGTAAAGTTGTATTCAATGTTTTTGAATTTGATCATTTTAAAGTTGATGGTAAAACAGATACGTTTTTACCTGATAAAAGTAAAACGCCATATACCATAGAGACTCTTCGTCAATCCAGTCTTGGCGAATTAAAAATCCAGAACAAGGAGCGAGATCGCAATGAAATATCTGGTTGAACTCGAGTTTGAAAATGGTGTGCATTTTGGCTCTGATCTTGCCGGATATGGGGTGGAAGAAGTGCAGGGATTTGCACATGCGGATACCTTGTTTAGCGCATTTTTAAATACCATGGCGCAAGCCAGACGTGAATTCAGTCATCTCTCCTGGCTGCAAAATTTACTCGATCCGCAGGATGAGCCGGTTTTGCCGCCATTCAGACTTTCCTCATTCGGATTTGTGGATAGAGAAAACGAATTAACTTTTTATTTACCAAAACCCCTTTCTGCCCCTCTGGTCAAAGATAATAATCAGAGCAGCGCGCAGTTAAAGGATTTGAAAAACCGGGAATTTATTTCCCTGCAGAGTTTTAAACAGTGGCAGCAGGGAATTGCCATCGACCTGAACCAATTGCTGATTGACGAGCGGGAACAATTCTGGATTCCCGATATCAAAATCCAACATCGCACCGACAGTATAACACATGCATCGCAAATCTATCGCACCGGTCTCTGTTTTTATCCGCAGGATATTCACCCCTTTTTTCTGGTTGATCTGGATACGGATTTATTATACCTCGAGGATTTTGAAAAGGTGCTTAATATAATGGCATTCAACGGCCTTGGCGGACGGCGCTCGGGCGGGTGCGGAGCATTCAAGGTTTTTAAAATCTGGCCTTTGGATAAATCCGATTCATCGGATAAATCCCGTCCGGAGCAATTATCGTTATGGCAGGATATTTTTTCTTTTATCGGTGATCGACAATATCTCTTTTCTACTCTTTTTCCCAAAGAACCGGATCCATTACAAAAAGATAAAAGCGTTTATAAGCTCATTCCCCGCAAAGGTTGGGTTTTTTCTACCTCTTCGTTTAAGCAAGTCAAGCGAAAGACCTGTTATATGTTTGCAGAGGGTTCTGTTTTTTCATGTTTGCCCGAGGGCAAACTCGTTGATGTAACCCCGGATTCAATCGATTTTGAACATCGCGTTTACAGATATGGCATCCCTTTTACCATACCATTTAGAGGATAACAGTATGAGTATTATCAAAAGTGCCAGATATAAAATAAGAACCTGCAGTCCCGTTCATATCAAAGGCAAAGATATCGACTATGGAGAAGGCTTTGTGCGGCGCAACCAGTCGACGGCCTGGGCTCTGGATGCTGATAAACTGGGCGAGCTATTATTTCGAGAAACCGGAGATTTGACCCTGGTGAAAGAGTATGCCGATCTCCTGGAAAAATATGCAGCACAAAATAAATTAAAAGAATTTAATATCGAGTTATTTTTAAGTAAAAAAGGTATTTACCACCATAAAGATAACCGCAGCCGTGAAAAAGAATTGATCGAAAGCGGTGTTTTTAAAAATATTGTTAATGCAACAGAAACGACTCATTTTATCAAAAATGGTTATGGACAACCCTTTATTCCCGGCAGTGCGATCAAAGGAATGTTGAGAACAGCAGTCATGTACCATATCATAAAAGAGGCCCTGGAAAAGGGAAACGACAATTATATCACCATATTTTTTAGAGATTTTAATAAAAACATTACTGGTCTGGCCAATCAAATGAAAAAAGACAAACGAAGAGCCAACAAATTAAAAACCGAATTTTCCAAAACACTGCAAAACTTTACTTTTCAAAACGGCAAAACCGGAATGGATCCGGCCCGGGATTTCTTTCGCGCCGTAAAGGTAAAAGACACTCCGCCCTTGTCCAAAGCTTCCATGAAATTTAAAAAGATAACTCTGACCAGCCTGATACAAGTTGACGAAAAACAAAAGGAAGATGATACATTTTCTGATTCCGATGAACGAATCGGAGTCATTCGCGCTCTTGGTGAAGGGGGTGTTTATGTAGAGTATAAAGATCAATCCTTTGATTTTACAAACCAGGTCTACAACAAAAAAATATCCATGTTGAAAAAGAATCTAAATAAAAAGATTAAAATTTTGGAATTGGGGGGCAAAAGAATTAAAAAGTTTGAGATTCTTGACGAAACCGTAGCGGAGAAAACCGCTGATGACCAAAAAGTAAAAGACAATTATTCGCTGGCGAAAAAGGAACGATACGGAGAGGTTATCGATTTTGATACAGAAGTTTTTAACGGCGTAAGTGAATTTCAGATTTCCATCGATTATTCCATATTGAATAATATGAGAGACGCGGGATATGACCTGCCTTTTTCTGATTTGAATGCTTTGATGGAATTGGTCCGGGCGTTTGGCGATAAAGTTTGGCAGGAGGAAAGTGAATTCTTTAACGAAAACCAGGATGATATTCTGGATTGCAAAGCTCTTCGGGAGTTTTATGCACGCATGCCGGAAAGAGCTTTTAGCCGCATTGGCTGGGGAACCGGAATAAACGGTTTGACCGTAGACCTTTTGTTGAAAGAATCCCAAAGACAATTGTTGCGCAATAAGCTTTTTCACGATCGAGGAGAAACTCCCGCACCAAAGTCAAGAAGACTTTTGTTTGAAGAGGATCTTCCGCGTTATCCCCTTGGCTGGGTGGAATTTGAAAAGATAGAGGAGATAGAATGAAACGTTTGCTTTTGATTGTATGCTGCATTTTGTTAACGAGTTTATTTTCACAAACATCGGATCGGCCGAAACCGGTACAGCCACAACAATCTCCGAAAGAAATTCAGTTTTTACAACAGGAGATCAAAGAGTACCGCGAACAAATGCGCTGGGAACGCGAGCAGCATCAAAAGTTTGTTGAAGACATGTATGCAAAAACATATGATTTGCTCAAAATATTTGGTTTTCTTATATCAGGCATTTTGGCAGTAGTTGGATTTACAACTGTTTGGGGTATCAGAAAAGCTGTTCATAACTATTTTTTCAAACACGCCAAATCTGAAATAGACAAAGAAATCAATGCATTCAGATCTGAGCTTGAAAGAAATAAACGTTTACTCGATCAGGAAATTGCGTATAAAAACAAAAAGATTATTTTTTTCACACATCCGGCAGACAAGGATCAATTGGAAAAAAATGAAATAGAACTTGTATATAAACGCGGTATCTCCTATGATAATTTGATAATAGAAACGGATATCAGGAAACTGGAAAACAAAATTCAATCCGGTATATATGACTTGATTTTATATTACTACCACCCCAATAAAAACGAGACCGATCCCCAGTTACACGCCATTATCGACATGCTCAAAACATCAGAACACAAAATTCCCATAATCATATATAATTACAAAAAGCCGGGCATAAATGGGAGATTATTCAATTCTGATGGTGACAAAATT
>WJME01000157.1 GCA_014728115.1 Candidatus Zhuqueibacterota bacterium | reverse complement strand
CCGCCATGCTCTCGCAAATTCGTCTCTACGAGCTTGTGAGCAGGGACCGACACTTCTCCGAAATGAAGGCTGCTCTGCTGGATTGGCTTCTGGGGTGCAATCCCTGGGGCACCAGCATGATTCTCGGCTATCCCGGGCATGGCGATACGCCGGTGGACCCTCATTCCGCCTTTACAGCGGTTTTTGACTATCCGATCGATGGCGGTCTGGTGGACGGACCGGTCTATACCTCTATTTTTAACCGGTTGATCGGACTCACCCTGCACGAGCAAGACGAGTATGCCGAATTTCAATCCGGTCTGTGTGTCTATCATGACGATTATGGAGATTATTCAACCAACGAGCCTACCATGGATGGTACAGCCTGTCTGATTCCATTTTTTGCATCTCTGGCTGTTGCGGAAAGGCCCGGAAAGGAGAGTATGCAGTGGCGTTACGGAGGTCTTGAACGGGGCGATACGGATCAAAAAATCATTCATCTCATTTTTACCGGTGGGGATCACAGCGAAGGAGGTGAAACGATCGTACAAACCCTTCGAAAACAAGGGATAAAGGCTCATTTCTTTTTTACCGGAGATTTTTATCGCCATGCCCAAAACCGACAGCTGATTCCGACACTGATTCATGATGGCCATTATCTCGGGGCGCATTCGGACAAGCATCTGCTTTACGCCGATTGGGAACATCGCGATTCGCTGCTGGTGAGCAAAGAGGAATTTATTCGCGACCTCGCCAATAACTATAAAGCCATGCAAGCGTTTGGAATCGAAAAAGAGGATGCTCCGCTTTTTTTACCGCCTTTTGAATGGTATAATCAGACCATCAGCAAATGGACAAAAGAACTCGGTCTGACATTGATCAATTTCACACCGGGTACCTATTCCAATGCCGATTATACCACACCGGAAATGGGCGAGCGATATTGGAGCAGCGACAGAATTTATCAAAAGATCCTTCAGGTGGAAAGCGAGTCAGCTCATGGATTGAACGGTTTTTTGTTGCTCATGCATATCGGGACGGTGGACGAACGTCCGGATAAATTCTATCACCGCCTCGATGATTTGATCACTGAGCTCAAATCCCGTGGGTACCGCTTTGAATTGTTGCCGGATGTATATCCTGATTTGTGATCATTTTATAGTGCTGTGGAAAACCGCATGGAATGAACCGAGTATGAGGTGTGGAAACGCTCTGTACTGTAAAAGACTAGAGTATGTCCATCGCAATAAGGCCGGATGACGTACCCAATTTTTGCTTCCGCTCATCGCTATGGATCCCTGCGTCCGCAGGGATGACGGCGGGTCGTATTTTACAATAGCTTGTTCCGCAAAGATGTCTTTTAACCAACCCGGAGATATGATGCAAAAAATGACCTGGATCTTGCTGCTTTTTTTCACTCTGACTCTGGTCCATGCACAACCATTGGATCATCTGGTCGACCAGACCATCGAATACAGTGCCCGGCATTTGGAAAACTTTACCGGCTATCACGCCGATTCGACTCAGCATCCCAAAGTCACCGATGAATACGGGACCTGGAATATGACCGGCCGATCAGGGTGGACAAGCGGTTTCTTTGCGGGATGTCTGTGGATTTTGTCAGACCTTACCAAAGAGAGCAAATGGCAAGAGCCGGCTGAACGATGGACTCTGGATCTGGCGCCCGAGCAATATGACAGCGGCGATCATGATATCGGATTTCGTATCATGTGCAGTTTTGGGCAGGGTCTGCGGCTGGCGAGTCGTAATGAATACAAATCCGTGCTTCTCAATGCTGCAGAGTCGCTGGCAAAACGATACAATGCAAGAATCGGATGCATCCGCTCCTGGAGTTGGGGAAGCTGGAATTTTCCGGTCATCATCGACAATATGATGAACCTGGAGCTTCTCATGTGGTCTGCAGCGCATGGAGGTCCTGCAGAGCACCGTGATATGGCGATATCGCATGCCGAAAAGACCCTGCAAAGCCATGTTCGTGAGGATGGCAGCACTTTTCATGTGGTGGATTTTGACAATAATGGCAATATCCTCTCTCAGGAAACCCGACAGGGATATGCCGATTCGTCGACCTGGTCGCGCGGACAGGCCTGGGGATTGTATGGCTATACCATGATGGTGAGATATACCAGAGATCAGCAGTTTCTGGACACTGCCATTATGATGGCAGATTACTTTATCTCCCGGTTACCGGCAGACTCGATACCGTTTTATGATTTTGATGATCCGGCCATCCCCAGGGTCCCCAAAGACGCGTCGGCTGCTGCCATTGCCTGTGCAGCGCTGTATGAATTGTCCGAATATGCCGGGAACCCAAAATATCTCGGAGCAGCCAGAAATATATTGCGTTCTTTGATGACAAGATATCTGTCAGAGGGAACGCTCTATGAATCGATTCTGAGACGCGCCTGTCAATGGAAAGGGGATATCGAACGGGGAGCGATCTATGCGGACTATTATTTTTTGGAGGCTTTGCAGCGAGAACAGGCCGTCGCTACGACCCGGATTGCCAGCACCCCAAGAGGGCCCAACGCTTTTGTGCTCGGACAAAATTATCCCAACCCGTTCAACACCCGGACGACCCTTCCTATCACCCTCGACAAATCCATGCACATCAAGGTGTCGGTCTGTTCTGTTTTGGGACAGGAATTAGAGGTGTTGCTCGATCGCGAAATGGCAGCCGGTTCTTATCATGTACCCTGGTCTGCGGCCGGGTATCCGACCGGAAGTTATTTGATCAGAGTAGAGACACCGCAGAGGGTAAACGTGATAAAGTCTTTGTTCATCAAGTGATTAGCGGTGCCTCTTGACTCTGAGGGTCAGAGAATGCCAGCACAGGATTGTTTATTTTTACTCTATGGGCGCCCCGGTCTCATCACCATAGAATGCCCGCAGCCGTTTTAGTTCTGCAGTGAGTTCCTTGCGGATATCGGCATACGCCGGATCGTCATAGACACTGTCGAGTTCGTGCGGATCTTTTTGCAGATCGAACAACTCCCAACAATCGATATCCTCGTAATAATGAATCAGTTTGTATCGATCCGTTCTCACACCATAATGGCGTTTGACGGTATGCCAGCCATGCGGATATTCATAATAGTGATAGTACATGGATGTGCGCCAGTCTGAAGGGATGTTTCCCTGTAATAGCGGCCGCAGGGATTGGCCCTGCATATCAGAGGGTTTTTCCAGTCCTGCCAAATCGAGAAACGTGGGTGCAAAATCGAGGTTGAGCACGATATCCTCAGAGACTGTCCCGGCTTTGATCACTTTGGGGTGACGCATGAGCAGGGGCATGCCCAGAGATTCTTCATACATAAACCGTTTGTCATACCAGCCGTGTTCACCGAGATAGAATCCCTGATCCGAGGTATAAATGACCAGAGTATTATCTGCCAGTCCCGAGGAATCGAGATAATCGAGCAACCGGCCGATATTTTCGTCTACAGAGAGAATACAGCGCAAATAGTCCTTGATATAGCGTTGATACTTCCATTTGGTCAATTCTTTGCCTTTGAGGTCAGACTCGCGATATTCCCGGCGCATTTTTTCATAATGGGCATCCCACTTTTTTAGCTGTTCGGCATTCAATTGCTGGCGATGCCCGATATTGTCTTCGCCGGTGACTTTGCCCTGACCGCCGCTGCCGGTTTCGGTGCCATAATCACGGGGTAACAGTTTCATGTCATGGGAAAGAAACATATCTTTGATCTGCATGTCCGCCTCACGTGCAGCCGGACACCGGTTGTCATAGTCATCCCAAAAGGTCTCGGGCAGAGGCAGATCCTCATCGGTATAAGCGTCAAGATGTTTGAGATTTGGCATCCAGTTGCGATGCGGAGCCTTGTGGTGCACCAGCATACAGAACGGCTGATCCGGATTGCGGTTTTCCAGGGTTTCGATGGCCAGATCTGTGATGATATCGGTGGTATACCCCTCGATATTTCTTTCGCCCT
This sequence comes from Candidatus Zhuqueibacterota bacterium, assembly GCA_014728115.1. Lineage (GTDB taxonomy): Bacteria > Zhuqueibacterota > Zhuqueibacteria > Residuimicrobiales > Oceaniaggregativiventaceae > Oceaniaggregativivens. The sequence goes on along the minus strand of WJME01000157.1, from coordinate 2,966 downwards.
CTTGATCGATGATCAGGGGATTGTAATACTCGCCCTGTCCGCGCAGGATCTTGTAGATATCGAATCCTGTCGGCGTGCTTTTTAGGTGCCATTTGCCAACGATGGCCGTGAGATAACCGGCTTGTTGTAACAATTTGGCAAAGGTCTGCTGGCTGCCGTCAAAGGTGTCGCGATTGTCGCGCAGCCCGTTTTTGTGACTGTATTTTCCGGTGAGCAAGACAGCCCGGCTGGGTGCGCAGATGGAATTGGTGACAAAGCTGTTGTTGAATTGCAGGCCTTCTTTTGCCAGCCTGTCGATTTGAGGGGTCTGGATCAAATCGCTGCCATAGCAACTGATGGCTTGTTTGGCATGATCATCACTCATGATGAAAAGAATATTTGGGCGTTTTGTGTTTTGATTGCAAGCGGACAACAACGAAAGGGCTGATATTCCAGCCATGCCTGCTCCCAGCTGTCTTAAAAAGTCGCGTCGATTCGGATTCATTGATTTCATGATGGATTCCTCGGGATTTTCTCTCTCTGTTTGGTTTTTATAAACTTACTCTTTCCCTGGTAAACAGTCAACTCTTTTATTCTGCAGACTGATCGAATTATTTTAGAAAACGGTCGATCGTTGCATCATTTGGTGTTTTTTGTTTGCAGCAAATGACAAGAATGATTACTTTATAACACAACTTTGAGGCTACTCTTGCTTGGCATTTTAAAGGCCTTTGATCAGCACAGGTGAAATTTGTAGGGATTGAGCAAAGAAATTAACCTGTTCACCGGGCGGCTTGGACGGAACGTAAAGATCAAAGGTACCTGACAAGATTGATTTATTGCACGTCTGCTCTTGAAAATAGTTCATCATTCTTGGGTGCGAGTGATTTGATGGGTTCTGATCTATTAGAATTCTCCGGGGGAGAGACTATTCTGCATTATCGTCTGGAGAAGCGGTTGGGCAGAGGGGGGATGGGTGTGGTTTATCAAGCCTATGATCAGCATCTGCATCGAACGGTCGCGATAAAGTTTTTACGTCAAGAATTGACTCATGAGGCACACCTCTTGCGTCAATTTCAGCAAGAAGCCATCGCAGCATCCAACATTGATCATCCCGCCATTTGTAAAATATTTTCCATCCAGCAGGTCGATTCCAGGTGTTTTATTGTTATGGAATTTGTTCAGGGTGATCGTCTGGATGAACTCATTGCCAGGGGTCCGCAGAGTCAGGAACGGGTATGTGACTTGCTGATAAAGATATGTGATGCGTTAAAAGCGACACACAAAAGGGGGATCGTTCATCGTGATATCAAACCCGGAAATATCATTCTAACAGATCACGATCAGGTCAAAATCATGGATTTTGGCATGGCCAAACTGGCCAGCGACTATTCAGGCGCCCTGTTGTTCAAGGGGGGGGCACAAGCTGTCCGGACGAAACAAGAAAACCATGAATCAGACGATCTGTTTATTCAGACCGTAACCCAGTTGCGGGGTACTCCTGCCTATATGTCTCCCGAACAGATTAAAAATGAATCTATCGATCATCGTACCGACATCTTTGCAATAGGGGTGCTCTGTTACGAGATGCTCACCGGTCAGCGGCCCTTTCAAGGATCTTCGATGCTGGAATTGTTGCAGGCTATCGTTAACAACCAACCCAGGCCTGTCAAGGAGCTTGACAAGGGTTTGGAGCCACAGTGGGAGATGATTACGCAAACATGTCTTGCAAAGGATAAATCAAAACGATATGCGAGTATCAATATCCTGGCCGGTGATATCCGTACTGTCCAGACCAGAGTCAGTAAGGACTTTGTGTCGCCAGCTAGAAAAAAGCCCTTTATCATAGTAGCGAGTTTTTTGATAGCACTTTTTTTACTGACAGTGTCGAGTGTGATATATTTCTCCCATAAACATAGTGATTCCTCTTATCGAGAATCTTTGAATCAACCTGTCTCTGCAGATTTTGATATCGATCGGTTGCTCGAACACGGAATTGCTGCGTGGGCTAATCTGCAGAATCACAAAGCGCTTGAATACCTTGCTGCATTGTCCTTAAAGAATGTCCACTATGCTTCACTATTAGCCGGCCATCTGCTGCTTCAGGATGGCCGACAGGGCAAAGGAATGAACTATCTTGATAAAGTGTCACCCGATTCCATATTTCCCGATTATCGACGGGACATTGCGCATAGCTTAAAACAGTACTGGACAGGAAATCGTGCAAAAGCGCTTTTTTATGCGGAAAAGTTGGCTCATAGGACAAAAAACATAGAAGCTGGCATGTGTGCTGCATTTATTTTTAATCATTGCGGACTGGAGGAACGCGCGTATCATCTGTATAAGGATATGGCCGCCTTTGAAAAGGCTCCTTTGGCTTATTTGGAACTCTCGAGTATCGCTATGGAAAATAAAGATGATTCTCTTGCGGGAGATTGGTGTCAACAAGCTCTGGCTTTGGCGCAAGAATCAGATTTTTCTGAAGCCGTATGCCGGGCTCAACACCAATTGGGAAAACTGGCCATCCGGCATTCAAAACTCGATTCTGCCCAACATCTTTTTCAGGAAGCGATTGTTCATTTTCCGCAGTATGTGCCTGTCTATGAGTCTTTTGCAAGCATATTGCTTTTTCAAAAAAAAGCGCTCGATGCGGAGCAGATTTTACAATATGGGCTGACCCGGCCACTTGAATTCGATCAAATGGGACAATTGTATCTTGCATTGGGAAAGGCATATCTTTTCGGTGGCCGGTTTGTGGATGCGCTCACAAGTTTCGACCGGGCAAGAGAACTCGGTTTGGAATCCAGGGATATAGGTATTGCGCTTGACGCAATGGATTTTTTTATCGATATATATATCCAATACGGGATGATATCCCAGGCCTATCTCGAGTATGAGGATCTATCGAGCCGGATACTTGCTCTCGATGAGCTGAATCTGCATAATCGAATCCATCTGGAACATCTGATCCCGATAAAAATCGCTCT
>WJME01000156.1 GCA_014728115.1 Candidatus Zhuqueibacterota bacterium | reverse complement strand
CCATTTTTTATAGTTCGTTGGCGAAGAGGAAAACATTTTTGCAAAAACACAGCCTACAACACGGCTTACCAGGCTTCGCTTCGCTACGACCCAAATTGCCCTTCGTAAACTACGGGCAACTTCTGGTAAGCCGATCCCGTTGGTGTCAATTTGCTCGACGACATAAGATTGTAGAATGCGCGCTTTAAGAGAACGGCCGTCCAGGCCGAAAACAAATTGAATGAAAACCTATTGAAGATTGATATAATAAAATCGAGATAAAATGAATGCATTTCTGAAAAGATTGTTTAGATGGTTTTTGCTAGGAGTTGCACTATGTGCTGGACTAGTGATTACTATGAATTTTGCAGATAATTTCGGAATGATATCTGGAACTAGCAATGTGTTTATTAATTCACCCTCTGGTATTGAAATTATTGAGTCGCGAATTATTCCAGAGGCAGAATATGTTACAATTGTTGGGAAGGTTGATATCGATACAAATTTTTCTTGGTCAGAGATTTATATAGCTGCCGACGTTTTGATTAATGGTAAGCTTGCAGATAAGGTTCAAACCCTCTTTCGTGCCAATGGGAAAGAAAGACAATCTTTTCTTGTTCGGAGTTATGATTTGAAATACGAAAAGATATCGGCACCAGTATCCTATGAAGTATCAGTCACAAAAGCACTTCTTCCAAGGAAGCAGCTGAACAAATTTAAAACGAAATACGAAAGTGATATCTAACAAGCGGTGTTGCATCAGTCACGTATTGTTTGTGGTGAACGCGGCGAGTATTATCGCAGTTTTCGCCGCATTCTTAGAACCACGGCGCGCTGGTAAACTCTGCCATTATAACGAATGAGTATGGAAATAATAGTCAAGAACCCTAAAGACTGCAGCGACGCTGAACTTGAGTCGTTTGAAAATCTAGTGGCTGAAGGAGGAGAGGTTTTGCGTGTCGGATTACGAGAACGAATTCGACGTGCTGAGAAACTTGTTTTTATAAACGCCGACAAACCCGTGGCAGTTGGCGCAATAAAAAATCCTAATGTTGCGTATAAAACAAGTGTTTTCAAAAAGTCAGGCGTCTCCGGCCAGAGCAAGTATCAATATGAGATTGGCTGGCTATACGTTTCAAAAACGGCACGACGTAAAGGGTATGGGCGCGTCTTAATGGATTCTATTGTTGCCGCGCTTGCTGACCATGCGTGTTTTGCCACGACCCGTGAAGATAATGATTCTATGCACTATCTGTTTAGTCAATTTGGCTTTTCAAAGCTCGGTCAACCATATAGAAGCAGCAATGGTGAATACTCTCTTGCCCTTTACGCAAGGCCATAACAATGCAAATCAGTCTGACGCCATTTCTGTTCCTTGTCTTGCGGTTTAACGCTATGCTATCGCAAAACAATCCACTATAAAGCCACAGATGTTTGCGGCGTTAGATTGGTTAGAAACAAGACCCATCCATGGGTCTGAAGAAGAGCGCGCATAGAGAATTTGGAATGAATATGTCGTCGAGCAAACAGACCACCAACACGGCTTACCAGGCTCGGCTTCGCCTCGGCCCAAATTGCTTCGCAACTTCTGGTAAGCCGAGCCCGTTGTGTTCAATTTGCAAAGCTTGTTTTCAAGGGGCGAAGAGAAGAATAATATGATACATAGAATTTATTATTATAGGTAAAGATTTTTATATACTGGAGAAAATCAAATTATGAATGAAGTGAATCTTGAAACAATAAAAGATATTCTTGAATTTTTCCTACCGAGTAATAAAATCTTTAATAATAAGCCATGGAATGCTTTTCTTTTTCGTGGACAGGGCGATTATGAATGGGACTTGGTTCCAAATATTATTAGAGCACCATATTATAAAAATAAGGATAATTATGTTCCTCCTCAAAGCATTTTATGGGAAGAATATCTTGAATTAGTAGCATTCAGAAATCAATGTGATGATGCTGGTCTATTAATTTCTGGTGATTCTCAAATCCCAAGGACTATTGAAGGTTATAAGGAGGTTATTAAGCCAGCAATGGAATCTAAGAAATGGCCGCCAATGGTTTTATTGGAAACCCTTGCACTTGCTCAACATCATGGATTTAGGACAAGGCTTCTTGATTTTACAGGAAATCCTTTTATAGCACTTTTTTTTGCAGCTTATCAAAATTACAATTTAATCGGTTCTAAAAATAATTTTGCTGTTTGGTTTTTTGAAAGAAGGAAATTGGTTGATGCAAACAGCAACAGTAATTATCAATATCAACAAGTAACCTGTAATGGTGCGTTAAATAACTTCTTACATAATCAACATGGCCTTTTCATAAGTGACGAAATTATTCCCCAAAAAAAGTATGAGCCGCTAAATTGCCGAATACCAAACCACATTCATAAGCTGAAAATTAATTCAAATTTGACAGCTGATTTGCTTATAGAATTAAAGAAAATGAAAATTAGCTACTCAGTTATTTTCCCATCATATGAAGGACTAAAAATTGATAGAACATTATATAATAAACTGAATTATTGGAGCAAAACTCGGGATTATAAAAGATTTAGAGATGATTTCTTAAAAGCAATTAAATCATTATGATTATATCTTTGCAGCTATTTAAGATAAAAAGGCGTTTGGTCAAGACAAATAGAATCGACAATAAGCGAGATAAATTGCCGCTATGTTAATAAATAAAGGTTAAAAACATG
>WJME01000155.1 GCA_014728115.1 Candidatus Zhuqueibacterota bacterium | reverse complement strand
GATGGGTGTTGGCATTGTACTGGCGATAAAAATCATTCATCGCCTCGATCACCACAGCAGGTTTCTGAGTCGTGGCCGCACTGTCGAGATAGACCAATCCCTCGTTTTTTGGATGAGTAAGAATAGGAAAATCACGCCGAATGGTTTCGACGTCCAATGTTGAATCAACTAATGTCATCATTATATTTCCACATAAACAGTATTATCTCGAATGAGGACCTTGAACGTCCTGATCCCTTCATAGGCCGGCAAGGTCAATGCATCGCCGGTAGACGGGTCAAAGGCCGCGCCGTGCATGGGACAAATCACTTTTTCATCATCGATGAATCCATCGGACAAGGGAAACTCTTCATGCGAGCAGCGGTCTTCCAGAGCATGAAAATCCTCTTCCAGCCGTACCAGCAATATCTGCGCATCTCCCACCTCGAATCGTCTCATGCTCTGAGGTTGCATCTCTTGCACTCTGCACAACTTGAATTCCGACACGGTTACCTCGTTGGTTTATCCATTTTTGTCATATTATGCAACGGTACTCATAAACTCACCAGGACGCACAGCAAAATAATTTCAATTGGTCACAAGGTCTTCATAATCTTAATATGATGGTCTGAATACAATCTGGCAAACATTACAATTCACCCTGGCGTCTTGACTTTTACCAGAGTAACTTGCGTGAGCCTTGTTTTGCATCGTCCAGTTCTCGTCCTAAAACAAGCCCAACTCCAGACGTCCCTCTTCAGACATGAGATCCTGTGACCAGGGCGGATCCCAGACGATCTCGACATTCGCTGCGGTCACCTCTTTGATGGCTTGCACGCGGTCTTGTACCTCTTTGGGCAGACTTTCAGCGACCGGACAAGCAGGCGAGGTCAGGGTCATCTGAATATCCACCACGCCGAGCTCATTGGCATTGATTTCATAAACCAATCCCAGGTCATAAATATTCACAGGAATTTCCGGATCATAGATGGTCTTTAACACATCCACCACCTTGTCCAGAATTTTCTCCATTTTTTCCTGATCGTTCTCAGACATGAGTCTTACACCGTTTCTTTTTGTTTCATCAAGGCTTGTTCGAGCCAGTGAACCACAAAATTTTCCATGCGTTCCCTTACCTCTGTGGCGCGAATCTGATCGACGACATCTCCGGCAAAGGACTGGATCATGATTTTCTTGGCCAGGCTCTCTTGTATTCCGCGGCTGCGCAGGTAAAACAGCCCGTCGCGATCCAATTGTCCGACCGTGCCGCCATGTGTACAGCGCACATCATCGGCAAAGATCTCGAGCATGGGCTGTGTATCCACCAGGGCCTTTTTGGATAACAACAAATTCTTGTTGTTCTGAATTGCATCGGTTTTTTGGGCGATCTGGTGTACATAGATCTTGCCGTTGAACACGGCCTGGGTTTCATCATCGAGAATGCCCTTGTAGAGCTGCCTGCTGCTGCCATGCGGTTGTGCATGTTCGAGCATGGTATGGTGATCGGCGTGTTGCTGGTCATGCAGCATATACAAGCCATTCATCGTGGCAATCGCCCCTTCGCCATCGAGCACCGCGCGAATATCGTTGCGCACCAGCCCGCCACCAAAGGTCATGGAATAGGTGGAAAAATTGCTGCTGCGGGTTTGGCGCGACTGCTGCACGGAAATATGAACCGCATTCTCGGCTTCGTGCTGCAGCTTGATATGTTCGATCACGGCATTATCGCCGACCTGCGCTTCCACCACCGGATTGACAAAATATCGATGATCACCCCGCCCGGCATAGGATTCAACGACGGTGGCCTGGGTGTTTTCCTCGGCCACGATCAACAGGCGCGGATGCATGACAATAGCACCCTCGTCACTGTTGCTGTAAAATAGCACCTGAACCGGCTTTTCGAGAACCGTGCCCCTGGGCAGAAAAACAACCAGGCCGTCCCTGACAAATGCCGTGTTTAATGCTGCAAAGACATAGGACTCCTGGCGGACGATGGTATTCAAAACCTCCTTTACCACCGGATGATCGTCCCGCATGGCATCGCCAAGACTTCCAATATACGCATTTTTCGGGACGGAATCAACCTGCGAGAGTCCGGCCTGATATTGTCCATTAAAAAAGACCAGGGGTTGATAATTGCCACCGATGAGATGATTTTCAATTTCCTTTTTGTCTGCCCCGGACGGTTTGTTGTCAGAGGGCAAAGAAAACACATTCTTTTGCAGCACACTGACATCGGTATAGCGCCAGGCTTCGAGCTTGCGATGCGGCAAGCCCAGTTCCTGAAACCGTTCAAACGCGGCATTGCGCAACTCGTTGAGCGGAACCCGCGAATGACCGTTGAGCGAGGCCTGAAACTGTTGCAGGTTCTTGCCTACCCATTCCGGATTGTTATTGACGTGCATCACGATTCACTCCCTATGCGTTTTCGATTTCAGCTTCTTTGACCCAGTCATAGCCATTCTCTTCGAGATGTTCGGCCAGGGTCTTGTCACCGGATTTGACGATGCGTCCCTTGTACAGCACATGGACGAAATCGGGCTCGATATAGTTGAGCAAACGCTGATAGTGAGTGATCAAAACAAAGGCGCGGTCTTTGGAACGCAGTTTGTTGACGCCATTGGCCACGATCTTGAGCGCATCGATATCCAGTCCGGAATCGGTCTCATCCAGCACTGCGAGTGTGGGCTCGAGTACGGCCATCTGAAAAATTTCATTGCGCTTTTTCTCGCCGCCGGAAAAGCCCTGATTGACCGAACGTTTGAGGAACGACTCGTCCATATCCACCAGCTGCAGTCTCTCGCGCACCAGCTTTAAAAAGGCACCCGGACCGACGGGGTCCTCGCCGCGGTATTCGCGCACTTTATTGAGCGCGGTACGCATAAAATACGAGGTGTTGACCCCCGGAATCTCGACCGGATACTGGAATGCCAGAAACAGTCCCTCACACGCCCGTTCATCAGGCTCGAGGTCCAGCAGATCCTTGTCGTTGAACAACACCTCTCCGCTGGTAACGTCAAACTCTTCTCGTCCGGCCAAAACACTGGCCAGCGTGCTTTTGCCCGAGCCATTCGGACCCATGATCGCGTGCACCTCACCGGGTTTGACATTTAGATCGATCCCCCGCAGGATCTCGTTCCCTTCTACCGTCGCATGCAAATCTCTGATTGTTAACATGTCTATACTCCATTTATGGATGCTGATTATATCTTTTTTTTTAAAAACCTCAACGCAGAGAAGCAGAGAACGCAGAGCTGCGCTGAGAAAAACCAAACAATCTTGAATAGAAATCGTCGGTACCAATAAAAATTTGTTGTTAATCAATTGATCTGTCTCTTCTCTTTCTCTCTCTTTCTGTATCCTCGGCGTTCTCTGTGTTAAAAGCAGATTCAAATGACCGCACTAGCGTCAACACTCAAAGCAGAGACGTTACCCAACGCTGCCCTCCAAACTGACGCTGAGCAATTTTTGCGCTTCCACGGCAAATTCCATGGGCAGTTCGGCCAGCACCTCTTTACAGAATCCGTTCACGATCATGGACACTGCATCTTCGGTGGAAATGCCGCGCTGGTTGAGATAAAAGATCTGATCTTCACCGATCTTGGACGTGGTAGCTTCATGCTCGAGATGGGCTGTGGGATTCTGCACATCGATATACGGAAAGGTATGCGCGCCGCACTCGTTGCCGATGAGCATGGAATCGCACTGGGAAAAATTCCTCGCATTGTCCGCGCCCTTGAGCACCTTGACCTGACCGCGATAACTGTTTTGACCGTGACCGGCCGAAATACCTTTGGAAACAATGGTGCTGCGGGTATTTTTGCCGATATGGATCATCTTGGTACCGGTATCGGCCTGCTGATAGTTGTTGGTCAGGGCCACGGAATAAAATTCACCGATGGAATTATCGCCCATGAGCACACAACTGGGATACTTCCAGGTAATGGCAGAGCCGGTCTCGACCTGTGTCCAGCTGATCTTGGAATTCCTGCCTTTGGCCAGTCCGCGTTTGGTGACGAAATTATAGATTCCGCCCTTGCCGTCTTTGTCGCCCGGATACCAGTTTTGCACCGTGGAATATTTGATCTGGGCATTGTCGTGCGCGATCAACTCGACCACCGCGGCATGCAGCTGATTCTCGTCACGCATGGGTGCGGTACACCCTTCCAGATAACTGACATAGGCATCCTCATCGGCGATGATCAGCGTGCGCTCGAATTGTCCGGTGTTCATGGCATTGATACGAAAATAGGTGGACAATTCCATGGGACATCGCACCCCCGGCGGCACATACACGAACGAGCCGTCACTAAAGACTGCCGAGTTGAGTGCCGCAAAGAAATTGTCACCGGGCGGCACCACCGTGCCGAGATATTTTTGCACCAGATCCGGATGATTCTTGACCGCCTCGGAAAACGAGCTAAAGATGATCCCCAGCTCTTCCAGTTTTTCCTTGAATGTCGTGGCGACAGACACACTATCCAGTACCGCATCCACGGCAACACCGGCCAGGATCTCCTGCTCCTCCAGCGGAATGCCCAGTTTATTGTACATTTCCAGGATCGCAGGATCGACCTCATCCAGACTCTTGGGACGGTCTTTGTAATTTTTCGGCGCCGCATAATAGATGATATCCTGATAATCGATAGGGTTGAATTTCACATTGGACCAGTTGGGCTCGGTCATCTTGAGCCAGTTGCGATAGGCCTTGAGCCGAAACTCGGTCATGAACTCGGGCTCGTCTTTTTTCGCCGAAATAAACCGGATCACGTCTTCATTGAGTCCCTTGGGAGCCGATTCGGTCTCGATATCCGAAGAAAAGCCCCACTTGTATTCCTGATTGGCGAGTTCTTCGATATTGGGTTTTTCAGGCATCAAACATCTCCTTTATTGACAAAATCGAGTATTTTTACGCTGCGAAAGGTTTGCACCAACTGTTGCTGCAATGGTTCAAAACGTTCGCGCAAGGTACAATCATCCATTCTTTCACAATTGGGATCGATCGACCGGCAGTCGGTGATGCTGATGGGTCCTTCGATGGCCTCCACCACGTCGGCCAGCGTCAACTGGCCCAGGTTACCATCCAGGATATATCCGCCATGTGCACCTTTGACCGATTGCACGATCTTTTGTCTGGCCAGATCTTGCAGGATCTTGGCCAGCAAAGACTGGGGAATACGATGCCGGCTGGCGATTTCCTTGACCGTCGCCACCTCATTGTTTTCGAGCCGGGCCATATACTGCAGGGCCAGCAATCCATATTCTGTTTTTCTATTCAGTTTGATCATAGATTCTCTAAATAGGACTATTTTAGTCCGTTTTACTGTAATAACGAAGGGATGGTTCCGTTTATTCCGGTCGCTTGCGGTTTTCCATCGATCAGAACGATTATTTGAATAAAAAAAACACGGAATTTGAAACTCTTTTACATAGAACATATTGTCTATTGGAGAAAACGATAGGCGATAGGCAGCCGCCAATTTTTGCCATCCTCTTGAACCGAATTCGAGCGGAATTACAACTAGAGCATTTGTAATTACTTGCCTATCGACACAAAAGAGACGTTTTTTTAAACCCATTAAAAATTTTTCCTTGAAAAACTGCCCCTTGAGGGACTATTTTTCAAGGGAAAATCATGAAAATCGAAAAAAAAAGCAATATTTATATAAATTAACTTGACATTCATAAATATTTCAAGTATTATTATCATGTTTTTGAACACTCGAAAGGTTGCTGACATGATCAATTCCAGCAAATGGCTTTTCCTTTTGCTGCTGGTCGACCTGAATGTGTTCGTTCATTCAAACGCGGACAAATCCCATACCCTCTTGAATGACTGGCAATCATACCTCCAAAACCATTCCAAAGAACCAAGACAGAATGCAATGCAAATACTGGCACGTGTGAATCGTTATTTGCAACAAAATGCCCAAGATCAAAACATCAGGCATCTGCAATGCAAAATATTTCACTATCTCGGTAAATCCGACTCGCTTCTGGTATACGGCAAACGATTCTTAGATCATTGGCCTCATTCAGAATGCTCGGAAGAAATTCGCTACGATCTTTTCGATCTCTTTTGCAAACGAAATCAACATGATCTTGCTCAAGCAATGATGACAAAACTGCGCATGCGTCGCTGGCGCTATTCTGCGTTAATGACTCTCGAAAGAGCTGCTAAAGGCGCTTCACAGGATTCGATTACCACAATCCGGCTAGGTGCAGAATCATTATGGCTGAATTCTTGCTTTGATACGCTTTGCCTTCCTGGTATCGATGGAAACAAAGTACAGCTGGCTCAATTCAATTCCCCTTGTGTTTTGATCACATGGACACCCTGGTGCGAGTTGACTCGCGCAAAATTACCTGCAATTAAAAGATTACAACACGCCTTGCAGAATCAACCTATTACCTGGATTTTCCTGGCTTTTGATTCAACCCCTCAGGAAGTAAAAACATTTCTGTCAACCACACCCTTGCAAGGTGTTCATACCGTACAGGGAGAAAAGTATGCCGGTCATCTGGGACTTGAAGGCTTTCCACTCTATGCAGTTTTCAATCGCCAGGGTGTTTTGATAGACAAATCTGTCTCGGGAAGTGCGCGGCGAGTTCTCTATGAATGGTATCTCTATGGATTATTAAAAATAATGCATAATTGCGATACCAGCCCTCGCTGGTTTGAATTAAAGGGAGATCATGCACTTGTTCTAAAAGATACACTTTCGGCTATAGCCTTCTACCAACAGTCCCTGGAACAGAATCCACGTCATATCGAGTTGGGTCGGAAACTATTGGAAATCTATAAACAAAAGCAATTGATAGATAGCGCCCAAAGGCTGGCTATTGCCAATGCAGATATCCTCTTGGAAGATCAAGAATTTGCACTAACCATTGATCCGGGGTATTTGCAATTTCAATTACATGTTTTGCTATCATTTTTTGCACGCTTTCCCTTACATCAGGCAGAGCTTTATGATCAACTTGATTCCCTATATCATATAACCGAATCTCCATTAATTCCTCCAAAATCAGTAAAGCAGGAATGTCGAGAGCAGCTTTTTGAAAAAAAGATGAATGGCTAAACTCTCTTGTATGGATATGTAATTCGACTGACACTCTTGTTGGAGCCGTTATCATCGATAACCATGCGGTTTTATCGCCACATCTCTCACCAAAAGACTCTGTATGTTTTATCATTTCCGGAAAACCGATCAAGGCTGTACCTCAAAACACATCAAATATAGCTTCCGGTCAAATATGGACCAGCCAGGAAGCTCTCAACAAGACATTCATCGAAACAGCGCATTTAGAGTCTCTCGATTCGAATGCATGGGTGATTGCCGTTTATCCTCGTGCCGGAAAAGTAAGATTTCAGATTCTACAAATTCACAGGGATCAGGATAATACTTTTACCTGCAAAAAAACATTCGAAACGCCGGGACTTTGCTTGAATGCCAAAGGTAAACTATGCGGTATAATAAATGGAAACAAAATCCTGTCTTTAAAAATAAACGGGCTTGCCAATAACAACAAAAAAGGAGAAATAAAATGAAAAAATCACTATTTTTGTTTGTGATTCTCCTGCTTTTTCTCTGTGGAGGATTGCTTGCTGAATCTGCCTATCAATCGGATTCGATTACCGGTGTACACCGGTATAAGCGGCACGTATTGGGCTGCTGTGCATCGTATCCAAAATGGTTCTGAATATGACTTTAATTCCAATCACAGCCTGAGCCTTTCCACATCGGGAACCGATGCTATCGGTTCATGGGGAGGCGCACTTACTATTCAATGGATTAACAATAGGAGCAACTGGAAAAATATCAATGTCAGCGCTGGTGCAAGCCTGAACGATTCGATACAATTAAATGGTGATTCTAAAATGTCTGAATTACCGTGCAGTGCACGTACCTGGGTTGAAGTGTATAACGACGATGATGATTGTTATGATGACTGTATCGACGCCGTATTGAATTGACCGCATCGATTCAGATGAGCTCTTAAAATCTTTTGGCAAGCCCACTTTTTTTGGGAGAAATCATGCTCGTAAAAAAAAGATCTTTGGCCCTTTTCCTTTGCATGTGCTGTCTCTCCTGCTCCCGTGATATCACGGGACCAGATCTGCCCGATGATTCACATCTCACCGCGTTTTGCATCCTCAATCCGGATACACCTGCACAGTCACTGATTCTGGGACGGACATTGACGTTCGAACAAGCCCGATCCGGAGAGATACCTCATCTCGACCCGGCAGACTATACCATTGATATATTTTCAGAGTCCAATCGATTCAAACCTCATGTTATGCCCTTTGGCAAAACGAATTTTGAAAAACCTGATTTGAAACTGCCATCGGATATATTCGGCACGAATTGCCATTTTAATGTTCTGCTCGAAGGAGATCGAATAAAACCTGGTGAAACCTATCACATGACGATTCATAGTCCAGACAATGAAACCATCTCGGCCAATACGACTATACCCGGACCCTTTACAATTGAGTATTCTAAACATGATCATCCACACGGAGGTCTTTCAATATCCTGGACTCTGAGTGAAGGTGCGGCAGGGTATTTGGTCGACCTGATTCTCTTTGCCTATGATATGGGCGAAGCAACTTCAAAACAGCTGATTGGAACAAAAGACGATACCCTGATCTATATCAAAACCTGGACTGCACTTGATTCCAGTCAAATATCAAAAACTCCATATCGGGTACAGTCTTTAAATACAAGCATTTCTCCAAAACAGTTTCATCGTGGATTTTTAACGCAAAAAAACAGGTTTGATCTTACCTATAAAGATATCCTGTCCCTGGTAGGTCTTGATGAAAATAATTTTCCGAATATTAATTATTTGACAAAAGAGACGGACTGGATACGAATAAAACCGGTTATACATGCGCTATCCCCAAGCGCATACCATTTTGCTGCCTTTCAATACACCTCACTCGACAATCAAAATATCGTTGGCCAAAAAAGCAGTCTGGCTGATTACAGCAACATCCAGGCAGGGTCGGGAGTATTGGGTGCTATTCGCACCAAAAGTTTGCCACAAAAACATGTCTATCCTCTTATTTTATTCACAGCAATGTATAATTTAAATTTTCCCCCTCGACTGATTTATCCGGAACATGATTTCATATTGAGTAATCTGGATAAAAATTTAACTCTGGAATGGGAAGAATATGATTTAAAATATCCATGGACGATAAGAGATAGCATCAATATTCCAGAAAAGTATGTAATTGTTCTGAAACCTCATGTGCTTCATTTTTCTCCTCCAGCCATTGCTTTGATTGTTGATAGCAATTTTTATGAATTGAATCTTGAAAAGTCGCTGCCGTTTAGGGACTGCAGAATCGAATGGTATATAATGGCCTTTGGCAACCATAGCTTTTCATATCATTTTAAACCATATAATTTTTCCGAGCTCTTTATTGAAAAGATGACTGTTCCAACCCTTGTAGGCGTACCTATAGACAAATCACAACTTGTTTTTTCGTGGGTCCTACAAACCAGAGCCCACTATGAGCTTGATAATGAGCCGATTAAAACGGAATATGCTGCAAGCGATCCTCAGCATTCCCCCTGGTCCGAAACCCGCACATTTTATCTCCCATCGGGGGATTGGCCCGGCTTTGAGAGTGACCGGCCGCAGCAACTGCAGGTAACCCAGCGGTCGCAACAACCAAAGTTCAGGTGGCAGCCTGTCGATGGTGCCGATGCCTATCTGGTGGTCTTGGCCGGTGACAAGGGCAGTCTGGCTTCTGCTATGGTCACACAAGCCAGAGCAGCCATGCCGTTTGTCAGCGATCCGAAACAATTCGAAAATCTCCAGGATCTCGACTATCTGCTACCGGGCGAAACCGTGCGATGGTATGTACAGGCCCTGCGCGTGCGTTCTGGTGCTCTGGGATGTTTTGTCGAAGCTTTCAACGGATCAAAACTCCCCGAACTCTATCCCAGATATCAACATCCTTCCGGCATCATGCTCAAAAGCCTCTGGGCCGAAGGAGAATCATTCACCGTCGAATAGGGCAGCGAGAGTTATGATCGTTGTATCGACGTTGTATTTTGTTTTTGCTCATACAAAATAGAAAACGAAACGACTGTAAAGTCGCATACGATACAAAACAGGGCAAAACTGACAGGACAACCATGAAAAAAAACTTATTCTTTGGTGTAATGCTATTGCTCAGTATGGGATTGACCGCTCGAGCACAAGACCGGTTGGATGAGATTCTCGCAACACGGACGACCGTGCATGTGAGTCATCGGCCATTAGGCGATGCCCTGCGGTCTATCGGTGCCAGTGCTGGTTTCAAAGTCGAATTCGAAAAGGATCTCGTGGCAGGCAAAATCATTAGCTTTCATAAATCCCAGATTACTCTCCAGGATGCCATCGAACAAATGCTGAGACCGCATGGTTTGACCTTTATCCCCATGGCCAACAACACCATCAGGCTGGTGCGTTCAGGCATAGGATCTATCATTCGCGGCAGGATCGTGGATAGCGAATCAGGTGAACCGGTTGCATTTGCCAATGTCTTTTTAAAAGACACGGCGATGGGAAGTGCTACGGACGAAAACGGCAAGTTTGAGATCGAAGACATTCCGCTGGGTTCCTTTCAGTTCGAAATTCGCCATATGGGCTACGAGTCCTATAGCGTTGAACTGAACCTGCAAAGCGGTAAAATCATCGACAGAGAATTCAAAATGAAACCGGACGTGCTGCAGTTGGAAACAGTGACTGCCATTGCTGAAAAAGAACGGGTGGTCTATCAACCCCAGATCAGCGCCTATTCGCTGCGAGCCAGACAGTTTGACATGATGCCGAGCCAGGGCGACAAGGATGTGTTTCGCGCCCTGCAAATGATGCCCGGGGTGGTGGTGACCAATGATTTCAAAAGCCAGCTCTATATCCGAGGCGGCAATTCCGATCAAAATCTCGTCTTGCTCGACGGCGGTATTGTCTATAATCCCTTTCACTTTAGCGGGATCATGTCTGCCTTTGATGTCGATGCATTGGACAAAGTGGAATTCTACGCCGGAGGCTTTGGCGCTGAATATGGCAGCAGGCTTTCTTCGGTGCTCAGCATCCACACCAAAACCGGCAATAACAAAAAAGCTGGCCTGCTCAACCTCTCTCCCCTTTCGGTCAAACTGCTGGCCGAAGGGCCGATCAAACAATGGGGCAATATTCTCTTGTCTGCACGACGTTCATATGTCACCACCTTTGCCGAGAAAATGGGCAATTCGGTTGTGCCCGACTTTTATGACGGTATCGCACGGATCGATATTCGTCCCACCCGCAAAGATACCATCACTCTTTCGGCATTTTACGGCAACGATAACGTTCGCCTCAAACAAGCTCGAGACGAAGAAAATATGAGCAGCGAAAACCTTTCAACAGCCCTGAATTATTACCGAACGATTGGCGCCCTCCGTCTCCTCTATACCGGCAGTTATGGCTATTTTACCAATCAGACCCCGCCGCCAATCAGCGAAAATGAACAAAATGTCAACAGCATGAAAGAATTCTCGCAACATTTACAGGTAACCTTTCCCCTGACCTCCGCAGCATCTGTCAAAATGGGCGGTCAATGGCATCAGCAGCGAATCAGCTACAAATCCGCTGATCCCATTCTGGCAGAAATGTGGATCGACAAACCATTGCAGGAACTCGCTCTATATATTGACAATCGAATCACTTTGGGCACTTTTGAGGTTCAGTCGGGACTACGGTTCAATCGTTATGACAAGAGCCAACCCTGGATCACAGAACCACGTCTGGCTCTGCACTATAAACCCTATAACTTCCTCTCGGTCAAGGCTGCGTATGGACGCTATAGCCAAAATCTGGTCACCATTTTCAATGAAAACGATACCTATAATCCTGTCGATATCTGGTTACCACCTGAAGAGTATATGGATTTGGCACAAGCCGACCATTTTATCGCTGGCGTGATCTGGCGAACGCCAGCGTTGGTGTTATCCATGGAGGCGTATTATAAACAGGTCCATCACCTCACCCAGTATAACCGGGAGCGACTGTTTCCAGCAGATCCATATTTTGTACAGGGTAAAGGGTATGCCTACGGCATAGATCTGAGCGGTCAATGGCTGCACGATACCTGGCAAGTCTGGGCGAGCTATTCTTTGGGTAAGGCGATAAAAGAACTGCCATTTACCTATCCCCAACCGGGTATCGATCGCTTTGCGCCCCGTTATGACCGACGTCACAATCTCAATGTCGCGTTTGAGTATCGACCCAATGCACAGTTTGAATTGTCTGCACGTTTTACACTGGGTAGTGGCACTCCGTTTGGATTCATGATCGGCGCTTATCAACGCTGGTCCCTATTTGTCATCAATGTCCCCAGCGCCTGGTATGATAACCATCCGGATGAACGGCTCTATTATATCACTGCCATTCAGAGTGAACGCGATGCCTTTCGCTTCCCGACCTACCACCGGCTCGATATCTCGATTAAGGTCAGAACCCATTTCATGGGTATGAGGGTCTACCCCTATGCCCAGATTCTCAATCTCTATGATCAGCCCAATATTCTCTATTATGATGCCAATGCCAAACCTCATACGTCGGTGCCGTTTCTGCCTATGCTGGGCATCGAAATACCCATGGGAGCGAGAGAGTGAATCCGAACCGCACTCTCCCCCGGTAACCCTTTCTCTGAACCCAATCGTCCCTCGAAAAGATGCGTACCAAAATGAGAGGAATCAAAACCAGCGGACAGTGTATCTCTAATCCAACAACATTTTAAACACTACCAGGCTATGTTGTAAAGAAAGCGACTGAACCGGTTTAAATAGCCTTTTACATAGTCCAATGTATTGTTTTTATGAAACTGCCGAGGTCCGACCCCACGGTATATAACAAGACGGTCAACTTGTGTCATTGAGCGGCCGCTAATTCAAGCAACCACAAGCGAACAATGGAAAAATCCTCCCAATATGGAATACCAATGCGACAACAAACATGAAGCACCTTAATTAATAAAAATTTCACTATAAATTTCTTATATTTTAAACTAATGGAGAAATAAAAATATAAATTCACTTAAAAATAACTTGACAAAAAAAAAAAATGACGTATATATTTATATGCGAACCAAAATTCATTCACATAGATTAGGAAATTAGATTTCAAATTGGCATAAGAGAAAATTATAATCATAAAACTGACCTTGGTTCAAATAGCACACATTTATCTATTGTTGAAATCCAACTCAATTAATTATTCTAGTCAACAGAAAAATAAGGAGAGTAACTTTATGAAATCACAAAAAATCTTCTGGACTACCCATTTATTAATAATATCCCTAATAGCAAGTAATTTATACGCACAATCGAAATATATAAAACAGGAGGTTATTAGATTTAAGGCTGGCTTTGACCATCCTACCAAGGGGCCAGCCAAAGAAAACCAGCTTGGTTTTAGTGAAAATGAGGGATTTCACGGACCAACAGCCATAAATTGCGACAATGATGGAAACGTTCTCATTCTAGATACAGCTAACCACCGAATACAGAAATTCTCCCCAAATGGAAGTTTTTTAGAATCAATCAAAATTGATAATGGTAAACGTCAGTCAGGACAACATTTCTGTATCGATGACAATGGGAATATTTATGTTCTTGAGCAGTCCCCTCCGATTGATCCAAATTTTCGAAGCTATCTTTCTACAGGCCAAGGAAATTCACGCAAAAACCCTTACGAAATAAGAGTTTATAATAATAGAAACGAATTAATATTGACTTTCTTCTTGCCTTTGTCTCATGATTGGATGGTCGCAACCAAAATTTTCCCAACTTTACTTTACATTGGCCCGGACAAAAATTTATATGTTGGAGGCTTGGCTTTTAATTTATTGAAACTTGGTACCTTAGGCGAATTTAATAATATAAAAACCGTAATAACTAATCTTGATTCGATTGTGTATGGCATTCCTTTACTTGAAAAGAACTCGTTCATTACCACATTAACGAATATTAAAGAATATAAATTGAACACAAAAATTTATTCTACAATCGAAAACAAAATAATTAATTACGATAGTATATTTGGCCCCAGTTATGTAATACGATTACTGTTAAAAACAGACAAAAACGGAAATAATTATTTTTCCGTAAGTAACAGATCTCTTTTGCAAAAAGACGATGGGCTTGATTATAGAGAAATCTGTGTGGTTGATAAAAATGGAAATGTAACAACATTTATAAAAGATCTACCAGATAATTTGAATGAATCGGCAATTCAGGACCTGGCAGTAGACAATGATGGAAATATATATTATTTGCATTTTACTGCAGGCGAGGGAGTTTTAGTAAAGTGGTCAATAAAATAACCAGCTTTGTAATAGAAACAGAAAAAAATTTAAAGGAACTAATAAATGTCAAAGCCAAGCTTGGTTTTTTATTTCCTCATTATTTTTGTTGGATCTGTATACGGTATGGATGAACAAACCCTTCGTTTTATAGCGCTTGAAGAAGCTACAGCGTACAAGGAATTTGAGTGGAATGCATACGATCTTATTTATTCAACAAATTATTCCACATATGGTTGTTGGGAACATGCCTATTGTGATTTTTTATCATATACTTATTTGATCAATGTCAATTATTTTTTCCCATCAGCGACAATTAGAATTCCCTGTTTTTAGTTTTACCAAAGGATGACGGAAGGAGCCCGTAGGGCGACTGGAGTCATCCTTTGGTAAAATTTCATTTCGGATCTGGTTTGGATT
>WJME01000154.1 GCA_014728115.1 Candidatus Zhuqueibacterota bacterium | reverse complement strand
AATCCAAACCAGATCCGAAATGAAATTTTACCAAAGGATGACTCCAGTCGCCCTACGGGCTCCTTCCGTCATCCTTTGGTAAAACTAAAAACAGGGAATTCTAATTGTCGCTGATGGGAAAAAATAATTGACATTGATCAACCATACCAGCAATCGGTGAACCTGCAATTAGAGATAATGTTTAATCTATTGTCGATTAACGTTTGCGAGTAATAACCATTTATGCCTTTGTGTAAATTGGTAAAAGTGCAATTTATGGCAACCCCACCATACCTCGGCCAAAAGATTCCGCGTGTTATGTCGTTACTGGGTGTGTCAATACCATAAAAATTGCAATCCTTGACTAGAATTTGATCCTCATAAGCAGCGTAAATGCCATAATGGTCCATTTGTCGATTCCTGATATAGAAATCACAATTTTCCACCCTCAACCGATAATCTATCCCGTTGGTTCCCGTT
Organism: Candidatus Zhuqueibacterota bacterium; assembly: GCA_014728115.1. GTDB lineage: Bacteria > Zhuqueibacterota > Zhuqueibacteria > Residuimicrobiales > Oceaniaggregativiventaceae > Oceaniaggregativivens. The sequence goes on along the minus strand of WJME01000154.1, from coordinate 17,310 downwards.
CGAATAGCAGCCGAAGCCCAAACATTGCTTGCAACATGGAATGTGAAATTGGCGATGGTCCAGTCACTACCATGCATTTGAAAAATGCCACTTGAAGAAGAATACTGATATAAATGCACCCCTTCTTTGGATTCACCAATAAAGGATATGTTGTCCTGTGTTTTGTAGTCATTCCTGAAATCGTAATAATCACCATTGTGGAAATAGAAAATATAATTTATACTGTCATCATAATTCGTGCAAATACATCTGGGTATTGAGTACAGCCATTTTGACAAACATATTCCCCTATCGAACGGATCTAAAACTGGAATCCCGATTCTCAAAAACTGGAGCTTTATGTATGTATTTACTTTTGGTTCGTCTGGAATCGGTAAACGGATCAACTGCCATCCAGAGTACAATAACTAGAAGCAGGCTGGCCAAGCAAAAACGCAATTGTTTAAAGGATTTCGGTCTCAAAAAAAGTGCCCATTTGACTCTTGATAACGCTTGACATTAATAACGAATAATGTTATTATTCAGTATGATTAAAACATTCAAATGCAAAGAAACTTTAAAGCTTTACCATCGGGAAATGTCCAGAAAATTTCCACAAGATATTCAAAGAACCGCTTTGAAAAAATTGTGGATGCTCGATGCAGCACCGGATCTACATTCTTTAAATGTGCCCCCATCCAATCGTTTAGAAGCGCTAAAAGGAGACCGAAAAGGACAATATAGCATCCGAATAAATCTACAATATAGAATCTGCTTCAAATGGGAATCCGGTCATGCATTTGATGTTGAAATAATCGATTACCATTGAGGTGCTTATGAATGCAAAAAAAATGGCTCCGATACATCCGGGCGAAATTTTGAAAGAAGAGTTTTTGGATGAAATGAACCTTTCTCAATATCGTCTGGCAAAAGATATCAATGTACCGCCGAGGAGGATCAATGAGATTGTTCATGGCAAACGGGCTATCACAGCCGACACCGCCCTTCGCCTGGGTCGTTACTTTGGCATGTCGCCGCAATTTTGGATAAACCTGCAAACACACTATGATCTGCAAGTCCAGCTGGACAAGCTCGGGAAGCGACTCGAGACGGAGGTAAAGATCTATTCTAACGCAGGTTGATGTTTTGGATAAACGCCTGGCCTGGTGAGACAAAAACCACTTTTAGAGTTGTGGAGAGTGTAAGGAGGTAATAAAGCATGATTAAAAATGTCGCTCTATTATATGTCATAATGATGATGAGTACCAGTTCACTGTCAGCACAAAGTGCAGACACGATGAAAGTCATCCTGACCAAGGGAAACATCATCGTCGGTGATCAAGGATCTGATCACGGAATAGAAAAAGGTCAAACATTCAAAGTCTATAAACGTATTGACGGAAAGCTGGAAAAAATCGCCACTGCCGAGACAAGAGCGATCGACTCGCAGAAATGTGCAATGGTTCTCACAGAGACTAATGAATATTTTAGGGTATCGATTGATGATATAATTTTACAACAAGCAACTAATCTTCCTCCATCATCAATTGACCCATCAAGTGATATGGATCTTGTAGATTTTGGCATCGAAATCGACACACCTAATAGCCAAATTGACCCAAAACAAAAAATAACAGTACGGCCGATCGGCTATATCATGGAATATTCTGACCCAACAATTTTGGTCGAAAAATATGGGTGGAGCAAAAATTGGTTAGCCAAAATTGACGGTAGAGTAATAAGCGAAAAACGTCTCTACATGATTTGTAACAGGCCTGAACTGGCAACGGCAGTCAGTGATTATAACTCCAAAAACGGTGTATTGACTGCAGTAGGTGTGTTACTCATGGCCGGAGGGGGATTTGTTGCCTATAAAGCTTTGAATTATGAATCTAAAGAAAACATCCTGGGAGTTGACATAAAATACAATGATCCTCAATGGGGTTTGGCCGTAGGCTTTACTGTTTTAAGCGCGATGGGCGGTACTATGACAATGCTGGGAATGAATGGAATTGGCGAGCATTTTACCGATTTTGAGACGGCCTATCGGGCGGCTGAAGGGTATAATAACTCCCTGGATGTGAATTAATGGATTAAAAAATAAAGTTGAAACTTTTTGAATCATCTTACGAATCCCAAACAGAATACGGATCCACATAAAGTTTTCTAGTATACGGATGATAATAATTTAAGAACAGAATTTTTCACATTTTTAAGAGCGATGGGGTCGAGCTGGATACGGTGCAGATGATTCTGGGCCATACGGATATCGAAACGACCAGAATCTACAGCAAAACGACAATCGAACGAATGGTAAAGTCATCCCATAAGATCAAAGCATTATGAAAACAGGAATTAAACATTCGGTAAGGAATGAAAACGAGAAAGGCTCGATACAGGATCGAGCCTTTCTTTTGCCCTATGGTTGCAACTTTATTGCAAAAATCAAGTTGCGCTACGCAAGTAGCTGTTTTTATTGTCGAGGCGGGGAGATTTGAACTCCCGACCCCTTGACCCCCAGTCAAGTGCGCTAACCGGGCTGCGCTACGCCTCGTATGTCAGGATTTTTCGTCGATGAGCTTTAAGCATTGCTCGAGCTCTTCTCGGATATCCCTTAGTAAATCGTCTTTTTTGACTTCGGTGAGCATGAGCTTGAGTTGGCCGTCATCACCTTTTCTGATCTGTTTGAGCCGCTGTCGCGCTCCCTCGATCGTGTACTTTTCATGGTATAAGAGCTTTTTGATCAAAAAAATCGTGCGTATGTCGCTTTTACGGTACGTACGATTGCCCGCTCGATTCTTTGTCGGTCTCAATTCCGGGAACTCTGTTTCCCAATATCGCAGAACATAGGCCTTGAGACCGGTGATTCGACTTACCTCCGAAATCGGATAATAGAGCCGTTTGATTTCAGTCTCTTCCATTCGGTCCTTTGATCGAGGTTCACCCTCAAGATCAGTCTTGAAAAATAAGGATAATTGTTCCAATAATCAAGTTATTTTTTAACCTAATGATGATCTTTTTCGGGGTTGGCTGCCGATTCCCTGCTTGACCCAAACCGTCCCGTTTGAGCAAATGTCTAACATGCCCTGTATAAGGTGATAAATCTTTTTGTATTTAGCAATACATTTCTGTTCAAAGGTAAAAGAATTGTCAAGCACATATACCCCTGTTCTCGCATGACAGGCCAGCGAGGCATGCGAGGAAATCCGGCTCATGCCCACAATGCCGCGATAACCTGCTTCATGAGCCACATCAAGCACTCGTTGAGCTCCGTTGCCGAACGGTAACGATAACCATTGACAGGGCCGTTGAATATGATGTTCAATTAATGCTTTACTTGAATAAAGCTCTCGGCGCAGTTTGCCATCGGACAATTGAGGCAGGCTGGAATGGGACATGCCGTGCGATCCTATGGTCCAGCCCGCAGCAGCGAGTTCTTGCAGCTGGGCCCAGTCCAGATGACAGAGACGCTGATTGCCCCAGTTTACATCCCAGGTGTTGTACTGACCACTGTATCCGGCTACCACAAAGAGGGTCGCCGGCAACTTGTATTTGTTCAGCACCGGAAAGGCATACTGGTAAATGTTTTCAAATCCGTCATCAAAGGTAATGTACAACCGCTTGGCATGGGAATCGTTCGTTTTTAATCGTTCATCCAGGCTGTGGAACGTAAAGCCGAGATCCAGTGCACGTCTGATCTGAGAAGAAAACTGACGGGGAGTCGTCCAGGTAATGCCCCAAATAAATCGGGGGGATATGGAATGATATGCGAGTATGGCCATGAAACGGTTCGCTATATGTTTGTTTCATTGATGACAAAAGATAACGCCCCGGTATAGTTAGCCTGTAACAGCACCACAAGATTTCTGCAGGAGCAAGCGGCTATCTGGGCACGATGAGCATGGTGCTCAATTGATCGTCCTGAAAGTAGGTCTTGACCAGTTCCCGGAGCTCCTCGACCGTCACGCGATCGATCTGTTCCAAAATCTCATCGACCGTTTCGACCGGACCCTGATAGATTTCCCTCTCCCCTATCTTGCGCATGCGCCGGTTGCTGCTATCCTGTCCCAACAAGATGCCGCCGCGGATCTGTGATTTGATCATGGCCAGTTCTTCATCGCTGATCGCGCCCCTGGCGATCTGGTCCAGTTCGTTTTTGATGAGTCCGATACTCTCATCGACTTTATCAGGAGCACAGGCGATATAGAATCCAAAGACACCGGTTTCTCTCATAAAATCGCTAAAGGAATACACAGTATAACAGAATCCGTATTGTTCCCTGATGTTTTGGAACAGTCTCGAGCTCATACCTCCACCGAGCAGGATATCCAAAAGCACGAGGGCAAAGCGCTGCGGATGATTAAAGCCAAACGTTCGTGCACCGAGCGCCACATGCGCCTGGTGCAGGCTTTTATCCACGATCTTGCCGTTGCGGAAATTCTGAGGCAGATCCGGCAGTTTGCCGTTCGAGCCGTTATGATGATGGCCATTGCGGTAATAGCGTTCCACCGCATCGACCACGCGGTCGTGTTCGATATTACCGGCGGCAGACACGACAATGTTTTCCGGGGTATAATGGTCTTTATAGAAATCGATCAGCTGTTCACGGGAAAAGGCCCTGACATTGTCTTCGGCTCCATAGATAAAATAACCGAGCGGATGATCCGGAAACAGATTGGCATACAGGTGATCGAGAATCATCTCTTCGGGATCTTCTTTGGCCTGATTGATCTCGGCGAGGACGACCTGTCTTTCCAGTTCGATATCCCGGTCATCCAGCTGGGCATCCTGAACGAGATCCGCAAGCACATCTATGGCGACCTCGAGATCCTGATCGAGCGAATAGGCGCTGTAGAGACTGTTTTCTTTGCCTGTAGAGCCATTGATATGACCGCCCAGAGCTTCGAGGCTCATGGCGATCTCTTTGGCACTTCGTTTGGACGTGCCTTTGAACAGCATATGTTCGAGAAAATGCGAGATCCCGTTATTCCAAATGGTTTCGCGAACAGGACCTGTATCTACCCAAATGCCCAGGGCCGCAGAACGCACCCAGGGCATGGATTCAGTTACAATACGCAGACCATTTGACAAAACGGTCTTTTGAAAAAGCTCTTTTGTCATACATCAACTTTGAGAAGGCTTGGGTTTCTCGAGTAACGCTTTACGACTGAGGTCAATCTTGCCATCTTCTTTTTTGATGACCTTGACCGTGACTTCATCACCGATATTGACGACATCTTCTACTTTATTGACCCGGTGGTGTTCCAGTTCAGAGATATGCACCAGTCCTTCGCGTCCGGGCAGGATTTCGACAAAGGCACCGAATTTGAGGATACGTTTGACTTTGCCGGTATAGACGGCGCCGATTTCGACTTCGGCAGTGAGGTCTCTGATAATTCGTTTGGCCTCTTCACCGGCTTCGGGTTCGACCGAAGCAATCTTTACGGTGCCGTCATCTTCGATGTCGATACTGGCACCGGTTTTTTCCACGATTTCGCGGATGGTTTTGCCTCCGGGTCCAATGACCGACCCGATCTGATCGGGATTGATTTTCATGGTAAAGATTCGGGGTGCATAGGTCGAGAGTTCGGTACGTGATTGTGGCAGGACCTCATTCATTTTACCCAGCACAAAGAGCCGTGCTTTTTTGGCTCTTTCAAGGGCCTCGCGCATGATGTCCATAGAGATTCCCTGAATCTTGATATCCATCTGAAAGGCAGTGATGCCATCTTCAGAACCGGCGACCTTGAAATCCATATCTCCCATGTGATCCTCATCGCCGAGAATATCGGTGAGCACACTGACCTTTTCACCTTCTTTGATGAGTCCCATAGCAATTCCGGCGACCGGAGCTTTGATGGGGACACCGGCATCCATCAGGGCCAGCGAACCGGCACATACCGTGGCCATGGACGAAGAGCCATTGGATTCCAGGATATCAGAGACCACCCGTACCGTATAAGGAAAGGCCGTCATCGAAGGGATCATGGGTTTCAGGGCCCGTTCGGCCAGGTTACCATGTCCGACTTCGCGCCGGCTGGTACCGCGTACGGGTTTGACTTCACCGGTGCTGAACGGTGGAAAATTGTAATGCAGCATATAGCTTTTATAAAATTCGCCTGACATGCCTTCGATTTTCTGTTCATCGACCTTGGTGCCCAATGTAGCGGCCGCAAGGGCCTGAGTTTGACCGCGGGTAAACAGGGCGGTACCGTGGGCTCGCGGCAGCACGCCGACCTCGATGGAAATATCACGGATCTCATCCGGACCCCGGCCGTCGAGACGCTGGTTTTCATCGAGCACCATGGCACGCATGACCTGTTTTTCCATGTCATGAAAGATATTGCCGATTGCCTTTTCTTGTTCAGGAAATTCTTCTTCCAGCTCTTCGATGAGCCTGTCCTGGATCTCGTGCAGAGCTGTATGCCGCTCTTCTTTTTCTTTGATCTCGAGGGCCTTTTTCAGGTCATCCATGGCCAGATCGCGGATTTTGCTTTCGAGTTCGCTCAGGTCTTCAGGTTCGGCCAATTCTCTCTTTTCCTTGCCGACCTTGGCAACGACCTCTTCCTGAACCGCGATAAGCTTACGAATCGCTTCGTGTCCGAATTCCAGAGCCTCGACCATTTCATCTTCACTGATTTCAAGGGCTTCGCCTTCGACCATGATGATCGAATCTTTGGAAGCCGCGATCACGAGATCGAAATCGCTTCTTTCGCGTTCCGAATAGGTGGGATTGGCGATCATCTCTCCTTCGATCCGTCCCACACGCACACCGGCAATAGGGCCGGCGAACGGAATATCAGAGATACTGAGGGCGATAGAAGCGCCGGTGATTCCCAGCACGTCGGCGTCGTTTTCACGATCTGATGACAGCACCCACACAAAAATCTGGGTTTCATGGCGAAAATTATCCGGGAACAGGGGGCGAATAGGACGGTCGATTTGCCGGGCGTTCAGGATCTCGACTTCGCTGGGTTTGGTTTCGCGTTTGAAAAAACCACCCGGAATCTTGCCCATAGCATACGCTTTTTCCCGGTATTCTACGGTGAGCGGGAAAAAGTCAAGGTCATCTTTGGGTTGTTTCTCGGAAACAGCGGTAGCAAGGATAGCGGTTTCGCCGAGTTGTACCCAGGCGGCCCCGTCCGTTTGTTTGGCCATCTTGCCGGTTTCGATAATGAGTGGTTTTCCATCGATTTCAACTTCATGTCTGTAGAACATTCATCCTCCATCCTTGACATCCCTGTTCCAGAGTCCTTAAAAAGAGAGGATCGAACCCGATCCTCTCTTGATCATTTATTGAAGCATGGCCGGTGCGGCAGTGGTGTCTGCCTCTGGTGATTCGGCCAGTTTTTCCAGATCAGGCGTCAGGGTATCTAAAATGTTATCATCTATTAAAAATACATTATTTTGGTCAGCCTTTTTGGCGTAAACCAGATCATCTTTGATGTTTCCGATATGCAGTTCCAACAGCAATTTTTCGCGGTCAAAAAACTGAGCTTTGACCTGCGGATTTGCAAGGCCGTAGGTTGCCAAAGAAGCGGGATTATCATCCGCAAATTCCTGGACCTTGAGCCGGTCGATCGCAGCGGTAATGGATTTGGCTTCCCAGCTTTTTGCCGGTCTTTTTTCGGGTTGCAGCACATTCCAGTTGGCCACGCTATCGAGTTCGGCTTCGATGGTCATGCCGCTGTGTTCGAGGACAAACCGCCTGATCTGACTGCTGGTGGCGTCTGTAATCTCTTTTTTCCGCACAGCTGTCAGGTCGAACTGGAATTTATCCATAAAAGCCTTGTCGACAACAAACACAGGGTCGCGTGAGCTGTCTTTTGCATAACGCTGATCCCCGAGACTCTTTCCAATCAACAATCTTTTCTGTGCTTTTTCATCCCCTAAAAGCAATTCCGCGGTATAATCCGGATTTTCGAGTCCGAATTGTGACAGATCGTCAGGAGACTCGGCGACAAATTCCTTGGCTTTGCCTTTATAGAGATTGTTGATGATTTCATCCATTTCGGTTTCATCAACCGGATAAGCGATCGGTTCGACGAGTTCCCAGGCACCTGCCTGTTTTTCGAATACAAAGCGTCCGTTTTCATTCCTGATCGTGAGGTGATTCAAGGCCATGCGATCGAACGGCACGACATTTTTATTCCTGAGATCAAACAGGGTTTTGGTGGCCTGTGTCTTGAATGCCGTGGATGTGAGAAACACATCCGGCGAACCGCTTTGACGGGCAAAAACATAACTCCCGGTAGGATTATCATCGCCGAGATAAAGCGTATCGCTTTGGCCGTCATGGACGAGAACCATTTCGGCTTTGGGATTTTGTAATCCATACACAGGATATTCCGAGGGATCTGAAGAGATCACCCGGATCTGTTTGCTATAATCAAAGATCCCCAGCAAGCTGTTGATCGCATCATTATCGGCCCGGGCATCGACCGGGTCGGTCAGGATCCAGTCATTGGAATCTCGAACCGCATGGATTCCGGCGGGTTCGAGCATGATTTCCGAGACATTTTCTTTTTCAATGTTCAGGAGCTTTTCATCGAGCTCTTTTTGCTCTGCGCGTTGTTCGTCTTTTTTATCCAGCAATACCACGGCAACAATACCGACGATCAATACCAGAGCCAGAACGAGTGTTGTTTTAAAATTCATATGCATCCCACCCTTAACATGAATTAATTCGGTTCCTAGAGAGATGTAGAGGATGAGAGGGAGTACAAGAGCCTCCGGGACGGGGTATCGCACCGGTCCCGGAGGAGTATGATACTCCCGTATCAATCATTTACGTTTGACATATACCCATACCCCAGTAGCGAAAATCAGGACGGGCAATAACAGGACACCGAGATAAAAGATCATCTTGGCCTGTTGTTGGGTCAGGGACAACCGTCGATCCTCGGGATCACGTGGCCGGACAGAGATCAGATCTTCCTGTTCGGCGAGCCAGCTCACCGTATTCATAAACAGATCGCCATTGCCCTGATTGCGAATAAAGCCATTGGTGGCAAAATCAGAATCGCCATAAATGGCAAACCGGGTTTTGACCGTGACATCCCCGAGATCGAATTTATCCTCGGCTTTGCTTTGATCTTCGGCGTCTTTTTCACCGACAGCCAGCAGGGTCAGAGGGCCGCGAATATCCTGTCCTTCATCAAAGGCGACCCCTTCGCCGGAGATCGGCGAGGTTTCGCCCCAGCTTCGCGGGTTGGTCTTGGCGATTTCGCTCACCGTTAGTCCGGTCGGCACATTATCGGATTTTGTCAGAGACCTCGCTTCATTGAACAGGGTCATGACATTAAAATCTTCCGTAATGGCATGATCGGTATAGGTATTGACCAGAGGCATAATCGGGCCGGCCCCGAACAATTGTCCGATACCCGAGGCATCGATGACCATATCGTTGCGCACGGTGACGCCATAATCGGCTGCCAGATCCACATAGCTCTGTGGCGAATCGGGATCGAGCATGAGCAAGAGCTTGCCTCCGCCCTTGAGATAATTTTTGATCATTTCGGTTTCATTCGGAAACAGATCACTGCGCGGGCCGGCGATGACCAGCAGAGACATGTCCTGTGGCAGCGAATCTGCAGCCATGCCGGCGAGCATGATCGACTCGAGAACATAGTTTTCGTCTTCCAGCATTTCTTTGGCAAAAGACATGCCTTCGCGCTGTTCGGTATCCGGACTGTGTTCACCGTGACCGGTAGAGAAATAGATTTTTTTGACTTCTTCGCGGGACACGGCAATGAGCGCATTGGTGAAATTCTCTTCCGAGGTTTCGGTGACTTTTTCCTGTTTCCCTGCGCTTTCAAAGACCACAGTGCCGTATTGCTGGATATCGTATTGTTTGGCTATGCCCGGTTTTTTATCCGGGTCAATGATTTCATAAGAAAATCGATCAGAGTACTCGGTATACTCGTCAAACAGCTCTTCTGCCCGTCCTTCTTCATTGGTTTTAAAGAATCCCAGGGCTTTAGTGTCTGCATCGAGATTCTTCAAGACCTTGCGGGTTTGTTCAGCAAGGCTGAACTGTTTGGCTGCTGTGGTATCGATACGTGCATTAAAGCGACTCAGCAGCATATTGACCACAACCAGCAACCCGAGCACCACAATAATCATAAGTGCGGCATTGCTGCCAAATTTGGCCGAGCGGCTGCTCAGGCCTTCTTTTATCGACTGAAAGTCGAGTATGATATAAGCCACAATCAAAAGTCCACCCAGAATCAGGGGAATTGTGGATAACAGAGTAAACATGGTATTAATCGCATAGACTAAAAGGCCTGCAAAGACCAGAACGAGTCCGACCAGGCCTCCGATTTTGGCATATTTTTGCATCATCTTCCCCTCCATCTTGCCGATTCAATAGAGACGTAGGACAAGAACACACCCATGGTGATAAAGCTCAGATAAAAGACGACATGCTTGGTATCCAGGATACCTTTGGCAAAGTCGTCAAAATGGGTAATGAGCGAAACATTTTCCAGAGCTTGTCCGATCGCCGGATTGAGAAAGCCGGAGACCCATCCGATGGCCCAGAAAAAGAGAATAAAGGCCACGGTACTGATCGCGGAGATGATCTGATTATCGGTAAGCGTGGAAAAGAATACGCCAAAGGCGATATAACAGAGACCCAAAAGCAAGAGACCGAGATATCCGGTCAGGACTTGTCCTACTTCGGGATCACCGAACATAAACAACAGGATCATAAACAGGGTGGTAAAGCCCAGCATAATGGCATAGAGGGCTGACCCTGCAGCGAATTTACCGAGAATGGATTGCAGGTTAGTGACCGGTGAGGTGAGCAAGAGCTCGATTGTACCGGTCCTTTTTTCATCCGAGTACAGGCGCATGGTGATCAGAGGCAGAAAAAAGAGAGCAAAGAGCGCCATATTGTGAAACACCGGGCGAATGGCCATCATGTTCACATTGAGATTTGGCGATGCCATCTGATAATACTGTGCCTGCATATCGGCACGCATGCACACCTGGACGAAATTTGAAACGATAAGATAGTAGAATATTCCTGAAATCAGCAAAAACAATCCGATCACCACATAGGCAATGGGTGAAGAAAAGTATGATTTCAGTTCACGTTTGAAAATAGCCCAAAAGTTTTTCATGATGCAGTTCCCTCCTCTCTGGTCGTTAACTGCAAGAACACGTCTTCGAGGCTCATTCCTTCGGGTTTCATCTCGAACAGCTGGCCGCCGTTCTGGACGATGGATTGAGCCACAAGCGGACGAATCTCTGCATCGGGTTCGCTTTCGATGATCCACTGTACCTGATCAGGGGAAATATTTTGATCTTTGGACAGTTCGATCGTTCGAATGTTATCGAGGGATTGCAGTTTTTCCTTAAGAACGTCAATATCCCCGGACAGCGTGACATTGAGTCGTTGTCCACCTGCGAGCTTTGTCGTCAGGTTTTCCGGTTTGTCGACAGCCACGACACGTCCCTGGTTGATAATGACCACCCGTTGACAGGTCATACTGACTTCGGGTAAGATATGGGTGCTGAGGATGATGGTATGATTGCCGCGCAAGTTTTTAATCAGTTCTCTGACTTCGATGATCTGATTGGGATCCAGCCCGACAGTCGGTTCATCCAGAATCAAGACCTCGGGATTATGGACGAGTGCCTGGGCCAGTCCGACGCGTTGTTTATAGCCCTTTGACAGGGTTTTGATCACGCGATGACCGACATTAGAGATCCCGGTTTTATCCATGACCTCATCGATGGCGCGTTTTTGCTGTTTAGCTTCAACGCCTTTGATAGAGGCGACAAAACCCAGATAATCGTTAACCCGCATTTCATGATAAAGCGGCGGATTTTCGGGGAGATAACCGATACGTTTTCGCACTTCCATGGATTGGTCCTGCACGTCGAAACCAGCCACAGATGCTTTACCGGATGTTGCCGGTAAAAAAGTGGTCAGGATGCGCATGGTCGTTGTCTTACCAGCCGCGTTCGGACCGAGGAAGCCTAGGATTTCTCCCTTGTCGACTTGAAAAGTGACATCATCAACAGCCTTTACTCGTCCAAAAAAGCGAGTAACCTGTTGTACCTCGATCATGGGAACTTCCTCCTTGTTCGATTGAGTCCAGAATGATTCTATTTAGCGACGAATGCCCAACTCTTTGATCAAGGAACGGTAACGCTCGATGTCGTTACTCCTTAGATAATCCAGCAATCGACGGCGACGGCCGACGATTTTCAACAGACCCCGTCGGGAATGAAAATCCTTGGGGTTGGTTTTAAAATGTTTTGTAAGATCATTGATACGCTCGGTCATGAGAGCAATCTGCACTTCAGTTTTGCCGGTATCCTTGCCGGATTCGCCAAACTGCCCCACAATTTCGGAGCGTCTTTCATTGGTAATAGACATTCAATCCTCCAAACCTAACGAATTTAGTGGTTTAAAAGTTCCTTTGCTGCAACAATATCTTGTTTAATTTGTTCGATCAACTCTTTACTGTTTGAGAATTCCTGGTCATCGCGCAGGTAGCGATCGAATTCCAGGACAATTTCTTGATCATAGATTTCATTTTCAAAGCCGAGGATATGGACCTCAATCACATGGTCATGCAAATGAAATGTCGGTCGCACCCCGATATAGGTCGCCGAATCATGCCATCGATCCCGGATTTTGATGCGCGTGGCATAAATACCAGCCTTGGGAATCAGTTTATATTTTGAAAAGGGGCGAATATTTGCAGTGGGAAATCCCAGATCTTTACCGCGCCCGTCCCCGGGGATGACCTGGCCGGTAATCGTATAGGGGCGTCCCAGCAGGTCCTGGGCCAGGTGCACATGACCTTGGGCCAAGGCCTGACGGATACGAGTGCTGCTCACGACCCGTTCATTGATGGTGATGGCATCAAAAGCGGCAAGGTCGAAATTCATGGTCTTGCTCATTTTGGCAAGCAGCTCGTAAGTGCCTTTTCGCTGCCGGCCAAACGCATGATCATGCCCGATCATTAAATATTTTGTCCCAAGCTGATCTGCCAGAATGTTGCGAACAAACTCGGCAGGTTCGATACTCGAAAACCCTCGGGTAAAATTTGCAATCACAAGCCGGTCCAGACCGGTCTTTGCCAACAATTCAATCTTTTCTTCCATCGTTGTCAAAAGGACCTGAGACTGTTGCAGGTCTTTGAGTACCAGTTGCGGATGCGGTTCAAACGTCAACAGACATGATGTCAGCTGACGTTCTGTGCCGATATCGATAATCGTTTGAATCAGTTTTTGATGACCCAAATGAACGCCATCAAAAGTACCCATTGTCACAACCGAATCTCGTTTGGGTTTTACCTGATTGATATCCCAATATATTTCCATTAAACAGGTCTCATTCCATCATTGACTGCCCAAAAGTCCGGGCACGGTATCCAACTCGATTGCATCCTCTAGTCGAAACGTCCCAACACGGGTACGTACAAGTGTTTGCACATAACTACACGTGTGCAGTTTTTCTGCCAGATCTCGCGCCAGCGATCGGATATAGGTCCCTTTGGAACACACAATCTTTACTTTAATGCTTTGCCCTGCGACATCGAGCAAGGCGAATTCATATATCGTGATCCGGCGCGGTTCCAGTTTCACCTCTTTGCCCTGTCTGGCAAGAGTGTATGCTCTTTTCCCTCCGATTTTGAGCGCAGAATAGATCGGGGGTATTTGTTCCGAATCTCCGGTCATAGACTGCATAACACCGGCAAGCTCGGATTCATTCAATGTGACAGAGTCACAATTATTTATAGTACGGCCACTCAGATCCAGGGTATCGGTTTCCAGTCCGAACCGAAAAGTGGCGATATACTCTTTTTCGGCATCGACCGCGTGTTGCAAGCGTTTTGTCGCTGCCCCGAATCCGAGTACCATCACCCCTTGTGCAAATGGATCCAGGGTACCTGCATGACCGATTTTTACTCTTTTCATGCGAACCTGTATCCATCGAATCATGTCAAAGGACGTCCAGCCCAGGGGCTTGCGGATATTGAGTATCTGGTCGATGGGTTTCATTCAGAATCGACTGATCCACCGTTCTTTTTGATCTTTTGCAAAATTTCAGAAATATGAGCGGCATAGTCGCTGGTATCGTCATATTCAAAGCGAATTTCAGGCACATATCTCAGACGTAATTTCTGTGCGATTTCACTTCGCACAAACGATTGGGCCCGTTTTACTGCGCTATGGGCTTTTTCCTTGTCTTCATCACTCCCCATCACGCTATAGAGAATCGTTGCATGACGGAGGTCTCTGCTGACCTTGACCTGAGTTATGGTCACGGATTGCAGCGCCGGGTCTTTGGCGCCAAACAGGAGTAATTCTCCCACTGTTTGCTTGATTTCCTCAGCGACCCGTTCGGAACGTGGTACAGACATAATCTATTACAAAACCTCTAATTGGTGTTCGAGTATCTGTATATCGGCATCATCATCGACCAGATTCAGGATCTGGTTCATGGTTTTATCGATAAATTTGCGCTCATTGCAAACCAGGGCGATACCCAGGACTGTTCTTTGCCATTTTTCCAAGTGGTCGACTTCGGCAACAGATACATTAAATTTATTTCGAATGCGGGTTTTTATACTCTTTAAGACAAACCGTTTTTCTTTCAGAGAGCCGCTTTCCGGGATCATCAGATCCAGTTGTAAAAGTCCGACAAACATCTATCGTGTACTCTGCTCCAAGGTTCGTTTGGTTTCCACGACATGATAGGCTTCTATCACATCATTGACCTTGAGATCATCGAATCGTTCTACGCCGATACCGCATTCAAAACCGGTGGCGACATCGCGAACATCTTCTTTGAACCGTTTCAGAGAGCTTATTCTGCCATCATGAATCAGGCGGTCATCGCGGTAAACCTTGATATTATCATTGCGATTGATTTTACCGGAATTGATATAGCAACCTGCGATCATGCCTACTTTGGGCACCTTGAACACCTGCCGCACTTCTGCGGTGCCGACCAGTTCTTCAGAGATATCCGGTGTCAGGAATCCTTCGAGGGCTGCCTTGATATCGTTGAGGATATCATAGATCACTTCATACTGCCTGATATCCACAGACTCTTTGGCTGCCAGTTCTCTGGCTTTGGATGTTGGGCGCACATTAAAGCCGATGATGATCGCTCCGGAGGCAGAGGCCAGCAAGACATCGGATTCAGAGATCGCTCCGACGCCGCGGTGAATGACATCCACGGCAACCTCTTTGGTTGCGAGTTTCATGAGCGAGTCGATGATTGCCTGAATCGATCCATCTACATCTGCTTTGACGACCACAGAGAGTTGTCTGACCTGTCCTTCTGCAATCTGGCGAGAAATTTCATCCAGGGTTCTGGGACGGCTGCGCCAGTGCTCGTGTTCGCGCTGAAGCTGCTGCCGTTTTTGACTGATATCGCGGGTATCGCGCTCGGATTCGAGAACGACAAAGCTGTCGCCGGCTTGCGGCAGACCATCGAATCCCAGAACCTGCACAGGGACAGAGGGGCCGGCGGATTTGACTCTTTTGCCTCGTTCATCAAACATGGAGCGGACTTTACCTGCAAACGTACCCGAGACAAACGGATCGCCGACAGTCAGCGTACCGGCCTGAACCAGAACCGTTGCAACCGGTCCTTTGCCGCGGTCGAGCTTGGACTCGATAATGACGCCTTTGGCTTTGCGGTCCGGGTTGGCTTTAAGATCGAGAATCTCGGCTTCCAGGAGGATACTTTCCAGGAGGCTGTCCAGGTTTTCACCGGTTTTGGCCGAGATTTCGACTGCCTGATATTTGCCTCCCCACTGTTCGACCAAAACACCGTGTTCAGAAAGTTGTTTGCGAATAAGATCCGGATTGGCACCGGGTTTATCTATTTTATTCACCGCCACCACGATAGGCACATCAGCGGCTTTGGCGTGGCTTATCGCTTCGATGGTCTGGGGCATGACACTGTCGTCTGCAGCAACCACGAGGACGACAATATCTGTTGCCTGGGCACCGCGGGCACGCATGGCGGTAAACGCTTCGTGTCCCGGTGTATCGAGAAAGGTAATATTTTTATCATGATCGAGCGTGACTTCATACGCACCGATATGCTGAGTAATGCCACCGGCTTCGCCGGCGATGATATTACTCTTGCGAATATGATCGAGCAAAGAGGTCTTGCCGTGATCGACATGGCCCATAATCGTCACCACAGGAGGTCTTGGTAAAAGAGTACCTTCTTCCTCTTCTTCCATTTCTTCGAGAATATCTTCCCCGAATTCTTCAAGAGCTTCCACCTGGAATCCATACTCTGACGCCAGCAAGGTGATGGTATCCATATCCAATCGCTGATTGATGGTGACCATCATGCCGAGTTCCATGCATTTTTTGATCAATTCTGTCGATTCTACATTCATCAGATTCGACAATTCAGAGAGCGACATATATTCGCTGACCTTGATGACTTGAGGTTCCAGTTCGGCTTCCTCTTCTTCGGCAGCGATACGGCGTTTGCGTTTTCGTGTTTTACCAGGAGCGGTATCATCGATATTGGCCAGGGTTTGGCGAATATTTTCTTGTATTTCTGCTTCATCAAAGACCGGTCGATGACGTTTTTTCTTACGTTTGCGGTCTTTTTTCTCAGTGATTTGAGGTTCTTCTTCAGTCTCGGCCGGGCGTTTTTTACGTCGTCTTCTTTTTCGCTTCTTTTTGCGTTCAGCCCCTTCTTCCTCTTCTTTTTCCTTGGGTTTGCCATCCGGTCCCTGGGGCTTGGCCTCGGGTTTCGGTTCAGCCTCAGAGGGAGCTTTAGAAGGTTCTGCTTCGGGCTTTTCTGCGGGTTCGGGTCGTGGTTTTTCTCTCGTGCGCGCACCTGCTTCTTCAGGAGGTATTTCTACGACTTTGAGTTTACGTTTGGGTTTTTTGGGTTTTTCTTCGGGTTTTTCCTCAGGTTGTGATGGCGGAGCCGACGGCTTTGCTTCTGGCGGCGGAGCGGTCTTTTCCTCTTTCGGAGGTTCAGCCTCGTGCTCCTCCTCGCGCTGTCGTTTGAGACGAGGCATTTCTTCCGCAAGGTCTTTGGCCACTTTGAGGCGTCGCTCGAGAGAATCACGAGCTTGTTGTTTTTTCGCCTCTTCAGCGGCTTTTTTCTCTTTTAAGCGCCTGCGAAATTCATACTCACTGTCATGTTGTAATTCGGTCTCGCCAAATTTTTCAACAGCTTTTCCATAGGCTTCGTCAGACAGCAAGCTCATATGATTGCGAATATCATATCCGAGCTTGTGCAAGTATTCGACCAAAGCCTCATTAGAGATGTTGAATTCTCTGGCAACCTGAAATACCCGTTTTTTAACAGCCAAACTT
>WJME01000153.1 GCA_014728115.1 Candidatus Zhuqueibacterota bacterium | reverse complement strand
TGCAGCGATTTCGAATTCTTTCTGGCGGGTCTGATTGGGGTCGTTTTTCTTGCGAACCTCCAGGGGATCCAGGCCGAGTTCATCAGCCAGTTCATCCATCATCGATTCCATGCCCCAGGCTGCCTGTGGATGACCCGGGGCGCGCATCGGTGCGCTGAATCCGGCGTTGACAAAGACATCGTGGTGCACCGTATGGATATTGGGGACGTGATAGACATAGGGAAGCGGAACCCCTGCACCTCCGCCGATCCCCCCGGTACCAAAGGATTCGAGCTCGAACGCCACGAGCGTACCATCTTTTTTCGCACCCAGTTTGATTTTCTGGTACGAAGAGGGTCGATTACCGGTTCCGACCAACTCTTCTTCCCGGTTTAACATAAGCTTGACCGGTCGCTTTGCCTGACGGGAAAGTTTCGAAGCGATGGTGTGATAGGCTTGGGTACCCAGTTTACTGCCAAAGCCCCCGCCCATATATGGGCAGATTACGTGAACCTTGTTTTCGGGCATTTTCAGGTTTCTTGCCACTCCACTGCGGATCGAATGCACACCCTGAGTCGAATCATAGATATAGAGGTCGTTATCCTTCCAGGTGGCAACACAGCCATGGGTTTCCAGGCAGTTGTGAATCTGCACGTTGAGATGAAACGTTCGTTCTAAAACGACATCGGATTCCTGGAATCCTTTTTCGACATCGCCTTCTGTATTTTCACGTTTTTGTCCCAGATTGTCTTCGCGATTGCTAAAGACCTTGGGCGCATCCGGTTGCCTGGCCTTTTGTTCGTCGACCACAAAGGGCAGTATTTCATATTCCACCTTTACCAGCTTGGCGGCCTCGTGCGCAATGCTTTCGTTGACCGCTGCGACAGCGGCGACCTCATCGCCGGCATAGTTGAGCTCATCTCTGTCGGTCTTCCAGACGGCTTTGACACCTTGCATCGCCTCGGCTTTGGAGGTATCGATGCTGATGATCCGGGCGTGCGGGTGAGGAGATCGCACGACTTTGGCCCAAAGCATGTCCATTAATTGCACATCATACGTGTATCTGGCATCACCGGTCACCTTGTCGGGGCCGTCAACACGGGGATACTCTTTCCCCAGGACAGCCATTTCTTTTAATGATTTCCATTTTGCCATATGCTCAACCTCCCTTCTTCATCTTGTTCGATGCTTCGGCGATTGCGCTGAACACGTTGGGATAAGTGCCGCAACGACAAAGATTACCAGAGACCCCATTCCTGATGTCTTTAGATGAGGGGTTTTGATTTTTCCTCAACAGCATGACACCGGACATGATGAATCCGGGCGTACAAAAACCACATTGCATCGCATCATGCTTTACAAAGGCTTCTTGCACAGGATGCAGATTATCCGTTGCCAGTCCTTCGACGGTTTCGATTTTCGCGCCGTCTGCATCGATGGCCAGCATACTGCATGCGAGAACTGTCCTTCCATTCAGGATTACGGTACATGCCCCGCAAGAACCACGATCGCAGACCCGTTTGCTTCCCGTGTAACCGAGGTGGTCACGAAGCGCATCCAATAGAGTCTCTCTGGGCTCTATGGCAAGGCGGTGAGAATGGCCATTCACATCGAAGGTGATGGTCACACGATCCGGTCCGACGATTCGTGCCCCATGTGGCCCTGTTTCGGCAGCTGCCAACACAGAGTGGGTAGAGGAAAGTGTTGCTGTTCCCACAACACTCGTCCCCATACCCTTTAAAAAGTTTCGACGCGAGATGCCGTTCTTTTTTTGGGGATCGCTCATATGTTCGCTCCTAGGTTGGTTTGATTATTGAAGAATATTTGGATATTCGTGCCAGAAACACTGTTCGGTCCTGTAAGAGAGATGATATGAAGGAGATGTTCAGTACCCATCTTGTTTAAGATACTCTATTAATCCGCACCAGTCAATAAAATAATCTCTCGATTGTAAAAATAACAGTATTATCATACAACTTGCATGTTACGACAGATCTTTTATATTTGTAAAACAAGTCTTGAAGGATTTATAAAAATCTATTATTTTTTACTGAAAACGATATCATCACACCGAACATTCAGGAGGAAATTATGAAAAGAGCATTGATAATCGTTGTGGCGGTTTTTGCTATTGTCATGATGAGCATGATGGCCGGCGTCAGTGCAAAAACCGTTGATGTCAAAATCAACGGAATGACCTGTCAGAATTGCGTCAACCAGGTGACAAAGGTCTTGCAGGATGTCCAGGGTGTCGAAAAAGCTAAAGTCGACCTCGAATCAGGAATTGCGAAAATCACCTTTAAGGAAGGAAAGTTCTCGCATGCTGATTTGGAAAAAGCGATCGCTGACGCTGGTTATAAAACCGGCTCTGTACCTTCTGGTCATCCCTCCAATTGCACCGGACATGCTGTTCAGGCAGATCAGTCCCATGACTGTGGTGGCTGTCCGGCGGCGAAAAGCCAGGCGTGTTGTCCGGGAAAATAGTCTTTGTCTGTTGGTGATGCAGAATGGTCTGCATCACCTGGTATTTTTTCCACCGTACC
Organism: Candidatus Zhuqueibacterota bacterium; assembly: GCA_014728115.1. Classification (GTDB taxonomy): domain Bacteria; phylum Zhuqueibacterota; class Zhuqueibacteria; order Residuimicrobiales; family Oceaniaggregativiventaceae; genus Oceaniaggregativivens. The sequence continues at coordinate 23,200 of WJME01000153.1, read as the reverse complement.
CATAGTAACGAATTTCTTGCCCGGGTCATTCTCTCTTTTTTACAAATTGTCAATTTTCTGTGCTTTATATACATTTGTCAGAGGGTAAAAAAAAAAGGAGCACGTTTGTGCTCCTTTGTAAAGGGGGGACAGGGTCTTGCAATGGGTAATGGGTTTTACTTGACGAGAGTCATTCGCTTGCTCTCTTTGAAATTCCCGGCTTGCATGGCAAAAATATACATGCCGCTGGGAAGATCTCTGCCATTAAATGTCACGGTATGCGTGCCGGCTTTGAATTTTGTGTTGACCAGCGTTTTAATTTCCTGACCCAGTACATTAAAGATCTGAATCATCACCTTGCTATCCTGGGGCAATTTAAACGAGATCGATGTTTCCGGATTAAATGGATTGGGATAATTTTGCAAAAGAGCAAATTCATCCGGTGCACTGACCATGATCTCATTGACTTCGGAATAGGAATAGGTGCCATCCGTATCGATTTGTTTCAGACGATAATAATACAGTCCGATCTCATCAACAGGATCGCGATAAACATAAGATTGGGGCACGGTTGTAGATCCGTGACCGGGAACCTCGCCGATTTTCGAAAAGGTTTCTCCGTCCACGCTTTTTTCGATATCAAAGCGTAAATTGTTGGTTTCACCCAACGTCTTCCATTTCAACACCACCTTATCGTTGAGGGAACCGTGTTCTACCATTGATTCGAATGTCGTCAGTTCCACAGGCAGGGTGATATCGCCGACCTGTTGGAAATTGTCTGCTGTGGTTACATGCGAAATGGAATACGTGGTTCCGAAAAACGGACTCGAGTTATTGACGTTTTCAAACAAGACAATCAATGTATCGCCGGGTGCCCATGAGGTGCCGGTTTCATTGAACTGAGTCAGGTTGATGGCCCACCCTCCACCGGCACTGCATGAATCCAGTTCGCTGGTATCGGTTTTTTCACTGGTTAAAAATGAGCTGAATTGAATTTCTTTTTCGAGAACTTCCGAGCCGTCGGGGTTATAGGCTTTCCCCGAGACCAGGGTGATGAGCTGTGCCTGACTCGTGCTCGCAAGCAAGAACAGGACCAGAGATATGCTCATAAAGATCGTTTTGAATTTCATAAGTTTTCCTCCTAAAACTCGCAAAAGCCGTATCAATATCGTTGACAGTTCCGGGATTCTGCATTGCAGAATCCCGGAAAAGAACAACTCTTATCGTACAGGCCAGGTCTTGGGTGCATTGTTATTTACACTGATCAGCACAGGATCTCCGGGTTTCAATTCGAAATTCGATCCATAATCAACCCCCGGGATATAGAACAGGCTGAAATCATTATTTTCCGGATCGATGAGATAGATCACCTCAACGGCTTCGAGGCCAATATCATGTGCCAGGTCGCGAGCCGTTTGAATGTCATCGCGATCCAGAGGAATAGTGATTTCTTTAAATGCCTGTTTTAGGTTCGTACTCAGATCAAAGGTTTGGCTGTTTTTTTCAGGGACAATACCGGTATAGAACCATTTGCCTGTATTCTTTTCATTCAAAGAGACCAGCAAGGGCATTCCGGTACGGATCTGAAATTTAGATCCGAATTCAATGTCATGCAAGTAGAATCGGCTGTACTGATTGGTTTGTGCATCGAGTTGATAGCTTGCAGCCAGTCCGTCAATGTGATTCGTCAGTTGGTCTATGGTTTTGAACTGAGTGGTTTCCAACGGAAACGAGATCATATTGTAGCGAGTTTGCTTGCTGCCGTGGGTCATGAAACCCCATTTTGCAGCGCGTTCTGATGCCGGCGATTCGTTGTCACTGTCGCTGGTACGAACACAGAAAAAGGAGCGTATATCGCCTGATGGCAGTGTCAATGTTGTGTCCTTTGTCGTTGCCAGCAATTCACCCTCTGTCTCAGGATCGAAATAAGGTTTACTCGGGTGACCATAGACGTGATATTTGACACCAAACAATTCCGGAGATCCATCGATACCCTTGTAGACAGGTCCCCATGCCATGGCCACTGCCTGACCGTCTTTGTGGATACGCAACCGTTCGGGGCGGGCCGGGGCAATGTTATCATGGGCCCCTCCGAATCCCATACGCGAACCCGACATCAGAGCGGAGCTGGATAGGGTTCCGGCTGTGCTCGCGACGCGATTTTTATCCGCACGAACCACGGGTTGGGCGGTTTTTGCCAGTACGGGGTTGGCAGAGGAAACCAAAAGGTATCCGTCGGGTACTGTGATATCGCCGGGTCCCTCGTATTCGCTCAGCGCTGCAGTACCGGAAATCGGTCGATAATTGGGATCCCATACAGCTCTTACCCAGAAATTCGATTCAAGATTGTCACCGGTCCAGAGAATGACTCGCATAGAGTCTGCCCCGGTACCTGTCGGATCGACTGCCTGGATGGTTTGCCAATGGAAGACCATACCATCGATTTCCCGATAGATTTGGTAAAAATTAATAATGTTGCTGGCTCCGATACCCGGATGGTTTTGTGAAAAATCAAAGGTCAATACCACAAATCCACCCTGATCCCCGAACCCGAATGTCCCTCTGTAATCGTCGACGATCAGTGTGTCGGGCTCATCGATAATGGCTTCGTCTACGACCATGGGGTCGGAACTGCTAAAATAGCGGGACAAACGATCGTTCTCTACTGAAACAGAGAGCACCAGATTCTCTGTCTCTACCCATGACGTCAGAGTAAACAGACCGCGACCATCATAGAGAGATTGAGATCCCGCGGGCAGAGAGATTTCATTGGTTTGCAGATTGCTGGTCAGGTTGACGCGTTCCGGAAAATTGCGGTCGATCTTTCCTTCCGCATCTCTGGCAATGACTTCGACCTGAAAAGGCACTCCTCGTACCGGGTTGCCCGGCAAGACCAGATCGATATCGAAATTGCTGGCAATGTTGTCATTGACCGGGACGGAACTATTCTGATTATTGGGATTGTCCAGAACCGTGATTTCGGGGGTTTGACTGACATTATCAAAGACCACACCCCGGCGAGCGAATTTTGCCAGACCTTCGGTTTCAGGCAGCCAGTACAGCTGGTCGATGGCCCGCAAAATTACCCGTCCCTGGAAATTGCGTTCCATATCCGGCGGATATTCTGTCGCTCTGTTCAGGGTAAAATAGGGTAAAAGAGGTACATCTATACCCATTTTGAGCAAAAAGTTGTCTTTATGAACGGTCATGTCTTTAAGATCTTCACTGACCAGAGCTTCCACTTCTGTCGTGCTGATCGATTTTGCTTTTGTGATCGCCGGGCCGGCTCCGTCGCTCTCTATAGAGATGCCCAGAGTCAATTCATCCATGACATTCCCTGCCCAGTCAGCGAATCCGTTGCCCGCTCCGACGATGACATCGGGAACATCACCGGTGTCGCCAAAGTAAGGCCGATTGTGCAGTGTGTCATCAGAGGCTTCTTTGAATTGAATGAATACAACAATCGTATCCCCTTCCTGGATAATAAACCGGGTGGGATTCAATCCAATGATCTCTTTGGGTTCTTTGCAATAATAAGAGACAATGTTCCAGTTTTCTTTGACAAATGAATGCTTTGGATAAATAGCCGACGTGTCATCAAAGACGAATTTATAGTGATCCAAACGGCCATTGGCATCCAGATCCACGGTTTCAAGTTGCACCAGTTTCGGCGGAACCGTATCGGGCATGATCGCGATATCAGATCCCTGTTTGCTCTTTTCCCACAAACTTTCGTCATCATCGTACTGGTCATTGGGATTTTCTGCTGCATCCATGACGGCACCGGGGGCTAAAAAGTTGATCGCGCCGGTATGTTCTGCATTCCATGCATAGGGTGAGGTGTGGTGTAGATAGAAAATTTTATCCAGGCCGTTATCCGACAAACCTGTAAAATAGACCGACACATCGCTGTCATGCGAATGGATCGATCCACCGATTCTGTTCATGAACCAGATAAATTTACGATAGGTGCTATAGCGATCCATGGCATCAGAGGCCTCTTGTGGCCATTCGGGCAAGCCATCGACCTGGATCTGCTCACTAAAGATCAATCGCAATGACCGAATACCGGCTGTATAGGCCTGCACCAGGGCGGGACCCGCAAAGTCGAGGACCTCTACCATTCGGAAATTGTTTTGGGACAAGGTCGTGTCACTATAGACGATATTTTCTGCCGGGCCGGCATTTACCGCACTGTACATTCCATTGCTTCCGCCCGGATTGGAATATTTGATTTTTGGGATGACCCCGGTATTGGGAATCTTGGGACTGGTGGCCAGGAGCGGGATACGCAGGGTATAGGGTGAAATCCATGAGCCGGTAGAGGCAATACCCGAAATACCCGTGCCTTGAACGGTAAATCCTTGTGTGCTGTTGATCGAGGTATTCATAGAATGGTCAAAGTCCACTTCAACATAATCGAGATAACCCCATCCATTTCCTCCTCCGGTGATCATTTGGTTCGTCGGTATTGGAACGGCCACGTCGCGGGTTCTCACCTCTACAATATTGGGGAAAATGCCGTCATCGATCGGTACAATGGGTCCCCTTGTAACTGCCGGGTCGGTTGGTGCGGCCGGCGGCGACATGGCGGTTGAAACACCATTGGGATTTCGCATGGTCAGTGCCATATCCGTGACCAGGTTTGAAGACTGGAATTGGATCGTTCCCGCCACATCCTGGTGTGGAAAAGGCTGATTGAGCTGTAATTCATAGATACGGCTGTCTCCACTTACCGGATAGGTGATTCTGACCACAGAATAGGGTAAACTGATCGCTGCAATGCTTGGCGTGGAAGCAGGCGAAGAACTATCATCCCAAATCACAATATCGAATGTCAGGGTGCCGTTTTGAATGGTGCTACGATCGACGACCTCGCTAAACGTAACCAGAATACGAGCGCTATCCAGGGCCGCAGCCAATGGTTGGCGTCGCATCCCGGTGACCCGGGTGGTACGGGCATTGACAATCGCGGGGCCGGCTTTGTCCATATTGACGGCTTTGTTGTATTGGTTTAAGAGAGGGGCCTGGGTTTCTGCCTCATGCAAGGCGCCCGTGCCATCGATGGGATCCTGGTTACGATGTCTTTGGTTTGCGGCCTCTGGCCGGGTATATACCAAATTCATCAGAGCGCCGGTATTGGGCTGATTCGAAATCACCCAAAACGTGAATCGTTTGTTGTTATTCCAGGTCGAATCGGGGTTCCACTGACCTGTTGACTCTGTGCCCGATACAGTCGATCCTAGTCCCTGAAAAATCCCCAGGCTTGCTGCTGCCCGGCCGGGATCCATAGGTTCGCTCCAATAGAGATCGATCCGGTCTATATAGCCGTCATAGGCAACCGTGTTTGAATGACCTGATGAAGGTTCTGAAGAATGCCCGCTACCATCATCGTAATAATAGGCTGCCAATAACCTTGGCTTGATCCCATCAACGCATTTGCCATAATCCGCATCAATGGTTATGGAATAACGGTATGGGCTTTCACCAATTCGAAGAGCACCGGAATTGATGAGTTGAACGCGTGGTTTCAGATCTGTGTCATAATTTTGAGGATTGTAGATCGGAAGGTACGCGTATTCGTCATTCAAGCCTTCCCCCGGTCGCCAGTGGGTTTTGATTTCATTACCGGCTACCGTATAAACATCCCCCGGATTGGTCGTTGCATCGTCGTCGCCATCGACGTTCAGATCAATGCGAAAAGACGTTCCGGTAAAATCGTCGTTTAAAACGTCGCTTCCTGCACTGATGTTGCTAAAGGTCAATTTTATCCAGGTTGGATGTCCTGCACGAGATAAAAATTCACCCGGATTATATTCCGGATGATCAGCCTCCGGATTGACTGTTTCTCTCATGGTTACCGTGCCCTGGGCAAACAGGAACATGGGTAAGCAGAGCAAACAGAGGACTCCGAGTAGCAAACGTCGTTGATTCATCTTTTCCTCCATCTTGACATTACCGGGAAACTGCGGCAAGCAGACCCCAGAATTCCCCTCTATTGAATTATGTGAATAATAGTTGCCGTGCAAGTGAGACAGATACGATACGAGTTTTTAGGCAAAATCAATGCCACGTGTCTGAAGGGAAGGATTGAATGTTGTCTTTTGTTGTAAAATATTGAAAAACAGTGCCTTTCGAGTAGGCTGCCCGGTATGTTCGACCACTCTTTTTTTTGTGCCAGCTTGAGATAACGTGTTTACCTGAAACATTTGTACATGCATGAGACACTGCCTATTCGTTTGGAATTACCCTTGTCTTTGTGTATATTTATCAAAAATGATAGAGACTCTGAATCGTGAAACTGTATCGTATCGACAAAGGATACCGCTACCTCAACCGATATCGTGAGATAGTCGCTGTTTTTGGCAAATACGGCTTTGCTCACATTTTTGATCGGCTAAATCTCGCCCTTCGGATTCGAATTTTGGGCCGGTTATCCAAACAAAAGAAAACAAAGCCCTCCATGACGGTGGCTGCACGGCTTCGTCTGGCTTTGGAGGAATTGGGGCCGACGTTTATCAAGGTCGGTCAGTTGCTGAGTACACGATCCTTTTTACTTCCCGCCCAGTTTATCGAAGAATTGACCAAACTCCAGGACAAGGTCAAACCGGTTGAATTCGAGCAGGTCAGGCAACTCATTACCCGGGAACTGGGAGATCTCGACAAGGTTTTTACACATTTTGAGACGATTCCCATGGCTTCTGCCTCCATGGCATTGGCCTACAAGGCATCGTTGCGGAACGGCCAAAACGTGGTGGTCAAAGTTCAGCGTCCCGGATTAAAACGGTTAGTTGACGTGGATATGGATATTCTCCATGATCTGGCAAGCCTTTTGGAACGTCATGTTGAAGAAAGCCGCCAGTATGAGCCGGTGTCTATCATCGATGAATTAAGGCGGACCATGCAACGTGAACTGGATTTTACCAATGAAGCCCGAAATATCGAATCGTTTTCCAAAAATTTCGAGGATAACCGTGATGTCTATGTTCCAAAGGTGTTTTGGGAACAGACCACAGCGCATATCGTCACGCTCGAATATATCAAAGGCATAAAAATCTCGAAAATCGATACGCTGCGTGAGCATGGATTCAATCTCAAAAAAATTGCCAACCTCGGTACCCGGTTTATTATGCGGCAAATTTTTATCTATGGTTACTTTCATGCCGATCCTCATCCCGGCAATCTGTTCATGACCTATGACGGGAAAATTGCCCCGGTGGACTTTGGGATTGTGGGACGACTGGATGACTGGCTGATGGCAAAGATCACAGACCTGCTGATCGCAGCATGGAAGCGTGATATCGATCTGATTCTGAGAGTCCTGGTCGACCTGGGTGCCATTTCCCTCGACGCCGAAACGTATATGCTTCGTTACGAATTGTCGGACTATCTCAATCGATACTATGGTCTGCCCCTGAGTAAAATCAATATGAAGCTTTTGGTAAATGATGGATTCGAGATCATCAGTCGCCATCGACTCAAAATTCCGTCCAATATGATGCTTTTGGTCAAAACCATAGGCACTTATGAAGATTTGGCCCGTAAACTGGATCCTGATTATAACTTTGTCAAACATCTTCGACCTTATATCAAACGTTTGGTCCTTCGGCGCCTCGATCCTGAAAAGCTGGCATACGAGAGTTCCAAAAGCCTGCGCGACCTGGCGACCCTCGCGCACATGGCCCCGAGAGAGATCGAGCTTATCCTTCGCCGCATTCGACGGGGACAAATTGCCATGGAATTGCATCACCATGGACTGGATAAAATCACCAATCAGGTGGATCGATCCTTTAACCGGCTTTCCTTTAGCCTGATTATCGCTGCTATCACCGTGGCTTCATCTCTGATCATGATGCTCGACAAAGGCCCTCTGTTTTTAGGGTACCCCTTTTTTGGGATTTTTGGCTATATTATAGCCGGACTTTTGGGATTGGGCTTGATTGTCAATATATTAAAATCCGGTAGACTCTGATGAAAACACTCGAACTTTCGGATCCCCTTTTTAAACGAATAGGCGTTTTAGCTGATCAACATAATCTTAAAACATATGTGGTCGGAGGCTATGTAAGAGATCTTTTATTGGGGAAACGCGTCAAGGATATCGATTTTTTGGTCGAAGGGGAGGGGCCTGCCTTTGCCAAACAGGTGGCCCAGGCGCTGAATTCGAAAAAATGGACCGTATACAAACAATTTGGCACTGCCATGGTGCAGGTTGGGGACAAAACACTGGAATTTGTCGGGGCCCGGGCCGAAAGCTATCGAGGGGATTCGAGAAATCCCAATGTCGTGCAGGCAAGTCTGGATGAAGATTTGGCGCGACGGGACTTTACCATAAACGCCATGGCTGTCTCTTTGAATGCCGGTCAATACGGCAAACTCTTTGATCATTTCAATGGCCTGAAGGATCTGCAGCACCGGCGTATTCGTACCCCCCTCGAGCCTGAACAGACTTTATATGATGATCCGCTGAGAATTTTACGAGCGATCCGGTTTGCCACACAACTGGAATTTCACATCGAAAGAAACACCCTTGCAGCCATCAAAAACGAGCGTCAGCGATTGTCTATCATTACCCAGGAGCGGATCACGGAGGAATTGCTCAAAATGATTTCTGCCGATACCCCTTCTATCGGATTGGAGATTATGGAAAAAACAGGTGTTTTGAATCTCGTCATCCCCGAGGTGGCCGAATTGCGTGGTGTCGATCAGGTCGGGCGCTTTCAACATAAAGATGTTTTCAAGCATACCCTGCAAGTATTGGATAATGTGGCAAAAAAATCGTCTAAAATCGAGTTACGACTTTCTGCCCTGTTTCATGATATCGCCAAACCTCAGACCAAAGAATTCAAAAAAGGGATTGGATGGACTTTTCATGGCCATGAGGAACTGGGGGCAAAGATGGTGGCGAGAATAGGAAAAAAACTGCGGCTTTCCAATGAAACCATCTCTTTTATCCAAAAGATCACCCGATTGCATCTGCGCCCCATTCATCTGGTGGAAGAAGGCGTTACCGATTCCGCCATTCGCAGACTTTTGTTTCAGGCGGGCGAAGATCTGGATGATTTGCTCATTTTATGCCGGGCCGATATTACCTCAAAGAATCCAAAACGGGTGGCCAAACATCTGTCCAACTTTGACGCCCTTGTGGAACGTATGCAGCAAGTGGAAGAAAAAGACCGAATGCGCGCATTTCAACCTCCGGTGCGGGGAGACGAAATCATGCAAGTCTGTCATATTGACCCGGGTCCGCTGGTCGGTGTGTTGAAAAAACAAATCGAAGAAGCGATTATCAACGGCGAGATCCCCAACGAACATGATGCAGCACTTGAATATCTTTTAAATATAAAGGATGATATTCTCAAGGACCGGAAAAAGTTCTGAATCCCGGTGTTTTCGCATATAAAGTAAAATCTAGTTAATCCCCAAAAGCGCCTCGGGAGGGGGGTGAGTTTTTCAAAGCTTTGGAGGTTACCGACAAAGATCCTTACAGGATGACAGGTTGGTGGGAGAATAAAGCAGCATCTGGTTTTTTTCTTCCATCACGGCCATCCAGACGGTCTTGCTGGAAGCATCTTTGTGATAAAGGCCGGTAATCCCCAGGGCAGCAGAGCCATCCACAATCCCGCCTTATAGCTTGCCTGCATCCCGACAATACGTGGTTTTGTTTTACTTTCCGATTCATGGTGCCTGCCTTTTTAAAAATTCGGATTAGACCGAAACTTTTAAAAGATCATTACGTCTTTAGGTATAGTTTACAAATTTATGGGAGGGTGCACAATGAGTGAAGAAACGATGGTCGAGCAATCCAAGACGAGTTTTCCAAGTCGCCTGATCAATGTCTTTATTGCACCGGGTGAAACCTTTAAGGATGTCAAGCGCAGAGCCGGTTGGCTGATTCCCCTGATTGTCCTGACATTGGGTACCATGGCTCTGAGTTATGTGATGCAACCCGTGATCACCAAATTTCAAAGAGAACAGGCCACGAGTCAGATGGAAAAACGCGGCATGTCTCAGGAACAGATCGATGGGATTCTCGAACAGCAGCAAGTCTTTACCAAACCCTATTTTCTGATCCCGGTTGCCGGTGTCACAACCATTTTGATGACGCTTATCGGTGCTGCGATCTGGCTTTTTGTTGTTTCGTTTATTTTAGGAGGCAAGGCCGGTTTTGGCCAGGTTCTGTCTGTAAATACCTATCGGGCGTTTATCCCGCTTTTGGGTACGGTGATCAAATTGCCGATCATCCTGACCAAAGAGACGATACTCGTTCATTTTAGTCTGGCGACGTTTATGTCTGATGCTGCCAGCCAGACCTTTTTATACAAATTCCTCATGAATATCGAACTGTTCAATATCTGGTCCATCGCAGTATTGTGTATCGGACTGGCGGTTCTCGCAGAAACCTCGGTGAAAAAAGTTTGGCCCTGGGTGGTCGGACTCTATTTGCTTTGGTGGCTCGGATCTGCCGGTTTTTCGACTCTTCTCGGTGGCTAAATTTTTCATATAACACCAAACTTTTTGGAGATTTGAACCATGACCAAACAGACTGCACAGGTTCTGTTGATTCTCTTCGTATGCAGCATGGCATTCGCCCAAACCGAAAATCCGCTTAGCTTGCAAGAGTGTATCGACATTGCTTTGCAAAACAATTCGAATTTGCGAATTGCCGAGTTACAGGTTGACTATGCCGATGCCAATGTGACTTCTGCCTGGTCATCGGTGTTGCCGACGATAAATACCTCTTTTCAGTCAGGTAAATTTATTCAAGGCGCCCGCAAGGTTACCACTGATGTTCCCCTTGGCATCGATCCCAAGACCGGGCAAATTAATTATGAACAGCGTACCATTGTTCAGGATCGTGTTGAGCGAAATTCTCACTCTGCGCAAATATCTCTTAATCAGAATATCTATGATTTTGGCCGCTCGCGCAACAATATCAAAGGAGCCAAGTCTGCCAAACAAAGTTATGAACACAGTATGCAAAATACACGATTGCTCGTCATTCAAAATGTAAAGGCAGCTTTTTATGACTTGTTAAAAGAGATGCGGTTGCAACAAGTTTATCAGCAAGCAGTGACGTTGGCACAGGAACAGGTAGACGAGTCTCAAACCCGCCTGGAAATCGGGCTCGCTTCGCAAGCCGAGGTTTTTCAATCCAAAGTCAATCTGGGAAGAAATCGCACGCAGCTGATTACCCAGCAAAATCTGGTCGAGATGGCCAGGGCCAACCTCAATACCGCACTGGGTCGTGAGCCGGGACTCTCTGTGGATATTGTCGAGGATGTCACCGAGCCCACTTTTCCCGATTATTCCTTTCAAGAGGCGCTCGATATTGCGATGGCCAACAATCAGAATATCAAATCCCTGGAATTGGACGTCAAGACGGCCTATTATGATTTGAAAGCTGCACAAGCCCGCTATATGCCCTCCATAGGAGGCAGCGTGAGTTACACCCGCCGGAACGATGATATAGAGCGAGTCTATACCACAGAGCTCGATATGGATTATTCTCTTACATTGGGCGTCGGACTGGATCTGAATATTTTCAACGGCTTTGCCGACAAGGCTGCGGTACAGCGCAATACCTTGACCTACCGTATGCGGCAGGAAGATCTTGTTGACGCCAGGCGGCTTTTGGCTTCGTCTGTTAAAGACTATTTATTACAATTACAAGCCTATAAAGATTTTCTGGAAATCAATCAGGAAAATATCGAGGCTGCACAAGAGAACCTTCGCTTACAACAGGAACGAAGACGGGTGGGCTCGGGCACAGAGCTCGAGGTGACTCAGGCCCAAGTCGATATGACCCGGGCACAGGCAGATTATGTGCGCGCAGAGTATGATGCCAAAATAGCACGAGCTCGTCTCGAAACTGTTATGGGTCTAGAATCCAATTAGAGGGCAAGGGATGCGATTTTATCTTTATCTGGCCATTCTCATCATTCCTCTTGTCGGATGTGATAGCACCGAAGGAGATGGTGCAGGGGGTCTCGAACCGACTCTACGATATCCTGAAATTCAGGAAGGAATGATCTGCGGTGATGTGATCGATGGCAAGCCTGCTTATATCGATAATACCTATTTTCGGGATGAACGTATTCATGTGTGGCTGCGCTGGGAAAATTTTTTGGGCAGCCACGAGGTCAATGTCATTTGGGTCGAACCAGATGGGGATATCGCCAGGGAGACCCGTTCGAGGTTTCGATCCGAAAGCGGTGAACAAGTGACCTTTTTTTACCTCGATACCACCCATACTGCTCCATTGGGTCCCTGGCTGGCCGAAATTTATGTCGATGGTCGCTTTGCAAGAAGCTATGTGTTTTGGATTGCAGAATAGGTCGTTATAAAAACAAATAGGAAAAAAGTCCATGTCAAAAAAATTGAAAATTATCTTACTCGTCGTTTTGGTGATTGTGATTGCCGGATTTATTTTTTATTCGTTACGCAAAGAGAGCGGCGATAGCATAGAAGTGTCTGTTGCAGACGTCGAGCGTGGAAGTATCACACGGGTCGTGTCCGGGTCAGGACAAATACAGCCTGAAACCAGCATCGACATCTCTGCTCGCATTTCAGCAGAAGTTACCATGATTCATGTCCAAGAAGGCGAGTCAGTGACCCGAGGCCAGCTGTTGGTCGAACTCGATCGTGAACGATATGTCGCTATCGTAGAGCAGGCCCAGTCGACCCTGCTCTCTGCGCAGGCAGAATACAAACGAGCGAAAGCGGATTATCAGCGCGTCAAAGATTTGTTTGACAAAGAATTGACTTCTCAAGCAGATCTCGATGCCGCTGAAGCCAATCTTTTGTCGGCCGAGAGTTCTGTGCAGCGCACTCGAGCCAACCTCAAACAAGCCAAAGACGATTTAGCCAAGACCAGTATCAAGGCTCCTATAACCGGAACGGTCGTTAAACTGTACAAAGAAGAAGGTGAAATCGCGGTAGGGTCCCAGTTCCAGGCCGATCCCATTCTCAATGTCGCAGACCTCACAAAAATGGAAGTGCTGGCCGAAATCGATGAGAATGATGTGGTGTTTGTCTCTAATGGCGACTATACCAAAATCGAAGTAGACGCCATTCCGGATACGACCTTTGAGGGGGTGGTCACGGAAATCGCACATATGGCAACCACCCGTGGGCGTGGCACACAGGAACAGGTGACCAATTTTGAAGTAAAAATAGGGGTCACTTCCGATGTGTCGCGATTGCGTCCCGGTATGTCTGCAACCGTGGATATTCATACAGAAACCAGAGACAGCATTTTATATGTGCCGATTCAATGTGTGACGGCCCGCCAGATCAGTGCAGAAAAGGATACGTCAAAAGTTGAGGATGCACAAGAAAAAGAAACCAACGAAACGGTAAACCAGGACAAGGAGCCCAATCGAACCCGCAAAGAAGTCGTGTTCCTGGTAGAAAAAGAAACCAATACCGTGAAACGGGTCCAGGTGCAAACCGGTATAAGTGATGACACCCATATTGAAATCAAATCCGGATTGAATGAAGGCCAACAAGTTGTGTCCGGTTCATATAAAGCCTTATCCCAACAACTCAAAGATGGCAGTGTAATTACAATCAAGGAAGATGTGGGATACCGTGAACAGAATCAATCCGAATAACAGAGGGATCGTACAATGATGATTGAATTCTCGAAAATAACGAAACACTATCAGATCGGCACTATCACGGTAAAAGCTTTGGATGGTATCGATGTGAGTATGGAGCGCAATGAATATGTTGCCATCATGGGGCCTTCCGGCTCTGGCAAATCAACCCTCATGAATATTCTGGGTTGTCTCGATACGCCTTCGAGCGGTACCTATCGATTGAACGATACCGATGTCAGTGACATGAATGACGACGAATTGGCTGAAATTCGCAATCGTGAGATCGGGTTCGTTTTTCAAACGTTTAATCTTTTACCGCGCGCCACGGCGTTGCATAATGTCGAGTTGCCTTTGATATACAGCGGCACCCCCACCTCCAAAAGAAAGCAACAGGCAATGGAGGCATTGGAGCGCGTCGGCCTTAAAGATCGCATGCATCATAAACCCAACGAGCTCTCTGGCGGTCAGAGACAGCGGGTGGCGATTGCCCGTGCACTGGTCAATAACCCCTCTATTATCCTGGCCGACGAACCAACCGGTAATCTGGATAGCCGAACAGGCGACGAAATCATGGAGATCTTTGAAGATCTTCACGAAGCCGGAAATACCATCGTGTTGGTGACACATGAGGAATATATTGCCGAACACTCGAACCGGATTATCCGCTTGCGTGACGGTCTTGTCGAACGTGATGAAGCACGTGTAAATCACATACCCGTGGCATAACTTGAGTAGATTGGCTTATGAGATTATTTATCTATTTTGGCGAAGGCGTCAAGATTGCTTTTGAAGCTTTAAAATCATACAAACTTCGTTCGATCTTGACGACATTGGGCATTATTATCGGTGTCACCACTGTCATCACCATTGTCGCGCTGATCCAGGGATTGAATCAGGCCTTTAGCAACCAGATTTCTGCCCTGGGGTCAGATGTTCTTTATATCGATAAATTTCCCTGGATGATGGGGGGCGACACCTGGTGGCGCTATCGAAACCGACCCAACCTGACCATCGAAGATGCTGAAAGAGTTAAAGAGTTGTCGCAGATGGCCAGAGCCGTGGCGCCGACGCTTTATACGCGCCGCACGGTAAAGTTTCAGGAATTGTCTCTTGACAGAACGCCGGTTATCGGTTCCACACCGGATTGGGTGATCACGTCAAATACATTTCCAGAATATGGCCGTTTTCTTACCCATAACGATGTTCGTCGCAGAAGGCATGTCGCTATGATCGGTACCGGCATTGCAGATCAGCTGTTTCCCAATTCCGATCCTCTTGGAGAATCGATCCTGATCGATGGTATAAAATTTACGGTCGTCGGGATTCAGGAGGAAAAAGGAAAATTATTCGATAATGATTTGGATGCCCAGGTCATCATTCCGATCACCGCATTTCAAACTGCCTTTGGTGTACGCTACCGGTCAGTGCATATCGAGGTCAAGGCTCCCTCACCTGAAGCGCTGGAAGATGCTGAAATCGAACTGACTGGTGTCATGCGCAGGGTAAGGGGGTTGAAAGGAAATGAAGAAAATAATTTTGCCATCAATAAACAGAGTATGTTGATGGATACCTACAAGAATCTCACCGGCACGCTATGGGCTGTGGCCATCGGAGTGGGAGCCATCTCGCTTTTGGTCGGAGGAATCGGCATCATGAATATTCTGCTGGTTTCTGTGACCGAAAGAACCCGTGAAATCGGCATCCGTAAGGCATTGGGCGCCAGGCGTCGTGATATTCTGTGGCAATTCCTTATCGAATCCATGATGATCTGTGCGTTGGGTGTCTTTTTAGGGATTCTTTTGGCCGTCGGACTGGCAAAATTGGTCGAATCCACAACACCAATCCCTGCGGCAATTACCTTGTGGGTGGCCTTTCTCGGGATTGGCTTTGTCGTGACCATAGGTCTGGTGTTCGGCATCTATCCGGCCCATAAAGCGTCCAAGCTCAATCCTATCGAAGCCTTGCGATTCGAATAAACGAGGAGCAAATTGTGCAATTTACTGAAAATGTCAACATGTCGCTTGATGCGATTCGTGTCAATAAAATGCGTTCTGCCTTGACGCTCCTGGGGATCATTATCGGCGTCATGACGATTATCGGGATGCAATCTCTTATTACTGGGTTGAGAAAAAATATCAATCAACAAATCACTGCTCTGGGAAGCAATGTCTTTCAGGTGCAAAAATGGCCTGCTATCGGAACGGCCGGCACCAACTGGGAAAAATATCGCAATCGCGAAAATCTAACCATAGAGGATTACGAGTTTGTCAAGGAAAAGGTGACCGCCGCAAAAGCTGTCGGGGCAGAACTCTGGCAGCAGGGCGTCGAA
The DNA here is from genome assembly GCA_014728115.1 of Candidatus Zhuqueibacterota bacterium. Classification (GTDB taxonomy): domain Bacteria; phylum Zhuqueibacterota; class Zhuqueibacteria; order Residuimicrobiales; family Oceaniaggregativiventaceae; genus Oceaniaggregativivens. The sequence goes on along the minus strand of WJME01000153.1, from coordinate 7,288 downwards.
ATTCGCACCAGAGAAGAAAAGACTTTGCCGGTCATGTCGGTATGTGGTGGAACGCCTGCGTTTCTCGAATGTAACGGATTTGAAATAGCGGACGGGCGATTCTTGTTCGAACACGATCTCATGTATAATCGCAGAGTCGCGGTCATTGGTCTTGACATTGTAAACAAGCTGTTTCCCTATGAAAATCCCCTGGGCCGCGAGATCAAACTCCAGGGTCAACCCTTTGAAGTGATCGGGGTGTTCACAGAACGGGGAAGTCGTTTCGGCAATTCTCTGGATCGTTACGCTGTCATTCCCATCGGTTCCTTTGTCAGGCTCTATGGCAAAGAACGCTCCGTGAATATCACGGTTCAGGCCCTCTCTACTTCCTTGTATAACAAGGCCATGGAACAGACGATTGGTGCTCTGCGCATCTCCCGCAAAGTGCCTCCGGGTGAAGAAAACGATTTTGATATTTATTCCAATGATACGGTGATGGACTTTTTTGACAACCTGACGCGAATGGTTCGTATCGTAGCCATTTCTATTGCGTCCATTTCGCTGATCGTTGCCGGGGTCGGCATCATGAATATCATGCTGGTCTCTGTGACCGAACGTACCCGGGAAATCGGAATTCGCAAGTCGATTGGTGCAAAAAGGGGCGATGTTCTTGGCCAGTTTCTTATCGAAGCGATTGTTCTCTGTGAATTAGGCGGAATTATTGGTACATTAATGGGGTTGGGTATTGCAAGGTTGATATCCATGCTCACACCTGTACCGGCAGCAGTGCCATTGATCTGGGTCATTATGGCGTTATTGTTTTGTTCACTTGTCGGAGTGATATTTGGCTTGTATCCTGCTTCAAAAGCAGCTCGTTTAGATCCTATTGTCGCGCTTAGATATGAATAGTGGAGGCATTCATGCAAATCAGTCAAAACGTCAACAACGATGTTCTCGTTCTCTCCCTTGAGGGAGATTTGATGGGAGGGGCGGATTCGGAAAAATTTCGCAAAGTGGTTGATCAGGCCATCGAAGAAGAACAGACAAATATTATTGTCGACATGTCCCATGTCTCGTGGATGAACAGTGCCGGTTTGGGTATGCTCATCAGTGCACTCACCAGTTTGCGGAGCAGTGGAGGAGATTTACGCTTGGCGAATCTGAACGACCGTCTGAGACGTCCTCTGCAAATCACCAAATTGGATTCAGTATTTCAGGAATACGAGACCGTCGAAAGCGCTATCAAAAGTTACCAATAATGGGGAGCACACGTCATGGCTCAATATACACGTGAAGAGATCGTAAAACGCATCAGAAACGGTGAATCGCTTGCTGGCCTGGATCTTTCCAATGTCGATCTTTCTTACGAGTCGCTCAAAGGGGTAGATTTTAGCAATGCCGATTTACGGGAAGCACATTTGCAAAATTCTAACCTCGATAGTGCCAATTTTACAGGCGCAAATTTGCAAAAAGCGTTTATGTTTGGATGTAATGTTCAAAATGCAAATTTTTCCACTGCCAACCTGACGGATACCAATTTACAGGACAGCAATCTCGAAAAGGCGAATTTTCAGAACGCAAATCTTCATCATGTCAGCCTTTTTGGATCCAACCTGGAAAATGCCGATTTTTCTCATGCCGATCTGACAAGATCGCGTCTCAAACGCGCCAATCTGCGCCGGGCACGCTTTGATTCTGCGCTTTTGCAACGCGCACATCTCGAACGTGCCGACCTCACAGATGCAAGCTTTGATCAGGCCGATCTGAGCGAGGCCAATATCTCCAATGCTCATTTTGATCCCCGTCAATTTGATCGTGCGCAAACACAAGGGCTCATTGGGTTGAAATAACGATCATCAGAGACCAGAGACCTCAGATGACTCTGCGCAAAGAAGGGGGTTTGTCGGAAATTGAACTTGATAAATGATTAAAAATCCCGTACCTTGCCCAAGAGGTACAATGAGTGGATAACCTACTTGAAGAAAAATTAAAGCATCTACGCCAGCTCACAGAAGAGCAGATGCTGGCTATTATCGACAAGTCTTTTCCTTGTTACCTGTATGATCCCATGCGTTATGTGGTGACGGCAGGAGGCAAGAAATTGCGGCCTTTGTTGCTGCTAATGGTATGTGAAGCCCTGGGAGAATCCATATCCCACGCGCTGCCTGCTGCTGCGGCCATCGAGATGGTCCACGATTTTTCTCTGGTACATGATGATATTATGGATCATGATGACCTTCGGCGCGGGCGCCTGACTGTCCATAAAAAATGGGATGAAAGCGTGGCGATATTGGCCGGGGATGGGTTATTGGTCTATGCCTTTCGGGCCCTGAGCCGATGTCCGCCACAGGTTGTTCCCCGCCTGCTTGACATGTTTTCCAGTTCGATCATCGCTGTTTGCGAAGGACAAAGCCTGGACAAGACGTTTGAACAACAAGATCAGGTCTCTTTGCAAGAATATAAAGAGATGATTTTGTTAAAAACCGGCAAATTGTTTGGATTGTCCTGTGAAATGGGAGCCGTGCTCGCGAACGGAAATCAGGATCAAGTCGATGCGATGAGGTCATTTGGGGAGCACCTGGGCACGGTATTTCAAATACAGGATGATTTACTTGACCTGACTGCAACTGAAATGAATTTGGGCAAGGATGTTGGAAGCGATATTAAAGAGGGAAAAAAGACCTGGCCGGTGTTACACTTTATCCAGCATGCCCGGCCCGATCAATTACAAGCCTTTGAGCGATTAACAAACGGCCATGTTGGCCCCGATCAAATTCTGGAGATTGTCGAGCTCTTTTCCAAAGCAGGCTCTATTCAGGCCGCAGAACAATCTTTGCGGCAGGAACTGGAGACATTACGCAATGCTCTCCAAATTTTGCCGGACAATCAGGCCAGTGCTGCATTGCGTCAAATCGTTGCCTTGATTGAAAAGCGGGATCGTTGAGAGAGATTATTACACATAGAGGATCGAGTGCGCTTATTTTTATATTTTTTGCTTTTTCTTGTTGTATTCGTGGTCATTGAAAAGCTGGTTATGGTTGTTGTGAGAGGGGATATATTCAAGCCGGGGGCGTTCAAAGATTCATTCCGATCTCTGGGTAAAGATTTGTGGTTGGGCGCCCGCATGTTTGTTGTGCTGTGGTTGCTTTATTTGATTTTTATCTGGTTTGTTCGTAATATGTCCTAGCGATACGCCTTTAATTCCTTGAGCAGCTCATCTGCCTGCTCCTGATGATCTTTTCGCAATCGCGGTTTCCATTGCTGCAGATAGCGGATTTGGTTTTTACGATCCTCCTCCTCGAGTATATCCAGATCGATGATTTCCCAACTCATTCTGTTGACCAGATTCCAGTCACCGTTGCCCCATGCCTCTTTCATGACCTGAAAAAAACTTGTCCGGCAATTTTGTGCAAATTCGGGGATTTTTGGATATCGATAATTGGCATCTGCAAAGATTGTAAAGGCCTCGGAAAATCGTTTTGATTGGAACAATTTTTTTCCCCATGAATTATACAAGCTGATTTCAAAGTTGACATTGGAACGGGAATCTTTATTAAACATCTGTGCCAACCCCACATATTCATAGGCTTTGTCATAATTCCCTTCATCTCTGGCAAAATAGGCACGGTTATAGGCGAGCAAACCGAGCAATTCGGTGTTATCGATAGGTCTGCCTTTGGAATTCTCATAGGCATAAAGACGATCCAATCCTATTTGTGCTGCCTGGCTCTGGGGATAATATTGCGCCAGCAATTGAGAATAGGCATGCAGGTTTTCCATGATATTGAATCCCATCGGCGTGGTATTCTCGACCATGACTTTTTCGGTAAAGTTGGGGAATATGGTATAGGTATGGGTGGGTGTTTCAAATGCTTCAGTGGGCCACCCCAAATCACTGCAAACAAGATTATAGAGAATCGTGCCCGCCACACAATTGTAGCGTTTTTCCTCGATGACATTGATCAGAGTCGTCGCCCGTTCTTTGTAATCCAAAAGCCAGGATGAATGAAGGTAAGAAAACACCTTGGCAGCGGATCCGATGCGGTCGAACGAATCCAGGTGAAAGTCCTCTATTGTGGCAAGTAAACCGTCATACCAGTCCAGATATTTTTGAAGGTTAGCCCGGCTGCGTGCGCCCGAAAGGATGAATGCCGCTTCGATATGGCTATAGTTATCGAGGGTATAGTCCTGGATATCCTGTTGCAGAGCCTTTTCCAGGGGGGTTAAGGAACTCGCATGCAGGGATGTACATGCTATCATGATGAGGAGCAAGAATTTCTGCACGGTTTGGTTCTCCCGAGTCTGTGGATTGATTCCCGGCACCGGGTTCGATTGTATGAAACGTCAAAAAACAGGCATGGTTCCAGGAGATCAATTTTTAAAGCGCCTGGCGTCAATTCTATATTTAGTGATCTTGTAATTTATGATTCGTTCAGTGGTGTTCAGGAGCCTCGATGCCCTGGCTCTGTTGCCTCGTGTGGTCTTTAAGGCATCCATAATCAACTCTTTTTCATAGGCAATGACCGCGTCTTCGAGCGATAATTCTGAGATCGTGTTACTGCTTTCAGCGGTTTGCAGCGTCGGAGGCAAGTGGTAGCTGTGGATCACCTGATCCTCACAAACGAGCACAGACCTCTCGATACAATTTTCCAGTTCCCGCACATTTCCGGGCCAGTGATAACGCATGAGCATGTCTATGGCAGGGGTGGAGATGCGTTTGATGGTTTTGCCCAGGCTCCGGCCATATTTTAACATAAAATGGTCGGCGAGCAACAGAATATCTGTTTTGCGTTCTCTCAGGGGAGGCAAATAGATGCTGAATACATTTAATCGATAATAGAGATCCTCTCTGAATGTATTGTCAGTGATCCTCTCCTCCAGGTTGGAGTTGGTGGCGGCAATGATACGAATATCCACCTTGATGGTTTCTGTACCGCCCACACGTTCGAATTCCTGTTCCTGTAGAACGCGCAATAATTTTACCTGGGTCATGGGACTCAGGTCTCCGATTTCATCCAAAAAGATACTTCCGCCATTGGCAAGCTCAAATCGACCTTTTTTCCTGCTGGTGGCGCCGGTGAATGCCCCTTTTTCATATCCGAAAAACTCTGATTCGATGAGGTTCTCGGGAATCGCTGCACAGTTGACACGGACAAACGGCTTTTCCCGTCGTAAAGAGTTATAGTGGATCGCTTGCGCAATGAGCTCTTTACCGGTACCGGATTCTCCGCGCAGCAGAACCGTGGTGTTTGCCCGGGCGACCTGGGTTACTTTTTCATAAACTTCTCGCATCTCATGGCTGTTGCCGATAATGTTGTGAAAACTGTATTCATCCTGCAGTTTCTGCTTGAGCAAGACATTTTCATCTTGCAGCTTTTGTCGTTCCAGGGTGAGAATGCGCTGTAACTGTATAGGGTGAATCAGAGCAGTGGCAACCAAAAGTAAAAAGTTTAGCGCATCGTCATAATTGCGTTTCGGACTATAGCCGAGATTGACAAACAGGACTCCAAGAGTTCGATAGTCCAGGGTGATCGGAACACCGATAAATGTCTGTTCGGAATCTTCTTCCGGTGCCCAGGAGCTCATACGGTTGAGATAAAGAGGCTCTTTGCTGACCTGAGGTACGACAATGGGCTTGCCTGTTTCTGCGATGCGGCCTGTCAACCCTTCGTTCATGGTATAATCTGTTTTGGCCCGGTCCTTGCGAATGCCAATGCTCGCTTTGAGTTTTAATTTGAGCCGGTCCTCATCCACCAGGAAAACCGCACCGGAGCGAATATTGTATGATTCCTGCAGGATGCGAAGCATCGCATCGAGGGCCTCGTCGAGATTGGCGGTCCGGCTCGTCGCCCGATTGACTTCCATCAAGATAGCCAGTTTACGGTTGGCAGAGACGGTCTGTGTGCGAGGGGGGTTGTGCTGCATATGGTTTCTTTTCCTGAAAAAGTCACAAAATTGTGAGTGCCGTTTTTGCAAGATACATTATTGTATGAATAATTCAAAGAACTTTTTGGTTTTTTGGGGCCCGGGGGCCGCTTTTGAATGTTTATTCTCCACAGGCCATACTGGGGTGTTGATTGTTTGATGATTTTCGCGACATAGGGTGGATTGCAGAGAAGCAGAATGCAAGTTTTTAAAAAGTCCATCAAACAAAAGGACTTGCTGGTCTGGATTATCCCCAAAGGACACGAACCCAAAATAAAAGTCATTAATATTCTTTGTTTTCATCTTTTTCTTTATGGTTCTGGTGACTTTTTAAACCCCAAGCTCGACATAATTGTCGGGTGATGTTTGCGATGCTTCAAAATTGTAGGACAAAGCCTGGGCAACCCCTTTTATGTTGATTTTTATGTCAATATAAAACAATTGGTTAGGCTTTTCATTGTAAATATGGGAACAGACTGGTCTTTGGCATATGCTTTGCTTCCAATCCGATCAAATAAGAGTCGTGCGAGGAGCTCGGGGTCAAGGGACAAGGTCCTTTAGCGGAACAAAATTGCAAGGGTACTTTTGGAGGAAACAAGATGAAAAAGTTAAGAGGTTTGTTGGTGATCGTGACGAGTGTGTTTGTTTTTAGCGATGGTTCGGCTCAGAGCCTGTCACTTTCCGGGGATGTTTCTGTGGTGTCAACCTATGTCTGGCGGGGAGTCCGGCAGTTCAATGGCTCAGCTGTTCAGGGAACGGTCGGTGCTTCTTTTAACGCTCTTTCGTTTGGAGTGTGGGCGTCGAATGTGAATTTTGGTGATGACACATTGATCGAAACCGATCCGTTTGTAGAAATCGCTTTGCCCACAGGCGAACTTTTGTCTTCGTTGGGTCTTGTTTATTACTCTTATGATTTTACCTCTTTTAATGATCAGGCCGATGGTGAAATCGAATTGTATGGAACTCTTGGGTACGGTCCTGCGGGAGTTGCCGTATATTTTGTCCCCAGTCAGGGGAGCACAGAAAAGGATGTCAGCGACTCTTTTTACTGGATCACGGCCGGTGTCGCTTTGCCTGTCGGTAAGAGTGAGCTCTCTGTCGGATATGAGTTTGGCACTTATTCAGCCCGTTTTCTGCCAGATCCTACAGAGGATGCCATGGGAGTCTTTGTTCTGGGATGGGCAAGACCCGTCACAGAGGACGTGTCGATCTCGTGGAACTATGTCGTCCCCAGTGAATCTCAAATCGACAACAGTCTGTGGATCGGCTTGTCTGTCGGATATTGACAAAAAAGGATATACAGTTTTATGAATGATTGTAAAAGATTGTCATTTTATGACTTTATGGGAACAAAACACACGCTGTAATGTTACATCTATTAATC
>WJME01000152.1 GCA_014728115.1 Candidatus Zhuqueibacterota bacterium | reverse complement strand
TTTCTCGCCCATATCACTCCCCCGCTCAAAGAATTCGCCATCATGCCGGCGTCGGTGCGGCTCTCTCCTGAACAGATCCTGGTGACGGTGCGCCGCCGGCAGGAAGAAAAACGCTGGATCGATGCCTATCTCAGCGAGGACAATGGTCTTTCGTGGGCGTTTCTCAATACTCCGGTCAAGAGTACGGGCGAGGGCAATCCGCCGGCCATGATCAGACTGTCTGATGGACGAATCTGCCTCACCTATGGCTACCGGGCCGAGCCCTTTGGCATTAGAGCGGTGCTCAGTAACGATAAAGGTCGCACCTGGAGCGAACCCGTTATCCTGCGTGACGACGGAGCCAGCAAAGACCTGGGATACACCCGAACCGTACAACGACCGGATGGCAAACTCGTCACGGTCTATTATTATAACGACACCCAGGCGCCTGAACGCTATATCGCTGCCACGATCTGGCATCCGGGTGAAAAGATCCCCTGAAAACCGGCACAATGTCTTAAGGCAAGGGAATATTGCCGTTTTTCTCAAATTTCTGGATGGATAAAGAGAGCATATATTGTTAACATGAACAAAAATCAAAAGTATCTGAAACGTGGATGATCGGCAAAAAGTATCGACCCTGCTTTTCATTCATTCGGGAAAAAGAGGGGTTAATAGGCGATAAGCATTTTTATCAACCCCGAAAAATTAATGAATTACACAGTCCACCAGGATCACAAAGATATCATGCCTGAAATGAATAACACGAATGCCCTGAATCTGCGTTTCGTGTTCTTTGTACTCTTGATGGATCATTCATGCTAAAGACAAAGGAGTGACTTTTGCACATATTGATCACCGGCACCAGCTCAGGAATCGGCCATGGCCTGGCCAAGGAATTTGTCGATCGCGGCGATGAGGTATGGGGAATCAGTCGCAGAGAACCTGACGAGTTGGATCAAAAGGACAATTATCATCATCTCCAGTTGGATCTGACAGAGTATGACCGCGTACGCCAAATGGTTCCGGATTTTATCGGGGATATCCAACGCTTTGACCTGATCATCCTCAATGCCGGTGTATTGGGCGAGATCGCCTGGATGAGTGAGGTGGGCCTAAACGAAATGAAACGGGTCATGGAGATCAATGTCTGGGCCAATAAAGTGTTGCTCGATCTTTTATTCAAACAGGTAAAAGAGATCAAACAGGTCATCGGTATGTCGACCAAAGCCTCGCTGCGAAGCTCGCCCGGCTGGGGTCCCTATTCGGTCTCCAAAGCCGGATTGAATATGCTCATGAACGTCTATTCCAAAGAATATCCCGACACCCATTTCAATGCCTTTGCGCCCGGACTCGTGGACAGCGAGATCCAGGAGGATATCTGGCAAATCGAGGAAACCGACAAATATCCCACCATCAAAAAACTGCAAGATGCCCGGCATACCGAAAACATGCCCGAGCCGGATCAGGCTGCCCCCATGCTGATCAAAGGCATGAAAATGGCACTGGATTATGATAACGGCTCGTTCGTGGATGTCAGGGATATGCCGATGGATCAATAGCAAAGTACATATTGCCAGGATCAAAACAAGCATTTCGCAAAAGCATTGACTTTAACACTATTTTGACATACATTAAGTATATACTTTTATGACATAATATCAGGATATAACATGAAGACAATATCATTAAAAGTAGATGAGACCGTGTTCGGTGAAACCGAAAAAATCGTTTCGCTGCTGCAAAAATCCAGAAATCGTTATATAAATGATGCGATTGAACACTATAATAAACTGCAAAAACGCCGATTGATAGCCGAAAGAATCAAAAAAGAATCTCTGATCGTGAGAGATGACTCTATGGCCGTGTTGAAAGAATTCGAAATCCTCGACAATGAAGATTAGACAATTTGAAATATGGATAGCCGACCTAAACCCTAAAGCCGGCACTGAACCGGGAAAGACAAGACCTGTTCTTGTCCTGCAAACAGATCTTTTGAATGAAATATCTCATCCCTCAACCCTTGTATGTCCTCTCACAACCAATATCAGAGAATCCACGATTCTAAGAGTTCATATCAAGCAGGGTACTGCCGGAGTAAAAGAAAATTGCGATGTCATGATTGACCAAATACGGGCCATTGATAACAAAAGACTGATCAAACGAATAGGTTTTTTGCCTGAAGAATCGATTGAAAAAGTAAAGGAGAACATAAAAATTGTTCTGGATTTGACAGAATAGCACCAGCCCATGGCTTGTAACACACGTTGCAGCCTGCAATAGATTTTATAAATGAAACGGCCCCACACACAGACCGGAAAGCGCCAGATGAAAAAGATTACCTTTGCCCGCTATATGGAAAACGCTGAAATCGACTTGCAGCTGTTTAAAAGAGTGAAACAAAAAAGAGCTGTCACCATCACCTCGGGAGGATGCATTGCCCTGACACTGGCGCTGAATGACCCCGAAATCATTTATGCCATCGATAAAAATCCGCATCAAAATTATCTCCTGGAACTAAAAATTGCCGCTATCGAGTCGCTGGATTATACAGATTACAAATCTCTGATGCTGGGAACGACAGAGAATGATCATACCCTCTATCGATCCTGCCGGGACCGGCTCTCACAACCGGCCCGGATGTTTTGGGATCAAAACCGCCACAGGATCAAAAAGGGACTCTTGTTTTGCGGGATCACTGAAAAGGTCGCTTTTATGTTCGGCAAAAGCATTTCTGTACTCATGGGGAGAAAAAAGGTCAACAAACTGTTTGAGATAACAGACCCTGCCGAGCTGCAGACGTTTTACGAATCGCAATGGAATACGACCTTTTGGAATCTTGTATTGCGTTCCTTTACAAGCCAGACGCTGCTTTCGAGATTTGTGGATTTTCGACATTTGGGATTTCTAGAGTTTCAGCAGCACGTTCAGTCTTTGTTTAAAAGAACCTTTACCATCATGCCACCGAAAACCAATTACTTTTTGAGTCCCTTGCTTTTAAACAGATATTACGATCAAGACGCGATGCCCCTCTTTTTGTTGGAAGAGAATTTTGACACTTTGAAAAAAAACGTGAATAAAATAAAACTCGTCAATCAAGGGTTTGATGATTTTCTGGACAGTCAGGAATATCAAAATATCGGTCTGTTCTCATTATCCAACATCACGGATTGGCAGGACATCGAGTCCTATGTTTCTATCTATTCAAAGATTGAACCCATTTGTTCTGCTGATGCTGTCATCACCATCAGAAATGTCCTGAATCTGCAAGCCCTGGATGCTGCTTTGCAGCAAACTGCATTTAATAAAAACAGAGAGCTGGAGGCCGAGTTTCAGGATAAAGAGTGGTTTTTCAACTTGTCGATCTGGGAGAGAAATAAAAAAGCCCCTAATCGCTAAACTCAAAGGCTGAATGCAGGATGCAAAATGTCCATAGCAAACATTGGAGGCACCATGTCGATCTTGTCAAAATTGGCAACCGCCCAAAACACCCAAAAAGATGTCCCCAACCAGGAGTTGGCGCGGGAGCTTGCGGCATCGAACGACACCAAAGCCATTCAGGAACTCGTTCAAAATCTTTGCAACAAGGACAAATCCATTCAAAGCGATTGCATCAAGGTATTGTATGAAATCGGGTATCTCGATCCGGAACAGATCGCCGGGTATGTGCAAATGTTTATCGAGCTGTTGAACAGCAAGAACAATCGTCTGGTCTGGGGAGGAATGATCGCCCTGTCGACCATAGCCGGTATACGAGCCAAAGAGATTTATGACTCAAAAGACCGGGTCATACAGTCCATTGATAAAGGTTCCGTAATCACGATTGACGCCGGCATCAGAACCCTGGCCGGGGTGGCTCAGGCCGACGCTGCATATAATGCAGACCTCTTTCCCATTCTCCTTTCCTATTTGCAAACCTGCCGGCCCAAAAGCGTTGCCCAATATGCAGAGAGCATTCTGCCTGCCGTGGTAGAGTCAAATAAAGCAGCATATGTCGCGACCCTGGAAAAACGAAAACCAGATCTGAATCCAGCACAAACCAGGCGCATTACAAAGGTATTAAAATCGTTTTAAAATGCACAGAATTTACTCATGCAAAGTACAGGGATGCAGTATGCTGAAAAAAATCCTGCGCAGGACATTCTATGCTCTGCTGTCGGTCATTCTCTTGCTCGCGGTGGCTCTCTATTTTCTTTTTGTCCTCCCTTTCTGGGGCATCCCGTTTAATGGCCAGCGGCATGGCCGGGTTCCCCTGACCCCGGCATGGGCTTTGGAATGCTGGCTGTGGGAAGATGATATCAACACCGCCGAACGCGTCGATGAGCTTTTAACAGGCTATGCAGAACACGACATTCCGGTGCGCACCCTCATCATCGACAGCCCGTGGTCCACACGGCTCAATGACTTTGAGGTGGATACCACCCGTTACCCACACCCCCGGCAATGGTTTCATCGCTTGCAGGATGAGGGCTATCGCGTGGTGCTGTGGATGACGAGTATGGTCAACTCGTACAATAAAGATACGGCCATCCGCAACAGCCAGGACTGGTATACGGTTGCACGAAACAACGGTTTTTTGGTGGGCAACGGATACCAGGTGAAATGGTGGAAAGGCCGGGGCGGATTTATCGATTATACGAATCCGGATGCTATGCAGTGGTGGCACGGCATGCAGGACAGCGTGTTTTCGTGGGGTATCGATGGCTGGAAGCTGGACGGCACGGCCACGTTTTTTAGCAGTCAGGTCGCAGGCGTTCCCCTTCCCTATCAAAAGACCGCACAAGGGTGGTCTACCACGCGTCACTATATGGATCGCTATTACCGCGAGGAATATCGCCATGGCCTGAGCAAGAATCCGGAATTCGTGACTCTGGCCCGTTCCAAAGACCGGCCCTGGACGCATCCCGAAGGCTTTGCACCCCTGGATGCCGCACCCGTCACCTGGGTGGGCGACCAGAAACACACCTGGCAATCCTCGCATCCCCTCGACGAGACCGAGGATGACCGCGATCTGGTCATGGATGGTGTCGGCGGCATCGAGAATGCGCTGCGGGATATTCTCGCCAGCGCCGAGCTGGGCTATTGCGTGGTCGGATCGGATATCGCCGGATTCAGCGGCCGTATCATACCGCCCCGCCTTTATATTCGCTGGGCCCAGTTTTCCACGTTTTGTGGCCTGTTTATGAACGGCGGGCATGGCGAGCGTGCCCTGTGGAAACGCAGCCGGCAAGAGCTGGAGATCATACGCAAGTTCTCATGGCTGCATACCGAACTGATCCCCTATATGTACAGCCATGTGGTGCACTGCCATAACGGCGGTAAGCCTTTACAACGACCGGTGGATGGCACATATCACTATCTGTTCGGAGACGATTTGCTGGTTGCACCGATCTATGTGGACACCCTTTACCGTTCCGTGACCCTTCCCAAAGGCACCTGGCACTATTTTTTCAATGACCTTGAAATCTATGAGGGCAATCAGACCCATGGCAAGACGTTTCCCCTGGATGAATATCCGGTGTTTATCAAACGCGGCGCCATCATTCCCATGCACATTACACGTTCTTATACCGGATTGGGTGATGAACGTTCTGAGGGGCTTTACACCCTCTTGATCTATCCAGATCAGGAAAATTCATTCGATCTCTATCATCCCGATGGCTCGGGCAAAACCGTGATCCGTACGAACAAAAACCACAACACCCTCACTATTTCCCTGAACGGACAGGCTTGTCCGCATATCCTGCGCGTTAATAGTCCGTTCAAACCGCATATGATCCAATTGAATGATGAGGTGCTGCAGGAGCAGTCCTGGCGCTACGATGCGGATCAGCAAAAAATCATCATCTCTTCGCCCCAATTCACAGAAGGCGAGTATAAAATCATCCTGCCGCCGGCCTGAGGATCACCGGGATGTATAAAGGCTTTTGTTACAGCAAGCTCAGCGGATTCTGCCGGGTCGTGAGCGGAAACGAGACGGGTCCGCCGGTACGGTGCGATTCGAATACGGCATGGATCATCTCTATGGTCCAGCGGCCCTGATAAATATCGCATCTGGGCTGGCGGTTTTCGCGGACCGACCGGATCAGATCGCGACAGGCTGCGATATTGCCCAGCAATCTGTCGTCTCCCTGGATGGGCTCGGGTTGGCCAATCCCGGCACTTGTGATGGGCTGCCATGTTTTGCCACTGCGTCCGGGCGACCAGGAGGTATCCTGCAGGATCCAGGCCTCCGGCAGATAGCCGGTGAGGATTTCAATAATTCCCTCGGACCCAAACACCTGCAGGCCAAACCGTCCCTGCTGAGGGGAACCGGCGCCGCGAAGAGAATCGAATGCAGCCTGCCGGCCTTTGTCCAGTCCATAGATGGCATGAACCGTATCTCCGGCCAGGGGTCCCAGTCCCTCATTGCCTGGAGCCACATCTGCCCGGGTCACCGCATGGCCGTCCTGCATCAGGGTCGCAAAGCACCATCCGGGTTCACCGGCGATGGCAAGGATGAGATCCAGGATATGGCTGCCGAGTACCCACAGATCCTCGCCGCCACCACGGCTATCCTCTTTGCCCCGGCCGCGCAGTTCCAGTACCTGACCGATAGCACCGTCATTTATCAGAGCCAGCACCTGATCCAGAACCGGACTCCAGCGCGTGATATGGGCCAGCGCCAGTTTGACATTGTGTTTTTCCGCTGCGGTGATCATCTCATCGGCTTCGGCCGGTGTACGGCACATGGGTTTTTCCATATAGACATGAATACCGCGTTCTGCTGCGGCCAGAAACATATCCCGGTGCTGATCCGGGTGACGGGTGCAGATGGATACGATATCCGGCTTTGTCTCGTCCATGAGCTCGCGATAATCGGCAAAGGCGACCGGCGCCTTTAATCTCTGTTTGGCCTCGGCGCGGCCCTTTTCATCCGGATCGGCAACGCCGACAATTACGACTTGCTCCATCTCCCGCCAAGAGACATCCAGATTATGGCCATAATTGCCACGGCCGGTATGGCCGATAATGCCCACCCTGATTTTATCATTAGAGTTCGTACCGGCTGAACGGCCAGACACCGAGGATGCCAAACCGGCAGATGCGAATCCCATTGCCATATTTTTGATTGCCTCTCGTCGATTCATCAGAGTTTCTCCTCGTTGGATTGGATCCTAAAACAAACTCCCTAAAGATAGTGGATCCCGGAATCAAGAGCAACAGGTCTTTTGGTCGGATACGGATCTAGTGACGAAAGGGCTGAGTGACAAAGAGACGAAGGGATGGAGAGAAAAAAAAGGGTTTAGAATACTATCCTATAGCAGTGATAAACTATGCATACAAAAAATCCAAAAATTCTAATAGAGGCTAAAAAAGCCAGAAATCATAGAAAGGTGAGTTACGTACTAAATGTTGTGAATTTACAAATAATTAGCAAGAAATGGGTATCTTCCCCTGCCCCGCTAGGGGCAGAATATTTCTAGTTATCCAACCCCCAATATTGATTCACCCCGTTAGGGGTGAGATATTCTTTTTGCGGTCTGGATCGTCACCCCGATCTGGCAAAAGAATATCGTGTCCCTATCGGGACACCAAAAATGTCAGGGGGACGGTGGCTATAAATATTGGGTCCCTAACGGGACCATCCGGGTCGATAGGCTGGGTGCAAGATTTAAATGTTGCTGATGGGTTCAGGACAACCGATGGAGAATGGTAGAGGTACGTCATTTTGCTCCCCAGTCCTGACTCCGGAGGAGCAAGCAATGAGAGCGTGTCGCGATCGTCCCGCACCTTCTGCTGAGCGACCTGGGACATTGCAGAACTCGAGGCAGGTTGAGCGAATCAGAAAAATGTGCCAATATGCCAAAAATAGGTACGGGATGCTGGGACAGATCCTGGAGGGATTCATTCTGCATCGAACATTAAAGCCAAAAATCAAAGGTGAGTTACCTTCAAAAGATTTCGAATTGACAAATAAATTGCAAGGATGGGTATCTTCTCCTGCCCCGCTAGGGGCAGAATATTTCTAGTTATCCAACCCCCATAATTTTTTCACCCCGTTAGGGGTGAGAT
>WJME01000151.1 GCA_014728115.1 Candidatus Zhuqueibacterota bacterium | reverse complement strand
GTTATAGAGCGCTTGCCGGTTATGATTTCATTGACTCGCACCCGGGTAATTCCGAGCGCATCTGCGAGTTGTTGCTGAGTCATATTCAAGGGTTCAAGAAATTCATATTTTAATATCTCTCCGGGAAGAGTTGGTTTGCGATGCTTGGGTAACATGAAAAAACTCCTCGTGATATTGTACCAGTTCTACGTCAAATATTTGACCATCTCTGAATATAAAACAGAGACGCCATGGTCCATTAACCGATATTGCCCACTGGCCCTCTCTATCTCCCTGCAACGCATGTAGGTGATTGGAGGGAGGTGCTGTTAGATCTTTAATATCTTTGGCCGAATTAAGCATATCGAGTTTTCTTTGTAAACGATTGTACAAATCTGGAGGGACTCGTTTATGCTTTCCAGTGTTCCAAAATGTTTCAAGCCATGATTGTCGAAAACTTTTGATCATGTTGCAATATAATATGTTATATGACTCATTACAAGACAAATTTTGTATTCCATCATCCGGCGGCGGGTGGGCAACGAACGTGAGAGCTCGATGGACGCCGGGACTGCCCAACTTTATAATTTCCCAGATACCATCAACCGTCCTAAATGGCCGACTAGATCTGCCAGAGGCGGTCCACTTTAGCCGTGGTTAGGTAGCTACCTTGTTTGACAATACAACTTTAGTCTTGGCAAAAACATCATGAAGGCTCTTCTTTCCGGCATTCATTACAAGGATAACCAAGTAAATGATGATCAAAAGATTTGCAGCAATCAGACCGGCTGTAACCGCAGTTTGGCTGATTGTATCCGCCAAAGCAAATCCGAAAATATGCGCAAACTCCCAGGGTAATAGCTTGATTGCAGTTCTTTGTAAAGCGCGTCCAAAGTTTAAATCATTTGAATTTATTGAAATAACTTTTACTTTTAATAATCTTTTTCCTATTGTCATGCCTTTCCAGGACAGGTCACTATATAGAAAATAAGACCAGGCTGGGATTGAGAAGCTCATGATGGCTGCAATCCAAACCTGGCTGTAGGTAGTGGGTTGAAAACCAAAAATGGCTTTAACGAGAAATGCAGTTGGAGCTATTACAACGAATAAAAGAATGACATCGATTACATAGGCACCGGATCTGCGAATAATTAATTCAACATTGTTTGACATCATGACTCCAATAAACACCCTAACCATTCAATCAGCCGTTTTAATCGAATCAAAAGCGTTCTTAAATATCACAATATAGAGACGAGCTCAAGCTTGTTTCGAAAATTCTGTCAAAAAATGTAAAATCCACAGCGAGTTCCCAACCCCACTCCTGTCGTAGATCCTGATTCATCAGGACTTGGTCCAACCGCCTACTAGCGGATCGACCTTTGTTGCGCTCAGGTCGAGTGCAACTCTTCGTTGGTTTGAAAGATTGGTAGAAAACTCTTGAAAGAATTCATTTGAATCCACTAAATTGTTGAATCCGAATATCCAGCAGGTTTCGGATGCATCCGAGAAATCGAGTCCTCCCTTCATGATCGATTCATTCAGATAGCGACCCTCCGCTCCATTGTATGTGTTGGCTATGGCGATCGCCTTTTCCCATATTGATGTCAGACGTGGATCATTTATGTTTTGTCGCCAATCGATGACCTGATCACTACGAAATCCCGGTGTACCGTTGCCATGCGCATTTCCATCCGGAATCCTATGATATGATGCAGCCTTTTTGACATAGGCCAGGTCCTCCGGGGTTGTAACCTCCTCATTCCAGTCAGCATGTTGAACGATATGCACAGAGTTTTTAATGTCAGCATCAGGCAAACGGTTATGGATCTCCCGGACCAGAGCAGCAGAAAAGTCTGATTGGCCACCTTCAGCTATCCAGATTTTCCCACCCTTGTGAATGACTTTGGTAGCAAGAGAACTGACTTTATCCAGAGCTCTATTGAAATCGCCATGAGCATCTGACCAATTCTGTCCAAAGGCCAATTCGAAAAGATCATTAGCAGGAACATAAGCTCCACTTTGGGTCCCATAGGTCCCTGCCACTGCATGAAAAGTCACTTTATCAAAGCGTTCATCTGCCAGCATCGTCGTCACAGCAGCGACTGAATGGATATCATCTACATCGGTCTTTGAGTCAAAATGGGCGAGGTAGAGATCCTGATCTTTATTAAATTTACCCAAATAACCCGAGTCAGCACGATTGTTATTTCCACAAAAGCAAACCAATGCAAACAGGGTAATACTCAAAATCACATATTCTCTCATCGTTATATCCTTTATTTCAACCTGACGTCACTCCTCAGGCACGCCTTTCGGACGTCGCCTGCAGGAGACTATTGGGTGCGGTTCTCTCTCTCTATCATTTCTCCAACTTTGGTCAGTGTCTTTACATCAATATCCCGGATCCTGCCTTGATAGTTGGGCCCAATGTTGATGGAAAAGATATTTTCGTATTTCACTGCACCGAGGTAATCCCTGTAGAGCTTGTCCGGTGAATGGCATAGGTTGTCATGCTTTGGTAATGAATAGAACCATTGCGCTCCACCCTCATGGGGTGGCAGGATAGGGTATGTGAATTCGGCCACAAGGTACCCTTTGTATCCCTGTTCTGCTTTTTTGTTGTACTTGCTGGTACCTGGATCCCCGAGCTTGCCTGGACGACCCCGCTCGCGCAGACAAAGCCGGCCTGCGGGCTCGCCATGATTGAATCCGACGAACGTATTGGGCTGGAAAGTATGCATCCATTCAACCGTTTCTTTATGCGAGAGACCCCCCGTTCCAACCGCGTGGTCCATCCACCAGAACTCTATGGGACCGTATTCTGTTAAAAGCTCCTCGAGCTGGGCTTTCTTCATCTCGGGATTGATTCCCCCCTTTTTGCTTTTGCCGTCGACGGCCTCCGGCCAGTTCCAGTCTCCCTCGGAAAAGTACAGGGCCAGCTTGATGCCATATTTGTCGCAGGACGTGCGGAGTTTTGCCAGCACATCGATGCCCAGCGGACTGTTGGTGACTTTTTTTTCCGTGGTCTTTGTGTCCCACAGGCAAAACCCATCATGATGTTTGGTCAGAAACAGGATATAGTTCATGCCCGCTGCTTTGGCTGTCTCACACCACTGGTCGGTATCACAACCGGTGGCTTTAAAGTAACTCGCATCTTTGTCGAGC
This sequence comes from Candidatus Zhuqueibacterota bacterium, assembly GCA_014728115.1. Classification (GTDB taxonomy): domain Bacteria; phylum Zhuqueibacterota; class Zhuqueibacteria; order Residuimicrobiales; family Oceaniaggregativiventaceae; genus Oceaniaggregativivens. Next base: position 11,250 of record WJME01000151.1, on the reverse strand, counting down.
GTCGGCGTCCATTCCTGACCTGAAAATGTGCTAAAGGACCAGCAAATGAACATGCCCCATTTCATGTCCTTGATCTGCTGTGCCCGGACCTCATCAGGAATTTTGGTCAAGTTGATTCCTGGTGTGCTTGCACAAGCTGAACTGATCATTCCCAAAATGATGCATGCCCAAAATAGTGGTGTTTTCATAGTTCTCCTGTTCCCTGCGGTCGTTCCCCCCTGCAGCGACAGCATAGTATCAAGGTATGACAAACAAGATTCGTGTAGCCCTACACGAAATATATTTAAGCACCTGGCTTTTGCTGTCAGGAAAAGAAGGGGTTTAGCATTTTGATCAGACATTTTGATTTTATGACTACAGAGTTTGATTTTTGGTAAATTCAGCTAACTTTTGGATGAAAAGATGAGCTTTGCAAATATAGTCTGATATTAACTCTTGTTCAGGTAGGATTAAATCGACATAGTCGAATTTTTGACGATATTCAAATACGGTGTTAAATAATTTCCCAAATTCTTTTGGAAATATCCCTGATTTGATAAATTCCCTGTTAAAAAATCCTTTGACTTGGCCATGTTTGGAAAATGAACTTTCCTTGAGAATCAAAAGCGCCTGAACAGCATAAAACATTGAATAATATATCCGATTCATTGCAGGAATATACATTTCATTTTCCAGCATCAATTCCGCTGCTCGTATCGATTCATTCGCCCGTTCTAATCGATAGCTAATTAATGCTTTCTTTTCCTCATTTGTCAAATCTCGATGCCTTCTTTCTCAATAGTTTTTATCAGAGGTATTTCTTGGTGCAATTCTTGAGAAAGTACAATCACATCGATCAAGCAATCATATTCCAGCTCAAGATCATATGCGATATCGAACAGATCTTCTTCAATGGCCCGATCTACTTTTGGCAACTTGACCATAATATCAATATCAGATCCTTGTGTTTGTTCTTTTCTGGCAGCTGAACCGAATAACTTTATATCAAGGATATCATATTTTTTTGCAACATTCTGCTTGAATTGTTTCGTCACCAATTTGATTTTATCTTTATCTTTCATGGATCTAAAACCTCTGATCACATTTTTATTTGTAATATATGACTATTAAGGATAAATGCAATTCATTTCAATTGCACGCTAACCGGACCGCTCAACTGCGAAAAGCGCTGTACGAAACCAGAAAGCAAGCCATACAGATGGCGCTTTTTGTCCTTCGCAGCGGCTTTGTTTTGAAACAAAACCGACGGCGCAAAAGCTCATCATCTAGTACTCTACCGCCAGTCTCAACATATCTTTGAGCTGAATACCGTTTTCGTAAATCGGCTCTTTATAGTTGACCAGGAAAAAGTCCCTGTCTATTGCAAATACCCTGAATCCCTCCCGCTGATACCAGGCTCAAAGATCGGATAGCTTACGGGCCTCTCGGCCCGATTCCCTCCCAAGAACCGACAGCCTGTCCCGATACTTTTTATCGGGATGATCGTTTTCTCTGCCATCTGGCGGACTCGAGCACGTCAAAAGACAGCCCTTGCAGGGCTTTCCGACAGTTAACCTCAATACAATGCCAGTCTCATCTGTCTGGCAGAAAGCGCAGGTAGCATCTTTACTTGCTGCTAACCTCTAATCCTTTCGTGGAACTCCCCAGAAAGAGAGAACCTTTGGGATCTTTTTACAATTTAAGCTTTTAAAAAATCATAAATGTGATGATGGATATGTATGTCCAAATCATAAATTTTAATCAATTTATAGCATTTATAAGCAATGTCAAAGTCTTTTTAGATTGATACCCTTTCATCGAGTGCGTAAAGATTTATGATGAAAATATTTAAACCTTCTTAAATCCATTTCACAATGAACCTGCCGTAAAAATGCAAAATCCATAGGTACTTTCCAACCCAGACAAGGCTTAGTCCAACCCCGCATTCGCACATCGACCTTCGCAGCGCTCAGGTCGAGTGCAACGCTTATTCGTTATGCCCTAAATGTAACAGTTATGTTGTTGTTGGGAATATACAGTTTAAAACTCAATTTTATCAGTTACCAAATAGTTCTGACCAAAGGTGATTTTAGCAAATTTTTATCAGCGGTCACTAATTCAGTATTGGTTATTATAGACGTTGCGCAAATAAGTCTATCTGCTGGATCCTGATTTATTTCTGGAGGAAGGTTGGTGGACAGTTCTGCTATCTCTGGAGAAATCCCCCTCATAATGAGATTATTAGAAGCCTTTATCAAATTTATGAACTCAAGATACGAAACATCGATTTCAATTCTTTGTTTCTGCATTAGCATCGCTATTTCCCAGAGCGATATTTCGCACACAATTATACCCTCTGTTCCATTAGCTCTATCAATAAATTCTCTGGCTTTGCTGCTCAACAAATCTGGTTTCAATGCGTTCCATATTATGATATGAGTATCAGCAGTTACCATCAATTTAAGGCCTCCCACTGAGTGTCAATGGGAGAAACAATATCTCCAATTTTGGCAGATTTGCCGATTTCAAGCAGTTTTTTTCTAGCATTTTCTTGGCTATAGTCAGGCGGGACTAGTTTAGCGACCACTACTCCTCTAGAAGTTATATTAACGCTTGAGCCATGTTGTATTTCTTTGAGAACACTCATTAGATTAGCTCTCAACTCACTTACAGCAATAGTATCCATATCAAGTATTCCTTATATTCTCATTTTATGTACAATCAAACTGTACAAAGGGAATTCGAAAAATGCAAGAACTTTTATCTGATAGTAGTCTAGGGATTTATATATCTTCTTCTTTTTGGCATAACGCTGGCCATCACCGGTGTGAACGAAATGTAATTATTAAATGCGCGTATCGAATAACCTTGCAACCAATGCGCTATACAAATTCGTGTGTTCACATCCGGTGAATGGATGTGTTATGCATCCAATATTTGACGGACTCAAAAAATTTAAAATTGGTTAATGAACATGCTCGATGTCGATGCTAAGTGTCGATTCAATTTTTGATTGAGAAGTTATCCTAATTTCAATATGTTGCTCCAACTTGGTCAAAAATGAAAAGAGGCGTTCTATAGAAAATCCTTTCAACCGGCCGTTTTTCAAGGCCGATATTTTAGGTTGATTTACTCCAAGTATGGCACCGGCTTTTTGTTGGGTCAAATTTCCCTCATCAATAATATCGTTTATAATTGAGGCCAATTTTATCTTGGCTAATTCTTCTTGGGGTTTCTCAAATTCTAAATCTTGAAATACATTTCCGGTACCAATGGTATATTCTTTATTTTCATTTTTTGTCATTTCATATTCCTTTATCAATTTCTCTTGCTATATTAAGTCGATTTTTAATTACTGCAATATCTTTTTTGGAAGTTTTTATACCTTTTTTAGATTTTTTCTTAAAAGCATGTAAAACATAGATTGTTGTGCCCATTTTATAAACATATACACCGCGATAGGTGTCTTTGTCAAAATGACTGACTATTTCCATAACATGATCAAATCCCTTTAAAGGTTTGGCTTTTTCTGATTTTTTCCCAATTGAGCTCGATAGAGTGCATAGCCCATTTCCCTCTTTACTTCATCGGGAAACTGTTTCAAATCTTTTAATGCCGATCCAATCCAGACAATCTGTTTTTGCAGTCCATTTTCCATTATTATTTTGTCTTTTTATAAATATCCTAAATTTGGGATAAACAAGCAAGAGATTTTTTTTTATAAAGCTTTGTAAATAAACGGTGAATGCCTGAATACAATAATGCATGATAGTGGTCGGGTAGCCGAAGGCTGTTGCCAGCCTTCAGCCCCCTTAGAACCGGACTTGAGACGTTCACCTCATCCGGCTCAAGCCTCTGAAAAGGTCTCCCTTGCAGGGATTCCCACAATACAGTTAAATATTGCTTCACAATACTAACTGATATTTAGATCGACCATAGGTCTACAAAGTGCACCACCTCGTAGAAACGGGCATCATTTGCTTTCTCTGCTTTTGTCTAATTATGTCAGCGTTTCCGTGACCAGAGACCAGCTGAACGTCTGCACCTTTACAGAGACGGGAATGTCGCACCCGTTATCCCCATCATTACAACAGGGCGTTCGCTTCTTTCAGCTTCCTATTCCAGCCCGCCAACAGCTCACCTTGCGGTTAGCCTGCCACGAATGATCGGGGCGACGGTACTGGGTTCCCGCGTTCCACATAATTGACCCAATGAGCAACGTAGGTGGACTCTCTACGCCGATCGTCAGATCCCGAGCATCGGGGTGGTTCTTTAGTTTCGTGCAGGCAGTTAAAAGACCCGCATCCTGACCATCTGTGCCAACCGAAGAAGCACAGTATGGACCTGTTAATCCCGGTAGGTCCATCTCTTGATTACAACGCTTACGAGTCTTTGATTAATCTAACCCTATTGCTCGACCCTGGCCCTTAATCCCGAGGAACTTGGGAATGGGTCTCTACCTCACGGCTTTGACCCGCCCCGTTGGGTATGTTATCCCACGGGGCCCTTTTCGGTATCCGCCAGCTGGCGGATCGGATGAGCTTCACACCCCTTCATCATCCCAAAGGGTGCATGTCATCCTGGGGTACTGATAGGAACATATCAGGTTTGGACAAGGATTATAATTCCTTCCCAAACAATCAATTATTCGACATCGCGTCGCACTATAATTACCCGCATAATCAGTGCAGCGGTGGTTGGGTTAGGTGTGTGTGGTGCTGCATCTGGTTCATGCTTGTGTTAGCACGGTCGCTTAGATGAATTTCAGTTCTTCGATTTTATCGATGTCAATTTTTTGCTGTGCTTGCCATAAATCGAATTGATTTTGCATGATGAGCCAGCTTTCTGGAGTTCTTCCCAACGTTTTGGAAAGGCGTAAAGCCATCTCGGAACTGATATCGCTCTGCCCTTTAATAAGACGACTTAACGTTGACGGTGACACTTGCAGTTTTTCTGCCACTTGTCTGATACTCAAATTATAGGGTTCAAGATAGATTCCTCGAATAAATTCTCCAGGATGTGGCGGATTATGCATTCTCATTAATGATAGTCCTCATAATTTACAATGTACACATCACCTTTACTATATTTAAAAGTGATGCGCCAATTTTTACTGACATCTATGGCCCAAATATCCACCTTCTTTCCCTTAAGTTTATGTAGGCGGAATCCGGGCAGATCTAAATCTTCAAGAATTGTGGCCGTGTGCAATGCTGTGAGTCTCATTCGAATCTTTTTTTCATGGGCGGCTTGGATACCTGATGTACTTCCTGTCTCGAAATACCGCTGCAAACCTTTATGCTTGAATGATTTGATCATAATTGAATATATAATCTTGTTGCGCAACATGCAACACTTATTTTATGTACAGTGATGGATTAGTTTAGCGTGCTAACACGTGTCATCACTGGCCGCCACACTATTTGGCTTAAACGAGGCACAGGTGAGGTTTACATGTGCCCCAAAATCTCGAAAGCCCAGCGCTGTTGCGGTCCAAGTGGATGACATTGTTATAAAGCAGCTTAAATTTTTAATTTGTCTAATTTTCTTTAATTATTTTCATTCCAGCGCGTGGTGCTGCTCTTGCGTGCAAAGAGCAGGTAGCTCTCGTCAGGGGCGATAAAGGGGCAAAGGTCGATGCCATCGCTGTTGATATTGGGGCCGAGGTCCTGCGGCGTCAGGTACTGTCCGCCCTCGTACTTTGCCATGTAGATATCCTGCCCGCCTCGCGCTCCCTGCACCTCTGAGGTGAAGTAAAGATTATAGTTCATTGCCACCGAGAACTGCCAGTGCGTCGGGTGGCTCGTGACGGTCTCGTCAATCAGGCGAGGTGCCCCCCACTCACCTCCATCGAGGTCAACATACCAGATCCGCGCTCGTTCGATTGAATCCCCGGGCAGCGCCTTAAAACTGAGAAAGTAAAGGCGTTGACCATCCGGAGCAAAGCAGGGTTCGCCGATGCCCTGCCCCATGCCAAAGTCCACAATCTCGTCTTTGGACCAAACGCCGCCCGTCATCTTTATCATCCGGGTCTCTCCCGTGCGGGACATCGGTGACCACAGGAGCAGTGTGCCATCCGGCGAGAATGCTGGAGCACTGTGAACGCCTGGGGGCGTCGAGATCACATCGGGTGCGAATCGCTGCGGACGATCGCCGGGAGGCGTCTCGCCCAGGTAATGACCCTCTTGGGCGGCCACGCTGCACTCAAGACCGAGTGCGAGCACGAGACCACAGATCAGCAGGACACCTGCAATGTTGGGCACTCTTTTCATGGTGACATCCCCTCCGAGTTTCAAGCTTGGTTGCGTACAGCGCCGGTCATAACTGGGTCTGCCCGGCAGTCAACCTCCCTTTAGTGCCAGTCTCTTTTATCTGGCAGAAAATGCAGGCAGCAGTTTTGCATCCTGCAAATTTCTTATTCGTTCACGGAACTCTAGAAAGAGAGGACCGCCAGGGTCACTCCTCAGGCGCGGCCCAGGTCGTCGCCTGCAGGAAATTATTGGGTACGATTCTCGCTTTTTATGATTTCCCCGACTCGAGTCAGCGTCTCCACATCGATATCCCGGATCCTGCCTTTATAGTTCGGACCGATATTGATGGAAAAGATATTTTCGTGTTCCACTGCACCGAGGTAATCGCTGTAGAGCTTGTCCGGTGAATGGCAAAGGTGGTCATGCTTTGGCAGGGAATAGAACCACTGCGCTCCACCCTCATGAGGTGGCAAGATAGGGTAGGTGAATTCGGCTACCAGGTAACCTTTGTATTCCTGTTCTGCTTTCTTGTTGTACTTGCTCGTACCTGCTTCCCCAAGCTTACCTGGTCGACCCCGCTCGCGCAGACATAGCCGGCCTGCAGGCTCGCCATGATTGAATCCGACGAACGTGTTGGGCTGGAAGGAATGCATCCATTCAACCGTTTCTTCATGCGAGAGACCACCCGTTCCAACCGCGTGGTCCATCCACCAGAACTCGATGGGACCGTATTCAGTCAAAAGCTCCTCGAGCTGGGCTTTCTTCATTTCGGGATTTGTTCCCCCCTTGCCCCCTTTGCCGTCGACGGCTTGCGGCCAGTTCCAGTCGCCTTCGGAAAAGTACAGGGCCAGCTTGAGGCCATATTTGTCGCAGGACGTGCGGAGCTTTGCCAGCACATCGATGCCCAGCGGACTGTTGGTGACTTTATTGTCAGTGGTCTTTGTGTCCCACAGGCAGAACCCATCATGGTGTTTTGTCAGAAACAGGATATAGTTCATACCCGCTGCTTTGGCTGTCTCACACCACTGGTCGGTGTCACAACCGGTGGCTTTAAAGTAACTCGCATCTTTGTCCAGTGTTGGCGTCCATTCCTGACCTGAAAATGTGCTAAAGGACCAGCAAATGAACATGCCCCATTTCATGTCCTTGATCTGCTGTGCCCGGACCTCATCGGGGAGTTTGGTCGGGTTGATTCCTGGGGTGCTTGCACAAGCTGAACTGATCATTCCCAAAACGACGCAGGCCAACACTCGGATTTTATCTTTATTCCTCATGGATCTCAAACCGCTGATCACGTTTTTATTGTAATATATGACCATTAAGGATTAATGCAATTCATTTCAATTGCACGCTAACCGGACTGCTCAGCTGTGAACAGCGTCGTACGGCCAGGTTTAAGCCGCACAAGAGAGCGAAAGCCCCTATGGTTATTTATCTCTGCAGAAATTCAATAAACGACAACTTGGCTTCTTTAGCAAAATGAAGCTCTTTAACCAAGATAACTGGCAAGTCTATATTATTTTTTAAAACATCCAAAACTTTATACAATAGCTCTGAATGCACATAAACCTTTTCCGGTTTCATAGAGGATTTGATCAACATATTGAGAATGGTATATGGCACCTGCTCCCACATTGATTTTAGATTTGGAATAGGTGGCACCAATTTATGGTCAAGGATTATGCCGTTTGTGGTCTCTAAAATGATAATAACGTATGGGAAATAGGGCTTTGAGTTTTTTTCATGTACAGAACTTGGGGACATAAATATATCAATTTCGAGCGCAGTAGCATTAATGTCAAGATGGTTATATCTTTCGATGGTGATCGTATCCATTGAGACATCATATGTCTCCGGCTCTAAAGCTGGTTCGTGCCAAATCGTATCTTGCCATTGAATTTTATCTCCATTTTGGAAGGGCTTGCGCAATAAATAAGAACCTTCATCTTTTGGCTCAAGAATCGCAGGATTCTCTTTTGCCCGAACCGAGACATCTAGAGTTTGTTGCAGGACGTGAATTAGAAATCTTGCTTCATTAGATGATAGAAACCAGGGAACAAACCCAGGTGAATAACTTCTGAACATTGGCCAAGCTTGCTTGCCTCTAAAAGCAAAACCCAGTTTTTTGATTATTTTCCGATCTTCTTCATATAAATAATCTCTTTCCTCAAAAGATGCTTGAAGTTGTGGTATTTCCATCAGGCGCTGAAACGCAAAATCATCAATTGGATTTTCTTGAAAGTCCCAGAATTTTTCAAGACCTTCCTCACCCAGATACACTGCAACAGAATAATGTTCTTCAACTGCTCCCATTACGCTGACAAAGCCTATTTCATTTGTTTCCGGATTTTCTACTCCAAAAACGTGATGTTCCTCCAACCATTTCCAAGGGCTTAACGATTTCAATTCAATCATTAATTCGTAGAGCTCTTTCCATTGATCCATCTCTGGTGATTTATCGATCATTCAATACCTCTGTATTTATTATACAGCGCAAAAATTCATCATTCAGTACTCTACCGCCAGTCTCAGCATATCTTGAAGCTGAATACCGTTTTCGTAAATCGGCTCTTTATAGTTGACCAGGAAAAAGTCCCTGTCTATTGCAAACACCCTAAAACCCTCCCGCTGATACCAGGCAAGCTGATAGCCAAAAGTGCCGGTTCCTACCTCGAGACGACGTGCACCCATGTCACGAACGGTGGTCACCACATGCCTGAGCAATTTCGACCCGATCCCCTGGCGCTGATATTCGGGCGCAACCGCAATGCTCATCAACTCGTATACTGCCGGAGCGATACATTGCACGACGCACGCGCCGACAGGTTTGCCTTCCAGCATCGCTACAAAACAGCTCGAGCCTGGCAAATATGCTTTTATTTTTTCAACGGACGGATCCGCTTCCAAAAGCAGCTCGATTGGGGCTTCTGTGTACGGAACTTTTCGTATTTCCACACTGCACTCTCTATTGTTTCTTTCAAAGACCAGCGGTGCTGGCAGTCTGTCCCGATTGCCGGTGTTGAATAATTCTTATACCATAAAGGACTTGAAATCTATGTGTTCTCTTATCAAACTGAAATGCTTGTCAAATGAATACAATATTAAATCATTTTGAATAACATTATCCAGCAATATAAGATCTGGAATTCCAATTTTGTTTATTCCTTTTGAAAGGCACAAGGTCTGAACTTTAATAATCTTACTCCAGTCGATGGTCAACGGGATGTTGGTTATTTCGTGTAACAATTTAACTAATTTGTGCTGTCCCTTGTGATTTAAAGCAGGTATTAACTCTGATAGAATAAGATTATTGGTACATAAAATATTTTCATCGATAAAGGAATCAATTATTTCAGATTTTTTACCCCCTCTGAAATAATCGATCCAGACCGAACTGTCGATTAATATGTTCACTGCCGCTTTCTCAACATATCGAGATCAAGATCTAATTCCAGTTTCCCACGAAAAGTTTTTATTTTTTGAATTTTGTGTTTGCGAATTATATCCTCAAGTGCTTGTTTGATTACTTTGGTTTTTGTCCTTGCTCCGGTTACTTTCATCGCTTCAGATAAAAGCTCTTCGGGTATATCTAAGGTTGTTCTCATTTCATCATTCCTCCAATGTTGATGCATACGATACAAAAAATAATATGCATTCACAAGAGAAAAACGGTATCTGTTTATAGAGCCCAGTAATATCACGACGCAACCACCAGTACCTCTTTCCGCCGCACCGATGCTTATCTTTTTTCTAAAACTATTTTATCCCGAGTTGTTGAATTTGAATTGATCGGGATGATAAAGTTGAATTTGTGGCGATAATGACATTCGATTAGTTTCAAAATTCAAGATTTTTGCCAACAGTCCTCAACGAATCTCTTAAAAAAAATGTTATACTACAAGATTCTTTTGCAATTAACGTCTAATAAACAGAACCGCAAAGTCATATTACAATACAAAAGGAATACTTGGAAGGAGACTTTTTTCATGACTAAAACAAAATTTTGGAGAATGATCACAATTGTCTTAATAGTGATTGTTAGCAACACACTGGTTTATGGGGAATCTTACAAAATTGTAGATACGGGTCAAATAAAATGTTTTGACAATAGTAATCAAATCACCCCCGCTAGTGTTGGCAGCGCATATTATGGTCAAGATGCCCAATATTCGAATTTTCAACCATCTTATACAGATAATGGTGATGGAACCGTAACTGATAACGTCACTGGTTTGGTATGGGAGAAAGGCTATATACGATGTGATTACGATCAGTCTCAGGCTTTGGCTTTACAAGCGACCACAGGGGGCTATACTGATTGGCGGGTTCCGACAATAAAAGAACTCTTTTCATTGATTAATTTTACAGGTAATGAAGGCTCGGGGAATGTCAATTCAAACACACCACCTTCTGACGCTGTGCCCTTTATCAATACAAAAGTGTTTGATTTTGATTACCCGAGTGATCCTACGTCTCGATATATTGATGTACAATTCATCTCTTCGACCGAGTATGTGGGCACGGTCATGAGTGGAATGCAAGCCTTTTTTGGAGTCAATTTTGCTGATGGCAGAATCAAAGGATATCCTCAATCAGGCACAAGAGGGAACTGGTATCTTAGGCTTGTACGTGCCGGTGATGCCTATGGAGTTAACAACTTTTCTGATAATGGTGATGGAACGATTACAGACAGCACAACCGGGCTCATGTGGTCACAAGAAGATAGTGGCAGTGACATTTTTAATAGCATGATGTCTCAATTTATTCAAGATGATGGAACACTAAACTGGCAAGAAGCTCTCGAGTTTGCCGAGACGGTAGAATTTGCCGGGTATTCAGACTGGCGTTTACCGAATGTAAAAGAGCTCCAGTCAATTGTTGGAGTTATATTCAAATGTTGTGGATTGACTTTTAAATAAAAAAAGCGTATCCTTTGGTTTAAAATTATTCTACGAAAAATAAATCAAACCACATGGAGGATACGCTATGTCAAAAGATAAGTCACAGATAACTCCCGTTC
>WJME01000150.1 GCA_014728115.1 Candidatus Zhuqueibacterota bacterium | reverse complement strand
GTGCCATATTCGATCTGTAAAAGCTGGCACAAGATCTGTTTCAACCAGATTTACCGTGCATCCACCAAATCCTGCACCCGTCAATCTCGCACCCATTGCCCCTGCATCACGTGCAATATGCACCAGTGTATCGATTTCGGGTGTACTGATCTCATAATCATCCCGGCATGACGCATGTGATTCATTCATCAATTGACCAAAAAGACGAGTGTCATTATCGAGCAGGGCTTGCACTGCAGATTCGACGCGAAGAGCTTCAGAATAAACATGACGCACCCTGGCAGCCAATGGAAACCCTTTTTGGCTCAAAATGTCAGCGCAAGAGCGTAAAAGCGGAAATTCATTCAAGAGTTCCTCTCTGGAAAAATCCGATTTTGTCTGGATTTGGTCCAGAGACATGACTTTTGGTTGTAAAACCTTTTTGCAGATACGACTATGTTCTTTATAAGAGATGTGCAATATTTGCGGATCCAGGTCAGCCAGCCGAGTGGCTTTGACAGGCCGGTCAAAGAGTTTGGAAAAATGATCAGCCAGGATTCGGGTCGCTATTTGGCACTCTAGAGGTCTGCGATTATATTCGATCATGGCGTGTTCTGTTTTAGGTGCTTTGATCATCGAATTACAGATGACGATCGAAAGAAAATCAGGCAACGGCACGGGGTGAATCGCCAGGGGAAAAAAGGTTATCTTTACCGCATGATCTGCAATACCGTTCAAAGAGATCGTTTGATCCATGCCACCGCCGGCCGTACCTACGAATTTTTCACTTTCTGCCAGACGTACAGCGAGATCGATAGGATCCAGATCGACCCTATTGCAATACAAGAGTGCAAGGGCAGAGGCAACCACCAGAGCAGAAGAGGAAGAAAGACCTGATGCAGGGGGGATGGACCCGTCGATCATCGCATCGAATCCCTGCCAGGTCTTTTGCAAGTCCAGTATGCCATGAATTCCGGCTTTGATATAGTTTCCCCAGTCCCCTCTGTGAAAAGGGTGTATGGGTTGATCTAAAAAAAATGTTCTCGCTCCAAAAGTTGAAAGGGTATTGTCAATTCGAATCTGGGGTTTTTGTCTAGGTTTGAGAACAATGAGAATATCGCGCTCGATAGCCATTGGCAGAACAGGATATCCATTATAGTCGGTATGTTCACCGATCAAATTTACCCGGCCAGGAGCCCGTATGACAGCTACCGGATCGACATCGAAAATTTGTTTGAATTTTTCAATGACATGATCGAGTCGGGTCGGATCGATGTCTTTGAATATGCGTGACTTTATCATCTCTTTCTCCCGTCAATAATGATAACAATACAAAATCTTTTTGCGTTTTGCAATGCCCTATTTTTAATATGAAAGAGGAATATTATGGAATATCAGTGCATCTGTATTGGTTAATTGCAATAACTATCTCTACAAATAGACCACCGAAAGGAATCGCCAAGGATGAAGCAAGTGACTTTTAAAGAGGCAATGTCAGTATGGAATACACCGGAACGCGTGGTTCTGGTAACCAGCATCGATCCGGAGGGAAAACCTCATGTGATGACTGCGGGATGGAAGATGCGTACTTCATTCAAACCTCCGATGATTGCGATCGCTGTGGGCAAGGAACGTTATATGCACAAATGCATCAGCGAATCAAACGAATTTGTCATAGCCGTTCCTGGTGCCAATCTTGCTCAGGAAGTATTGACGTGTGGGTCTCCCCAGGACAAAGACACCGACCGGATGGAAATGTGCCAATTTAGTAAAAAACCGGGCAATTTTATAAAGGCCCCACTGATCCAAAAATGCGCTGCGAGTTTCGAGTGCAAGCTTGTTGGGCAGATGGATACCGGTGACCACACTATCTTTGTCGGTCAGGTTCTCGCTTCATGGATTCACGAAGAGCCCAAACAAAATTTAGTGCTCATCGGAGACGAATCCGGCTATGAGTTACTTGCCGAGGGTGGACCCTACAAGATAGGTGTTGTCAGAAAATAATACCATGCGGGGCATCAACAAGGTGTCAAAAGTTTTGTATCCTGCTAGACTGTCCTGAACAAATGATTGATCCCCACAGTGCTTTTTTGATGCCTCGTTTTTTTCTTCTCTCCATTTTCTTTTGTTTGCATCTACCCTTTTTTGATTGTATAATATAACCATATGGCGAGTTTGGTGCACGAACAATATAATTTCATTTTCAACAACCTCATTAAAAAGCGCGAGGAGTGATCATGAAGGGTGCGTTGACTATTATTGGACTGTTATTTGTTGTTTTGCTCCTGGGATGTGAAAAAGAACAAAGCCTGTCATTAATCGATGCAGCAAATTTTCAGATAGAACACGAGGGTAAATCGGTAGATCTGTATACATTGGAGAACAACCAAGGTATGGTGGTACAGATCACCAATTACGGAGGCCGGGTGGTTTCCTTGTTTGCGCCAGACCGCACCGGACAAATGGCAGATATCGTTGCAGGTTATGATAATATTCAGGATTATATTGATAATCCTGGATATTTCGGGGCATTGATCGGACGGTATGGCAATAGAATTGCGAATGGAAAATTCACCCTAAATGATACAGAATATGCGTTGGCGACCAATAATGGAGAAAATCATCTTCACGGTGGCAATAAAGGGTTTGATTCGGTTGTCTGGCATGCTCACAAGACCCGGGTCCAGGGTGCAGATGCGCTGGAATTGAATTATGTTTCTCCTGATGGTCAGGAGGGATACCCGGGTACATTGGATGTCAAGGTGACCTACAGTCTCACCGATAGCAATGAGCTTAAAATCGATTATTTTGCCAGCACAGACAAGCCCACCATCGTAAACTTGACACACCATTCATTTTTTAATCTGGCCGGCCATGATCACGAGTCCATTCTCGATCATGAATTGACGATCAACGGAGCGTTCTTTTTGCCCGTCGATGAAGGGTTGATTCCCACAGGTGAAATCAGACCCGTAAAAGGGACGCCAATGGATTTCACCGTTGCGCATCGGATCGGCGATCGCATCGACCAGGCCTACCCACAGCTGGAGCGGGGAGGGGGATATGATCATTGCTGGGTTATTGACAAAAAAAGAGAATTGTCACTGGCCGCTCGTTTGTATGAACCACAATCCGGCCGAACCATGCAAGTCTATACCAACCAGCCAGGCATGCAATTTTATTCTGGAAACTTTTTAGATGGATCCAAGGTGGGCAAGAACGGCGTGGCTTATCCTTATCGCTCTTCACTGTGCCTGGAAACCCAGCACTTTCCGGATTCTCCCAATAAACCACAATTTCCTTCTGTGGTGTTAAAACCTGGTGAACCCTATATTCATCATTGTGTTTACAAGTTTTCAGTACAATAAAGTGCAACAGATAAACAGAAAAATGCATATCACAAGATTACGATGGTTATTTTGATATTTACAAAAGGGGTAATATGCTTCGTTTCGCATTGCTATTTCTGACTCTGATGGGTAGTGCTTTGGCCCAGGAATGGCAGGCTATGTGGATCACACCCGACTCTGGAGATACGACGGCTGCAAATTCATGGTACTGTTTTCGCAAGACAGTATACATCCCCGACAAACCATACTGGGCAAAGGCCAAGATTGCTGTGGATTCAAAATACTGGCTCTATATCAATGGCGAAATGGTGGTTTTTGAAGGGGGCTTGAAACGCGGTCCTGCGCCAGGAGATACCTATTATGATACCGTGGATTTGGCTCCTCACCTGAAATCAGGATCCAATACGATCGCTCTTTTGCTGTGGTTTTTCGGCAAGAATGGCTTTGCACATGAGAACAGTGGCAAGGCAGGTGTGCTCTTTGAATGTATTACATCAGATTTTGCCATTGTCAGTGACGGCTCCTGGAAAGTGATCGAAAATCCGGCTTTTGGCGAGAGCACTCCCCCTCATCCCAATTATCGACTCTCGGAATCCAATATTCATTATAACGCGAATAAAGAATTGATTGGCTGGATGTTACCGGAATTTGATGATTCTCTTTGGGACCATGTCTATGAATGGGGATATCCGCCCATTGATCCCTGGAATCATTTAGTTGCCCGTCCCATTCCCTTATGGAAAAATAGTGGGTTGCTGGCGTATGGAAATCATCGTTCCTGGCCCGAAATCAGCACAGGTGAACCCATTGCTGCTGAATTGCCTTACAATGCTCAGGTTACTCCTTATTTCAAGATTATGGCCCAGGAAGGACAGTTTGTTGATATACGCACAGATCATTATCGGGGCGGTGGACCAGAGAATGTCCGCTGTGAATATATTACCCGCAAAGGTTTACAGGAATTCGAATGTCTTGCCTGGATGAATGGTCATCGCGTTTTTTATACCTTTCCCGAAGACGTCAAGATTCTTGAACTGGGATATCGTGAGTCAGGATATAATACCGAGTTTACAGGAAAATTTGAATGCAATATTGATTTTTTCAACAGGTTGTGGAATAAAGCCCAGCGCACGCTGTATGTGACCATGCGTGATAATTATATGGATTGTCCGGATCGCGAGCGAGCCCAGTGGTGGGGAGATGCCGTAATCGAGATCGGAGAATCCTTTTATGCCATGGACCCGAAAAGCCATCTTTTAGCCAAAAAGGCTATTTTAGAACTCATCAACTGGCAGCGTGAGGACGGGACCTTGTTTTCCCCTGTTCCTTCCGGGAATTATGACAAAGAGTTACCGATGCAAATGCTGGCCAGCGTCGGTTATTATGGATTCTGGAATTATTTTATGCACACAGGCGACCGGACCACGATACAGTCTGTCTATGGAGGATCACGCACGTATCTGTTGAATGTTTGGCAGCTGGATGAGAAGGGTTTGGTCATCCCTCGTAAGGGTGGATGGACCTGGGGAGACTGGGGCAAGAATAAAGATATGAATATCCTCTATAATGGCTGGTACGTTCTGGCACTCGAGGGATTGCGCAATATGGCAGAACTCCTGGGACGAGAGAAGGATCTGGCAGAGATCGAAACCCGTTTGGCAAAGCTAAGAGCCAATTTTCATGATACCTTTTGGACAGGTAAAGAGTACCGGTCATCGGACTATAACGGAGAAACCGATGATAGAGCCAATGCGTTGGCTGTTGTTGCCGGACTTGTTCCTTCCCGACACTTTACACAAGTACGTCGCGTGCTTATGCAACAGCATCATGCCAGCCCCTATATGGAAAAGTATGTATTACAAGCTTTGTTTATGATGGGATACACCGACGATGCACTTTCCCGTATGCACGACCGTTACCAGCCCATGGTGATCAGTGAGCTCTCTACTCTGTGGGAAGGATGGGGCATTGGAGATCAGGGTTTTGGCGGTGGCACTGCAAACCATGCCTGGAGCGGAGGCCCCCTTACGCTGTTGTCAAAATATGTCGCGGGCGTCGAGCCGGTCATGCCAGGTTATGAAATGTTTCACGTCCATCCACACCTGGGTAACAGCATTAAAAACGTAAACTGTCGCGTTCACACGGTCAGAGGATTTATCAACCTGGAGATCGAAAAACAGACAATGATGCTCAGTATGATCCTGCAATCCCCCCTGAATACCCGTGCACTCGTTTCTATTCCCATTCCTCAGGGCCGGGTATTGAATAACATCAAAGTAAATGATCAGATTGTCTACCATAGCCAGCAAGAGGGCGAGTCTCTGTTGGAATTTGCATTTTACCGGCAGACTGACGATACTGTACAATTTATCGCAGAGCCCGGTCACTGGAATATTGAGGCGTTTTATCGTTAACAAGGAGTCTTTTGATGATCAAGCTTGTCAGATGGATATGGTCACTGGTTCTCTTGTTCAGCACCAGTTATGCCCAAAATAGCACGCTGATCCCCTTGCCGGAACATCCCCGTCCTGATTTTCAGCGGGCTTTGTGGCAGAATCTTAATGGCACGTGGCAATTCCGCTTTGATCAAAACAATTCGGGTGTTGAAAGAGAATGGTACAGGGACACGGCCGAATTCGATGAAAATATTCTGGTTCCCTTTCCATGGGGATCTGAACTGTCCGGTGTCGATGATAAGGCCGATATCGGTTGGTACAAAAGAATCATTAGCGTGCCTCGTACCTGGCAAGGATTAAGACCTGTGCTGATCATCGGTGCATGTGATTGGCATACACAGGTATGGCTGGATGGCCAATTCGTGGGTGAGCACCGTGGGGGGTATACACCCTTTGAATTTGATCTGTCACCCTGGATTCAATATGGTAAAGAACAGAACCTCGTCTTGCGCGTGGATGACACTGCCCACGAATTCAAACTGGAGGGTAAACAAGGCTATGGCCGGGCTGCAGGTATCTGGCAAACGGTATACCTGGAAGCCAGACCGGAGGTCTCTATCCAAACCCTTCATTTTATACCGGATATCAAGGGTCATCAGGTCGTCGCAGAACTGACTCTCAATAAAACGGCACCAAGCGACCTGGTTGTGGACTTTGAATTCGCCTCACCGGATATAAAACCCGGTACGATCAAAAAGACCATTGCGAAAGGGAAAGATAGAGCTGAATGGACTATTCCCATTCCGAATCCTCGATTATGGCAGCTCGATGATCCTTATTTGTATGAGGTGACCATACATTTACATCAAGAACATCGAGATGTCGTTCAGACCTATTTTGGTATGCGGAGTATCGAGGTCGTCGATCTTCCGGGTACCGACATTCCCTATGTGGCCTTGAACGGAAAGCCGGTTTATCTCGAAATGACTCTCGATCAGGCTTTTCATCCAGAGGGGCATTATACCTTTCCCAGCGATGAATTTATGCGTGATGAAATATTGCGAACCCGTCGTCTTGGCCTCAATGGTCAGCGCATTCACGTCAAAATAGGCATTCCGCGAAAACTTTATTGGGCCGACCGTCTGGGTGTCCTGATCATGGCTGATGTGCCTAATAGCTGGGGAGTCCCGGATGCGGAAATGCGCAGGGAAACCGAATATGCGATGCGTCAGATGATCGAGAGGGATTTCAATCATCCATCAATCTTTTCCTGGGTTCTCTTTAACGAAACCTGGGGCTTGACCACTGATAAGGAATATCTGCCAGAAACCCGGGAGTGGGTGGTCTCTATGGTGAGATTGGCCAAAGAGCTCGACCCTACACGCCTCGTGGAAGACAATTCACCCAATAAAGAAGATCATGTGGTCACCGATTTAAATACCTGGCACGCATACCTTCCCGGTTATGCCTGGCGCGACAAACTGGCCAGTGTGTCAGAAAAAACATTTCCCGGCTCAAAATGGAATTTTTACGAAGGATATTCTCAGAGTGAACAACCCAATATCAACTCTGAATGCGGAAATGTATGGGGGTATAAAGGAAGTACTGGCGATGTGGATTGGAGTTGGGATTATCATATCATGATCAATGAATTCCGACGTCACCCCAGGGTGGGTGGATGGTTATACACCGAACACCATGACGTGATCAATGAATGGAACGGATACTACCGTTACGATCGATCACAAAAATTCACCGGCATTCCCGAGTTGGTTCCGGGAATGAGTCTGCGAGATCTGCATTCTCCTTTTTATCTCACAACCGAGAGACAACTATGCAAGCATGTGAAACCCGGTCAAAAGATCGAGGTCCCTCTTTATGCGTCTTTTATGACCGATGTCGATATGGGGGATTCGGCGACTGTACAGGTGAGCCTGTTTGGATGGGATCAACTCGCCAACTATCATCGTTTTAAAGAGTGGCAAATAACCATTCCCTACCGACCATGGATGAGTGAGGAATTGGAGCCTATGCACATTTCCATGCCTGATGAACCGGGGCTGGTCATTCTCAGCACCGCCCTATTGGATCCTGTGGGGGCAGTGCTACAGAAAAATTTTACCTCCTATCTGGTCACCAGCGGGCCGTCAGAGCGAGATGAGGTTGTTCGTGGGACGCCCTCGATGCGGCATCTCCGTTTCCGTCCCGATGCATTTTCCAAAGCACAATGGAGTGAAAAACAGTGGCAGGTACTGGAGGGTCTCAAGGTCAATGGGGCGGGGTCAGGCTATTTTGAATACGAGTTGGAATGGCCTCAGGATTTGCCGGTCGAATCGATAGCATCTGCATCGTTGCGCTTTGAGGCTTCGGCCAAGCAACTGTTCGGCAAAGATCGAGCCGATGCCGGCAAGACTGAAGGTGATTATATGCGTGGTAGGGGGGCACACGATCCAAGCCTGAATCGCAATTCGTATCCTATGACAGATGAACAGCCTTTTCCCAGTTCGGTCCGGATTTATATCAACGAACAACCTGTTGGGCAATTTGATCTCTTTGACGATGCTGCTGACCACAGGGGAATCTTGTCATGGGACAGTCAGCTGCGCGATGGCTATCTGAGGGAAGCAGGCTCTTTTGGGCAACTGATCACAGTGCCTGTAGACGCATTGGTGTTTAAGAAATCTGTAGAACAAAAATTTATCCGGATTCGCCTGCAGGTGAATGATGCTCTCAAAGGAGGGCTTGCAATTTATGGAGAGCGTTTTGGCCGCTACCCCATGGATCCGACGTGTACCTT
>WJME01000149.1 GCA_014728115.1 Candidatus Zhuqueibacterota bacterium | reverse complement strand
CCGCCTGGATCATTCCCTCCGGTCCCTGCAGGAACTGGCACCCGTGGCCAAAGCTTTGGGCTTTAACGGGGTCGAGACTTATGTGGCCTGGAATTTTGTGGAACTGGAACAGGGGGTCTATGACTGGTCTTACTATGATCGTGTCGTCAATGCCGCACAACGCTATGGCTTGAAGTGGTTTCCTCTCCTGATCGTGGGATCGGAATACGCTTTACCCGACTGGTATTACGGCTCTGAATTGGATGCTGGATTCAAATGTCTCGAACACAATCAAGGCAATGCCATTCAATCCATTTTTTGTGAAAATCAAACGCCTTTCGTCAAAGGATTTCTAAAATCATTCGGTGAACATTATGAGCCCATGGATGCGCTATTGGGAGTACGGCTCGGACCCAGCGGCAACTATGGCGAATCCCAATACCCGGCCGGCGGTAACTGGGGCTATGCCGGCAAACCCATGCATATCCATATCGGATGGTGGGCCGGGGATTCCTTTGCTTCACCCCACTTTCAGAGCTGGTTGAAAACAAGGTATATCTCTATCGATGATCTCAATAGGGCCTGGAAAAGCGAATATCAAAACTTTAACGATATCCAAACCTTTATCCCCCAATTTGCCGGCGTCAAACGCCAGCGCAAGGATTTTGTGGACTGGTACATGTGGGCCATGACCGACTGGTGTGAACGCTGGGCCCTGTGGGCAAGAGAATTTATGCCGGAAACCGAAATCTACCAGTCTGCCGGCGGCTGGGGCTTTGTAGAGTCTGGCACGGATTTTACCGATCAAACCGCCAGCATGGTCAAGATCGACGGCGGCATCCGCGCCACCAATGAAACAGACAGTTATGCTCAGAATTTCTATGCCACCCGCATGATGTCCAGCGCCGCACGGTTTTATGGTGTTCCCTTTGGCTCCGAACCTGCCGGATTCAATTCTGCCCGCGGCGTGGTGGCTCGGATTTATAACATTCTGGTCAACAATGGCGAGCATTTGTTTTTCTATCATCCCAATCTGCTCATGAATGATCAGGCCGTTGACAAATGGCTCACCTACTCGCCCCTCCTGGACCAGCGCCAGGATCCGCTCATCGATGTGGCGGTGCTCTATCCGGATACCAAATCAAAGCTCGATGACGGCGTCTTTCGGCATCTCTATTCGTTTTCGTTCAACCAGCGTGTCGCTGCCCTGCGGCCGCACCTGGATTTCGATTTTTGCAGCGAACGCATGATCCTGGAAGGAGCCCTGGATCGATACAAAGTGCTGGTATTTTTGTGGAGCGATATTGTGGAACAAGAGGTGTTGCAAGCCATCGATCGCTGGGTGAAAAGGGGAGGAACCGTCATTTATCCCTATTGGGGCAAGATGCCCCTCTCAAGCGTCGAAAACAATTTTTCGGTGTATAACGGCTGGTTGCGGCACGAGACCGGACAAGGCAAGGTCATCTTTGATCCCGGCGACCGTGAACCGCCTCATCGTTATGCCGATTTTATCAAACAACAGTTGCTGAACATGTCCGACCTCGATCCACTTACACAAGAGATGCTGCGTGTGGAAAAACCTTCCGAGGTCTATGTCAGCGCCCTGCAGGAGGGTTCGCTGGCGCTGCTGAATTATAACGATTATTCGGTGCAAGTCAAGGCCGGGGATCGGGATATTGACCTGGAACCGTATAGTATTGAAATAACAAGAGGATACGTTTAAGCGTTTGAACGTTAAAACGTGCGAACGTCAGAACGTAATTAACGTACTGATGGCCTATAGTCGGAGAGTATATGAAAAAATTATTCTATGTTTTAATGTTCCCCCTGCTGGCCATGGCCCAGAGTGTCGGGGATACGCCCTTTGTACAGGAAATCCACCGGCCCTATCCGATGTCCGGGGATCAAAGCGCTGATGTGCGCACGCTTGTCATCGATGCGCAGGACCGGGTGTGGGCCGGCACAGCCAGTGGTATCTGTCTGTTGCAAGCCGATGGGTCGTGGGATGCAATGTTACCGCCGGAAGAGGCTGGTCCTGTCTATGATTCATTCCGCGATACAAACAATACCCTTTGGTTTGGGACCTGGAACGGAATCTATAAGAGTCAATCCGGTCGACTGAACAAGATCACCGGTATCATTGAGCCCATTACCGCCATCAGCGAGAATGAATCCGGCATCCATGCCTGGGGACCTCTGAGCGCATTTGTGATCACATCCAGCGGGGTGGAACAGACAGAGATGCAAACCTCGCGGGATATCCGTGAGGTCATGCCCGATGGCAACAGAGGGTGGTGGATCGCCACAGGCGTGGGGCTTTATCATGTCAGGAATAATAAAACAAGGCTGTATCAGTCCGAGTCTGATCTTATCAGCGCGGCCACAGCGGCTCTAGAGAGGGACGAGAATTGCATTCTCTGGGTCGGTGGCCTGGGCGGCGTCACCCGGTACCGTCACAACCTGCGCATCGGCGAATTTCGTCCGGCTGATGGTGTTCCCGGCATTCATGTCCAGTGCCTGCGCCTTGCACCGGACGGTCGCATGTGGGTGGGAACAGAAAAGGGTGTCAGCCGCTATGACGGTCAAGCCTGGTCGGTGCGGCACAGCCGGCGATGGTTATTGGATGACAATGTACGCGATATCGAATTCGACAGCAACGGCACAGCCTGGATCGCTACGGCTGCCGGCGTCAGCGCCATCGAACAAAAACGCATGACTCTGGCCGACAAAGCGAATCATTTTACCCGCATCATGCTGGATCGCCACGTGCGCGATCCCTATATCGTGGAAAAAGTGCTGCTGGCGAGTCCCGGTGACACCTCAAACTGGCGGCCGCGCGATGATGATAACGACGGTCAGTACACCAACATGACCATGGCCATGGAATCGTATCGTTATGCTGCCACCGGCGACAGGGCTGCACAGGAACGGGCGCGCAAGGCGTTTCAGTGTATGCGCTTTTTTCAGACCGTGACCAACACCCCCGGCTTTGTGGCGCGGACAGTCATTCCGGCTGACTGGACACCAATCGGGGATCCCAACCGCGAATACAGCGCTCGCCAGATCGCGGAAAACCTGGTGGACAATCCCCGCGAAAAAATCGTTGAACAGCGCTGGCGACCCTCGGCGGATGGCAAGTGGCTGTGGAAAGGCGATACCAGCAGTGACGAGATCACCGGACATATGTATGGCTATTTTATCTTTTACGAATTCGCTGCCGATGAACAGGATAAAAAAGAGGTTTCCGAGCATGTCTGCCGCATCATGGATCAGCTCATGGCCGACGGCTATGTGCTCAAAGATATCGATGGCACACATACAGAATGGGGCGTGTGGGCGCCGGAACGGCTCAATCATGATCCGGATTGGGCGCCGGAACGCGGCATCAATTCAGTGGAATTGCTCTCGTATCTCAAGCTCGCCTATCATGTGAGCGGTGATGAGAAATATCAGGAGGCTTATCTCGATCTCATCCATAACCACCATTATCTCGAAAACGCGCGTACGGCCAAGAATTTCAATCCTTCGATGATCACCCATATCGACGACGAGCTGCTCGCTCTGGCTTATCCCTGCTTGCTGACCTGCGAGAACGATCCGGCGATACGTGCGGTCTATATGGAAAGCTTTGAACGCTGGTATAGCGGCATAGCGCATGAAAACAGTCCGTTTTTCAACTTTACCTATGCCGCATTTACCGGATTCGATCCACATCTCGACGCCTCGATGGCCTATCTGCGTGACGTGCCCCTGGATCTGGTGCGCTGGCGTGTGGACAATACTCAGCGCGAGGATGTGCAG
The DNA here is from genome assembly GCA_014728115.1 of Candidatus Zhuqueibacterota bacterium. Lineage (GTDB taxonomy): Bacteria > Zhuqueibacterota > Zhuqueibacteria > Residuimicrobiales > Oceaniaggregativiventaceae > Oceaniaggregativivens. Next base: position 1,236 of record WJME01000149.1, on the reverse strand, counting down.
CTTGAGCGCTATCCCGAATTAGAGAGTGTAACTACCTCCCGTATGCTACCGCCCAGCGAAATCTCTTTTTTCCGCTGGGACAGAAATCCCCTTCAGGCCATTCAGGGAGATGGAGGACATACGGAAAGTGATGGTCATTTCTGGTTGTTACCCTATTGGATGGGACGATATTATGGGATTATCAAATAGAGGAGAGGCTATATGGGACGCAGTTTCACTTTAATTTTACTTTTGGCCGCACAAATTTTGTTTGCTCAGGTACATTCACAAGATATGGCTGATTTCAGTCAGGCGATCATCATTACCTCCGGACTGGAATCTGCGATTGCACAAAAAACCGTTGAGGTTTTACAACAGGAAATCGTCAAACGCACCTCCATCGACCTCGAGGCGAGCAAAACATGGAACGAAACCCAACCAGTTATCTTTATGGCTCTGGCAGAAAAAATGGGGGATTGGCAGGAACGGTGGTCCGAACCATTACAAGCGCTTGAAACACCCGGTCCGGAGGGATTTCGGCTGATCGTTCTGGAAGAAGAAAACCAGCCTGTCGCCCTGGTGATTGGACAGGATGAACGGGGCTTGCTCTACGGTGTGGGACGTTTATTGCGCAAATCCATACTGCTGCCCGACCAAATTCTTTTACCCAAAGAGCTGGCTTTGAGCACAACCCCCCGATACCCGATAAGGGGACATCAGCTGGGCTATCGGCCAAAGACCAATTCCTACGATGCCTGGACGGTTCAGCAGTTCGATCAATACATTCGCGAGCTGGCTCTGTTTGGCGCCAACAGCATCGAGATCATGCCACCGCGTACCGATGATGATTTTACCAGCGAACACATGAAACTTTCCGCTCAACAGATGATGGCTGAACAATCCCGTATCAGCGATTCCTACGGTCTGGATGTCTGGATGTGGTATCCCAACATGGGGGAAGATTATACCCATCCCGATTCCATCGACAAAGAACTACAAGAGCGGCATCGGGTATTCAAGGCTCTGCAACGGCTGGATGCCCTGTTCGTACCGGGCGGCGATCCAGGGGATCTGCATCCTGATCCGTTGTTTGCCTGGCTGGAACAGGTGGCTACTGTGTTGCACTCCTATCACCCGCAGGCCAAAATCTGGGTGTCGCCGCAGGCGTTTCGTCCCACTGCCTCATGGCTCGATGCCTTTTACAAACACGTCAATGCCCGTTACCCCTGGTTTGGAGGTGTGGTATTCGGTCCCTGG
>WJME01000148.1 GCA_014728115.1 Candidatus Zhuqueibacterota bacterium | reverse complement strand
GGTAATGTGCGTGAATTAACTTATGTCGGCAGGCGAGTAAACAGACCTGAGAACGGTCCGAAATCCACCGCCAAAGGATTTGAAATTGACTTGCAGACTAATTTTGCCTATTTGCCCGGGTTTTTAAGGGGAATCGTTATTAACGCCAATTATTCGCGTATTTGGAGTCAAACACACTTTCCTTACTTTAAAATCGAGACCATCATTGATCGCACCACATTTCCACCGGTAGTACAAACGAATTACATAACGGGTACCCGCCAGGGTAGAATACCTGGACAGGCGGCGCAAATTGCCAATCTCATCGTTGGTTATGACATTGGCGGATTATCAGCGCGAATTTCAATGACATATCAGGATGAAAGCCTTTCAGGTACCTATACCCAAGAAGAATTAGACAGTTGGGACCGTGCATTCACACGATGGAGTTTATCCGTGAGACAAACCATTAATGAACATTTTAGTTTGTTTTTAAACGGAGTCAATCTGACCAATAAAAGCGAAGGCGCTTATTTGGGTAATGATCCGCGTCCAACGGATTTGGATTTTTATGGAGCCATGTACGATTTTGGAATTCAGTATCGTTTTTGAAAAAGGACTGTATCGATTGATATTAAACAGACTAGTGGCAGGAAATGTACATGTCAACTTAATGGTAAAATCCCAGAAAGGAGGTGCAAGAAAACCTGTTTTAACAAATCACAATAACCCATTTAAAAGAGGAGCTAGTCATGATTCAAAGTAAAATTACAGTCTTTGTATCTTTTTTAATGCTTTTACTGCTTGTAAGTTATGTCCAATCTGCTGAAATACGTCCCACGGATGAGGTTAATGCCATTCGGGATGCAATCATGAATGCAAATGATGGTGACATTATCATCCTTGAAAGAGGTAAAGTTTATTATTTTCAGGCCACGATAGATGTGAATACCAGCATCACTATCAAGGCAGATGAAGCAACCACCGGTCCTAAACCCATCGTCGCATTTTTGGTCAAACAAGATGGAACTGTGGATAAGAAAGCGATGGGTGTAATGGCTGATTTAACCTGTCAGAACATTCATTTTCATGGAGGAATTTCAGGTTTTGCAGAAAAAGATATTGGCAGAGCCTTTGTTTGGAGCGATACGCCGGAAATGCGTGCTGTATTCGAGAGCTGCTGGTTTGAAGATTTTGATCAGCGTACCTGTCAGCTTGAAGCGCCGGACATCCGGTTTTTTGCCACAAATTGTGTCTGGTGCGATGATCATAAAACCGAAGGGCCTTCTGAAGGGCGCTCTATTGATTGCAGGCAATATGGCCCGGATACACTATTTATTCAAAATTGCAGCTTTATCAATAATGGTGATCGCTGGATCCGCCATCTGCCCTCATCCGGCAGACTCGATCCAATCAACTATGCCGTGATTGATCACTGTACATTTGTTATTGGCGCTAATTATCGTTCGGGATTTACTTTTGGGATTATAGAAGATTTACAGTTTACAAACAATATTGTTTATAACCCCGGTATTTTGGGATCTGATTTTATGCGTCGCCCCAGCAAAAATGACGGCCAATTGCTTTTAGCTGAACCGGAAGATTATTATTCATCAGACAAAGCTCTTGCTCCACACCGGTTGACAGAAGTGTTTTATGATCGAAGTGAAGGAATAAGAGTTTTTGGATGTTTTGGTGTCGACTCAACGGATACTGAAATTGTAATGCACCATAATAATTGCTATATGGACGAAGCTATTATTAACAAGATTGCAGAGAATGATACACTTTATCCACAAGAATGGATGTGTTCGCAATTCGAAAACTCTATTGTAGATGATCCTCAAAACCCGTTTGACACGGAAGAACTGGTGTTTGTCGATGCGCCTGAACTGCCGTTATATATTATCGACGATTATGTTGGATATTGGGATCAGAACCAATATTTGACTATGAATCGGACTGCGCCGGACTCTGTGGATTTGAGTTATGGAACATCAGCGGCTTCTTACACAGCGGCCGAAGGAGGATTTCCCCTGGGTGATTTGAATTGGTATCCTGATAAAAAGGCGGAATGGCAAGATTGGCTTACTACCGGTGTAGACAACAAATCCGCGGTTAAACCCTCTGATTTTGCATTGTCCCAGAACTACCCCAATCCCTTCAATCCGACCACGACCATCGCGTACACACTGCAAAAAGCCACAAACGTGACCTTGACTGTGTACAACATGATAGGCCAGAAGGTAAAGACGCTTGTCAGCGAAAGGATGGACGCGGGTGCAAATTCAGTGCAGTGGGATGGCACCGACGCAGCCGGTCAAAAAGTAATGAGCGGAATTTATTTCTACAAGCTCGAAACGCAAAACATGAGCCAGACAAAAAAAATGTTGCTGGTTAAATAGTGTCATATGACTATAGGAAGAGTTTAATAACTGAGAGAAATAAATAACCTCCCAACAAAACAGGACGGCAGGCAGGTACAAACACATTATCTGTCTGCTGTTCTAAAGATTAGAATTTGTTATTGGAATAGCCATGAATTGTTCTTTGATATTTTGATTTTGAGACCTTGCTCTTTGATTTTGTTTGGCAGCAAATCGATCTAGTGTTGAGCAACTCTTTTAGACAAACGACGAAGGGGAGGCCACTTAACTTGGCTAAAAGTCTAAACCCTGATAATGATGATGGTGATCCAGATGGCTTTGTTAATGAGAATTTTATGGAGTTGAAATACTATAATTTTCTGAAATTTCAAAAGCAGCTAAAAAGTTGCAATACATACTATTTTTGGGGAAACCTTCCACTTGATACACCATTTCAAAAAATGATGGTATACTGTCAAACTCTTTTATTAAATTTGCTTCACACTCTTTTAAGCGTTCTGGAATAGCGACTGTTTTTAAAGCCATTTCTACTCCAATATAGTTAAAACCACAGAGGATGAGTATGACATTGTTATTAGGCCCTGGCATTTTTGCTATCATGCTGTATTCTCTATGGTAAAGAGGAGGTTGTTTTGACATTAGTGTGTTAAATATTTCCATTGAATTGGATAAAGAATCTGTTATGATTATTTTGTTTGGAAGTGGAAAAAGTTCATACCTTATATGTAAATTATCAAATAGGGTGCTAAAATTACCAAGCGTTTTAAATGACCCTACAAAGATAATATTATAATTTCGAAAGTCATCCCATACAACACGAGATGCCATTTTTATTTCAAAATTCTTCCTGACTCCATAAAAAATAGGATTCATATATATTAATGTTTGTACACAATATGGATCTAAAAAATATTCATCATCCTTAAAATAAATAATATTTGAGCTATTCTGTTTACTCGTTATTGTTTTGGTTCAGCGGGAAATGGAATTTTGAGCTATTAAAATAAGGTGGTGATTTGAAGGTACATATTTATGTTGACTTGGCCCATTGAATATACACTTCGCTCAGGAAAAAATCAAGACGCGCTTTTCAAGCGATC
>WJME01000147.1 GCA_014728115.1 Candidatus Zhuqueibacterota bacterium | reverse complement strand
AGCCTCTAGAGGACGGCCAGGTAACGATATCCAGAGCACTGTTATCCCTGACTTATCCGGCCACATTTATGCTCGCTGCAGCCATGAATCCCTGTCCGTGCGTCGCCCAACCTCAACGAGCATGACTGCTCTTTACCTGCCTTTGTCGAGATAAATTACACGATTTCCCGGACGGATGAGATTGAGGTCGTGACGTTTGGCGACCTGATAAGGAAGAAGCGGACTGAAAAAGGTCTTTACCAAAAAGAGCTTGCAGAGATTCTAGGCGTGAATGAGATGACGGTTGTTAACTGGGAGAAGGGCAGGACTGTGCCAATAAATGAGAACCTGAAGAGGATAGTAAACTACTTCGGGCTGAGGATCGAGGATGTGAAGGGGTTGGTTTGAGTATTTGGATTATGTAGTCTTACTCAACCGTGTTGATTTTATTTAAAAAATGACTTATCTTTTGTTTGTATTTTTATGGAGTAAGAATATGCATGAAATCGATGAATTGAGAAGAGATAAGCGAGTTGATCAAAAATCGCTTGAGGCGAGAATTGCAACGATGAACAGTTTAGCAGGAGAACAGAAAAAAGATATTGAAGCAGAGTTAAGAGCTGGATATCATTTTTTGAAACTTGTTAATTTACAAAAAATTGAATTTGTTGAAGCTCCTGATATTATTTTAACTGACCAAAATGGTTGTCAAGAGGGAGTTGAAGTAAAAAGGATTCGTCCAAAACCTGAAGATGACAAAGATGAAAGGAAATTTAAACGGGGAAATGGAATTACACGATTTGGAAAACCCAGAAGTGATTATAATACTTGGGCAAGCCAGGTTGAAAAGGTAATTGAAGAAAAGAATGGAAATAAGTACTCGACAAATCAATTATCATTATTTTTGGTCTCTGATAGCCCTTATCAAATAGAAAGAGGTGAGATTATCCAAGGAATTGAATGTGCTCACAGTGACTTGAATGGTCTGATATTTTCGGTAATTTTCTTTGTTACTGTCTGGAAAAGTCATAGCGGGATTCACTACAAATTTATTGATAGTGCGAGATTTAGTCGAGTCCTTGCAAAAGAATTGGGTATGAATGATTATTATAAAGCTTGTTGATAGCAGCTAAAAAATGAAAAGGAAAAGAAAAAAGAAAATGATAAGGGTTTTGGTATTCCCTGCCAATTGGCTTCTTTTCAGATTAGAAATGATGCGCCAGCGCTGAGCATTGCTCCGAAAATTGAGGTTGTCGGTCTTTTGGTCAAATACCAGAATGCTGCCAATCCAAGCATACCAAAAACCGCTGCTTTACCGCTGATTATGGGCAATGCCGAAAAAATTTCCATTTTGCTTCCTCCTTTCTACATTTGGGCCGGGAAGGGAGTGTCAATTTTATAAACCATTTCACCTATAATTTCAATTAATATCGGGGTGTATGGATTACCTTTAGACGGGGTATACTTCTAATTTCATTAGAAATATCTATACACTCCCTAACCCAACATAATCATTATTATGCAATTGTTTTTTAAATGGATTTCTATTAAGCAACTTGTATTTTGGAATTAATACGATTCAAATTGGAAGCTTAATTTAACAAAACATCGTCGTCCAGGTGGGCCTCCATCTTGCCAAACCTTAGGCGCAGGTTTTCAATGAAGAGTTCCTTCATTATTTGTTCGAGCTCTGTTCTGTAGGATTTGTATATTCCAAAAATTTGTTTTGAGGAGACCCTGACTTTGGGATCGTCGTGGTCGACCTCTCCGATGTAATCCATGGGGATTCTGAGAGGCCGGTTGTAGCGCTTGTATAGCCTGTGCACTTCTCTTGCTATCCGAAACGGGCTGATGCCGGGGAATTCGTCAATAATCTGGTGTGTGATTTCGTTTTCAAAAAGGTTGTCCCGCATGGGGAATTCTATAAAGCCGCTCATTTGGTTGCCCTCCCTTTATGTATATAATGAAAAATAAAGATTTTCGCAGAATTTGTCAAGTGAATTCGTTGTTAGTGGCGTTTTTGGACTTTGAAATTTTTTATTTAATTCGATTAATATATTATCATGGAAAAACAAGGAGCCGGAATCAAAATAATTCCGTTGGTAATTGGAGCGGTATTCTTGTTTTTTATTGCATATATCATTCAGCGTTACATTCCTTCAGAATTTCTTTTGGTGTCATTCGGGATTATCTTTATCGTAATCTGCATGGTTATAGCAGCTTGTATCAAGAATATTCAATTTAGAGAAAAGGTATTTTATTATACCAGGAAGATTCTTGAAGTGATAAGCGATTTTGGAGTTGCACTTTTAAGGGACGATGAGAAATCCAGGAAGAAAAAGAGAGTGCCCATTTCTGCAAAAACAAAAAACAAAATATATGATATTGCCGGTGGAAAGTGCCAGGAGTGCGGCAAAAAAGGAAATTTAAAGATTCATCATATTGATGGTAATCCATCAAACAACCAAGTTCATAATCTGGTTTTGTTATGTGGTAATCATCATGATGATGCGGATAAAGGCGTTATACCAAAATGGCGTCTCAAAAATATCCGCCAAAAACAGGCCACGCCAGATCATACTTCATACAGAAAATGAGAATTTATTCTGCGACCAGATCACCTTGACCGTACTATACTTACAGCTGTGTCATTTATCTAAAAAAGATATACAGACAAAAAATAGAATTTTGTTCCTTTTGGGCGGGAAAGTCTGATAATATATATGAGAGTAGTCTGCAAGTCAAAACAAAAATGGTATTTATAATATATAATATTCAGTTTTTTAACAGGCACAAAATTAAAGGAGGTGTAATTATGGCTAAATGGGCAGATTATTGTATTTCAGCGGTTCGCTACGATGAAGATGAAACACATATTGACAAAGTAAAAGTTCATGAAGATAAGGAAGATTCGATAGGTTCAGCTTCTGAGTGGACCCGCAGTTCCGTTGCAAGTAAAATTGATTCCGGGAATACTTTCGTAACAATTACAAAAAACTCTGATGATAAATGGAACAAAGGAGAAGATGTACATATTATTAAGGTAAATGAAAAAAAATATATCAGAACTGATGCCAATAAAAAGGAATCAGATAATCTCGGAGATTTACCGACCTTTTGATTTGGAAGCAAAAGGTAATCTTCATTTTTTACAGATATTTGTTGCTTTATACGTTGAATATTTGTATAATTTGGTAGGACCTGTTGGCAGATCATTTAAAACACGGAGGTTGAAATGATACTAAAGAAACCATAATTAGCTTTTTAATTATTTTGATACCGCTTTATATCTTTCCACCGACCCTCTTAATTCGCTATGGACAGCTCTGCGGTAATTTAGAAATTATTAGAATAGAAAAATTACAGAACTGTTTATAGTCTCACATTTGTCATTTAAAATTAATTTTAGTTTTTAGAAAAAGAAAAGTTTACCCTAATTCACCTTATACATAATTTGACCAAGGAGGTTATTATGTCCATAAGAATGCTTTTCATGCCGAGGATGCTCGATGAGCGGCCGCTCACCGAAGAATCTCGCTAAATGCGAGTTTAATTTTTTTAATCATAATCATTTTCAAAGTGGAAATGAAAAGAGTACAAAAAAGGGTAAAAAGAAGAAAAAGAGAAAGGAGAAAGGTTATGGTGAGAAAATATGTAATCTCATAATATTTATTTTATTTTATTTGCTGGTTATTTCAGTTCCCTTTTTAGAATTTCAAAAGGGGGAATTGCCAAAGACGATATTCTGGTACTTTTTTACGACTTTTAACAGCAGCGCGCTAATCGCCCTTGCTGAAATATTGAAAGTGAAAGCTTAGAAGAATATTAACGAGCGGGACTCAAAACGGGCATGTCCCGCTTTTTTTATTAATAATTTAAAAATAGATGTTGACATTCAACTGCAAATTACGTATATTGATCTAAATAATTGTTCTAGCTATGGGATTATAAACAAAATGAATAAAAAAACCTTTGGGGAGCATTTAAGAGAATTACGTAAACAAAGAAATCTTACTCAACGAGAATTAGCACAAAAAGCAGGAATAGATTTTACATATCTGAGTAAAGTGGAGACTTCTAGAATGTCTCCTCCAAGCGAGAAAACTATTTTAGATATTGCGGCAGTTTTAGAACTTAATCAGGATGAATCAGATGAATTGCTTTTACTAGCAAAAAAAATTCCTTCATCAGCGAAAAATATGATTATAGAGAATCAACATATACAGGAAGTTTTTAGGACTGCTCGAAATTCAGATTTGACTGAAAAGGATTGGCAAGATATAATGTATCTAATAAAAGATGAAATTCGTAAACGAGAAAAGGGGACCTGATTTTTGAAGTTTTACCGGAATAAAGATATCGAACAAATTACGTCTATCAGGCTGGCCGAATATCAAGATAAATATGGTGATATTGGCGTACCACCTGTGCCAATTGAACTGATAATAGAAAATCTTTTTGATTTACATATTGTCTGGGAGGAGATTGGTGGTATAGGAACGGATTCCACTTTTGGCGCCCTCCGAAAAGTAAATCGAGAAATCCTGATAAATGAGCATAAGAAACATTTGTTCGATGAAAAACCAGGCCTTCTAAGATTCACATTCGGTCATGAGCTAGGCCATTGGGATTTGTTTGTAGATAAATCAACCCTTGATCATCCCAGGTTTGAGGGTTTCGATATTGTTCCGCATTTTTCCTATCGGGATACTATTAAAGGCAAGATAGAAATTATCAAAGAAATTATTTCTAATCCAGAGTATCGACAAAAATATCTCGAATTACAAAAACATTTTGATACACCTACAGTTGCAAGTGCAGTTAATCGATATTCAAGTGCACTGCTTATGCCAAAAGCCTTAATTTTGAAATACTGCAATTCTTTAGATTTGAAGAATTGGCCGAATTTATACAAAATGGCCGAAGATTTTGAAGTAACTATATCTGCATTAACGGTAAGACTTCAACGGTTAAACATGATTTATATCTCAAACGAGAACACTATTCATGCTTCAAGAGAGGAATATTATGGACAGACCAGTTTATTCTAAGCTTTTTTTTAGTTGCAATGTTGCAGTTGAAGCTCAACAACAATTGTCTTTATACCATTCGGCCCGCTCACCACCTGCTCCTTGACTGAAATTGAAGATAATCGTCACTAAATCATTAACCTAAAATTAGGAGTTTACAAATGGCTACATACAGAAAGAAAAAAGGTAGCGATACATGGCATTGGTGCAGGAATTGCTCAAGATGGCCTACCAGCGACTATGAAGAAAGAACATCAAGACCTTCATATGACCTGTGCAATGAATGCAAGGCCAAGGAAAAAGAAAATACCTGCAGGAGCTAGGTAGTCGCTAATTGAAATAATCATGAGGGATGAAAATGGAAATCTAAAATTGAATTGTGTAATTTGTTTCTGATCAATCCAATGCAGTCACCATTTTCGTCCCTTTAATTCCATTTATTCTCTGTATACTTGAATTCGAAGGAGACAGAAATGAGCGAGCATAAAACCATCTACTGGATAGGTGCTTCCGGTAAAGAATACAAATATTTTATTTGGGAATTACCTGTAAATTTCGATGCTAATCAGGACGGGAATTATATCTTTACAAAACTGAACGCAAATAACAAATGGGTTCCAATTTACATCGGACAGGGTGATTTAAAGGAACGCATGGAGAACCATCATCAGGCTGATTGTATCAGACGTAAGGGTGCAACTCATGTTCATGTACATTTAAACTCGAATAAAGAAGACAGGATATCAGAAGAGAGTGATTTGCTTCGCAATTATACTAATGCTAACCAACCAAGTGGGTGTAATGAGCAGTAGCCATACGAAAAGATGTCGAGATTGTATAATTATTTTATAATAGCACATTTAAGGATAAAAATCAAAAATATCAATTATATAAAATATTGGATAGCAATATTATTGCGAGGAAAGAGAGATAGCCTTGATAAAGTATCATGATGTTGGAAATGGCGGATTTACCCATTATGTAAGAATGGGACTTACTGCCATTTCCCCTCTCATATTCATGCGTTAACAAGGCGGAACCTTTCTGCTCTTTTTGAATCTCTTTCACTATCCCATTTTGAATTTGGTTTTTCTTCCAAAATTTTTTTCCTTGCCTTTTTTATCCTCTTCAATAATCTATTATATGCACTTCTATGATTAATGGAATCAAGTTCAGAACCATAAAAGTACCTTGCTATTGAGCTTGTACTGTGTTCAAAATTGGGTTGAGTTTTTATGAAATCAAATATTTCAAATGTAGAGGGTGCTTCTCCTCTTGATTTTTCATACTTAGCATTTGAGATTTCATTACTTTGTGTATATGCATTATACTTCTGCTCAGTATTACATGATTTTGGAATGTTGGGTAAATCATGAATGATTTGTTTAAGAAACTCCTTTTCACCTTCTATTTCATTTCCGTTTATCTTAATCTTTATCGTCTCTGCCATATAATCACCTTGTATTTTTCAGTAATCATAATCTAGATATACATTCATATTATTTAAAGTTTTGTCTTCCTCCGTCTATACATCTATAATGCTCTTGTAACAATGGTCATTTATAAAGACTATCTCATCATTAATATGCTCATTCTACTCAAATAGAAATAATTCATGAATAATTTGAAAAGAATTTGTTTTTCTAAGATTTTAATATTATGTCTATTTCTACACAAGATTAATCTATAATACATCTTAACTGAGATTATGCTTTCATTTCTCTTAAGACGCTTAGAAAAAATGTTCTGCATTTTTTGATATATTTCATTATAATATTTACGATTGTGCTCCATTTATCAAAAAGGGACATACATGGGGAGAGTTACTAAAGAGGTTTTTCTTAATGCGGTTGTCTGCCCGGCGCTGGGGTGGATGCTGAGGAATCCTCAGCCGGGGGAAGAGCCTGTAATTGACATGGGCGCAAGGTTTAGGATGGAAGAGGGCGCTGAAGTTGGCAGGCGTGCCCGTAATGCATTGGCCGGTGGCGAACTGGTGGCTGAGCGTGACTCAGACAGGGCCGTGGTGCGCATGCGCGAGCTTCTGGCTGACAAGAATGTTGGTGTTATTTTTGAGGGCGCGTTTAATTACGGGAATTATGTTGCGCGTGCTGATGTGCTGCAACGCTTAGGGAATGGGTGGCATCTGATTGAAGTGAAGTCGAGCGTTAACGATGATGATGAGCTTGTTGACGACCTGTCATATACGGCAATGGTGTGCCAAAAGGCACGGCTTGAGATTAAGAAGGCCTCGCTTCTTTTGATTTCAAAGGACTACCGGCTCGGAATGGATGACGCTGAGCTGTTCACTGAGATTGAGCACACCGATGATGCGTTTTCTAAAGCGATGGAGTTTTCAGCTCTTATTGACCAGATTGACAGGCTGACCGGTGGGGCGGTGAAGCCGGAAGCTGAGATAATAAAAGACTGCAAGGGCTGTGAGTACTTTCCGGACTGCACCGGAAAGGGCATTAAGAATCATATTTTTGAACTGCCCAGATTATCGGCAAAGAAGTTTGAGCTTCTAAAAGAGATGGGCGTTTTCTCGATTGGGGACATTCCGGCAGATTTTGACTTTACTGCTAACCAAAGAAAAGTGCACAGCAGTGTAAAAACGAATGCGCCGATGATTGCGGATAACTTTGGCGACCTGGTTAATTCGGTCGAATGGCCTGCGTTTTATCTGGATTTTGAAACCATGATGACGGCCATACCGATTTATCCTGATACTGCTCCCTATACCCAGATTCCGACACAGTACTCGATTCACAAGTGCTCAGACTTTGGAAAGGTTGAGAAGCATTTCCAGTACCTGGCGGACCCGTCAATGGACTGCCGGCACGAGCTTGCGGGAAAGCTCATTGAGGATCTTGAGGGAGAGGGGAGCATTGTCACATATTCTAGCTTTGAGAAGACTACCATTAGCGGCCTGGCAAAGCTGTTTCCGGATTTGGCCGGGGAATTAGAGGCGCTTATTGAGCGGATTGTTGACCTTGAAAAGATAATTAAGGACGGGTTTTATCATCCGGCTTTTCACGGGAAGACGTCGATTAAGACGACGCTTCCGGCGCTTGTGCCTGATATGAGCTATGAGGGGCTTGAAATCGGGGACGGAAGCTGCGCGATGGCGGCGTTTGCGTATATGGCGATGGGCCGGTATTCGGCTGAGGAGATGGAGAAGGTGAAGGCGGATTTGCTTGAGTATTGCGGGCAGGATACAATGGCGATGGTAAGGCTGCATGAGAAGTTGGGGGAGTATGTTTAATTCAACATGTTGATTGAACCTCTATGGATTT
>WJME01000146.1 GCA_014728115.1 Candidatus Zhuqueibacterota bacterium | reverse complement strand
TCCGGTCCGCCCTGCAGAACGCCTCCAGTATCGCGGGTCTGCTGCTGACAACGGAAGGTCTGATCTCCGATATTCCTGATGAGAAAGACAACAAATTTCCGCAGACCTCTCCCGATATGTATTAAGAATTATCTAACCTGGATTATTCACGGGCCGAGATTGCCGCATATTTCGGTTTGCGGCGAGGAAGTTGTGGTACTTCACTACGACGAGCTGCAACATAGTATTATTGCGAGGCCTGCGGAGCAGGCCGTGGCAACCTTAGACGACTAGATTCTCAAGAACGAAGTCGTCTAAGTTCCTCACGTCGCTTCGCTCCTCAGGACCCCGCCCGAAGGGTAAAAAAATTGCGATTATAATATAAATGTGCAAATGAAAAACTTTCAATTTGAACTTTCAATAAAAATCATGTTAATCGCTGATAAAAAAGAATTTGCAAAAACATCGCAATTTTTTTATGAATAGTTCAGGCTAAAGGCCCCGGTGTTTTTATCCGCCGGGGCCTTTTTTTTTAGGCAACCACTCTGCCGTATTATGCGTCCATTTTGGTGAATGTATGCGACATAGGGAGAGAGGCTATGCTGAAAAACTATCTTAAAATCGCTTACCGCAATATTCTGCGCAGCAAAAAATACGCTTTCTTAAATATCACCGGCCTGGCAGTCGGGCTGGCCGCCTGCCTGCTGATGGCCGGGTTTGTCATTCATGAACTGACCTTTGAAAACATGCACCCGCTTAAAGACCGCATTCACCGGATAAACGGGCGCCTTCCCATGGGCGGACAGCTGATAACCAATGCGGTTGTCGGCGGCCCCTTGGGCCCGGCCTGCGAGGCGTCCATTCCGGAAGTGGAAGAGAGTTTCCGCCTGCTGCGGTGGCATAACCTGGTGCTGGAAAGCAACAGCCGGGAATTCGATCTCAAGCGGGTCTACATCGCGGAGCCGGAGATTTTCACATTATTCCAGTTGCCCCTTAAGCGAGGCAATCCGGATACCGCGCTGAATGATCCTTTCAGTGTCGTCCTCGCTGAAGCCTCAGCTGAAAGACTTTTCGGCGATAATGACCCGGTCGGCCAAACCCTGCGGATGACCGTCGGGAAGACCCATGACTTTAAAGTCACCGGCATTATGAAAAATATTCCGTCCAACACCGTGCTCCGCACCCCCATGCTGATATCCTTCGCTACGTTAAACCAGACGCACGCCGATGCCCTGACCCGGTGGGACAGCTGGGGCTCTTTCACCACCTTTGTGCTGCTGCAGGAACATGCTGATCCGGAATCTGTTGAGGAGAAGATCACTACCCTGGCGCGGGCGAATTTATCTGAGAAACAAAAAGACGCGTCCTACTATCTGCAGCCGTTCGGCCGGATCTATATCGACAACGCCATGCATGGGCAGAACAATGATATCGCCGTTTCCGGCGGCGGGATCATCCGGATCGCCATTTTCGCGGTTACCGCCCTGCTTATCCTGATCATCGCCTCCATTAATTTCATCAACCTCTCCACTGCCAAGATATCAGGCCGTATGAAAGAGGTCGGGGTCCGCAAAACCTGCGGGGCCAACCGCCGCCAGCTGGTGCGGCAGTTTTTGATGGAATCTCTGCTCCTGACCGGGGCGGCTATGGTCTTGGGAATGGGTCTGTTTGCGCTGTTTAAGCCCCGCCTGGATCAATACCTGGGGATGACGCTCAATATCGGCATTTTTTCCACCCCCTGGCTCCTGCCCGGCATTCTGGGATTAACACTGCTGGTGGGTTTTCTTGCCGGCTCGTATCCGGCCTTTCTGATGTCCCGCTTTCCGGCTGCAGTCGTCTTCCGTTCGCGCGGACCGGAAAAGCGTCCCGCAGCGGACTGCGCCGCATCCTGGTAGGCGTGCAATTCTTTATAGCCGTAGTCCTTATCGCATGGACCCTGGTAGTGCTCAAGCAGATCCGCTTCACCGAAATGCGGGATCCGGGTTATGACCAGCAGGGATTAATTCTTCTCAGTAATCCGGAAGGAGACAGGCTCAAAAACGCGGTCATTCTCAGGAACCAGATTTTAAACCGCACCGATGCCGTCAATGCCGCGTATGCGGGCAGTTTCCCCTACGGCAATAACCGCAATATCGGTATCTATAAAACCGAGGCAACCCGGCAAGAAAAAGGAGATATGGCTCAAAACCAGAGCGTGGATGCCCGGTTTGTAGCGGTCATGGGACTGGAGGTTGTCTCCGGCCGCAACTTTGAGGAAGGACGTACGGCCGATGAGAAAAGCGTCCTGATCAATCAGAAGGCCGCGGAGGAATTCGGGATGGAAAGTCCGGCGGGCCAAATTCTCTTTCGCAATGAGGAGGCTTTCCGGGTGATCGGAGTGGTCAAGGACTGGAATACCAATTCCATCCATTCCCCTATTTTGCCTGTGGTCCTGCATGCTGCGGACGCGGCTTCCCGCAACCTGGTGGTGCGGCTGCCGAAGGGAAGCGAGACCGAAGATTTAGCCCAGATTCGGGAAATCTGGTTTGAAATGCTGCCCGGGCAAATCTTTGATTATGCTTTCGTGGATGAGCTGGATTTCCTGTCTTATGAGTCCGAACGGCGCTTGGCTCATCTGCTTGTGTCATTCTGCCTGCTGACAGTATTTGTCGCCGGCCTCGGGATTTTCGGCCTGGCGTCTTACAGTGTGGAGCAGCGGACTAAGGAAATCGGCATCCGCAAGGTGCTGGGCTCAAGTTCCCTGGGGATCGTATCGCTTTTAACCAAAAGCTATACCCGCTGGGTTTTGGCGGCCAACCTGATTGCCTGGCCGGCTGCGTATTATGCCGCCAGCCGCTGGCTGCAGGGCTTTGCCTACCGGACATCCATCGGCGTGGAGCCGTTTTTGATCGCCGGGGGGCTGACTCTGGCAGCTGCCCTGATATCGGT
>WJME01000145.1 GCA_014728115.1 Candidatus Zhuqueibacterota bacterium | reverse complement strand
TATTATTGCAAATAAACGACAAGAAAAAATGCAAAAAATGTATCCAGAAGCAGAAAAGGCACTCTAACATCCTGGTATTGGAGTCTCATTCAGGCGTATTTACCCCTTTTTAGTGCTATACGGGGAAAATCAAAATTCCTACCAGTTGATGAAAAGAGTGGTTTTGCGCCTGTTTACAAAGTCTGTTTTTTTATGTTGAGGAGGCATGACGAGTGCCAACCGGCAAACGTCTGTGGGATGCGTCGATACCATATGAAATGAAAAAATGAGCAAAAAACAAGATAAACCAAAACGATGGGAGATTATTATGTCACGAACAGCAATACACCTTTTTTCGATTCTATTGATCGTGAGTTTGAGCTATGCCCAGCTGACCGTGAAAAACTCGAGCGGCAAAGTGGTGATGCAAATTGACGAGAACGCCGATGCGATTTTGGGGTCATCGCAGGAAACCGGTGATCTGACCACGGATACCATCACCATCCTCGATGCGGCTGGTATCCAGACCTCCTCGATTTCCGGCGCTCTGGATGTGCGTGGCGATGAGGTGCGGATTTGGAGCGGCTCCGGAAGCGTTGGATCTGCCAGCGGTGCAGGGGATCTGTATGTGGAAAATATTGTGGAAGTGGATAATGATGTGGTGGTGGCAGACTATGTGGGTGCCAACGGGGGAATGAATGTCGGTTCTGTGGTGGATCCCGGGGAGGCGATGCTGCGAGTCAATGCCGATAATACCGCGACATATGCGATCTATGCGGACGGGGCGACATCTCATTTTACCCATCCTGTCACCATCGGTCCGGATGCCGAATCTGCCACGCAGAATTATCAATTATATCTACAAAATGATGGCACTCCGTCGATCGGTTTTTTTAATCAAAACGAAGGTTGTAAAGCTGCGATCGGGGTCACGAATGGTATTATGCGACACTATTCCGAAGGCCGGATCTTTCTTTTTACGGATATTGATGATAATGATCCGGATGACAATTCTAACATTGTTTTCCAGGTCGGATCCAATAGCCCCAGTCAGACTGCACCGTATATGGATCTGTTTCGGGTTCTTGGTGGCGGAAGTGCCTGGGTTCGCAATAGAATGTCAGCGCTCGCGTTTGATGATCGAACCCCATATCCCGAGAATCTTCAAACCGCGTATGATGCTATCTTTTCCATGAATCGATTGCCAGATGGAGCTTATCGATCCGATGACAAGGAACACCAACTGGATCATGCTGGATTGCATCCATTTGTTCGTTCTGGGGAAAACAAGAGAGATCTGTCGGCGACGGTATCTGCACAAAATGAGGTTATCAAAGATCTTGTGACTCGAATAGAACAGTTGGAACGACAGCTGGTCACAGCCATGGCAGAATGATGTCTGGGGAGATGCAATACGTCACCAACCCGAGACAAAATGTGGATCTGTTGTCCCCCAAAATGCGTACCCGACGGTCACTGTTAATCAACAACAGTCTGTGCCACGGCATCTGTAATTATAACTGTACGCTCTGTGGTATTGGTAAAAATCATTACACCGGTCCCAAAATTTATCAGCCGTTGGCCGTGACAGAAAAGCTTATCCGGGAAATCCATATCGCTGCATCGCGTGGAATTCACATCAGAGGGATTCATCAATCGGGTATTGGAGAACCGACCCTTCATCCAGCGTTTGCCGAACGTCTCGGTCTGTTTGAACAGATGCGTCGAGACTGGAAGGCCGCCGTGCCTGTACCCGATTTGGTGGTCGTGACCAATGGATCGACGCTTTTGGATCCGGATATTGTCTCGGCGTTGACGACCCATCGGGTGAGCCTCGCAGTCTCTTTTCCGACCCCGGTCCCCGAGCACTATGGTGCTCTGATGATGGAGGACGCGACGAAAGGCGCTTCACTGCTGGAAACGGTGATCCCGGGCATTCGGGCAATGATGGAACAAAGAGCCGCCGGCCGGATACGGGAGCTTGCATTTTATATTTCGCCGCCGAAACGCGATATCATAAGACCGGACTTCCACCGGACCATCCAGTTTCTCACGCGACAGGCGCGGGATGCGGGACTCGACACGCTCAATCTGGTTCTGTTTGTCACCTCGTTTAATCGGACCGGACTGGTGCGCAATCGAATTAAAACCATCGATTTTTATCCTGATTTTTTCAAACGGTACCATCATCGTACCGTGAATGATGTCACCGTAGAGATGATCACCTCCTATAAAAAATTCTATCCCAACCTTCGGGATGTCGTTGACCTGTTAAAGAATTATACCTTTCCCTGTCTGCAGAACGGTCATTTGCTCATCGCAGCTGACGGCAGTTCCATATGCCCGAACGATCAGGAGGCGCGAAATCCGTTCGGTCAGATCCTGAACGATTCCATTGAATCGCTTTTGATCAAAAAGGAACGCTACCGTCCCAATACGACGTGTGCCCGATGCGATTCAGCTCCCCACCAGATGTCGGAATCCTGGACTGCCCGACTCTACAGCTGGATTGCCCGTGCCAGGTTGCGGTTCAGCCGTGCCAATGATTCTCACACACAGCATTGATCTGCATCTAAAGGATACCATTCATGACGTCTTTACTCACTATACGCAAGCCCACACCTGATGAAACGCCTCAGGTCAGGCACTTTATCCGCGAGATGTATCGACAGTATGGCTTTTGCAAATGTCTCGATGCGGAGGAGCTGACCATACCGATGCTCATCGCCGTGGAATCCGGAGATATCGTCGGGACTGTTGGTCTCTGCAGTGCTGCTGACGGTGAAATGCCTATCGAATATTATTTTGGTTTTAAAAGTCAAGAACAATGTGATTATCGACGGGACCAGGTCGTAGAGATTTGCAAACTGGTGAGCTCAAGCGTAAAAGCGTCAAACAGCATTCTTGTCATCAAGGCATTAGTGGCGGCTATTTGTCAATATTCGTTTCAGGCATCAGATCTCCAGCTTGCCTATGTCAGTCAAAAACCCCTGATCACAAGATTGATGCAACGCTTTTTGCATATTTCGCTCTATCCACTGGATTTTCAGGTCGTGGAGGAAAAAATCACGGATTACAATGCCGGCTATTTTTTGAATACGCCTCGTCCGATTCCGTTGGAAATCCACGCGGATGATATGCGCAAGGTCTTTCACAAGCTAAAACAGGATATTGAAAAATGGGTGTCGATTGATCTGCAGAATTTCAGCCATAGACTCTGAGTATAGAGCCGGACATTATCCGGGTGCCTGAACCGGGGTGTTCCGTTACACCTATACGCTGCAACGAGAATGGACAACGCTGCGATTCGTTAGACCCGAAAAAGTGAAAACACTTCCTGTTGTTTTAAGTCAGGACCAGGTACATAAAATTATGAGCAAAGTACGATTTTTTCATCATCAAGCCTGTCTTTTTACAATCTATTCTCTGGGACTGCGACTGCAAGAAGGCAATCATCTTTACCCCGTGAGATAAGTGTATTTGTTATTTTTTGTGCTATTACATTTGCTCTGTTTGTTCTTTAACCAACTAAAACTATATATTATCTATCTCACGGGGTAAAGTTATCTGATATCGATTCTGATCGCATGTTTGTCCATATTCATCGCGGGAAGGGTAACAAGGATCGATATATCCCTTTACCCCAACGTACACTTGAATTGCTTCGTAAATTCTGGAAAACTCATCGCAATCCCAAATGGATCTTCCCAGCACCTGGTCGCGGTGGCAATAAAATGCCCTTTGCTGATAAACCACTCCCGCTTTCCAGTATTCAAATCGCTTTCAAAGAAGCCAAAGTGGCTGCCGGTATCACCAAAAAGGTATCAGTTCATCATTTACGTCATTCTTACGCCACCCATTTGCTTGAAGCAGGTGTTGATCTCAGATTTGTTCAAAAATATCTTGGGCACGATTTACCCCGTGAGATAATTTCTCAATCTGTTTTTTATATATCTTTTACCCCATGCGGTTTTCAGGTATTTTTCTCGACTTGTTGCATCATTCCGGTTTAAACATCCTTCCCAGTAGATCAGTTTTAATGGTTTTCTATACTTTGTTGAATCGACTTGGCCACTATTATGCTCTTTGAGACGTCGTTTTATATCATTGGTATATCCTACATAAAAATTTTTGTCAATTGTAGATTGTAATACATAAATATAAAAAAATTGCATTTGGCGATCCTTATCTCACGGGGTGAACCCCATGAGATTTTCTAAAATATATTTTCTATGAGACTCTTATTACTAAAGACATTATACCAAATTATCAAAACGATCATATCTCACGGGGTGAATCCCAAAACAACCATGATCTATACCCAGTTGATCAATCAGAATTTGCCGGATCCCATTCATCTGATCAACAAGGTGATGAACGATCTGTGATCACACTGGCGGACATTATC
>WJME01000144.1 GCA_014728115.1 Candidatus Zhuqueibacterota bacterium | reverse complement strand
GCCTCGTATCGATCCCAACCGTCTTGGTCCGCCAAAACCATTTCCACGACGTCATAGTCGCGTTGATCGAAAGATGCGAAAAGTTCTGGAAGCAGAGCAAAGTCGGAGATTGAGTTGGCAAGACACCCCTTGGCAACTTTTTCCGTTGGCGGCAACTGCCGCCAGTAGGGCTCGCCGACAAGGATGATCCCTCCGGTGCGAAGGCTCTGCGCCAACAGTTTAATCGTACCTAAGACGCCCCCGGCGATCCACGTAGCACCGAGGCAGGCTGTGACATCGGCCTTTTCGTCTGAGACGTAGCCCGTGGCATCACCATGGATGAACTCTACTTGATCAGCGACGCCGAGTTCTTTAGCCCGGAGCTTTGCTTGTTCGGTGAATAACTGGCTCATGTCGATGCCGGTGCCGATGATTCCATAGTCGCGTGCCCATGTGCACAGCATCTCTCCAGAACCGCTGCCGAGGTCGAGCACTCGGGTTCCCGTCTCCAGACGCAGCGCCGCACCGAGAGTGGCCAGCTTGTCGGGTGTGAACGGGTTATGAATGCGGTGAGCACTTTCGGTGATGTTGAAGATGCGTGGAATGTCCATTGTAGAATATCTCCTTACGGGATTGAATAGAGTTGGTCATTGCTTAACCCTAAAATCCCGCAGTTATGGTTTTAGACAGGTTTTAATCTGCTTATTTTAGTAGATCGTAGATCTATTAAAATAACATCATTTTGAAAAAATGATTGAAGCATAGACCTCGACGAATCGGGACAGGTCCCGATTCGTCGGGATAAAAAAATCAATCGTAAATTATTTTGCCCAAAAAATTTACTTGTGAGGTTCCCTATGCCTTATAATTATATACTTCATTTTTAATCTCGATGCCATTCTTTGATCGAGACATTATAATCTAAGGTCAATCGGTGCTCAAATATCTTGCTCCATACATCATGCGCGTGGCGATCTCTGATAAAAATAGTCTCAATCTCAACATTATAAAATAACCACTGGTTATAAGGGCTAGGATCGTCCTTTTTAAAGAAATTACGATTTTTCTATAAATACTCAAGAATATATCTCTATTTCCGATATTTATTGTTATGTATATATCCCGATTTGTCTCTATATCATAAATTTAAATCTACTTAAACCTTTTCTGTCACTTGTCTGAAAAAATGTAAAATCCATAGATAATTCCCAACCCACTCCTGTCCAAGATCCCGATTTATCGGGACTTGGTCCCCTGTCCGCCGGTCTTTTTGGTGGCATTCCGTCCGCCCACTGGCGGAATCTTGTCCGCCTATTGGCGGATCGACCTTCGCTGCTCTCAGGTCGAGTGCAACGCTTATTCGTTATGTGTTTGTAGAAATATCGTTTCGCGGATAAAAGTGCAAATGGCTTTCGCTTTCACAATGTGATATTTTTTAAACCCCCTGCAAAGCTATCTGATAAGTTTAGTTAGCTTGCAGTTTGATTTTCTTGGAGTCCTTCGCCTGTTCCATTAAACCAATTTTTACTTTTAAGCACATTAACGGCCAACCCGATCTGGCGCATCGTAAATTGTTTTTTTCTTTCATTCCAATTATAGATGAGCGCAGCGAGTTCGTCAAACGATTGGGGAGAGTCATTAGCAATAACCCAATGCACCGTTGAGAGAAGTTCCAAGCCAAAGGGTGATTCAAAACCTTCTACTAGATCAGAAACTCGATCGAAATGTTGTTTTGTTTCTTGATGCTTGCTCAAGAATTTAGAAGCGTCTTCATATGCTCCAGGGATCAACTTTAATTGTTTCTCTGGTTTGTCACCTCCATCTTCATATCCAGAGATAAAGTGGCCTTCAATCGCGTTGAGAACATGACGTAGATTTTCGGCATAGGGTCCGTATGGTCCGGGATTATACCTTAATCTCAAATCCTCACCGCTTTCCTGCAGAAAGTACATTAATTTGTGAATTTCTAATAATGTTACAAGTGGATCAAGAAGACCTGCCAGATAGCGGTACATCAACTCAATAAGTGCTGCTCTTCCAGGGGTCATTTTGGGTATTTTTTTATTTTTCACATTTTTTTCGTGAAATGGTTTTTCATGTGGTTCATATACGATAATATCAATTTCAGTCAAGCTCTCAAGTTTTTCAAGAATTAGTTTTTTTACCATTTTCCAGTCAAGACCACCTAATCCGCTGCCAAGAGGTGGCAAAGTTATTGATTTAATATTAAGATCAATCAAGACTCTGATAAGGTCATCTAGCCCTGCATCAATATCATCAATATTGCTTTTACATTTCCAATGGCGTTTTGTGGGAAAATTTATAATATATTTCGGATTTACGAGAGTACCAGTTTCATGGACAAACATTTTTCCTGGCTGAACTTTTCCTTTATTGCAGGCTTGAGTAATTCTCAAAGTTTTGTGGAAATATTTTTTTGAACTCAAGTGCAATGCCGCGGCCCATGACTCCTACGCAATTTACTGTATTAACTATTGCTTCAGTCTCTTCTGAGAAAATGTTACCAGTTTTAAATTCTATCATCGTACTAATTCTCTAATAATACCAATCTGTCTTTATTTCAACTCGAGGTCGAAAACCAGAATTTGCAAAATGACCTTCCGTCGCCATTAAAATCTCCAAGTGCTCCATGAGAGAGGGATTCAGGCTGAACAATCTGCTCATTGCGTGTACCTCGTCCGGCAATAAACATGCGATTTATCAGATCTTAAAGATCCTTCTCATGTTGCCCTTGCCCGATGGTTGTATTGCAGCATGTGTTGCCAAAGGTGCGCTCCGATTGACTGTCGATCTGGTTCAGGAGGCAGTTCGCAACACGCATTTCATCCATCCAGCGCTGCGTGGAATAGTCGCAAAGGTCATAATGTGGCGCCAACCAGCCATAACGCTCCTTCGGTTCTCGACGGCAGGGGTGGAACAGCAGCGTATGGTTCAAGCTCGTGGCACAAGGCAGCCACGTCTTTCCATGAAGCTGTATTCTCGGTGAACTTGCTATGCGTGGATACATTGAAGGTTGCAGTCAATCCCTTCGCGGCCAATAAGGGAGCGACTGTTTCATAGTGGACTGCCAGCGCGTCATCGGATGTTAGTGAGACGGTGCACTATTTATCCTTTGGCCAAATGAATGGCTTGTCTGGCTGTTGAGTAGACATATTATAATTTCTCCTTTAGATTAAATTGTGTCCTAAATTGTGCAATCCTCTCTTTTTTATAAATCAAAAAGCTGATTGCGTTAATTATC
>WJME01000143.1 GCA_014728115.1 Candidatus Zhuqueibacterota bacterium | reverse complement strand
GGCCCCAACAGAGCCATTCGCCGACAAATTGATAGGGGCAGCAGGCGGATCATCATCATCCGCAGTGATATCGACAACGGTACGGGTTTCGGCTTGTGCCAAAATCGTTTCCCGGTTGTCGACGTTATCCCATGCCACTGCTTCAAATTCAAAAGCATGACCATTCTCACCCGAGTATACTTTTTGATGACCTCGAAATCTGTTGAGCCAGAGTTGCCATGAACCTTTATCTTTTCGAACAAAGACATCATAAAGACCAGACAAACCGCTTCCTGTCCCGTCTGTTGCTCCTCTCCAGGAAACAATAAAATCAACGGTCGCACTCAACTCGGGTGAGGAGGCCAGGGTCCCGGTAGGTGGCACTCCGTCCATTCCAAAATCAAGATATTGAATGGATTGATTTTGGGCCGAATCGAGCAAAGTGGTTTGGAGTTGATATTTGCCCTGTTTCTCCAAAGGCAAATCAATCTCAAAATCCGTTACCGCACCTTTTTGCGAATAAAGTCCGGTGACAGAACCGGCAATATCTGTACCCGGAACGATATAATCGATACGCTCAGCAAAAAGATCATAATATTGGGCGCGGGCAATCAAAGGACCGACCCGAGTACGGTACCAGTTCAGACCTTCGGGATCCACAAAAGAGGGGTCGGGCGCATACCAGCTGAGCGACGTAAAACGGGGAACCTGAGTATCCCGCCTCAACAAAACCACGCCGGCATTGCGATAATCCAAATTACCCTTGTTATCTCGAAGCCAAATATAAACCGGAGTATGACCATCTGTATTCTGAATCAGCTGAAGGGGGCCTGCTCCATCGACAATGCCGCTATAATCATTGTTATGACCCGGTGCACTGCCAATTTTATAAAATGCATCCTTGATACCACTGGGATCAAACGGCACATCCCAGGTAATCTTGAACAGAGACGAGGCATTGTTCCATGGACTGGGATTCTCACCGTTAGCGAGTAAACGTTTGGGAGCAGGAGGAGCCACATTATCATTTGCAGTGGTGTCGACAAAGACCTGCGCTTCTGGCTGACCTGAAAAAGATTCCCTGAGACCGATTCTGTCATATACGGCAGCTTCAAACTCGTAAACGGTGTTATGTGTGCCCGTGAAAACACTGTCCTGGGCTGAAATTTGTTCCAACCAGAGTGTCCAGGGCCCCTGATTCTCACGGTATCGGATATCATAAAGCTGCTGCACACCACTGCCGTCTCCGTCGCTACCCACCGACCAGCTCACCTCAAACTGGGTTGACACAGATGTATCATTGACGACTGACGCCACAGAGCCCAGAGGGACGGTACCATCGAGTCCCAGGTCTTGCTCAATAATAGAGCGATTGCCAGCGCTATCGATCAGAGTGACAATCAGGGTATAGATACCATCCGGAGATCCATTGAGAAACAATTGCTCATCGGATTGGTCAGACGACGGATTCTCGTTTATGTGTACCGCATTCAGAGCCGGAATTTCCAACACCAGAGAATCGGGATGGGGTTCTTGATAACGAACAGCAACAGAGATGGGCTGACCGGGGTTCAACCACATACCGTCCAATGCAGTATCCGGTAACGCAACGTTTAAATTTTGAGGAGGCACACGATCGAGGGTAAAAGTTTGAAACGCGCTCCAATCGCTAAAGTGATTGCCATCAAACGCCTGAACCGTCCAGGCATACTTTCCGTCAGCCAGTTCGGGGACAGTCACGCTGATCTGTTGCTGGTCAACCGAACCAATGGGAGGCAAAGGCGAAAAGCGCTGTGGCTGCTGCCGGGAATCGATCAGGATCTCGTTTTCGGGATGGAGCAAATCGGCCACCTTGACCCGAAAATGCAACAGGTCGCCATCAGGATCCGCTGCGTTGCGCCAGCTCAAAACAGGCGGATCTGCCAGAGTAAAGCCGTTATGCTCAGGAAAAACCAATTCCGGGGTCTCGGGAGGAGTGTTGCCATTGAGTTGATTCCAGAGCACAGCTAACTGATTCGCTTCTGACACTATCGCAATATCCAAAGCACCGTCGTCATTCAAATCCGACACCGTTAATAATTGAGCATTTTCAGGCACTTTGTAGGGAATACGATTAGAATAATGACCTGCCCCGTCATTCAAAAGGACGGATATCTCGCTTTCACTGCTCCCCATCACCACTATATCCATATCGCCATCAGAATCCACATCTCCTGACAACATCCAGTTCGGTGCAGGGCTGGCGGTATAAACAGCAGGATTGGTGGTGTATATGGGTTCTCCATCGAGTAGGCCCTGGTGACGGTAGACATAGACGGCGTTGCTGTTGAGTTCACAAGCCAATACATCAGGCAACCCATTGCCATTCGTATCGAATGTCAGACCAGCTTCGAAATCGCTGGGCGCATCAAGAGAAAAGGTGATATTCGGTGCATCGATAAAATGGGGATAGGTACCCCTGTTTTCAAACATCGCAACCACAGGCCCCCCACCCTGGCGTGTGGCGACAATATCGAGATAGCCGTCCAGAGAGTAATCCGATGCATCCAGCGATTCAGCCCGATAGTCGTCCCAGAACCCATGCTGTCTTTCAAAGATCCCCTGACCGTTATTGACAAATAATTCGACCGCCTCACTTCCGCTGGGATTCATCCGCTTGAGAATGGCAATATCGAGATCTCTATCATTGTCAAAGTCAAAAAGCGAACCAGATCGCGGTTCGGCTTTGGCTCCTTGGACTTGCAGGGTTTGGCCGATCTCCAGAACAGGTCCGGGTTTGACAAAGCACGTGGAAAATTGATTGAGTTCATATTTTGATAGTCCCCGATGGATCAAAAGCATATCCGGAATGCCATCATTATTCATATCCCCGACTTTGATCGGACGAGTCCGCAGAGGGATAGGTGCCGAAGCGATTTCACTAAATCCACTATTTGTCCAGGAAAGCAGCACAACCACCGGCTGACCATTCCGGAGACCGGTGACAGCCAGATCATTGACACCATCCTGGTCAAAGTCTGCAGAAGCAACACTCGTAGGGGCATCGATGGTTTCATAAGTAAGGGTATTAAACTGAGCAGCGCCCTGATATGGACTGGGCATAAAGGTCCAGGTATAGGAATCAATACTCGAGCCTGACTGTGAACGTATTACAGCAAGCGTAGCAGTGATCAGGGCATTGGCTTCCAGAGTTTTATCCGGGATCCATAGCAAGGTCATTTGATCACTGGATAATATCAGATGCCCCTGCAATTTACCATTAAAGTTTGAATGGACCGTCATGCTAGTGGGTTGTATAGAAGCAGGATCCAGAGGCTGATCAAAGGTCACACGGATAATACTGGCAGGATCCACCGCAACAGCATGGGGCGACGGAGAGACCTCTTTGATGGTCAACGCCCAGACTTGATTTAAGGCCAGAAAACATATCCCCATCCCCCATAATATCTTTTGTAAGCAATTATTCATATAGATGCCAATCCTATGCAAACAGTATCACAACCAATTGACCAAATCACTTTTATCTAGGTGTAATATGGCAATCGATAACCAAACGTTCATTGGGTTTGACAAAGACCAATGTATCACTGGGGATGACATTGAATCCTTTTCGCTCTATTTGTATCCGATGCCATCCCGCAGGCAATGTGAATCGAACGGGTGTGCTGCGAGATTCGTTTTTATCGTCAAGAGTAACATAGGCATAACCGTACTGCAGTGCATTTTCCAGCACTACAGACAAGGTGCCATTTCCCAGAGCCGACGGATCGAATTGAATCTGAGAAGCCATCGACTCGTGGATGCGAACATTGGTCGTCCATTGAAACCCTGCTTTGGGCTCATAATAGGTAACCGGGTACATACCCTCTGTCAATTCTATTTGTACCGGCAATTTTGTCCTTTGCAGATGACCATTTATACTTATTTGTTCGGCAAATGACACTTTGGCGAAATTCACGGGGATTGCCGGTTTTGCGAGCGGGTTTAAATCGATATACAACTCGTTTGAACTCTGTAGTCCTGTAGTAATAGACTGATAAGCAGTCTCATAGTCCTTTGATTCCACTCGAATTCTATAAGAGCGGTTGGGTTCTACCTGTTTGGAAATCGAGGTTCTCGTCCCCTGCAAGAGTCCGGCAAATTTGTCATTGATATATACATTTGCCTCTGTAGAATCGTCCCATGACACATGGATCGTCAAAGGGACCAAAAAAGATGTCTGTTCGATTTTCGGGGCAGAAACCGGAGCGGGTTTCTCTTGTTGGATCTCTGGTGATTCTGTTTCAACAGGTGCCTGTAACGAAATATCGGTACGCGCAGGACTTTGGCGTTCTTGTGATTCGATTTCCTCCACAAACTCTTGATAAAGCAATTCCTGTTCATCCAGAGGAGAACCGGATTGTAAATTAATGAAAAAGGCCAGGGCGATCAGCACAACAATGATCAAGAGAGGCGCAAAAATCCGCACCATTCTCACCCGGTTTCCGACCCAGGCCGGGTCTTTAGGTAAAAGCCATTGAAACCAGTTTGAAAAGTGCTCAGAGAACGCAGATTGATGTACCGGATCTTCATCATCCTGAAAAACTTCGACAGGACGGGGTTCCAGGTCTTGCAAGAGTTCGACAAAGTTTTCATATCGCTCTTCCCGGGGCTTTAGCATTCTCTGCACAATGAGACGGGTGCTCGAAGAGATGTTATCTGTTTCAGGCAAACTGTTTGAATAGATTATCCCTCTGTCACCGACAAGCTCCTCATAATTTTGGTTTTTGCGCGGATTCCCTCCTGTCAGACATTCAAAGGCAATGAGACCAAGCGAAAAAATCTCTTCCTGAGAATCCACCCTGCCCTGATCCTGTAAACGTTCGGGGGACATGTACTCGGCAAAAGTATGGGCTATGGGATCCTGTTTGGTAAACAAGGCATAGTCGGCCAGGG
Organism: Candidatus Zhuqueibacterota bacterium; assembly: GCA_014728115.1. GTDB lineage: Bacteria > Zhuqueibacterota > Zhuqueibacteria > Residuimicrobiales > Oceaniaggregativiventaceae > Oceaniaggregativivens. The sequence continues at coordinate 6,752 of WJME01000143.1, read as the reverse complement.
GACCCATTCCAAAATTGAATAACCTGAGATCACCTTCATCGGTCAGGAATATCGAGGAGGGTCTGAGAAAACCATGCTTGAATCCACTCATGTGTACGGTTTGCAGAGCACGGGAAATGGTTTTCAACAAATAGAGAACCTGTTCTTCAGACAAGACGTTCTCTTTTTCCAACATCTCTTCGAGAAAACGACCCTGTTCATAGGCATGAACCGCATAAAACATGTCGTCCTGTTCGCCATAGTCAATGGTATGAATGACACTTTGATGATCAATGGCTTTAGAAACAGCTGCAGCCTTGAAAAAAAGAGAGGTCAGCTGTGAATCCTTGCTGGCCTCTTCATTGAGGATTTGAAACCATAAATGGTCACCGGAATCCAGAGATTCTGCCTGAAACAAAGACCAATACCTCTGTTCTGTGACAAGAGTCAATATTTTATTATTTCCGATGATAATGGGCATAATTGAATCATCCAGTGTCATGGGTACCATGTCCCTCCATCCGAATAGAACTGAATGGCACCCGTATCATATGTACAGATGACCTCTGCATGGTGATTTTGCCATCGATCTATGGTGATCGGGTCGGGTAACCCGAAACGATTGAATTTGGCAACCGAGATCAAAGCCTTTTCAGCTCTGACGTGTTTCACAAACTCTATCGAGCTGGCGGTCTCACTGCCATGGTGACCGACTTTGACGATTTGAGCATTGAGCAGGTGATCGAACCTGATCATTTTCAACTCTGCCTTTGACTCGGCATCACCGGTCAGGAGCAAGGCAGACTGTTTGAAAATAATTTTCAATACAACCGAGGCATCATTCATTTGGGCCGCGTCGTTCCTGGCCAGGTGTACTGACCCGGAATCCGGGTGCAGCACCAGACACAGGCAATTCGAATCAAAGTGCAAGGTATCTCCGCACTGTACGATGTGAGAATTCAAAGAGCGTTCTATCGGCCAAAACAGTGAATCCCCCACGAGCCCCGAATGGATCAACCGGTCACAGGAAACAGACTGCAACAACCCTTTCAACCCGCCGATATGATCACGATGAGGATGAGTAATGAGGATCGCATCGAGGTGATCGATCCCCTGACGTCTTAAAAAGGGGGCGATCACATCCCGGCCATAATCAAAGTCCTCATAAACATCTCCGCAATCTATTAACAGAGTGCGAGAATTGGGAAAACGCAATAAAATGGCATCCCCCTGTCCCACATCCATCACGGTAACATGCAATTCCTTTTTAACCCCAAGCGCGTCGAGCCAGACCACGCTGCCAATCATGACAAGGCTCGCCAGTGCGAGTTTTCTCTGTAATCGCGAACGGAATGGAGATGCCAGGGACGCTACCATCGTTGCATAAATCAGGAAAAATCCCAGAGGGGGTCTGCGCACAAAAAGTTCAGTACCAGGAATGTCGGCAAAGGATCCGACAATCCAAAGCAGAAAATGCGCGATCAGCCAGGTTGTCTGGGCCACGAGATCACCAAGCGGATAAAAAACTGCCGCCAGCACACAAGCCAGATATCCGGACGCGATCAATAAACCGACCAGGGGAATCACGAACAGATTGGCAACAACAGAAAAGAGAGGCAAGCGTCCGAAATAATAGGCTGACAAAGGAGCAGTAGCAATCAAAGCTGCCAACGACACCAGAAACAGCGAAATGACAGCAGGCCAAAACGTTTTCGATCTCTCCTGCCAATTCAAAATCCTGCTTTCCAGTCCGGACTGCAGGCGCGGATAAATCAGTACAATCCCCAAAACCGCGATAAAGCTGAGTTGAAATCCCGCCTGAAAGAGTTGCAGGGGGTTGATCACCAGCAATATGATGGCAGCCACGGCCAAAGAGTTGATAACAATGGGTTTCTTTTGCATCACATGGCCAAAAAGAATAAGCGATGCCATAAGTGTGGCGCGACAGACAGGGGGTTGAAATCCGGTCAAAGCTGCAAAGCCCCCCAATGCCAAAACCGTCAACACAGCGCGATAGGGATTGGGGATTCGGATCCCCTTGAGAAAGAGCAAAATAACTCCGAGCACCAGTCCCACATGCAAACCAGACACGGCCAATACATGAATCACCCCGGTTCTGGCAAAAGCGGATTTGAGTGACTCGTCGAGGTCTCGTCTGGAGGCCACGAGGAGGCTCTTGACAAGCGCACCTTCCTGACCTCCGACCGAATCATCGATAAAGGCACTCATTTTGCGGCGCAGGGGATAAATCCCTTTTCGGAGAATCACAGAACCGCTTTGATCCTTGTGTTCACGAATGAACAGCGTACTGTCCCACACGGTAACCAGGCCCTGAATATTTTTCGCCAGTAAATACGAACGGTAATCGAAATCACCCGGATTTCTGGCAGAGCGAGGATGTCGAAATGTGCCTTTGAAGATCAGGTGGTCACCATAATAAAGCTTATGAGCCGCCCATTTTAATTGCACCTGCAACCGGCCGTTTACGGGGATAGGTTGAGATTCGATCCAGACTGTATCTGCAGACAGTATAAATAAGGTTTCATCATCTGCCGTTTCGACCGGAGAATCGATAGATCCTTCCCACCCAAAGGCCACGGGCATCTCGACAAGATGCCGAACGTCATTCCAGGGCTGGTCAGCCTGTACGGTTTGCATATACCCATAGGCAGCGAAAAAAATCGCTGAGAAAATCACCATGTCAAAGAACAGGTTGCGATTGCTGATAAATGCAAGCACGGTCAACAAAAGCGTAACAGAAACGACCACACCCTGTGGCAGTTCTATCCAGCCTGTTGCTCCTAACCCCGCAATAAACGGAATCGCAATTTTAAGAGCAGGCAGATGATACATAACCCTGGTCCATTTTACCCGGTTATGATCCGTCCCCGACCCCAGGTTCAGCTGATCACTGTATCAAGCTGCGTAGGTTTTTTGCAGCTCACGATGCAAAGCAAAAACTTTGGCCCGCAGTGATTCAAACGAACCATTATTTTCAATGATATAGTCAGCCAATTCAAGCTTTTGATCCAATGGCGCTTGTGCATGCAGTCGCTGTAGGGCTTGCTTGGCAGAAATATTCAACCGTTCTACGGTGCGCTCGATGCAGATGTGCTCTTGTGCATAGACCACAACCACTGCATCCATCTGTTCATCGAGATTCAATTCATACAATATCGCTGCATCTATAATCACATAGGCAGTATCTGATTTGACACTGTCCAATTGTTCATTTACCCGATCCAGCATGGCCGGGTGAACGATGCGATTGAGTTTTTCCAATTCTTCACTGTTTGCAAAGACGTATTTGCCGAGTTTTTTGCGATCAATCTCATCTCCTGCAAAAATGGAATGGCCAAACGTCTGTTTTAGCTCGGCTTTGACAGTCTCATCATTTTCGAGTACCCAGCGGCCGGCAGCGTCTACATCGATAACAGCTGTCCCGAACGATTGCAAAAGTTTTGCAATCGTGGTTTTCCCACTTCCGGGTAATCCTGTAAGACCAATATAGGCATATTTTTTATTCATCAGCGTATAATAGCCAATTTGCCCATAAACGTATCATCCTTTGATCTTATATAATACAAATAAATACCGGATGCAAGCTCTTTTCCGTTTTCATCGCGAACATTCCATTCAGCGCCTCCATCCCCATCATTTTCATAAATCGTTTTGATAAGATGGCCTTGCAATGACAAAATTTTAATTTCCGCTTCTTTTGTCAAATTTGCAAACACTATTTTCTCTTCTCCCATCCCGGCGCGATAGGGATTGGGATAGGTAAATGCCTCGGTTAAATCATTCTTGCTAAAAATCAGATCGATCACATTACCGCGTCCATGGCGGATAGCGACGCCGTTTGTACTCTTGACATCTGTAACGGTGAGTCGATAGTTTTTGCCAAGAGCCCCAAAACCATGCGGTGCGTGCAAACTCAGACGCACTCGTGTGTTATCGCCTGCGACGCTAGCGACATGACTAATGGTCACGTGCTCGTTCATACTATAATGCCTGGCATCGAGCAAGGTTTCCATATCCATGGGTTCACTGAACAAAATTTCGATTTTTTGGTCATTCAAAAACTTTCCTTCTACCACATATGGAGGAGAGGGTAAAAGAGTGATCTCAAACTCTGCGCGGTTGCGCAATGTATCCAAGGGGACATTATCCAGATCCACGATATCGGAAACGCGAATCGAATAGGTGCCGGGTTTGACAAAAGGATGAGCAAAGGCCAGCAAAATATCCCTCCCCCCTGCTCCCATGGAAAACGACGAGAGCTCTCCCAGATCCGGACTCGCCTCAAATTGTTCGAGAGAGCTGATTTTATGTACGGGTTCGCTAAACGTCAGGAGCACATGTCTTTTCGATGCCATGCCGGCTTTGACGAGAAAAGGACGTTCCCCGGGTCTTGCCTGAACCGAATTTGCCAAAAGGCTAAAGGCAGGAGAACGGTCACGATCGATGGCGCGTATTGAATAAAAATAGTTGGAATCCGCTACAACACGGGTGTCCGTAAACGGAGGACTCGTGAGGGTCATATAGGAGGCAAGAGATTTTTCGTCGCCCAGCGAGCGAAAAATTTCATACTCGTCTGCTCCGGGTACCTCGAACCAGTCTATCACGATTCGATCCGGACCCAGCGGTCTCGCAGTCAATCCCGCCGGAACAGTGGGGGCCGTTTCAGACCCGACCATTGTAAACGCACGGGCAGCATTGCCGTCACTCAGCCAAAATTCGTTCGCACCGTCGCCATCACTGTCTGTGACCAGAATGGCATCTGATTGCGCAGGATGTCGATAATAGGTGAATTCAAACTGATTTTCCTGTTCGTGTTCGAGACAGTAAAAGTCAGGAAAAAGAGATAGCAAAATTTCATCCTTGCCATCGTTGTCCAGATCGCCACTCGATACACCACTGGCAAAATCCCGGGCCGACTCTGCCCCATAAAATCGTTGCTCAAACACGCTGTCATAGTGGTTATCCTGGGTTGCCTTGTAAATACGAAAGAACCAATGACGGTTATCATACTCGAATTCAGAATTAAAATCATCCGTATTGGAATGGCATCCTACGATGAATTCCAGTGTGCCATCACCATCAAAATCGCCGGCTTGAGAATAAGATATGGCATCCATGAGGGGCAAGGAATCCTGCCAGGACAGAGTCCAGGTATTATTGGCAATTGCTTCATAGATAAAAACATCACCATCCTCATCACCCAGTAAAATTTCCAAAAGACCATCATGATCAAAATCGCCAATAATGGAATGCGGCACACCATACCGGTTTTGGCCTCTGGTGGGGTTGGGCAATTCAGCGACAGCGTTGAACCCACCCGCTCCATCGGATTCGAACACTTTGAAAAGTTCATGGGATACACTGGAGGCATAATCGCTGATTTTCATGATAATCTCATAGGCGCCATCCTGATCCATATCTGTCAATCGGCTGGCCCAGTAGCCTTTGACGCTATCTCCCAACCAAATTTTTTCCTCGATTAAATGAAAAGGATCGTTGGGTAAACTGGCATACAGGTAACTGTTGACCCCATACCCGCCCAGAAACAGGGTTTTATCGCTCGCAGGATCCTTGTAAACATCTCTGGGAATCAATTTAGTAGGTGATGAGGTTCTTTCTATAAAATCCAAGCCGTCAAATTCATAAAACCGAACAGGACCGGCATTTCCCCGTTCATCAGTGGCATTGATAATCAGCTCCGGAAAGCCGTTCCCATTCAGATCGCTTGTCCGGTCTAACCAATATCCAGCGGGTAATTGGTAAGAGAGAGGAGAATATTTTACCCGGTTAACAGGGGCCTGGTCAAGATTCAACACATAATAATTCCCCTGATTATCATCCTCAGCAACCCTGCCAATACTATTTTCGGCCTGCAGGATACACTCAAACTCTCCCAAGAGATCATTTTGTGAGACATTCAGATAGAGTTCACTGGCACGGTACGGCATATTCAGGATGCTGAACTCTTTGTTCGATCCCACAGGACGATAGAGAATGCGTCCGACACAGAGATCATCGGTATTGAACCCAATCAGAGTGGATCGCTGTGCGCCATCGATCATGGGGTTAAATTTTACGCCGGAGATTTGAGGCGCCGAATGATCGACGAAAACGCGCACACTGGACCAGGATTCACTGCCATCGTTATTGATCATGGTCAGCCGTAAAAGGTATTCACCTTCCTTTTCCGGTATGTTTTCCCAGAGATCCAGGACGTCATCGATAACCATTCTATTCCGGGGCTCTCCGATGGGATTCCATTTTTCAGGATTGGCTCCCTCCCCGTAGAACAGCTGATAGCTTTTCATCGTGGGGCTCCAGGCCGTTCCCCGAATCTCTATTTCATTTTGTATGCCCTGATCGAACGTTGGAAACGTGATTTCTGTGATGGCCTGTCTGTTTCGTTCAAGAGCCCGGTGGATATTCAGGCGTCCTGATCCGTTATAAATATCCCATCCCTGTGGTTCCAGATCGGTCACTGAACCCACGAGAATGCCTTTTACGGCATCGGGTGACAATTCGGGATCCTGAGACAAGATCAGACCCGCAGCAGCAGAAACAAAAGGAGCGGAAAAAGAAGTCCCGCGCAGAGTAGAATCATACTCGCTGTCGATCAAAGTGGTATGGATATCCTGGCCAGGGGCCAGGAGGTCCACTGTGGGGCCATAATTGGAAAAGCTGGCTCGGATATCTTTGCTGTTCGACGCTCCGACAGAGATCGTGGTGGAGAGTGCCGAGGGATAGTGGATTTG
>WJME01000142.1 GCA_014728115.1 Candidatus Zhuqueibacterota bacterium | reverse complement strand
GTTGATTGGCGTTGAATATAAAATTCTCTGAGAACTGATATTTCTTTTGCATCAAGATTTCGTAATTCTTCAAGTGCCGTCTGCGATAGTTTATTTTTAAGCCAAAATATTCTTATTTTATTCCATACCCATAGGGCGATTTCTAAGATTAGCAGCGCAGACGAAATAAGAAAAGTAACACCAATAAAGACGCCATATTCTGATTCTATTTTCTCCAAATGTAGTTTCTGCAGCAACTCTTCGTTGAGAAGCACTAAAAGGCCTGAAACGATGCATAGAACGGTAATTAACTTCGTAGGAAGCTTTAGAAGATCAAGAATTTTTGGCATCCAATCTGTCACTATAATGACTCCATTTGAAACCTAACCCATAAACCCCGCAGTTAGGGCAATAGGTCTTTTTCCAGAGGTGGTGACGGAAGGAGCCCGTAGGGCGACTGGAGTTACCACCTCTGGAGCGCGTTAAAAAATATATGGAAGCATAAGAAAACCGGATGTAAATTAATTTGCACACCAATTTACATTTTGGAGGTTTCCTTATGCTTCACACTTTTATTTTAGATTTTCTTGTTTATTGTAAAGCATTTAAATTTGCGGCCAAATCTCTCGAAACACTTTCTGTTCAACTCACCGAATTTGACCACTTTATTAATCAACTCTCCATTCATAACATTCAGGATATTTCTTATTTGCACCTTACAGCCTTTGTTGCGCGCCATCGCAGTCCATCGATACATATTCAAAAACAACGGGTCTGGACAATGCGCAAGTTCTTTCATTACCTTAAAATACAGGATATTATCAAAGAAAACATTGCCGCCTCCATTCCTTACCCAAAGATTGCAAAAAAAGTACCCTATTATTTAACTGAAAATGAATTCAATGAGTTACTGGAATATGCCACACAAAAAGCAAATAACCTTACGGGCCTGCGCAATCTCATTATTTTTATGATTCTTGGCTTACTGGGTTTGCGGCTTAAAGCTCTGCAAAATCTCAATATTGAGGATGTCAGTCTCCACATGGGTACTTTGCTCGTTCAGGAAAAGGGCGCTATAACACGCCGGTTTTATATGCCGCAAATTCTGTGTGCTGTGCTTGCCGAATATCTGAAATTACTCAATCTATCCGATGGCCCCCTTTTCCTTTCTAAAAGGAAAAAACGTATCTCTGAAAGAACTCTGCAACTTGTCTTCCAGGAAGCCATGGCCCATCTAAAGATCGATAAGCATTTACACGCCCATCTCTTTCGCCACACTGCCGGAACTCTTCTCAATAAAGTTGCTGGCCCTGTGGTTACCGGGTTTGTCCTGGGACATGCTCGAAGTGAAAACACCAAAATTTATACTCATCTCAATCCCGATCAGTACGCTGTTTATATGAAAAAACATTCCTATCATTCAGGTTGAATTTAAAAGGAGTTCATTATGCATGATTTTGTAGAACAATTCCGCAAAGAATTATTGGCCATTTTTACCTTCCAGGAGGATACCGTTCAAAATTATATTTCTATTCTTTATCGGTATGTTGCATATGCCAAAGAACATCTAAACATCGATCCGCTAACGGCAACATCCAGAGACCTCAGGAATTTTATGGACATACATCGCAAGGACTACAGCCACAGCCGTCTCATTCACATTCGTTCAGCGCTTAAACACTTTTTCGCTTTTCTGGTCAAAATTAACAAAATTCAGGAGAATCCGGCTGAAGCACTTTTTCCGATCAGAAAGCCCAAAAGCGAGAAAAACCAGCCTGTTTCAAAAATAATTGCATTTAAATTGCTTAACGCCATTGACAGGACCAAGTGGATCGGCGAACGTAATTTTGTTATTGTTTCTATCTTCTGGGCACTTGGTTTACGGCTCAAAGAATTAACCTCTCTCAAGGTGCGTGACTTTGAACCAAACCACGATCCTCAAAACAATATCGGACTTTTGCGGGTTCATGGTAAAGGTAATAAACAACGCGCTCTGTTTGTCGTGGACAAACTTTATGTTAATCTGGTTCGCTATCTTAATCATCCTGAATCGCCAAAGAAAAATTTCGACCCGCTTTTCCCTGTTCGGAATAACAAAGCCATCTCTTCTGATCGTGTACAGCGAATGATTAAAGAATATACTCACAACGCCGGGATTTCCGAAAGAATCACACCACATGTGCTCAGGCATTCATTTGCTACTGAAATGTATCATCAGGGCGTCCCGCTCTATGCCATCCAGGATATGCTTGGACATGTAAATGAAGCCGAGACATCCATTTATATCCATGTTTCAAATGAACTTGAACAACAAGCATTGGAAAACATAACCATCGAAGGGAGAATGTCATGGCAGTAAATAACGCCCTGTTTTTTAATTATATAGACACCTTTATGGCGTATCGCCGGGATGTCTATGAGATCAGTGAACAAACATTAAGAACCAACAGCATAGATCTGCGCCTCTTTAAAGATTTTATCAAAGAACATAATTATCAATCTATTACCGGACCGGCTATTATCGCTTACCAATTCCACCTCAAAAAACAACGGCTTAATTGTGGTGCTTCGATTAACCGCAAGATATTTACACTCAAGAGTTATGCCAAATTCCTTATACTCGAGGGCGTTGAACGGGCTAATAAGCTGCCTTTTCGCGATGTTCTAAAAGTCAGACAAGGATACATCAACCAACCGGATGCTTTGGATAAAAAACAACTCAAAATTTTATTTGACTCAATTGACAGATCCACCTGCATGGGTATTCGAAATTATGCCATCTATGCCCTCATGTATGATCTCGGCCTGCGTGTTGGTGAAGTATATAACCTTAATCTCGATAATATTGACATAAAAAACAAGAAAATAAATGTTTTTGGTAAAGGCAAAAGACGACGAACATTATACCTCAATTCTGAAATAACTAAAATTCTGTCTGAATGGCTGGCTTTCCGGACTCGGTTTCTTGGCAGTCATAAATCAACTGCTTTGTTTTTGTCAAAAAAAGGTAATCGTTTAGCTATTCGAACCATGGAAGATAATTTTAAAAAACTTGTAACCAAGGCAAATTTATCGCTTCATTTTAAGGTGACCTGCCATACGTTAAGACACAGTTTCGCATCACATTTAAATGATCAGGATGTGGATGTTTTGGTTATTCAAAGCCTATTGGGCCATTCGTCGACCAAAAGTACCAACATCTACATTCATCCATCTGAACAAAAAGTCAGAGAAGCCCTGGAAAAGCTTCCGGGTGTTATTTTTATGAATCAACTACTTGAATCCGGCGTACTGGATTTAAAATTTCAGACGAAATATTGCGTCAGAAAAGAATGAAAATCTACAAAACAAAATAAAACATTGTGGTAGCAATTTTTTTTCGAATGGGAAGCGTACACCCATTTTTGAAAAAATTTTGGTTATAAAAGAAAAATTACTTTTATTTTTATAATGGTCGTTGTACATTAACTTTATATATCTGGTTTTCCTGTTTCTGTAATTTTGACGCCGTTTTTGTCATTCTAATTGCGTCTAACCATGTCACTGACTGCGGGGTTCAATTAAATCAGCCGTTTTAACCGCATCGGACAAACTTGCGTAAACGAACCGAATTTGAAATCGCCCCGAAATGTGCCTGAAAGAATCGGCGGTTAAAATCGGCTGCATTTGCGTGTTAACAACTTTTCATGATGGTTGCTAAACAGCTTCGAATTCATACTATGAAATAATTGAAACTAAAGTCTTGATATTTTTTTGAACCATTAAAAATTTATCAGACTTTAATCTGTCAAATTTTTTCAATACAATATTTCTGGAAAGTGTATATATCTTGTCGCAACGTATTCTGCTCTTTTTCGGCAATTTCCCCTCTTTAACATCATTCCGGTCAATATCTATACAATAGCTATTTTCATAAACTAAATTCGATGTTAAAGCAACAACAACAATATCTTCATTCTCAATATTGTAATTATC
>WJME01000141.1 GCA_014728115.1 Candidatus Zhuqueibacterota bacterium | reverse complement strand
TTCCGACCCAGCTTTTGATCTCATTCGCTTTTATCGGGTTTACAGAATTGATCTATCGCATCTTTTGGATCCCGGGATTCGATCAACCCTTTACACCTGATGCCAATTTTGGAGCCTATATCGATTTGCTGATTTCCGGCGAACTCTCGGGTGGCCATTGGGTCTCTTTTAATGCCATTCCCACGACCGCTCATACGATCTGGGGAGTGCTGGCCGGAAAGCTGCTCATGAGTGACAGACGGGCCAGTGACAAGATGAAACGACTCTTGATCGCCGGGATCCTCGGCGTTGTGGCCGGCTATGCGCTCGATCCTGTGACGCCAATCATCAAACGTATCAGCACCAGCTCATTTGTTCTTGTCAGCGGCGGCTGGACGATTCTGACGCTGGCATTCGCTTATTGGCTTGTGGATGTGATGAACATAAAACGGTGGTCTATATTTTTCGCCATTGTAGGGATGAATCCGCTTTTCATCTATCTGTTTGCACATGTAGGTGGGGGGGAGTTTTTGCAAAATATCGTCAAACCATTCACCATGGCCGGATTTTCCTGGATCAGCCCTTTGTTTGCCCAGGTGGTGACAGGACTTTTGGTCTGGTTCTTGTTATGGTATATTACCTATTGGCTATATAAACATCGGATATTTATCAAGATTTAGCCACTCTTGTCCCAAATAGACAAGAAAGATCAACGCAGAGGGTGCGAAGATAAGAAAAATGAAACTGCGTTCCCGTTTTCGTAAAACCATTGCATAATGAGACCTGTTTTGGAAGGCTCACTTTTAAGATACAAGTGAGTAGATACAAGGGAGAGATGAGCTATGTATAGTTATATTGGGCAGCAGTGAAAATTAGCATAAAAAAAAGGGGACAATGAACCATTCATTGTCCCCTTGATTAAGTATAGTCGATTCTATAGCTCTGCCTTCTGCAGCATATATTTCAGGGTTTCGACCTCTTTTTCCATGATCGACAGAACATAATCCCGCGGCCAGGCCAGCGATCTCTTGCCCTTGTCTGCACCGCCCAGCGGGAATTCAAGATGTAACGAGATAGGGCCCGGGATCTGTGCTTGTTTGACTTTATTGAAATAGCTGTCAAAATCTACCATCCCTGTGCCGAGGGGGCAATTCTCTGGTTTCCATTTCTTTTCTGTTGTCTGCTCCCAGCGAAAATCCTTGGCAATGATCACTTTGGTATAAGGCAAGAGCAGCTTGAGCAGCATAGGCCATGTTTGTCCGCTTTCTACCGTAGCATGCCGTATATCGAACTGGCAGCCCAGCCATTCTGGATCCTCATCCTTGACCATTTCCCATATATCCCATAGCGAAGCCCCGACAAAACTTCTGCCTGCATGATTTTGATACGCACCATGCATCTGGTACTTTTTATTCAGCCGGGCAAGACCCTGAATTTTGGATGTGAATCCGCTCAGCTGTTCGATGATATCACGGTTTTCGTCATAGCGATAGTATCCCAGACGATAATACCGGATACCGTGCTCGGCCGCGGTCTCGAGAACCGGTTCTGTCATCGGATCATCCGGATCCGTGATGGCTGTGGTCATCATCGAAACCTTTAAACCTGCCTTTTGCACTGCCTTGACGGCTCGAGGCAGATCTTTTCTGACATTTTCCGGTTCCACATGACCTCCTGGCCTTACAGTCAGGTCGAGTCCATCCAATCCCAGTTTTGCTGCGGTTTCGGCCATGCCGTCATAATCCAGCCACTGTAGATGCTTGGAAAACAGACAGATCTCCATTTGCGGGTTCAATGATTCTGCCGGTGTTTTTCCATAGAGCGGACGCGACACGCTATACAGTCCGGCACCTGCAAGTCCGGCCAAAAAATGACGCCTGGGTAGAGTATTCATAACTCGGCTCCTTTTGAAATGAGGGCAAGGTTTTCAGTAACAATCCACGAATATCACAAAGACACCCTACCGATGTTACTTTAGATATGATTTGAACAACTCGAGATAGTGCGGCGAAGGTTTGAAAATTCCTCCGCTGTTCCGGTAGAACGATTCATCCAAATCAAAGACCCCTTTATTCGCCTTGACCCAATTTGCATCCGGCATGGGATGATAAGTCTTCATTTCATCCCAATGCGCATAATTTTGCCGTCCATTGGTTTCCACCAGGCCCATATCCAGACCGGGAATGGGTTTCAGTCTGGCTGCCACATTCTTGTTCCATTCCACCAAAATGGGATTGGCAGTGGAATCCGCGCAAAAACAGTCCAGACGGTGCTTGTGAGCCAAATCGATGATCTTGAGGCTCATGCTCAGAGTTTTGGCTGCTGCCTTGATGGCAAAACCATGATATCCCATATCGATACGTTCTTGTGCTGAACGGTCTGTGTGAGCGCTTTCATCGGCAATGATTTTTACACCCATGTCACTTATATCTGTGTGTTGGTGCTCGGGCAGAGGCTCTTCGATCATGATAATCTGGTCCCGTGCGCCGATTTTTTGCGCATGATCCAGCAGTTTCATTACCGAATCTTTGGATTCATAACGGCCATTGGCATCGAGATAATAGATGAGCTTGTTATTTGCGGTATGCGGGGTTTCGATATGGCCGATGGCTCTGTGAATTTGTTGCAGCCGGGCCTGATCTTTTTCCAGCATTTCTTGTTGTGTGCCCGGTTGTCCGATTTTGATTTTTAAAAAGAAATATCCCTGATTGACGGTATCGATGATTTCATCGATGGGCACGGTATAAGAAAACAAGGGAATGCTCGCAACCTGTGAATGATGGTGAGCCAGGCCTTTTTTGTATTCCTGCGGAATCATTTCATCAAAGGTCTGCATGCCGTGTTCTTTGGCATAGACCAGCCAGGCTGCATTATCCAGTGCCACCAGAGCCATGAGCACAAAGGTCTCGCGCAATTGCGGGTTTTCCGTGATCTTTTTCCCATATTCATAGGCAGGTGAAAGGATGGTTTGCAACAATTCGATGGGATGTGAAAACGTCATTCCCTGCACCTGTTGTACTGCATAATCCAATATCGAATAGAGCAGCGCATTGCCGGCTCCTTCTGACCGGCTCGTGAATACGCTGGCATCGGACCACAAAACACTTGGAGAACAGAGTCCCAATCCCTGGTGACCGGATTCGGTCTCTAGAAACACGGCAGTCTGCCATTTTTCACTCATATAATTGCCTTTGAACCCGAATGGCCGTTTCAAAGGCTCACGCTCGAAATTCGATACAGCAGTTTTTATTCTGATCGGCTTTGTTGTGGCGATTGCATTGCCGGGGCTGTGAGCATAACTTTGTGGTGAAAAGGACAGGGACATTCCGGTCGCCATGATCGACGACAGAAAGGTTCTCCGATCCCACGCTTTTACAATCGAATCCATTCTGATTCTCCGTTTAAAACTGTGTTCGATTCTCTATTCGGCATTGACCCAGATGGGACTCGACCAGGCCAGACTGCCATTGGTCTGAGTGACGCGGACGTAATACCATTGGGTTTCATCGATTCTGTTTTCATCTGTAAATGTAAATTCTGTATTGTAATTGTCAGAGAACACAATACGATGCATGAGAATCGACTCGGCTGTAAAGGGTCCGGTAAAAAAGACATCGCTCGATTTTTCCAGCTCTGCCAGAGTTTTTGTTATGCTCTGCTCGCTGGGCTCTGTAAGATTCAATGTGATTTTGGTTTCCGGATTGCCCTCGAGCTCCAGAATGATGGCATTGGTTGGTCGCTCTTCATAGGCCTGTTTTCTGGAGGTGTAGGATTCGACGATGCATGTTTGATCATCCTTTAGGGTCATGCGATTGCGACGATCTTCGGCATAGGGGCCGGACTGAAAAGCCGGCGTTGCGTCCAGGATCTTGCCATTGTCGACCTTGATCTCGAAATCCCAATCACAAATACGGGCCATATCCAGATCTCCCCAGGGTCCCCAGCCATACTCGATGCGTGCGAGCACGGGTTTATTCCATTTGTCCGATCCGACTTGATTGTCGACCGGATGGTCTCGGTAAATCACCCGGTTGTTGCGAAGCACTTCGACGCGGTCGATGACATCTTTGCCTTTGACTTTGACTGCGATTTTGCGCATCGAGGTATAGGGAATGGATTCGCCCATCCAGTGGCCGTTCAGTTTGACGGCCAGTTCGATACGATCATGGCTGATGCCATAGGTGCGCCGCGCTTTAATGGCTTCCAGGATGGATTCGCGTGTCAGTTCTTCGGCATAGAACCCGGTCAGACCTTCGCCATAAGCACCCGGAAAACCCAGATGATCATCGGTGCTGGCCACAACACCGACCTTGACCCCTTGTTCCCACAAATATTGCAATGTATTGACCGTATATCGACCGCCCATGCTGTGACGAATATATCGATAAGGCGAACGATCGGATTCGGCGTTGCCGTGTTCTGAAAAGATTTCCACCACCGGAGACAGATCGGTATTGAGAGAGCTCCAATTTTGTCCGCGCCAATCCTGTTTGTATGCCGGATGATGCGGAATGAGAATGGCGTTTTGCTCTTTGGCATATTGTTGAAACTTTTTGATATCATGGATGACCTTTAATTCAGCCTCTGAACCCGGAAAGATGATATGTACATCTCCGTGGGCGCTGGAATGCCATTCATATCCGATAAAGGGCACAAATTTACCCGGTTCGTAGGTCGAATTAGCGAGGTTGACCACTTTTTCCCAGTTTTCTTGCATGACTTTAAAGCCATCGACCCATTTCATATGTTTGTTTTGGGGCATAACCGGCATATCATACCATTGTGAATGGCCGGTGAAACAGAGAACATCGAGATGACTCTGTGCAATCTCATAAGCTCTTTCCAGAGAGCCACGTGCATATCCCACGGCACTATGGTTGTGCAAATCTCCCCAATACAGGTTTTTTTCCACTTGCATTTCAGCCTGTCCTTGGTTGCCATTTGGCGAGCAAGATATAAACAAAAAAACAGTCATGAAAACACATGTCACTTTGAAGATCATTCTCATAATCCACTCCTTAAAATTCCAGGTCCTGTTGACACGACCAGAACTGTTCGTGCTTTGCTTTTTTATAGCCTGGATATCAATCCAAAGACCAGGGTTTACGGTATTCATAATGCAGCAGTGCGTTGGCTTGATCGTTATTGAGAAATTTTTCATTGACGGGATCCCATTCCAGACGGGATTTTGTTGCCAGCGCAATATTTGCCAAATGTGCGTACGACGTGGAGCGGTGGCCGGTCTCCAGATCGCAACTGCATTGTTCACGTGTTTTTATACAGTCCAAAAAATTTCGGATATGTTGAACCGTGAGATTTTGATTCATGCTCAGATTCGGATAATCGAGTTTGGCTTCTTTTTCTTTTTCAGCAACCGGATCGATAACCTCTGCATCTGCAAATTGTCCGGGTTGCGTGGGAAAGATCTTGTAAAAGCTGCCATTGGTACCGGTATAGATATTTCCACGGGTGCCACGGAATTCTATTTCTGCGTTATGGTGGATGGCCGGCCCTCCGCTGGCTTCATACTGACCAAAGATCAACAGGGCGCCGGATGCATATTCAAAAATCACTTCCATTGTGTCAGGGATCGTCCGGTCATCTTTGACGATGAACTGGCCGCCATGTGCAGAAATCGAAACAGGCGCTTCTTCATTCATGACCCAGCGACTGGCATCGCAATAGTGCACCCCCCAGTTTCCCATCTGTGATGAATAGTTTTGCCACCAGCGAAATTTATAAGGGGCAATATTATCCTGATAGGGACGCATGGGCCGTGGGCCCAGCCACAGATCCCAATCCAGGGTATTGGGAGGGGTGGTTGTCGGATTGACGCCGATACCATACGGATACATGTTACTGATACGATAGGCGCGGGCCACACTGATTTCGCCCACCAGACCGCTGGGTACGAGGGTGCTGAGCTCGCGGTATAAAGGATTGGAACGCCGATGCAGACCCACCTGTACAACCCGATTGGTGCGGCTTGCTGCCTCGACCATTTTCCGGCCTTCAACAACAGTAACGGTCAGGGGTTTTTCAACATAGACATCTTTACCGGCCTCGCAGGCGTGGATGGTTTGCAAGGCGTGCCAGTGATCCGGTGTTCCGATGCAAACGGCATCGATATCTTTTTGCTCCAGCAGGCGACGATAATCTTTATATCTGGCCACATTCCTGGGGATCTTTTCATCCATTTTTGGCAATCTGCCGCCCGAGCCTTTGCGAACACGCTCTTCAATCATGGAAAAATCTCTTTGCAGATAGGGTTCATAGACATCACACAAGGCTGCAACCTGGCAATCGTCATGTTCCAGGAATCCCTGCAAGAGCTGTGAACCCCGGTTGCCCACACCGATGAATCCAACACGAATTTTATCATTTGCACCGCGTGCAGAGATCACGGCAGGCCCGCCGATAGCCTGCAACCCGACACCCACTCCACTCGCTGCAACGGCTGATTTTAAAAAGTTACGTCTTGTTGTGTCCTTCATCATTCCTCCCTCATTTGCTTAATTCAAACAAATATTGTTTGCCTCTTTTAAAATATGATCTTTATAGAGTTTATGCAAGTTAATAACTGTAACGGTACGGTTGCTTAACATGAACAACAAAGACAAAAGAGTGCCAATCAGTTAAAGGAGACCTGACCCGGCGCAAAGAGAGCTCAGAGACCCCTCCGTTATTCAGGGTTCTGGGGAAACTCGAGTTTGTTCATGTATGAAATTTCAGTGGATAGATTGATTCGTTCCAGTCCTTCGACTTTTAGCAGCATCTCAAAATAGGGAGGCATATGTCCAAAAGCAGACCCGAATTTTTCTTCGACCATATCCAGTTTTTCGCGATCAGAGAAAAACTTGGCTGTGCCGGTATTGCCTGTTGAATGAAAATCGATGAACATCATAATGACATTATGAGCCGGTCCCGGGCGTTTCATCACCAGAGAATAGTCCACATGATACTGTGAAAACGAGCCATCCGGACGAAAGATACGCTCCTCATTCTCAATTTTTTGAATAAACCGATTTGGGTGAAAATCTACACTGAACGAAGTGCCTTCTAAAAAATGCTCCAGTTTACCCAATGATTTCAAACTACCCAGATAGATAATGTTATATTGCTTTAGATCCTGAGGAACGATTTGATTTGTGGTTTTGATGCGGATATCTTTGGATCGCGGCTGCAGCACTGACAAAATATAGGGCATCGGCCAGACCGCATTTTGCGTGATATATGGAAATTTTAGGATTTCATATTCCCGCTCGGTCTGGTCCTGCTCGATTAAATATTCTTGCAGATCCCTTATCGAATTGATCCAGGTATGCCGGATAATCAGGCTACGATTCCATCCCTCGAAATCCATTTGAAAGAAAAAAGGATTCTCGACCACCAGCAGGGTATTGAGGTCGTTTTCAAAAAATTCATTCCATACGGGTCCCCACTCTTTGTTTTCTTTGATAGAAAAGACCAGAATCGACAAGCCGACGACCAATATCAGCAAAACTGCGTTGGATATGAATAGACCTTTTTGTAGGGTCGGCTGATTCTTGAATCCCTGGCCAAGCAGTGTCCGTTTTCGAATATTAAAGACCAGCTGATAATGTCCTTTGGGGATAGCGATTCGATATTTATCTGAACGCCCTTCTTTGGCGTAATAGTCGGCGAGTTTTTTGCGCAGCTTGTTAATGTATACACGAACAATGGGATCTTCGTTTGGATTAAAGTCGGATTTGCGGTTAAATACCTCGGTGGCAATATTGATTTCCTTGGGCGTTTCGTTTTTCAGTGAAGCGTTAAAAAGATAGGTTAGCAAATTTTGATAGTGCTCTGATCCCAGGAAGCGATTGTTGCCAATAACCTGTTCAAAAATGGTTCTTTTTTGGTCTTCTGTGAGCATAGTGCTACCCAATTTCGTCCTGTAAACACCCGTTTGATTGCTTCCGATAACAATTTTATACTGTAAAAGTAACAGTATATATCTTGATTATCCCGCTTTATTCCCTTAATATAAACAAGAGGGAGTAAAAAGCCAGGGCTATCATTTTATGATTCAATGTGCAAAGATGCATCACTTTGTTTCCACAATTTTTACCCATTTGTGTCTCTATCTAAATTAAAAAGAACTGGTACTTTTCAAAGGAATTTTTTGACATAATTCCGGCATGCTGAACTGTATGCAATTTGTTAACCTTATACAGAGTGAATAGATGAAAGGAGTAACGACCTAACTGTAAACCAAAAACCAACAGAAGAGGAGAGTTGAAATGAGACAGTTTTTTGCTACGGCTATTATGATCGTGTGCATTGCGTTTTCGTTTGCGCATGCAGAAACCACAGTCCTGGATCCCGGAGAAGGAATCCTGAGTGCTGCCATTGAACTGGCACAAAGCGGTGATGTTCTGGTGTTGAATCCCGGAGAGTATACAGAGTCCAATCTGAGCGAAGTCAATGCTCTGGGGATGCCCATCGATAAAAAACTCACCATCAAAGCTGCAGACGACGCTCAGGAACGACCGGTGATCAGAAATCTCTCTGCCCCGAGTGGTCATCCAACCAAGGGTGTCTTTTTCCTCATGAAGGATGGGGCCAATCTCACGGTGCAGGGACTGGACTTTAACGGGGGCGATAAAGATACCACACTATTTCGTTCTGCCTACCATATCTTTACACTCGATACCGATGATGGCGCTGTGATCGAAGCCATCAAGATTTATGACTGCTATCTGCATGATGTGAGTGACAGAATCGTCGAAGGTGATGCAGAAAAATATAAAGGCATCTTTGTCACGAATGATACGTTGATCTGCGAAAATAGCCTGATCAGCGGGTGCTGGGATGTTTTCGATTATCGCCGAACCACAGTCAAATTCTTCAAAGTCACCAATACCACAGCCTGGGATCTCACCAAAGGGGGAAAAGGCAGAATTCTGAGAACCGGTTTTCCGGTCGATTCCCTTTATGTCGATCATTGTACCTTTAATGGCAATGACCATCGGTATTTTCAGATGAAACCCGACCTCGCCGGTTTTGGAGGTCATATGTTCAAGAATTTAATCCTTGCAAACAGCTCGAATAAAGATGGTATTCAGGTTGCTGATGAACCCTTTACCACAGTGACCAATTGTCTTTTTTGGAATATCAATGGCAGTCTTGTGAATCTGCATGAAGAAGCCGTGGTCACTGATACCATGACCGCTGACCCCATGTTCGTTGATCCCGATGAAGGTGATTTTACTCTGGCTGAAGGGTCACCTGCTATCGGTGCGGCTGACGACGGCTCGGCTTTGGGTGATCCGAGATGGGACCCGACTGCCACTGCCGTCGAAAACCAAGAGGCCAAAAAAATCTCTGACTATCAGTTGCGACAAAATTATCCCAATCCTTTCAATCCTGTGACAACGATTTCTTTTCATCTCGCTGCCTCGGATCTGACCACACTGACGATCTATAACACTGTTGGCCAAGCCGTCAAGACAGTCGTGGATGAACATCTGAATGCCGGCCTGCATTCGGTACAATTTGATGCGTCAGAGTTGCCTTCTGGACTTTATATCTATCATCTCCAATCCGGTGAGTTTAATACCTCGAAAAAAATGATGCTGCTGAAATAATCCTTGGATGATAAAGTCTGAATTCGCTGATCCATGATCAGCGAATTCAGTCCTCTTTTCGCCCAATACTGTGATGGTAGATTACTGTGTATGGATGAAAATGTTTAGGTTTCACATCGTGTAGCTTGTCATTTCTCTTTTCAAGAGGAAAGAATTTATGGATTTTTCATTTTTGTTTAAAAGAAATTGGCTGGTTTTTTTCATGCTCGTTCTTTTTATGCAGACAGCACATGCCCAGAATACCGGCAAGATCGAGGGCTTTGTTACGGATGCAAAAACAGGCGAACCTCTGCCAGGTGTCAATGTCATCATTCCCGGGTCTTCTATGGGAGCTGCCACAGATCTGGAAGGCCACTATTATATCATCAATGTCCCTGTGGGCACGTATGAGGTCAGGGCATCTATGGTCGGTTATGCGGCGATAACGAAAACCAATGTCCTGGTGACCATCAATCAAACGACGAATATCGATTTCAGCTTGAAAATGTCAGTGATCGAAGGCGAGGAAGTGACAGTTCTGGCAGAACGCGATATTTTGCATAATGAAATTGCCTACAGTCAGGAAGTAGTGACCAGCGACCAAATTCTCGCTGCCCCGGCAACGCGAAAATTGAACGACTTTTTGATACGGCAGGCAGGCGTCGATGAGGAACTGGGAATCCGCGGCGGCTCAGCCGATCAGACCGGCCTGGTTCTGAATGGGATGACCTTTGTCGATCAGCGCCACGGGGAGGCCGATGGAACCGTTCCTCTGAGTGGCGTCGAGCAGCTTTCTGTGGTCAAGGGCGGGTTTAATGCCGAGTATGGTAATTTCCGGTCAGGAATGCTCGAGGTCACCACACGCAGTGGTGCCAAAGATCGCTATACCGGCCGCATCGACATGTCCATGAACCGGCCGCATATGAAATATTTTGGCAAATCGATCTATGATCCCTATAATTATATGCTGAGGTCTCATCTCGATCCCACCATCGCGTTTGTAGGCACCCGGGAAGCTCTCGGTGAGAATGAGTATTTGCAGGAGCAGTATCGCCAGTTTTCCGGCTGGAATAGTTATGCTCAGCGCTATAACCGCCGCAAAGCGCCCGAAAATCAGGTAACCCCGCTGGATCTCTATCTCTGGGATGCCTGGATGCACATGGTCGAACCGCCATTTGAAAAGCTGGCACAACTGGGCTATGAGGTGCCCGATGATTTACAAAAAGTCATGAGAGAACATGCCCATCCTGATCCTTCGGCAGAAAATCCGGATTGGAATGTCGATTTTGGATTCGGCGGCCCGGTGCCTGTGATCGGAGACAAACTGGGGAATGCCACATTCTATCTGTCTCACAATTCCAATGAAGAATTTTATATCGTTCCCGTGTCAAAAGAGAGCGTGATCAAAAATACCACCATGCTCACCATCTCTTCGGAATTGACAGCGGATATGAAACTAAAGATCAACAGTCTCTATCAGGACCGGTCAGGAGTGCTCAGCGCCGGCAAGCCCGGTCTCATGGAACCCGGTTTCGATATGCTGATGCCGGCTGATAATTTACGCGATAGAGAAGCCGGTGAATTTACGGTGGGTGACCGCAAATGGTCCGGTGAACTTTATATGTACGATCCCAATTTTTTCACGCCGATGAAAGATTATACTACCCTGATCGGTACCGAATTGACGCATTCCCTGAGTCCCAGCACATTTTATACGGTCACTCTCAGCCGCGAAGATCGCTGGACCCGTACAGAACCGGAATGGCAAAAGTATATCACCGTAGAGGAATTTCACGCTGACGTGGATCCCCAGGAATACCTCCGGCTCAGTCCCCGCAGCGAACACGCCATCGCAGAATTCGGACCTATCAAAGTCAATGAAATGCCTTATTATTGGAGTCCGGGTAACACCGTGGTGGATGGGTTTGAACACGACCTGGACTTTGAAGCGCCCTTTGGCATCACCGACCACCGTTTTGCCCGGGATGGCATGGCATGGATCGATAGCACTACAACCGTGACGTATCGGCTAAGATTCGATATCTCCAGCCAGCTTAATGCCCACCACTTTATCAAATCCGGGATCCGGTTCACCTATTCGGATTTCAATCATAAACAGGAATCCCATCGATATGACAGTTCCGGAGGTTATCAGAGCTTTTTGTATCGACGTTTCCCGAAAAATGCTGCTTTCTATATCCAGGATCAGATGACCTATCAGGGAGTCGTAGCGAATATCGGCTTGCGTGCCGATTATTATGATCTCGGAGGAAATTGGCCACAGGCAGATCCCTTTGATGCCAAAGTGTGGGGCGATCGGGGTAAAGATAAAGATTTTGTCGGCTTGAGCGAATTCACGGTCTGGAATAAACTGGGCGTCATGAAAGAGGTGGATACGCACCTGACGTTGAGCCCACGTCTGGGATTTTCTTTTCCGGTAACGGATCGATCCAAGTTTTATTTTAACTATGGCCATTTTCGCTCGCTGGTTCCCTGGCGTCGCATGTTTGTGGTTCGCAGCAAGACGCTGAGCAAGGGCATCAAAGAAATCGGCGATCCCAATATGGAAGCGCCGAGAACCATTTCTTATGAAACCGGTGTCGAGTATAATCTCGCCGATCAGTTTCTGATCCGGCTCAGCGGCTATTATAAAGATATCACAGGTCAGCATGCTTACATTTCCTACGAAAGTTCTGACGGAGAATTGAAATATAACAGTTATGGCAACAACAATTACCAGGACATTCTCGGAGCCGAACTGTCTGTCACCAAATCCGTCGGCAAATGGATCACAGGCTGGGCCAATCTGGATTTCTATTACAAAAAATCAGGGATGATCGGCCGCAAAGCCTACTTTGAGGATCCGTCCAGAGAAGAGGAAGAACAACTCTATCAGGGGCAGGAATCCTCTTTTTTACCCCAACCCAGCGCACGCGCCAATATCACTTTTCATGCGCCGCAGAATTTGGGGCCTGGAATTCAAGGATTCCATCCTTTTGGCGGCTGGCTGCTGAGCATATTGCCGACATGGCAGTCCGGCTCTTATTTCACGTTTCATCCGATCAATCCTTATATTGAGGACAATTTGCAATGGCCGGACTATGTTTCAGTAGATCTCAGGCTCCGTAAACAGATCAAGTTCAAGGGGATGACCATCGAGCCCTATCTGGATATCAGCAATGTGTTCAACCGCAAACAATCTCTGTTTCATCGCCATCACGGCTTTGAAGGCGATGCAGATTATTACAGTTATTTGGCTTCATTACGCCTTCCGATTTATGATTCTCCGGAATTTGATGAACTGCGGCAGGCTAATCCAGGCCTTTATCAACCCGGCGATGATCAACCCGGAGATCTGCGATCCGATGACAAGCCTCATATCAACGATCCCAACGGTGCGATGTGGCTATTCGATCAACCCAGAGATATCTGGTTCGGTTTCATAGTGCAGTTTTGAGCCAAAGATAGACTTGCGACCTCATTCGTGTGTGATAAAGGAGAGGAGAACATTTTGAAGATCTTTTTTATACGACGATGGATATTATTTTTCATATTGATCGGTTTGTTTTCACATATTACAACTTTTGCTCAGGGATTGGATGCCCTGAATTACAAAGTCGGCAGAATATGGGGCACTGTGACCGCGACAGGTAGCAATAACTCGGCTGTGCGTCCCACCAGTGGATGGTTCCCTTCTGACCTGAATATCGCAGCCTGGCATGGCGGTGAGGGGAACGCCGGCACAGGGGCGGCTGTCCTGTTTATGCGCAATTTCTCGACGCCTGATTCATTCCATCAGGAATTCAACTCTTCGCCTACAGATGAGGACTTTCCCGAGGGCCTGGTGATCGATCCCATTAAAAGCTATATCCGCTACGATTATCCCCATTCTTCGATCAATGGGAGTCCGGTCCAAACCGTGCAATTGGGTGACATTGCACCAGATAAAATGATCGGTTCCTCCGATCAAATGATCACATCAACTTATGAATATCCACTTGTCGGCGTACAATGTGAAAGAAAGGTGATATGCTGGAGTCAGGAACATCATGACGATTATGTGGTGGTCGACTTTACTTTTACACATAAAGGTGATCAGACCTTAGAAGATGTGATCATTTCATTGTCATTTGAACCCGTACCCAAAGCTTATTCGTGGGGACACAATCCCGAGCCTCAGTTTTTGACTCCCGAGTGGACACAGTGGTGGCACTATTATGGCGCCAGAGAGGCCGATAGCCAGAGGGTTTATTATGCGTATCATGCAGACGACCCGAAACAGGGCGGAGATACCATGGGTTTGCCGGCACAGGATCAGCAGGGAAGACTGATCCTGCCGGGTGCCACCTTTTGGGGGTTTTTGCATGCCTCGAAACAACCCTATTCAGACCCGGCAGAGGATGAGGATGATCCCTTACAACCCATCACGACGTATGTGTCAAAAGGAGCTGTTGAAGGCAAAGAGATCGGAGAACGCTATGACGCAGCTTTTGGGACCTTTGCCGATCAAAATCCCATGCCAGGCATCCCCGAGGGCACACATCATGAGATGAACAATGACGAATCCGGCTCAGCCGATTATCAGGCATTTTCACCCTATGTGGCCCATATCTCAGGCAACAAGCCTCATGCCAGTTTTGGCCCCTATACGACCTGGGAGCCTGGCAAATCTTTGCGCCTCATTTATGTGATCGGGCATACCGGGCTCTCTTTAGGCATGGCCAAAAAGATCGGTAAAGAGCTGGTGAGCGGCACAATCGAGCCTCCACCGGGTTTGCCAAATCCCGAAAAAGGATTTTTCCCTGCAAATTTTGTTTTTCCCGAAGGCGCTACAGAAGCGGATATCAAGAAAGATCTGTGGTTGAGCACCGTAATTGATTCGGTGCATAAAACCATGTACAGAGCCCGATGGAATTTCAAACATGACTGGCAGGTGCCGGCCGCACCCCCACCGCCTTCTGTTGAAACGACAGGCAAACCCGGCTTTGTGGAAATCAAATGGAGCGATCCCGAGGCCGAAGCTCTGCCCAATTTTGCAGGCTATCGTATTTTTCGCAAGAAATCAAACCTGGATACCGCATTTTTTGAAATCATTTATGAATCAGGTGCTGAAGACAAAGCTTCTGAACACCTGTATCAGGATCGCAACGTGCAATTCGGTGCTTCTTATTATTACTATGTGCAGGCAGCGGTACGCGTCGATCCGAATGATCCGAATGCCCTGCCAGATGTGCGTGGCAAAAAACTGTGGAGCGGCAGAGCGTATATCCCCACGATTCTTTCACTCGAACCGCCAAAAGGCGCGGCTCAGGATCTCTCGGATGTCGTGGTAGCCCCCAATCCCTATAACTTTAATGATCCGAATGTGGTCGAGGCCGGCTGGGCAGGACGACGCGGTGTTGTTTTCTTTAATATCATGCCGTATACCGAAATCGATATCTATACCGAGGATGGAGACAAGGTCAAGTCTATCGTCCATAATTCTTCTGAAGGAGCCGGCTCTTATACCTGGGATTTACTGACCGATAGCCAACAGGTCGTGAATAGTGGTGTTTATATCGCGACGTTCAAGAGCCAAAACGGCGAGGTGGCGTACCGCAAATTTGTCATTGCTCGATAAAAGATCGGAGAGAAACATGAAAGGTTTTATAAATATAGGTTTGATTCTTTTCCTGTCTCTGTCTTTTTCCACAACCGATGCCCAGGTCAATGTGAAAAAAAAGGGACAGAGTACCATGAATTTTTTAAAAGTTGGTGTCTCGCCGAGAGCTACGGGTATGGGAAATGCATATACGTCTATTTGTCATGACGTTGAAAGTGTTTTTTATAACCCGGCAGGCCTGACCGGGACGTCCTCGCGATACAGTGCCTTTATCTCCCAAACTCAATGGATTGCCGATATCAATTACCAGGCAGGGGCTGTGGCATTGAATCTGGGCACCCTGGGCACTTTTGCTGTCAGTGCTCTGACCGTTGATTATGGTGACATTCAGGGGGCCAGACTGCAAGAGAGCGATGATGGTCAGGGGTATATTCTGACTGATAATGTCGATGTCAATGCCTATGCCTTTGGACTCGCCTATGCCCGGCAAATCAGTCAGCAGTTTTCCATGGGAGGATTATTGCAGTATGTCGGACAAAAACTCGGTGATTCCATGGATCAGGCCGGGAGCACGGTCGAAAATGCACAGTCCACTGTCACTTTGAACTTTGGCGTGAAATATGTCACCGATTTCAAGAACTTTCGGTTTGCCATGTCCTTGCGCAATTTTTCAACCTCTGTAAAGTATGAAGAGTATTCCGCACATATGCCGATCGTGTTCGCCGTCGGTACCGGTATCGATATTCTGGACGTGGTCATGCCCGGACATGAAGGAAATCCCCTCATGCTGTCCGCGGAATTTCTTCATCCCAACAACTATACCGAGCGCGTCAACGTCGGTGGTGAATATGTATTGCTGGATTTGATCGCCTTGCGCGCCGGATATGAGTTCAATCGCGATTTGTATGGCTTTAGCGCAGGATTTGGTCTTTCTCCGCAGGTGGCGGGAAACCGTTTCGCAATCAACTATTCGTATTCATCATTCGATGTCTTTGATGATGTGAACCGCTTCTCTCTCAATATCTCTTTCTAGATATATTGTTCACATCTCGATGCAGCGGAGCCCTTGGCTCCGCTGCCCCCTTTTTTGTATCACTTAACCGGATAGGATTCGATATGAACCGACGACAGTTTATCAAAACCTCCACAGCCGCTGCTCTGGGTGCCAATATTATCGGATGTTCAAAACATACGGAAAAACCAAACTTGTTGTTTATCTGGACCGATGAACAGCGTGCGGATACCATGAAAGTCTATGGCAATAAAAACATCCATGCACCGAATCTGAATAAACTGGCCAGCGAAAGCCTGGTGTTCCGCAATGCCTATGTCAGCCAACCGGTTTGTACACCCTCGAGATCCACGGTTATGACCGGTCTTTGGCCACACAATAATGGCTGCACTGAAAATAATCTGCCGCTTTCCATGGAGATCCCGGTTCTCTCCGAAATGGTCGATGATCCAGAGTATCGATCCGCTTATATGGGTAAATGGCATCTGGGTGATGAAATATTTAACCAACATGGATTTGATGAATGGATCAGTATCGAGGATAATTATCGAAAATACTATCGCAAAGGCCGAAATCGCAATCAACTGAGTGATTATGGACAGTTCCTGCAGCAACTCGGCTATGAACCGGACAACAACGATGGACGCTATAGCCGCTCTTTTGCATCCGGACTGCCTCTGGAACACTGTAAACCCAAATTTCTCGAGTCTAGAGCCATTGATTTCTTGCAACGGAACCAAAATAATCCCTTTATGCTCTATATCAACTTTTTGGAACCGCATCCGCCATTTTTCGGTCCCATGGATAATCACCATAGCCTCAGAGAGGTGCAATTCCCTGTGAATTTCGATGATCCCCTGGAGGAAGATGAACCGCTTTGGTACCGAATTCGCCGGGAAATCCTCAGGCAGGAAGGAAGTAAAGATTTGGACCTCCGCGTCAAGTCTGTCTGGCACAATCTGATTCAAAAGTATTGGGGACTGGTCACCCAGGTCGATCTCAGCGTGGGGGCCATTCTCGGTACTCTCGAAAATCTCGGACTTGCCGATAATACCATCGTGGTCTTTACCAGCGATCATGGAGATATGATGGGCTCCCATCGCTTGTTGCATAAAACCGTCATGTATCAGGAATCTGTTCAGGTGCCCTGGCTAATGCGTGTACCCCAGATGGGACGCCGGCAAAATATCGTCAGCGATCATGTCAGCCATATCGATCTTGTGCCCACGTTGCTGGATTTTATGAATAAAGGTCAGAATGAAAATCTGCCGGGCACGAGTTTGCGTCCGGTTATTCTGGAGAATGAAAAAGATCGCGATGCCTTTATCGAATGGAATCCACAGTTGCATCGCTATAAACCCGAGAAAAAGAGTTATCTCCCCGGTGTCTCGGTCAAAGAGACCAATATGGTCAAACACGCTTATCGCCGTGCAGTCATCACCCAGGAAGGGTTTAAGCTCGTTCTGGCTGATCAGGATGGCAATCAACTTTATGATTTGAATAAAGATCCGTTTGAAACAACCAACCTGGTGCATGAATCACAATACAGAGATCTGATCCTGCGACACACAAAAAAAATCACAGACTGGCAACAACGGACCAATGATGATTGCAAAATCGTTTGACCTGTTTTATTTCATCTTTTGAAATTTATTCTTATATTTGATGGATAGCGAACCATAGGTGGGGATACGTTTGCCTGGTCTCCTGTCACTATGAAAAATGGAATGACAGGTGAGATAAAGGATCGATTCATTATTAATCGAGGTATGGCATGAAAACAATGCTGCAATACATATTCTTTCTGGTCCTTGCATCTACTCTATCTGTTTTTGCACAGTGGGACGATCCCTCCTGGTCAAAAGCAGAACGCAATGGCGACCTGGCTCAGGATGCCTTTATGCATTGTCGCGATTTTGTCAGGGGGTGGTTGAGTCATGCGGATCCGCAGACCGGATTGATACCGCGGAACTTGAATGGAGATGATTTCTGGAATGCCAAAGATGCTGCCGCAGATAATTATCCGTTTATGGTGCTGACCTCCTCCTTGCTCGATCAATCCCTATTTCACGGAACCATGAGAGATATGCTGGCCACAGAGACGCTTTTGACCTGCAGGGTAGGCCCGTTACCCGATGACTATGCATTTGCCACCCAATCTTTTCGTCGTGACCATATAGACATGCCAGCGATCATCTTTGGTGCTTCAGAATATGTCAAGGATGGCTTGATGCCACTGACCGAGTGGCTGGGAGCCAGCCCATGGCAGCAACGAATGCTGGGTCTTGTCGATGGAATTTTGGCCAATGCTTCTGTTGAGACTCCTGTCGGCGTTTTGCCTGCAACAGACCATGAGGTAGGAGGGGAGATGATGCAGATCCTCTGCCGCATGTACTGGATGACCGGCAAGGAACAGTACCGGACTATAGCGTTGCGATATGGTGATTATTTTCTCTTTCATGCCTCTCCCATCAAAGTGGAAAAGCTTTCCCTGGACGATCATGGGTGCGAAGTGATCGGTGGATTGTCAGAAGTCTATCTGCTCGCCTCTTTTACCGATTCTGAACGATATCGGAAATATAAAAAACCGATGTATGAAATTCTCGATACGGTTTTAAAACATGGTCGCAATGAGAACGGATTGTTTTATATGAGAATCGATCCCCAATCCGGAAAAGTCTATAAAGATGAACTCACCGATAACTGGGGATATGATTATAACGCGTTTCTCACCGTCGCTCAGGTAGATCGATACGAACCTTATCGAGAGGCTGTAGAGTTTGCGCTGCAAAACGTACACAAACATACCGGCTATCCCTGGGAACGGGATGGATCGGATGGCTATGCCGATTCCATAGAGAGCGGTCTGAATCTGCTGAATCGTATCCCCGTGCAATCGGCGTTCGAATGGGTCGAGCATGAAATCGCGCATATGCTCGCCAAACAGGGAAAAGATGGCGTCATCGAAGGATGGCACGGCGACGGCAACTATGCCCGCACAGCCATTATGTTCGCGCTCTGGAAAACACAGGGATGCCGGATTCAGCCCTGGCGCGCAGATGTCTCGTTGGGCGCGATCGAAAAAGAGGGCGATCTGTGGATCAGTATTCGTTCCAAATGGCCCTGGAAAGGTAAAATTGTGTTCGACCGGCCGAGACACAAAGAGGTTTTCAATATGCCTGTCGATTATCCGCGTCTGAATCAATTCCCGGAATGGTTTGTCGTCGACCAGGAACAGAAATATAAAGTCAGCACCAGCATAAATCCATCGGAAAAATCGACCCTGACCGGCGGACAATTGCAGAGCGGATTCGAACTTGAATTGCCCGGTAAAACAGAGCGGGGAATGGAAGGAAAGAGCGAGGCTCGAATGATCATTCGGCCCCTCTGATGAACCTTTTTCCCGGCATGCAGAACATTTAACCTCTTTGTATTACGGGGTGAATATAATTTAGAGTTTTCACCACATAGGCCACAGAGAAAATCTCAAAAATGATGACCCTCTAAATCGGACAAAAGTGAATGCAGATATACAAAATGATACTGTTCTGCGGAATTCTGGTTTGGACACAGAATGCCCTGACACAGAATAAGCCGCTGAGCAAACCCCAATGGAGTGATACCACATTTTATCAGAGCGATAAAATTGATTTTATTCAGATTCCCTCTACGATCACCGACAGTGTAACATTCGCTATTGCGGTTTATAAACCTGAAAGACCGTCACCGGTTTTGCTTTTGGCGCATGGATGGCATGGAAAAGTAAAAAGACCGCTTCCCGATGCTGAAAATCCATATCCGGGTTTTTTGACTATTCAGGTGGATATGAGAGGCCGCCAGTATTCGACCGGGCAACAGGATTGCAATGGCTATGAACTTTATGATTATCATGATGCCTGGCAATATGCCAAAACTCATTATCGCGACTATATTTCCGATCCGCAAAACATCTATTTTCTCGGCGGCAGTGGCGGAGGAGGGAATGGCTATGCTCTTGTAGGCAAATTTCCCGATCTGTTCGTCAGCGCCGTGATTCAATGCGGGATCAGCGATTATGCTCACTGGTTCGAGCACGATACCCTGGGAGAATTCAGAGACGAAATGATCCCCTGGATCGGCACCACCCCGGGTGAAAATCCGCAAGCCTATGCTTCGCGCAGCGGCATCACCACTGTACAGAATGTGCTGACCCCGCTGTTTATCGTGCATGGGGAAACCGACATCCGCGTGCCGGTCTGGCATGCCCGAACCTATGTAAATAAGGCTGAGGCGTTGAACAAAAAATTCGATTATCTGGAATTGAAAAATGTCGGGACAAGAGCACACTGGGGCAATATCACCGCATCCCAACAGGCTCAAAAAGATTCGCTCGTGCAGCGTGGATTGTCTCTCTATCAGGATACGCCTGTGCTGCCCCCATCCGGTGAATTGATCGTTGCAGGCTATGTGGTCACAAAACATTTTTCCGTGTTTATGGATTCCATCGATCAGGTAGGCAAGATTCGATACGACCTCGAACATAAAGATATAAAATTTCTGCAAGGCAGCGGGAGAATCGTTTGGTTTCGTTAGGATATGATGCTGTGTTTTGACACAAACCTCTATGCAGAGTCAAAAACGAGAACCCAATGGTTCACAGAAAAAAAGCTGGATCTCGTCGAATCTGGTTCCATGCCTCTGGCTGGGAACCAACCGCGACATCTCTGCCGTCATAGCTATTGCCTGGTTTTGCGCCGCCCCCCTAAAAAAAAATCAGTCCATAGGAGGAAACGTGAGAGTTACCGTTTTTTCACGCCGGTCGTTTCTCAGATCCATGGGCCTGGCCACGGTTGCCATAGGTTCGGGATTTGCACATTCGTGTCAGCAAAACACCAAGCAACCCAATGTCCTGTTTATCGCCGTGGATGATCTCAATGACTGGGTCGGGTGTATGGGCGGTCATCCCGATGCCCGAACCCCGAATATCGATCGTCTGGCAGCCTCCGGAACGCTGTTCCTCAATGCCCATTGTCAGGCACCGATTTGCGGTCCCACTCGCGCCTCCCTGATGAGCGGATTATTGCCTTCGACCACAGGTATTTATGGCCAGATCGGAGATCGGTTTCTGAAAACAGAAAACCCTGTCATGCAAAACGCTACCTTTTTGAGCCGTTATTTTGCACAGCACGGCTACAAGACCATGGGCGTAGGCAAGCTTTTTCACAGCAGTGATGGCGACGGCGCCTTTGAAGAATATGGTGGCATCCATGAAAAATTCGGACCTAAACCTGAGAAACGGATGCATTACGATCCGGACTGGTTCGATAAACCCGGCGGGACCTCTACAGACTGGGGACCATTTCCCGAATCCGATGATCAGATGCCCGATACCAAATACGCCAGATGGGCAGTGCAAAAATTGCAGGAAACGCATGAAAAACCTTTTTTCCTGGGAGTAGGATTTATTCGTCCTCATGTGCCCTGGCATGCCCCGAAAAAATGGTTCGATCTCTATGATCGCGAGTCCATTCAGTTACCACCCTACCTGGAGAACGATCAAGAGGATGTACCCGAAATTGCCAGAAAGATCATGGAGGTACCCATGATGCCTACCACCAGGTGGGCCAAAGAAACCGGCCAATGGCGTGATATCGTGCTTTCCTATCTGGCTGTGACGACGTTTATGGATGATAAAATCGGTTGGGTCCTGGATGCCTTGGAAAAAAGTCCGTATGCAGAGAATACCATCGTGGTCTTGTGGGGGGACCATGGCTACCATCTGGGAGAAAAGAATCGCTTTGCCAAGCACAGTGTCTGGGAACGTGCGTCAAAAGTTCCGCTTATTATTGCCGGACCCGGCTTTGCTAAAAATCAAACATGCGCTAAACCTGTTGGATTGATCGATATTTATCCTTCTCTTGTCGAAATGTGCGAACTCGAGAAAAATCCAGGGTTGGAAGGGCATAGCCTGGTACCGTTACTCAGGGATCCGGAGAAAGAGTGGGAACATGTGGCCATCACCACCTATGGCCGGAACAATCACGCCATACGCTCCGAGCATTTTCGCTATATCCGGTATGAGGATGGATCGGAAGAACTATATGATCACCGCAAGGATCCCAATGAATGGCACAATGTCGCAGACCGGGACGAATATGCTGATGTGATTAAACGATTGAAAACCCACCTGCCAAAGAAAAATGCTCCCTGGGCCAAATATTCGCACAATCAGGTCAACGACTATTTTGTCAACGAACAAAAATCTATTAAAAGGTGGAAATGAGAGGCTCTGTTTTCACTCTGCGTTGAGCAGCTCGATTAAATGGTGCGAAAGATGATCGCAGAGGCGCAAAGAAAAAAAAAGAGCCGCAGAGAAAAGATAAATGCTCAGGTCTGAATACGAATGCTGGTGCATAGCCTGGATTATCTATAAAGAACATAAAGTCAAAATCTAAACCATTAATATCCAGTTTTTCTTCGTGATCTTGGTGAACTTTATAATTAACTTTAAAACGCCTGCTTGATATAAAATTGGAATTTATAGATATTTGAAACCTCTTGTTCTTGAATTTATGAACAATGTAGGATCGAATATAGGTTTTAAACTCCCCGCAGCAATTCCACAAATCCCATAATAGCCTGATAGGCCATAAACAGGGTAAACAAAAAGGTGATCACGCCCATCACATTGAATGCTGTGGAATTTTTGTGTTTTCCTACAATGTTGTCCC
This sequence comes from Candidatus Zhuqueibacterota bacterium, assembly GCA_014728115.1. Taxonomy (GTDB): domain Bacteria; phylum Zhuqueibacterota; class Zhuqueibacteria; order Residuimicrobiales; family Oceaniaggregativiventaceae; genus Oceaniaggregativivens. The sequence goes on along the minus strand of WJME01000141.1, from coordinate 3,592 downwards.
GGTTCAGCAATAACAAAATAAACAAAACCAGCACAGGCAAAAAGATCGCCTGCAGAGCGAGGGACATGATCTGCAGGAATACGGGCTTGCCACCGGTGAGCGGAGCGATGAGTCCGGCTCCCACAAAGACCACCGCCAAGAGTCTGAAATGCCATCGTGAGGGATTGCGATCCAGGCCAAAATAATCAGAGATCGTCCAGATCGAGACCAGGGCATTGGGAAATGCAGACGAGAGACCGGCTGCCATAATGCCGATGACAAACAGTGTGGCCGCCCATTGTCCCATGAGGGGAACCAGGGTATAGGCCATATCGATGGCTTTGTCGACCTGTAAGCCGCGCACGTGCAGGGTGGCGGCAGCACAGGCCATGACCACAGCAGAGACCACGAAAACCAGGACACCGGAAACGATAGCATCCTTGTTGGCATGTTTGAGATCGTTGAGATTCCAGCCTTTATCGGTGACCACAAACGAACGCATCACGATCACGCTGCCTGCCAGAGTGGTACCGACCATGGCACCGACGATCATGGCCCCACCCTCGGGTACGACAGGGATAAATCCGGCAGCAATGGATTCTGCAGAGGGGTGGGCCAGAAACATGTTGACAATAAAACTCACCCCAAGTACGGTCACAAAGATGATCAGAACCCGCTCAAATACAGAATATTTTCCCATAAAGATCAGCAGATACACAAAAATGCACCAGAACACGCTGGACAAAGTGAAATCGATTCCGGACCAGGAGGCAAACGCTTCGGATACGATGCCCAATACGCCGATATTCGATGTGAACTGGCTGATGGTGACGGCCAGAACGATATACAGGGCCGCGGGTTTGCCAAACTGTTCTTTGGTCAATGATACCAGGGTTTTGCCCGAGGCAAAGGTCAGGCGGCTGACAAAGTTGATCAAGAGCCAGAAAAAGAGACAGGAAATGAACAGTGCCCAGAGCAAATTCATACCATGTTCGGCGCCGGATACCACAAGGGAAGAAACGCTTCCCGTGCCAATCACAGCACCAATCATAAAGATTGCCGGACCATAGGCGGTCATCGTTTCTTTGAGTTTCTTTAGCATAGAGGTTCTCCTGCTAGATATACTGGTATGTTGGTGATGGGAAATGTATGATAAACAAAAAATGATTAATTACCAATGCCTTTAATGTCTGATTGGCTGTTTTTTGGGTGGTTTTGGGGAGAGGAGGGACTGCCTTTGTGACCAATTTGATATTTCGATCGTTAATAATGAGGATGATGCCCTGGCTTGGGCATCATCCTTTGTAATTATTCTGTTTGCGAACGCATCCGGCGTCGCACGATTTCCCCCAACACAAACCAGGCGATTCCGGCAACCATCAGGGTGACAAGCCCGAACGAGTTGCCCATCGGGCGTCTTTATAAAGCTTTGGTCATGTCTGCCCTGAATTATACGGAATGACGAAACAAATCCCTTGCTTTCAATAGCTAAATTGCCTATCCTATATGGATTTAGACTCATTTTAGAGCGTTATCCATTTAGTATAGCAAACCATAACTTAAGATTTAAAGAAAGTAACATCAGTTATGCCATTAAGAGAAGAGTTTGAACATACCGGGGCCTGGTTATTCAAGTGGCGGAGTTATCTGCCCGTCGGAATGTTGATTATGGTCATTTTAACCCTGTTCGATTACCACTATTTGGGAAATAATCTGTTGTATCATCAGTTGTGGGTGTTGTTTTGTTTGGCCGTGAGTTACCTGGGATTATTTATCCGTATCATGACCATCGGACATACACCCGAAGGCACCTCGGGCCGCAATACCGAACGTCAACGCGCCGATGCCCTCAATACCACAGGGATGTATTCCATTGTCCGGCATCCGCTTTATCTCGGCAATTTTTTCATGGCCATGGGCATTGTTTTATTTCCCAGGCTCTGGTATGTGGTCGTGATCTATATCTTTGCCTTTTGGATCTATTATGAACGCATCATGTTTGCCGAAGAAGAGTTTTTACGGCGCAAGAACGGTGAACGCTATGAAACATGGGCCGCACGTACGCCTGCATTCATCCCCAATTTCAGCAAATGGACCAAGCCCTCTTTGCCATTTTCTTTGAAAACCGTTCTGAAACGTGAGTACAGCGGCTTTTTTGCGGTCATTTTGACGCTCTTTTTTCTCGAAACCGTGGGCGATCTCTTTGCCCAAGGCAGAGTGATCTTTGACACCATGTGGATCTATCTCCTTGTCCTCGGCTTTTTGGTTTGGTTTGTGCTTCGCACTCTGAAACGCAAAACGCATGTTCTGGATGTAGAGGGGAGATAAAATTCTCGTCCTTCAATCAGACTCACTATTGATATATTCCTCATTCATTTTTTAAAATGATTTTGAAATGTCTATGATATTGAATATATTTGGGCTTTGGAGAACACCATCCTCCATTATTCATCGATGGATAAATAAGAGATTTGGATTATTTTAAATATTCACCTTATATAAAGCAAGCCCAAGTCAGTTATCTAAAGTCCACAAAGAAAAAATCTTTTAAAACTCATAATATTCATGCTTGGTGTTCTTTGTGTCATTCGTGGATAATTTTGGCTCGGGACTGGACCACGATATCCCAAAATGCAGGATTGGCCACCGACACGATACGAAAATCAAGAGGAGTTTGATATGCACGTTGTTTCCTTTGGTGAAGTCATGGGACGTTTTGCTCCCGAAGGCTTTTTGCGGTTCAAACAAGTTCTTCCCGGTTCTTTAAATGTTACCTTTGGAGGCGCTGAATCCAATGTCGCCGTTTCCATCGCCACTCTAGGCGGCCAGGCCTCTTTTGTCACGGCTTTGCCGGATAACGATCTGGCCGATGCCTGCATCGCTGCGATTCGAGCCCGTGGGGTCAATACCGACAAGATCGTTCGTACCAAAAAAGGACGGCTCGGACTGTATTTTCTCGAAACGGGCGCCAATCAACGTCCCAGCAAGGTGATTTATGATCGCGAAGGCTCCAGCGTCACCCTGACACCGGCCAGTGACTATCCATGGCAAGAGATTTTCAAGGACGCGACCTGGTTTCATATCACCGGCATCACTCCTTCATTGTCGCAAACCGCTGCGCAAGCCTCGCTCGAGGCGGTCAAACAAGCCAAGCAAGCCGGACTCACGGTTTCTTGTGATCTCAATTTTCGTAAAAAACTGTGGAAATGGGATTCATCCCTGAAACCACGGGCCCTGGCTGAAAAGACCATGCGACAGATCGTGCCCTATGTAGATGTGGTCATTGCCAATGAAGGCGATGCTGCGGATGTGTTGAGCATCCATGCCCAAGACACGGATGTGGAATCCGGCAAGCTGGCCATAGACAAATATCCCCAGGTTGCCAGAGAGATCATTCACCAGTTCGGCAATGTCTCCAAAGTCGCTATCACCCTGCGCGAGAGCATTTCGGCCTCACATAACAACTGGGGTGCCATGCTCTATGACCGCGATGCAGAACGAGCTTTTTATGCACCGCTGCACGATGGTCAATATCAACCCTATCCCATTCGCGATATCGTCGACCGGGTCGGAGGTGGGGACTCGTTCGGTGCAGCCCTTATCTTTGCACTGC
>WJME01000140.1 GCA_014728115.1 Candidatus Zhuqueibacterota bacterium | reverse complement strand
CTATTATTCTCTCGCTTTACTGATGGTTACATTGCTGTTTGCCCAATCCGAAACTCCCAAAGTCCCGGCTCCTGCCGATTTGAGGATTGATCTGATCAGAGATTCTGATCAGCTGACCATCAATGGTTATCCTGCCTCTGCCCGATTATCCGAGCTGTCTTCGATTGTCGAACCTTTTCAGGTACCTGAAATACGCAATACTCATCCCCGATTCTCGTGGCAAATCAACCAATCGGGAAAAAACATTCAACAAAAGGCATATCAGATTCTTGTGGCAACGGATAGAGAGAAATGTCTGGCATTTGAACCCGATATGTGGGATTCAGGAGTAATCAACTCTTTTGCTTCGAGCTCTATTCCCTATAACGGCAAAGCCTTGCAACCGGATTCTGTCTATTTTTGGACCGTCAGGACACTGTGTGACCAATGGAGCCCGTTTGCAGAGCCCATGGGGTTTAAAATGGCAGCTGAGCCGGCGAACGAGACCAGTACCTATCCTTTGCAAAAGACAAAAGTCTCACCACAATCCATCAGGCAGAGAGCCGTGGATACCCTGTTTGTCGATTTTGGACGTGCTGCGTTTGCTCAACTCGAAATGACCCTGGAAAGCGATCAAGCCGATACCCTGACCCTTGCACTGGGAGAAGTGGCCGATGCAGGGCGTATCGATCAACAACCCGGAGGCTCACGGAGGTACCGGGAAATCTGTTTACCCCTTATGCCGGGTTTACATACCTATTTTATAAAAATCCCACCGGATGAACGGAATACCCGGGACAGGGCGATCAAAATGCCTCCGGAAATCGGCGAGGTCATGCCATTTCGGTATCTGGAGATTTGGGGGTATGAAAAACCTTTGAAGAAAAATGACCTCTCTCAAATCATGGCGCATTATCCGTTTGACGACAATCAATCCTCTTTTTGGTCTTCGAATAAAGTGCTGAATGATGTCTGGGATCTCTGCAAATACAGTATCAAAGCCACGAGCTTTTGCGGGATTTATGTAGACGGCGATCGCGAACGTATCCCTTACGAGGCAGATGCCTATATCAATCAGCTCTCTCACTATGGTGTGGATGCCGAATATACCATGGCCCGGGCATCACACGAATATATGATCACTCATCCGACCTGGCCCACCGAATGGATTTTGCATTCGGTGCTGATGGCCTATGAAGATGCACTTTACAGCGGAGATTTGCGTTCCGCCGAAACCTATTATTCTGATCTGCATGCAAAAACGCTTCTCGGTTTGGCCCGGGAAGATGGCTTGATCAGTAGCCAAACAGATCGGGTGACACCGGATCTTCTCGCCTCTATTCACTTTGGTGGAAAACTACGAGATATTGTGGATTGGCCGCATACCGGTATTCTGGGCCTCGAGGAAGGAAAAGGGGGAGAGACAGACGGATTTGTATTCAAACCCTATAACACCGTCGTGAATGCCTTTCATTATGGGGCTTTGCAGGCAATGGCAGACATTGCCGGCTGGCTAGGAAAAGATCAGGATCAAACGTTTTACCTGGACGCCAGTCACAAAGTTAAAAAAGCATTCAATCAGGCCTTTTTTGATCAAAAGACCCGCACTTTTACGGATGGCATTGGCACAGACCACCGTTCTCTGCATGCCAATTTTTTTGCGCTTCGTTTCGGACTGGTTCCGAAAGAGCACATCCCATCGGTGGTGAATTTTATCAAACAGCGCGGCATGCGCTGTAGTGTCTATGGTGCTCAGCATCTCCTGGATGCTCTGTATATGGCAGGCGAAGCCCATTACGCCTTTGATCTCATGACCGCAATGCATGACAGAAGCTGGGCCAATATGATCTATGGTCTGGGGTCGACGATTACGACAGAGGCCTGGGATAATAAATACAAACCCAATCAGGACTGGAATCATGCCTGGGGAGCGGCTCCGGCGAATATCATTCCCCGCAGGCTCGTGGGTGTTCGTCCTTTACAACCCGGATTCGACTCTATGATCATCCATCCTCAGCCCGGGCCGTTACAACACTGTAAAGCGCAAATCCCTTCCATCAAAGGGCCCATCTTTGTGCAATGGCACCATACGTCGAATGAGTCTGTGCTGCACATAGAGACCCCGGCGAATACTCGCTCCAGGATCATTCTGCCACATTGGGGTCAAAAAATCGATCGGATATGGTTGGATGACCGGCCAGTTGATTTCAAGGTTACAGAACAGGGTCTGGATCTCGGGACTGTGGGGTCTGGCAGACGAGAGTACAAGATCAGCTATTAGCCTGGATTTTCCACAAAGGCCACTGGATAAAACTTGAATTTGGAACCAAGGAAATCACTGAAACCCCGGAAACTACAAAAGAAGAAAAGACTCTAAATACAAGTTTTTATCGTTTTATTTCTCTGTGTTCCTCTACGATCTTTGTGGGGAGAATGCCTAAATCCTTAACCCCTTGAAAAACACAGAAAGGTGTACAGTTGTGATTTATCGAGCGATTTTTGTGGCTCTGGCCATGGGGCTGGCCTGGGCAAACAGAGGACATTTCGGACATGAACATGGTGCTGCCTGGGCCGGTGCGATAGGGGGGGCAGCTATCCTGGCTATGTTTAACCGCAGGGACTGGCAAAACCGTTTACCCGTTGTGGTGGCACTCGCTGCCCTGGGATGGGCGGTCGGAGGTATGATGAGCTATGGCCGCATTGTGGGATATGGTCGAGCCGATGATTTTATGAATGTGTTCTATGGCTTTACGATGCTTGCGGTCGTGGGAGGATTGTATGGATTCATGGGCGGGGGATTCCTGGGACTCGGCCTCGAAACCACTCGGGAAAAACGACCTCATTGGCCTTCATTGATCGCTGAAATGACCGTCGGTGCTATCTTGTTTTGGTCTGTCCTGATTTTTCAATTCGAATGGAAAATGACGCCTCCACGGTCAGAACTCTGGGCCGCTTGCCTGGGTGCCTCTGTTGCACTGGCCTGGTATTGCTGGAGAAACGGCTTTCATCGCTCCTTTACCGTGGCCATGACCTCTGCCCTGGGAGCCGGGTTCGGATTTGCGCTGGGCAACTTTTTTCAGGTTATGGGCAATGTCAGCGGCATTGCCTTTAACTGGTGGAATGTCATGGAGTTTACCCTGGGATCCTTGGGCGGACTCGGTATGGTGTGGGGGATTTCTTTGTACACCTGGCCGCAAGCGGCAGAACCCAAAAAAGGAGCCCTCAATCTGGGCCTGATGTTTGTGTTGCTCGTCATTCCGATAACCAATTTGATCCAGGCATTCGATGGTGAAACCATTGCAAGACTGGCTGCAGACTGTAATTCTCCGAATGCCTGTGCGACAGCTATTTTGATCGCAGCATGGGGCTCGATCGTCCTCTTTGCCATCATCATTTGGAAATATTGGCAGTCATCCGCGTCCATGGCCCGAAAATCAGCGTTAACCGTCTTTTTGTTGACAATCTGGTATACGATTTTTAGTCATATCCGCATGGGATTCGCAGATCTTGCGTCTCATTTTCAACTCCGTATGATTCTGTATTGGCTTGTGATCGCTCTCATGGCATTGATCTATGTTCGCCATGACAAACAGGATATAAAACCTGTCGACGAGTCCATTGAACCGCTCGCTGCAAAACGCTGGATCGTTGCCTGGTTGATCATCATTGTCATCATTGCAGGACTCGCTCTGATTGCAATATCCATGCATTCCGGCTTGCCCGGAGCACAATCCCGCTTTGGTGGATGATTTTCGCAAATCATCTCAATCAAAGCAAGTGTCGCTCGTCGGGTGAACATTGAAATTGTCTGGTTGTAAACCATAAACTGAGAAACTGATTTATTGACGAGGAGGATCCGGGTACATGCAGACCATTCTGATCACCGGTGCCAATCGCGGTCTGGGTCTGGAATTTGTCCAGCAGTTGCTCAAACAGGAGACACGGCTCTTTGCTTGCTGCAGAGAGCCAGAAAAAGCGGACACATTGTCAAAGCTTTCCAAAAGCACACCTGACCGCCTTGAACTCGTGACGTGCGATGTTGCCTCTAAAGAGTCTATTATTCAGGCCGTCAGGGAAGTAAAATCAAAAACGAACCAGATCGATTTACTGATCAATAACGCTGGGATTTTGATCAATGATGAAACGCTGGATTCGTTGCAGGCAGAGACGCTGGTGCAAAATTTTTGGGTGCATGCCATAGGACCGACTCTTTTAATCCGCGAATGCCTGCCCCTGCTCAAGGCATCACCCAAAGCCAAGATCCTCAATCTGAGTTCACAACTCGGTTCGTTGAATAACAAAATGAGCGGCGGAAATTACAGTTACAGCAGCAGCAAAGCGGCACTCAATATGCTTACCCGTTGTATGGCTATCGACCTTCGCCATGAAGGTGTGATTGCCGTGGTGGTACACCCGGGTTGGGTCAAGACGTCCATGGGAGGGCCTCATGCAGCCATAACCCCCACCGAATCGGTGACCGGGATGCTCAAACTCGTTCAAGGTCTCAATGAGGCAGACACGGGTAAATTTTTTACCTGGACCGGTGAAAGGCATCCATGGTAGGTCGTGTTACTATTTGAGAATCATTTGATTGCAACTCTGGTCATAGCTCGTCATAAATATTGGATTCGCTTTTAATCAGATCATAACTAAAAAAGAGAGAGATCAATGATGGATGCGAAAAGCAGGTCTGTGGTTCTCGATCGAAGACAATTTCTTAAACTCTGTGCTCTCAGCGGAACAATCGTTGGCTTTGGTTCCCTACAATGTGGGTCAGGCATTGAAAAGGCACTGGCACCGCATTATAAAAGATTCGAGTCTCCGCCTTCATTGGCTCGTCCGTTTGTCCGGTGGTGGTGGAACGGAAACCGTATCGATGCGGATGAACTCGCACGAGAACTTGTCCTCATGAAAGAGGCGGGATTTGGGGGCGTGGAAATCAATCCCATCGAACTCAACAAAGCTGTCCAAGAACCCGGTGAACGAGCCGTGGATTGGTTGAGTCCGGAATGGAACGAGCTCCTGATCAAAAGCATTGATAAAGCAGATTCTGTGGACATGATCACAGATCTCATCGTCGGTACCGGGTGGCCGTTCGGGGGTCAATTCATAAATGATACAGAAACATTGCAGGGAATTCAAACGGAATCCATAAAAATCCATGGGCCCACGGTCTTCAAGCATCAATTCGCTTCCAAAGATGGATCAGACACCCGTTTGGTGAATGCTGTCCTGTACCGTCAACCGACAACATCGCTTGCTGATGGAGTTTCTTTGCTTGATCGAATCTCAGCAGATGGATCTCTTGAAATCGAAATCAGCAGGGGAGAATATCTGCTCGTGTCTCTTACCTGGCGGAATCATTTCCGAGAGGTGATGCATGGCGCCCCGGGCGGAGACGGGCCGGTGCTGGATCATTTTAATGCAACTGCAGTGAAAAAATACCTTAACAATATGTCCGACAAACTCAATCCGTTATTCGAAGGTGCATTGGGAACGCGTATACGCTCGATGTTTTGTGACAGCATCGAATTGGAAGGTGCAAACTGGACAGATGATTTTAGCGAACAGTTTTCCGAAAGAAATGGCTATGAGATAGAACCGTTTCTGCCTTTGGTTCTTACAAGCGATGTTGAACTGGATATGCAAATGGCCTACACGGTTGCTCGGGTAAGGTATGATTACAGCAAAACCCTTGCTGATTTGTTGACGGAGCGATTTATCAAAGTCTTTCATCAGTGGTGTCAGGATAACCAGGTCAAGAGCAGGTATCAGGCTTATGGATATCCCTGGTTATACACGGATCTTTTGGACGGATATCTTATTCCCGATATCCCGGAAGGGGATCAATGGCTGTTCAACCGGGGATGGGTACATGGAGCAGAGATCGATGCGATACGATATGCGATCTGGAATAAATATGCTTCTTCCGGAGGGCATTTGATGGACCGGCCTGTGATTTCCTCAGAAGCGATGACCAATACGCGTGGAGTTTTTCGCACCAGCCTGGAATATATCAAACAGGCTACAGATCTCAATATCGTAACCGGCATCAATCAATTGATCGTGCACGGATTCAACTATTCACCTCCTACTGCCGAATATCCCGGTTGGATTCGTTTTGGGACGTTTTTCAATGAACAGAATCCATGGTGGCCTTGTGTTTCACTCTGGAGTGATTATACCGCAAGATTATGTACGCTTTTTCAGAATGCAAAAACGATCAACCATATCGCCATCATGGGGCCTACGCCGGATGTCTGGAGAGAACACGGACTGGATCGCAATCCCTGGACCACATCACCGGACTATATACACGAACTTTGGCAAGCATTCAATCATTATGGGTGCGGGTGTGATTATGTCAATCAGACCATTCTCAATGACGCCGAGTTTGATGGGGGCCTGGTTTATGGGCCAATGAAATACCAGGTGTTGATCCTGGTGGATGCGGAATCTATTTCTCCGGAAAGCGCTGAAAAATTGCGGGATTACGTCCAGGCTGGCGGCCGGCTGATTTTCATCGATCGTGTGCCGAATCAGGCACCAGGTTATGCGAATGCCGAGTCCAATGATCGCAGGGTGAGAGGAGCCCTGGCAGGGATCACCAATCACGAGCGCGTGGCTGTGGTCGCTTCCCCCGAGTCCGGCCGGGTCACTCCCTGGGCCGGGGCTCAAATCCGTCGTATGGAGGTTGAGCTGAACGTCCGTATTTCCAATCCGGATGAACGACTCTTTTGTATTGAAAAACGTCTGGATGAAACTCCTGTGGTCTTTTTTGCCAACCTGGATCGTCAAAGAGTGATTGAATTCGATGCCGAGTTTCCGTTTTGGACCCAAAAGGCCTGGCAATGGGATCCTGAATCAGGAACGCGTCAGCCATATCCCTTGCAAACCGGCCATACCTGCAAGGTGACCCTGGAGCCGTTGCAAAGTTTACTGCTGGTGTTTGAAAACGATAGCAAAGCCGATACAGTCCCGCCGGTATGGCAAAGCGGTCGTACGATCAAAGACATCAAAGGACCCTGGCAGGTAGAATTGCATCCGATTCGTGGGCAAGCCAGAACTCTTGACATGAGCGAACTGACAGATCTTTCCCGACTCCCGGAAACTGTCCATTTTGCCGGTCAGGCGATTTACAAGACGCGTTTTGTTGTCGAAAAAGAACAGCCCGTCTATCTGGATCTCGGCCAGGTACACGAGATTGCAACCGTCACTCTGGATGGAACAGAAATGGGCACGCGGTGGTATGGCAAACGTCGTTTTCTGATTGCAGAGGGTCTCGGCCGCGGCGAACACGAATTGACTATACGTGTCTCTACCCTTATGTGGAACGATATTCTTGGGGTAGACAATAGTATGACCAAATTTTGGCTGGACCGGAGTAATGTAAAGGATCCTCTTCCGAGCGGACTGGTAGGTCCTGTGCAGCTGGTCCAGGCAAACAGGGTATAAATACAAGAGAAAATATGGCGATACACATTTATTCTGTACGGCAGTGCATTATTTCAAAAATTCGAACAATAGTTTTCATTCTTTTTCTCACTCCGTTTTATCTGTTTGGGCTCGAAGGAGAGGAGATCTTGAATCTTGTTGGCCATCGAACCGATCGCAACAGCGCAGGCCATGGAAATAATGTGGCGGTTTATTGTGATTCAAGCTCGACTTTTTTTTATGCGACCCATCGACTGGGGAATATCTTTAATGCGGTAGATGGGCAAGTATCGGTTTGGTATCCGGATCATCTACAGCTGTTTCGCGAATCCGATCGCGTGCGACAGGAAAAAACGGTTTGTGTGCTTTCGAACGATGTGGTCATTTCCAGAATCAAGGTGATCAACAAAACCGATGCTCCTGTTTCTTATCCCTTGATCATAAAAGGGGATAGCAGGCAGTCCAAAGACTGGCGCGAAGACCCTTCAGGAGAAAGAGTGACCACGCTCTATGGCGATACCCTGGTGCTCGTGGACAAGAGTGTCTTTCCCAATGCGTTCGACAAGGGTCTGACCATGGCGATCGCAGCAGATCAGGATCTTTTGCGTGCCCATACCGATACCGCGGGATATTACGGTCTAGAGTATGATCTGAGTCTGCCAGCCCGGGAACACAGAGTTATCACGCTGGCCTGTGCAATGAACAGGGACCAGAATACCGCACTCGAAAATTTGCGCTATGCGTTGCGATTGGATGATCCTGTCTCTGTGAACCGGGAGCATTGGGTTGATTTTTTTACCCAGGACATTCCGGTGTTTTCCTGTAGTGATTCCGGATTGACAGAGCTTTATGCGTTTCGTTGGGTATTGCTAAAGTTTTCCACGGTGGGAGGTGATCTCGGTTATCTCACATATCCCGTGGTGCTGGAGGGAAGACAGGCATACCAGACCTATTGCTGTTTCAGCGCACCCTTTATGGCGTTTGATTTGAATTGGGCCTCTGATCCAATGACCGGGTTTGGCCAGATTGCGACCATGACCAACAGTGCGTATGAGGATGGCCGGTTTCCATGGTATACCAGTCCCCGTACAAACAGGGTGCGGTTACACCATGAATCACGAACCGGATTGAGCCTGCTCCCTCTGGCTGCATGGAAGCATTATTTGATTCATCAGGACCAGGTCATGGCAGCCCAGCTCGTCCCCGGTCTGATTGAAAATATGGAATGGTGGATCAGGGATCGGGATCCAAACCGGGACGGTTTGTTCGATATCCAGCATCAGCTGGAGACGGGTATGGATGATCTGTACCGATGGGGTCGGGAAAATGCAAATCAACGCTATGATGCCATCGATGCGACCAGTTATGCGTTTGCCAATCTCGTGGCCACTGCAAAGCTTTGCTCTGTGGTTGGAGAGCCCGCTAGTGCCAAAAGGTTTCAGCATTATGCAAAGAAAACCAGACACGCCCTGAATACGGTCTTGTGGGATTCCGAACAGCAAGCCTTTTTTGATCGAAACCAGAACACCGGTGACCTGGCCAGCGATTATTTGGCCATTACCACCTTTTATCCCTTTTTTGCAAACGCTGCTGATTCTTTAAAGCGATCGCTATACGAATCGTATTTGCTCGATCCGGATCACTTTGATCTGCTGCATCCGGTTCCGGCTTTGCCGGCGAGTCATCCGGATTTTGATCCGCAGGCGTTTTGGCAAGGTCCTTCCTGGCCTGCAGCGACGTTTCATGTTGTGGATGCATTTGCCAAAACCGCCAAAGCGTTTCAACGAGAGTGGCTTGACCAGGCAGGAGAGCTCTTTATAAATGCGGCAAATAATCACCTCGATCCGCGTGCTGATTTTTATGAACGCTATAATCCGCTAACCGGCGCCGGATTGAGCTCTTTTCGCGATTATATGCACTCGTCGTGGATCGATCTTTTTGTTCGGCATGTCGCCGGGTTTACCCCTGTTTGCACCCGAACGTTTGTGGTTGATCCTCTGCCTGTGGGGTTGACCTGGTACAAGATGGATAATATTCCTTTTGGCAAGCACACCCTGGGTATCGAATGGCGTAAAAGCACATCGGGTCTTGCCGGACAATTGATCATTACGATAGATAGCCGTATTCTTTATGAGGACAATGATTTTATCCCGGGTAAAGAACCGGTGACCCTCGAGGTGAGTCCATAAAAGGGTTGCTATGACGTAAAAAATTGCAAAAAAACTATTTTTGGGGATCATTTGCCAACCCTTTGCATATAACCAAGTGGTGGATGTTTTTTAACCCGCTAATGCGTAGTTATTACTTGACTTTTATATTTTCGACGTTTACATTAAAAAGTTTAACAGATGCTATTCATAAATCAATTCAAGGTTGGGACGATGGTGGCAGCGAGTGGAGCACAAAGCGGATTTCCTAAACAATTCCGCAAGCCGTTTGGACAGTTTACGGATTGGAAGTTTTTGCTGACCGTGCTCATAGTGCTTTTTCTTCAGATTATGTTGATTGTTCTCTTTAAATCTCGGGTGCCTCTGCAAATACAACCGGAAATGATCTCTGATATCCAGCGACGCTATGCAAAAACGGTTTTAGAAAGAGATTTGTCTCCTTTTCCTGCTCCTCCGCAGACAGAGGGTCTTGATTCACAGCCCGTGCAACTGGGTGATGTATTATTTGCTCCGGTACAGCCCGGGGGATTGGGTCAGGGCGAAGCCGTGCAACCCGGAATTGCTGCTGATGCGGGTCCGTTTTCATCTCCTGAAGCGAGTTTACCCGAAGCCGGGGCCATGGCCAGTGCAGGTCGTTCCGGTGGTGCCGGACGCTCCCGGACGATGGCCGATGTAGCCTCAGAAGTGGGCAATGTCGGTTTTTTGGGATTGTTGACCTCCGGAACCGGTTATGTTCCGGAAGACTATGTCAGCGATATCAGCTCTGTTGGAGAATCCGAGAGTCAGCGATTGGGCGAGGTTCTCGCCTCATTGGATGCCGTACAAGTCTCCCGAGGGCCGGAAGGAAAAGGATGGGGAGGCAGTGACGGCAAAGGGAATACAAATGGTCCGACAGGCAATCGTGTTGTCAGGGGACAACGACGTGCCGAACGCGCTATGAGCATCGATGATTTGCTCGGTACGTTACAACCTGCTGCTCCTATCGAGTTTGAAAATATAGAGCGCACAGGCGATTTCGAACGGGTGGCTTCTACGATAGATAAAAAACCCGATACCCCCGTTACCGAGGAAGAAAAGGAGCGCCTGCGACGCAAACCCGATCACGTCCAATCTGTTATCAATCGCCATCGTCCGGCGATTACCGATTGTTACAAGACAGCCCTGAGGACATTTCCCAAATTACGCGGCAAAATCGAGGTCAGGCTTGCAATCGATCCTGAAGGACGGGTTTCCTGGGTTGAAATGATCAATTCGACGCTGAAAAATCAAAGCCTGGAATCGTGTATTTTAAACAGAATCAGCCAATGGAACGATTTCGGATTCGGCGATCCAACTGCTCCGGATGAGGTATACCGTCAAACCTTTACCCTTGGCTATTAAACCTCACTTTATTGATTCCGAGCCAAAGAGAGATGTCTCTTTGGCTTTTTTTATGGTGAAAAGAGATCCCGTGATCCCTTTGGGTGAACCTAAAGCAGACGAGTCTGAATATGGGAATAAAATTCAACAAATTATTACCCGGCAAACTGGATAATCAATTTTTAGGCGAATTACTGAAACAGTATACCCATCAGCAGGGGGGTGAGCTTTGTGTCGGGGCCGGCATTGGACAAGATGCCGCTGCGATCGATCTTGGTGATTATTATCTGATCGCCAAAACAGATCCGATTACCTTTACCAGCAGACATCTCGGGTATTATGCTGTGCATATCAACAGCAACGATATTGCCTGTATGGGAGGGGAACCGAAATGGTTTCTGGCGACTTTGTTGTTGCCGGAAGAAACCGCCACAAAAAAGATGGCAGAGGACATATTCAGGGATATCTTTGAGACCTGCGACAAAGAACATATCCGCTATATCGGGGGGCATACAGAGATCACCGTGGGGGTGAAAAATCCGATTCTGGTAGGACACATGCTGGGGCTGGCGGACAAGGACCATCTGATCCATAAAGAGGCGATCAAGGAGGGAGATCGTTTAATTGTGATCGGGCAGGTGCCCCTGGAAGCAACGTCTATACTCGCAAGAGACAAAGAAAAAGAACTCGAGCACGAATTTGGCCATGAATTTGTCAGGCGTTGTCAGAATTTCTTGTTTCAGCCCGGTATCAGTGTGTTGCCGGCGGCGCGGCTCTGTCGCAAGGTCGCTTCCATCCATGCGCTACACGATGCGACAGAGGGTGGAATATGTACAGCCATTCACGAATTAATGTCAGAGACCGGACTGGGGATAACCGTCACCGCTGAGGACATCCCGCAATTGCCAGAGGGTAAACTTTTATGCGATCATTATCAGCTCGATCCTCTTGGATGTATTTCCTCAGGGTCTTTGCTGGCTCTGGTTTCTCCGGCAGATGCAAAATCACTGTTGAGACAACTCAAAGCCGCCGGTATGATTGCCAATGAGGCTGGTAAAGTCACAAAAAAGGGAGAGCCTCTGGTTCTGGTGCGCGATGGCAAACCTTTGCGCTTGCCCTATTTTCCTCAGGATGAATTGATAAAGATATTTGATTAAAAAATTCTTGCAATAAAGTTATATTTTTTATAAATTATCAGACTTTAGCAATATGTTTCAGGAAATAACAGACAAATTCGAATCGGTATTCAAGCGCCTTCGTGGTCAAGGCAAGCTTACAGAAAAGAATATCGCTGATTCTCTTCGCCAGGTCCGGCGTGTTTTATTGGAAGCTGACGTCAACTATCGTGTAGCCAAAGATTTTATAAAACACGTTGAGGAAAAGGCTGTAGGCCGGGAAGTGTTGCGCAGTATTACGCCCGGACAGCAAGTCATCAAGATTATCCATGATGAGCTTGTTCGTCTTATGGGAGAAAAACATGCGCCCATAAAATTTTCAAATCAGGTACCCAGTCTGATCATGTTGTGCGGATTACAGGGATCAGGAAAGACCACCTTGTCCGGTAAGCTGGCCAACCATTTTCGCAAAAAGGGTCACAAACCTCTGCTGATTGCCGCAGATATTTATCGTCCTGCTGCTATCGAACAGCTCAAAGTGGTGGGTAAACAATTGGATGTACCGGTATGGGCTCATGAAGGCAAAGATGTCGTCAAGATCGTACAAGGTGCCATCGATTACGCTCGCCAACATATGATCGACATGGCGATCATTGACACCGCCGGCCGTTTGCATCTCGATGATCAAATGATGGATGAATTAAAGGTCCTCAAGAAAACGTTCAAACCTTCAGAGACACTTTTCGTCGCTGATGGAATGACCGGTCAGGATGCTGTCAATACATCCAAATCATTTGCGGATATTCTCGATTTCGATGGGGTGGTTTTGACCAAAATGGATGGTGATGCCCGTGGCGGAGCGGCATTATCCATTCGGTCTGTGACTCAAAAGCCCATAAAATTTCTCAGCGTTGGCGAGAAATTAGATCAGATTGAACCTTTTCATCCGGACCGTATTGCCTCCAGGATCCTGGGCATGGGCGATGTGGTCTCTTTGGTTGAAAAGGCACAGGAAACTATCGATGAGAAAAAGGCTCTCGAGCTTCAGAGAAAGTTGCGAGATAAAGAATTTTCTCTGGAAGATTTTATGGATCAGCTACAACAAATCAAAAAAATGGGGCCTTTGCAGGATGTGCTGGGAATGATGCCCGGTGCCAATAAAATGCTCAAAGGTGTTCAGGTCGATGACCGGTCTTTGGTGCAGGCGGAAGCCATTATCAATTCTATGACTCCTCAGGAACGCCGGCGTCCTCAAATTCTGAATGGCAGCCGGCGTAAACGCATTGCCAGAGGAAGTGGCACGTCTGTACAGGAGGTGAACCGGTTGATTAACCAATATAATATGCTAAATAAAATGATGAAACAGATGCAGCGAGGTGGCTCTCGCCAAAAATTAAAAATGCCGTTTGGCTTTTAAGATTAACAGGAGGGTTTTAGATTTGGCAGTTAAACTAAGGTTGCGCCGTATGGGAAGAAAGAAGCAACCTTTCTACCGTATCGTGGCCATTGATTCTCGTTCCAGACGAGATGGCAAGTACATTGAAAAAGTTGGCCATTATAATCCGTTACCCGAGCAGTTTGATTTGGTGATCGACAAAGAAAAAGCCATGAAATGGTTGAATCAAGGCGCTGAATTGTCTGATACCGTCAAAAATTTGTTCAGCCATCAGGGGATTATGATGGAATGGGATATGCAGCAAAGAGGTCTCGATGAGGAGCAGATCGCTCAAGAAATGAAAAAGCGCGAAGCCTTTTTAGAGCAGGAACGCAAGCGCCAGGAAGCTCGCGATGCCATGTTAAAGCGTCAAGGAGCCAAAGAGACCGAACCTGAAGAATCAACAGAACAGACTGAACCTGAGCAAGCCAGTGAACCTGTTGCCGAAGAAAAAGCCGACGAGTCTGAAAAACAGGCTTGAGGGCAATGCAGCATTCGGATTCGCACAATCGCTCTCTTCCAGATTATGTCGTTATCGGCGTGGTGACCAAACCACATGGCGTTAGAGGCGCGTTAAAAATCAGACCTCTGACCGATGAACCCACGCGATTTAAAGATCTGACAGAGCTCTATCTCGCCATCGACGGCCACAGAACCCTGTTCGAGGTCGATTCGGCTCGGGTGAGCAGCGATTATGTCGTTCTAAAGCTAAAAGGAATTGATCATCGCAACCAAGCTGAACATTGGCGACAATACGATATCGAGATTCCCAGAGAATGGGTTCGAGAATTGCCTGAAGGTCAATTCTATTATTATGAACTCATGGGCTTGAAAGGCTTTTTGTCTAACGGAACCTATCTCGGTGTTTTGCAAGATATTATCAGTAATCCTGGTCAGGATGTCTATGTATTTTTGAATCCGGAAGACGATAAGGAGGTTCTTGTTCCTGCTGTACCGGAATGGATCCAGAACATCGATATCGAACAAGGAACCATCACGGTTAGTGATGGTCCCGGTCTTTTGGAATAGGAATTGGGGAGGTCAGACTGGATATACATGTGCTTTCCGGTGTACCGGAGATTCTTTTCAGCCCGTTAAATGAGAGTATTTTAAAAAGGGCCCAGGATCGCGGCATCATTCATGTACATATCCATCATTTGCGGGACTTTGCGACTGACAAGCACCAAAAGATCGATGATTATCCTTATGGTGGAGGCGCCGGAATGGTGCTCAAGCCGGAACCCATTTTCCGTTGCGTTGAATACATACGTCACACTTTTGATATTCATCATACTGTTCCGTTAACCTTAATGAGCGCCGCAGGATCGCCCTTTACTCAAAAAGTGGCCACCGAAATGTCCTTTCGATCGACACTTTTTCTGCTTTGCGGGCATTACAAAGGTATTGATCAACGCGTGATCGATAACCTGGTGGATGAAGAAATATCCATCGGCGACTATGTTCTAACCGGCGGAGAATTGGCGGCTAGCGTCATTATAGATGCCGTGACCCGTCTTCTTCCGGGGACTTTGAATGACATCGATTCAGCGGATACCGATTCCTTTCAGACCGGAATCCTGGATCATCCGCATTATACACGGCCTGCAGAATTTCGCGGGATGTCGATCCCTGATATTCTGCGCTCAGGTAACCATGCCGCTATCGAAAAGTGGCGTCACGAACAGGCAATAAAAATAACGCAGACCAGACGCAAAGATTTGTACGATAAATATAAAGAATAGTGATAAACTCTCTTGTTTTGGGAGGCAAATGAAATGAACAAGATCGATCTAGTAGCAGCTGCTCAGTTGAAAAGCGACATGCCGGAATTTAATCCGGGTGATACTGTGGCTGTTCATGTTAAAGTTGTCGAAGGTGACAAAGAACGTATTCAGGTTTTCGAAGGCGTCGTGATTAACCGGCGCGGTGATGGAATGAACGAAAGTTTTATGGTTCGGAAAATTTCCGAGGGCATTGGAGTCGAACGAATCTTTCCTTTACATTCACCCAATATCGCCCGCATCGAGCGTCTTCGCGAAGGGCGCGTTCGTCGTGCCAAGCTTTACTATTTACGCGGACTGCGCGGTAAAGCTGCACGTATCGCTGAAAAACGCCGATAAGCATAGACCCCGCATCGAGTGTGACAGGGATATAAATGGACAGGGACGAAGGCCTTGTCCATTTCTTTATTTGCTCGACTTTGCCTGGCAGCATAGAATGCCCATACCTGCCATACACCCTGTTCAACTCGACGGACTCTACCCCCCGCTAAATCATCCAGCAAGACCCGGAAAAAGTGTGGATCGATCATTATCCTAAACACTGCAAGACTATTTGCAAACAGCGTCCAGTCTCTTTCCACACGTCTGTCCCTGGCATTTGTTGGTGAGGCTTGATACGATGATCCAGAGATGCGCACAGCAGCAGGGGGTGGGTATGCAGGGATCCGAAAACAAGGGAATGATCGTGTGGCTTTATAAACTCGAATCCACCGTATCATCGTTCTAGCCAAAGAATTTCTACAGATATCAAAAAAAAGCGCGATCCATACAAACTCGCGCTAAACAAAAAAAGGGCTGAATATAGAGATTCAGCCCTTGAGATGAAACCATCAGATCTAATAGTTTTGTGCCATGGTGCGAACACCATCTTCAAAAACAATATCTACTTTCTTGTCGTCGATAATTTTAACAACAACACCTTTACCAAACTTTGCATGATTGATGATTTGATTGGTTTCGTAGGTCTGTTGTATGGAATATTCTGTAGGATCTTGCTCTTGCTCTTCGTCTTGTACCTTGGATAAAAGATTTTCCCACTTGCGAGCTGCAGAGGTTGCCGCTCTTTTGCGTGCTGCTTTCTGGGCGACAAGTTTGCGCTCTTTGGCTTTTTTGGTTATTTCTGCTTTGGTTTCGGCATCGACAGGACGATATCGATGCGAACTGAGACACGATTTGCACATCACTTTGGTGATTTTATCGTTTTTAATTGCAGATACAACATGCACGGTCACAAGTTTACATTTTGTACACATCGATTCGACTTCAGAGCCTACATCTACATTTAATTGCTCTGCCATATAGGGTCCCTCACATTATTTATCACGACGCTTAAATTAAGAAAAAAAATCATGAAAACAAAGTCTTTTTATAAATATCAAATGTCCCTTTGATTAAAACACTGTGAATGAAAAATGGTTCCAAATGAAGCATAAATAAATACATAGCTGTAGGTTTCCAGATTTTTGTTGCATAAAATGTTAAAGTTTGTATTTTCTCATTATCCAAACATTCACTCTAAATTCTTGGAGGCTCTATTGCAGAATAGTCAACAATTTGATGAACAGCTCGAAAAGGTCGAACTCGAAAGAACCTTGAGTCGAATAAAACATAAAATTCTCGTCATGTCGGGAAAAGGCGGAGTGGGCAAATCCACGATCGCTGCGAATCTGGCGACTCTATTATCTTTGTCCGGCCATAAAACCGGATTGATAGATATCGACTTTCATGGGCCCAGTATCCCCAAACTCATGGGATTGGAGGGTAAAGCCATTGAACTGGATAAACAGAACAAAATCATTCCCCTGGGATTCGGCGATCATCTCCTGGTCATGTCGCTTGGATTATTGCTCAAGGGAGCCGATGATGCGGTGATCTGGCGTGGTCCCATGAAAATGGGGGCGATTAAACAACTTGTCAAAGATGTGAAATGGGGTGATCTCGATTTCATGATCCTCGATAGCCCGCCGGGAACCGGTGACGAACCCTTGTCAGTGGTCCAAACCATTGACAAACTCGACGGCGCCATCATTGTGACGACACCTCAGGAGATCTCTATCTCGGATGTGAGACGTTCGGTGCGGTTTTGTGAAAAACTGAATCTGCCGGTGCTCGGTGTGGTTGAAAATATGAGCGGGTTTGTGTGTCCCCATTGCGGCAAAACCGTCGATATTTTCAAGACAGGCGGAGGCGAATCCATGGCCTCAGAGATGAATGTCCCTTTTCTGGGCCGTATCCCCCTTGAAAAGGATATCGTCGAGGCCAGTGATGAAGGAAAACCCTTTGTCTATTTTTATGGAAAATCTCAGTCGGCAAGAGCCTTTGAAGAGATCACGGACAGGTTGTTGCAAAATATTAAACCTCAAAGTACCGACAAAGAGCATAACCTACCGGACTCGTCCCCGTCTGAATGATCTGGTGTCGCTGTCTATGCTCGGTATCCATATTTTTTCGTTTTCCATTTGATCCTCTGATTTTTGTTTTTATATTAGGTTATTGTTGTTCAGAATTGAGAAATAATAAAATCGTTGAAAAGCCTCTCGTCAGGGCGCAAAACCGCAAAAAAATAGGTTTCAGATTGAGAACGTATTAAAAAGACTTTTCCTGGCGACTATGCGTGTGTAAATCATAAAGGAGAAAGAGATGATATAAATTTTGACCTGTTCTAATTTAAAAATTCACACTGTTTATTTCATAAAGAGCTTTTGCAACAAACCCTCAGAGGCTCATAACGTGGTGAGGACTAGCAATGAAATTCAGTTATATTCTATTCGGATTTTTAGTGATTGCTGTAATGATGGGATGTGGGGAGAGCCCTGAAGCAAATTTGCAACAAAAGGCAGCAAAAGTTGATAGCCTGGTGATCAAGAGTCAAACAACCGGCACAAGTAATTTTGACAGTCTAAAGTCAGTACAAAAAAAACTCGCACTCGAGTTTGTGGAGGAACTGGATCCGCAAAGGGTTCCCGAGGATGATCTTTTTGCTGCAGCGAAACTGTATTACACTGCCGGCAAACTCGATTCCGCCATTAACGTACTCGAAAGGCTTATCGAGGTCGATACTTCCCGTGAGGCCCTGGTCATGCTTTTTGAAACGTATTGGGTGCAAAATCAGATCTTCAAAGCTGAAAAACTGCTTCGTGATCATCTCTTGCAAACAGATCCTGAAAAAGCGGATCAGTACTATTATTATCTGTTTCACGGGTATCGAAACCTGAATGATTATGAAGGTGCCCTGGCGATTGCAGACGAAGCCCTTGCCAAACTTCCGGCTGAAAAAACACTTCGGTTGGCACTGGACCGTGCTGAACTGTTGTGGGAAGTCAATCAGAAAGACGCTGCAGAAAAATGGTTGGATACCTTGAAAGAGATGTATGGCCAGGACCAGCAAGCCATGGGAAGAATTCTTGCCAAACAGAATTTATTCGATGCGATCGGCCAGCCTGCTCCGTCTCTGAATACGGATTTATGGATCGATTCCGATCCTCTGACGCTGGAGGCATTGAAAGGTAAGGTGGTCTTGCTGGACTTTTGGGCACCCTGGTGCGGCCCTTGCCGGGCCATGTTCCCGCATCTTTTGTCACTCTATAAAGAGTATCACGATCAGGGATTCGAAATTATCGGGGTCACCCGATATTACGGATTTTTCAATCAGCTGGGTTATCAGGAAAAAGATATCGCGCCGGAAAGAGAAGCCGAACTCATAAAAGAATTCAAAAAGGCTCACGACATTCCTTTTCCTTATGCCATCGCTGACCAGCAAAACGGATTGCAGAACAGCATGGCCTATGGGGTCTCGGGTATTCCCCATATGGTACTGATCGACAGGCAAGGTATTGTGCGCATGTATGCCATTGGCTCGGGAGAATCTTCTGAAGAAAAACTGAACCAGGGAGTCAAAGAGCTGATCGCCCAATAACGAATCCCATATCGTGCATTCCAAAATGCGGTGGCCCTCGAGCCACGACGACATGGGGTGAACCGGATCTTTTTATATTGGAAACAAACGCGTCACTGAAATGTATCGGCAAAAAGCTAAAGGGTGCACTTGGCAACAATCATTGAGTGCAAGTCGCCAGGACGCTGAGAAAAAGCGGTTAAAGCTGATATAGTGTTCTGTTACAAAATACTTTGTATAACCATCCGCCAAAAAGGTTTGAATAAATCAGTTTGCAATCACAAAAGCGACGCTTTACGGCTTTGTGTGAGTATTATCAGCGGCTTTATTATATTTTGAACAAGATTGATTCACACTTTGAATACAAGGGAGGCCGATGTGCAAGGCAAATCTTTTATAGCCATCGATCTGGGAGCTGAAAGCGGGCGTGTGATCAAGGCCACGGTTTCGGATCGGATCAAACTTCAACCCGTACACAGATTCGAAAACCGGCTCGTCAATATGCTGGGCCATTTGTATTGGGATTTGCCTGGCCTGTTTTATGAGATTAAAAAAGGCCTCGGAGCTGTGGCCAAAAGTGGCCGGCAAATCGAGGCCATTGGTGTGGATACCTGGGGAGTCGACTTTGGCCTGATTGGTCGTTCGGATGCTCTTGTCGGCCATCCTTATGCGTATCGTGATTCCCGTACCGATGGGATCATGGATATCGCATTCGGATTGATGCCCAAAGATGAACTCTATGCTGCCTCGGGTATACAATTTTTGCAGTTCAATTCGGTTTTCCAGCTGTTTAGCATGGTGAGACAGAATCATCCCTGGTTGGATATCAGTCAGCGCTTGATGTTTATGCCCGATCTGTTTCATTTTTTACTCACAGGTCAGAAAGTCTCCGAATATACCATTGCCTCCACTTCACAGCTCATGAATGCAAAAACCCGCAAGTGGGAGCCGGAAATCTTTGCCAAACTCGGGTTGCCCGTGGACATTATGGCTCCCATTGTTCAGCCGGGTACGAAAATCGGATCGCTCTTGCCTTCGATTCAAGCTCAAGTCGATATGCCTGCTGTCCCCATTATCGCACCGGCCAGTCATGACACGGCGAGTGCTGTTGCCGCGGTCCCCGCCAAAGGGGAAAACTGGGCTTACCTGAGCTCAGGCACCTGGTCGCTCATGGGGGTCGAGATCAAGGAACCCATCATCAACGCAAACTCTTTGGCAGGGAATTTTACCAATGAGGGCGGAGTCGATCGTACGATTCGATTTTTGCGCAATATTATGGGACTCTGGCTTTTACAGCAAACCCGTGCCAGCTGGATCAAGCAAGGTGAGAAACTCGATTATGCAGAGATCGTCGAACTCGCCAAAAAGGCACGCCCGTTTATCGCGATTATCGATCCGGATGATTCCAGGTTTCTGAATCCTCCGGATATGCCTCAGGCCATATTTGAATATTGTCGCGAGACAGGACAATCCGTGCCAGGCTCCAAGGGCGAATTGGCCCGCTGTATCCTGGAAAGTCTTGCCCTGAAATATCGATTCATCATCGATCAGCTCAATGTGGCCAGCAATGTGTCTATCGATGTGTTGCATATTGTCGGTGGGGGATCACAAAACGACTTGCTGAACCAGTTTGTCGCCGACGCCACCGGATTACCCGTTGTCGCAGGGCCTGTGGAGGCCACGGCCCTGGGTAATGTCATGACCCAGGCGATGGGGATGGGGATGGTCTCTTCGCTGCAAGAGGGAAGAGAGCTGATACGCCGGTCGTTCGATCTCAGAGAATACTCTCCTCAAAATACAGAGGATTGGAATGACCTCTATGTTCAATTCAAAAACAATTTTGTATAAGATTGTTTCAAAATGAATCAAATGAGGCAAGCTGAATCAATAAAAAATTATTGTGTCTAATAATTGATTATTGTATATTAAAAATAACTGGTTTAAAAATAACACATTAATCCTTTATTGTTCTTTGAGTGATATTTCACGCAACAGGTAGATTTTGAGTTTTATTTGGCATAGATCATGCAACAGGATAATGGAATATTATCCAGGTAGGAGAGCAGTTTTGTTTCGAATGAAGAGAATTCGAACGCTTAATAGGCTTCCCATGAGGAGGGGTATCTCTATGAACAACGTTTACGATTATGCAGCAACTGTCAAAACATTCCTCATGATCATCCTACTTTTCGGCCTGACCCTGCAAAGCAATGCACGTCCCTATGATCCTGTCATCGTTCAGGGCAGTGCACTGCCGCAATTTGTTGGGGTGTCGACAAGTGAGATTTTCGTGTATGCCTATAAAGGGGGTGTCTGGAGACAAATCACATTTCAAATAGATGAAAAAGATGGCACAACCTTTTATGGTCCCAAGAATGGTGTTTTGGATGCCAGTGATGAAATTTGTTTTTTATCATCAGATATGGGAGACAGTGTTGCAGATTTTCAATGGATCGCAGATGCCGAGTCCAATACCTATGTGAGATATCAAATCAAAGCGCAGGACAATGCCGTCACGCCTGCCTTGAAGAATTACGTCTATGTATACCGTTCATCTACCCTCACACCGGATGCCAGTCGTCCGGTCTATATGCAATATACCCCTGCCACCGCCCCTGCTGCCAATGATACGGTCAAAGGCTCCAGCTATATCTTTGGACACAATCTCAAAGCGATACCCGATTATCTCGCCCTTCAACCCTCTGTGGGCGGAAATGGTGTGGATATTATGGATCGCTGGAAGATACGATTCAGCGGCTCTCTTTTAGGAGGCATCAACTATACTGAAAATGAAGAGACAGCTCTGACAAATCCTGTTCTCACCTACAAGGCGGGCCCGGTTCGGGTGTTAAGACGCGTTGTTTTCTCTATCAAACTCCTGGGCACTCTGATTCCTGATCAAGTCATTTTTGAAGAAGTTTTTTATCCTTTTTATTCCACGATCGATACCGATGGGAGAAATCTGCAAACCAATCTGGGTATGGAAGTCTTGCGCCAATCCATGGATTTTAATATCGAAATGATTGGGGGCAAATTTTTCAGCGAATATAATCCCGGCGGAATTACCGTCGATGGTCTCGGTGATTCACCGGTCAAAACCTTGAACGTCCCGGGGATCAATTGGTTTATGGTACGCAGCAGTACCGGTGGAGTGACGACCATCGTGGATATGCCGGATATCGGTAAAATCCAGGAGCTCTTTTATCGTGATGATAATACCATCAACTTTAATGACACCGGAGATTTGCGGGCGTTTGGAGAAAGCGGCGTCCAGGTGACCTCGATCGCAGATCCTCCTGATCCGATCGTGGGAACGTTTGGAGTAAAAACGACCATGTATTATCTCGGTCCGGCTCATACCGTCGCTGGGGTACCTGCCCTGGTCAATCACTTTCAGACTCCGCTGGCCGTGTCCACCACTGAACGCACCTTTGTTATTCCCGTAGAGTTGGCCTCTTTTAAAGCCGCGATGAACGGCGGACGGGTCGAACTCGAATGGACGACAAAGTCGGAATCAAAAAATTATGGCTTTGAAATTCATCGTCATCTGGGGGATAAAAATTGGGAAACCATCGGGTTTGTGCGTGGTGCCGGTACCACGACCAAAACGCAAAATTATCAGTTTGTGGATGATGAAAGAATTCAAAGCGAGAAACGGTTTTACCGGTTAAAACAGATCGATACAGACGGTGCCTTTGAATTCTCACCGGTGATCGAGGTCCTGTCAAGCGCGCCTGCGGATTTTGCTCTGGATCAAAATTACCCCAACCCCTTTAATCCCAGCACTGAAATTCGTTTTCAGGTTCCGCAGCATTTTGAAGGCCCTGTCACGCTGGTGATCTATAACCTGATCGGGCAACGCGTTCGGACCCTCATCGACAAGGATCTCAAACCCGGATTTTATCAGGTCACCTGGGATGGGTTGGACGATAAAGGCCGCGAGATGGCCTCAGGCGCGTTTATCTATGGCCTGAGTGCCGGAGATTTTAAAGAGTTTAAAAAGATGATCAAATTTAAATAACACCCAGTCGAAAAGGAGGACTGTTATACCGTCCTCCTTTTTTTTTAAACCCCCTGATCCCTGCCTGCTGGTTTGTTTTTTTCACGGGAAACGGTTCGATTCCCAGCAATTCTGCAATGCGTTTGCCGATATCTGTGTTATCCATGCTACCGGTAAAATGTTCCGCCCCGGGGCCATATGCATAAAGAGGCACATCGATCGCCGTGTGCCCGCCGGTTGTCCACCCCAATTTGAATCCTTTTGTAAAGGGGTTGTCATTGATGAATTTACTTTATATATTTGATCACTCTTGTCCAAAATAGAGAAAAACAATAAACGCAGAGGACTCGGAGAAAACCCAAAGGTCGCAGAGGAAAGAATAATGCAAAAACCAAAGGCCAGAATGCATCAGTTATCCGGTACCCTGACTCTACTATTAAAATATTTTGGCTAAATAAATTTCTTAAAAACAGCACCCACTCAAAAATGGGTTTAATGATGCGAGTAATACAAGATGGTTGGAATTTTGTCTTGCTCTGCGTCCTTTTTTTTTGCCATTGCGAACTCTGCGTTTCAGGTTCCGTGGAACTGTTGGAAAATGGGACCTATTTCTGATAGTTTGGATAATATAAACCGTGTAAATACAAGAGAAAATATGGCTACTCTCATTTTTTTTGGACAGCAGTGATATTTTATCTACTTTTTAGAGTGGAAATGCCATGGAACCTATATTGCAACTGGGACTGGAAACCATTTATTGGATGCAAAAATTCCGGAATCCTTTACTCGATGCCTTTTTTCATGCTATTACGATCCTCGGTAACGGCGGATTTTATCTCCTTGTTTTTCCCATTGTCTATTGGTGCTTTGACAGAAAGCTCGCTGCCCGCATCGGACTGGTTGTTCTCTTGAGCGGATTATTGAACTTTGACCTCAAAGAGCTCATCGGGCAACCCAGACCGTTTTACTGGGACCCTGACGTGCAATTGCATCCGGCCTCTGGTTTTGGCTTGCCCTCCGGCCATGCTCAGGTGACCCTCTCGATCGGAGGCTATTTGATCCTGCTGTACCGTCACCAAAAGATCACTTTGTTGATCACCATGCTGGTTTTTTTTATCGGGTTATCCAGGATATATCTCGGTGTTCACTTTCCTACGGACGTCCTGGCCGGATGGGCCGTGGGAGTCGCTTTTTTGTCGATTTATTGGCCTCTTGAAAAACCCTTATCTCGCTGGCTGGCCAGGCAGACTTTATTCTTCCAAAGTCTGTTGGTCATTCTCGTGCCTATCGGCCTGTATTTGATCTTTCCTAATCCCCGTGCCGTGATTGTCACAGGGTCTATGATCGGCCTAGGATTTGGATATCTGTTGAATCAGAACGTCTGTACTTTTGATAAACCTCCGACAAGACCCCTGTTTTGGCTGCGTCTAATCGTCTCTCTTTTTCTGACCATCCTGTTGCTCTTTGGATTACGGAGCATTTTTCCATCCCCGGAGGCCAGTGGATACGTCTTTTGGCGCCTGATTCGGTATTGTCTGACCGGTTTTTTTATCACATTTCTGGCACCGTGCCTGTTCAAACAGTGGGAATCGTTTTTCCGGAAAAGGTGAATGATCGGGATTTGTCCGGTTTCGCACTTTCTTTCCAAACCCCGGCTTTTATTCAGGTTCCTGATAATGGTTTGTAGACATCCATAGAGATTCTGATGGATTCACCCTCATATCCTGGCATGAGAACAATGTAAACCCAAAAACATTCAGTGTTTTTACCCGGTTGACACACTGCTCTTGAACATCAGACTTGATTATTGTATCAAGAACGCTATATTAGAGAACAGACCCTTTAATCGATCAGGATTCGTCTCTGGTCTTTGTCACTGTACAGGAGGAGATGTGGACAGTTCAAACAAGATGCAAGCAGCTGTATTGATAAAATACAATCAGGTTGAATGGAAAACTGTGCCTGTTCCTGAAATCCGTTCCGATCAGGTTCTGGTACGCGTCGGATATGCCGGCATATGCGGCAGCGACCAGCATATTTTTTCCGGAGATTTTCATCCCCGAACCAGAGTGCCCTTTATTCCGGGGCACGAGTTTGCCGGCACTGTGGCCGGGGTCGGCGAGAGGGTAAAGCATTTCGAGGTCGGAGATCGTGTGTGCATCGATCCGATCATCCCCTGCGGACAATGTGCTGCCTGTGAACTCGAACATTATCCTGCCTGTACGTCCCTAAAGCTGTTGGGTGTGGATATGGATGGCGGGTTCGGACAGTTTGTGGCTGCAGATGAACACATGGTCTACAAGCTCGATGACCGTATATCGGAACGAGACGCATCCCTGATCGAAGTCTATTCCATAGGATTTCATGCATGCAATCGTGCCGGATTAAAAGCCGATGATACGGTCGCCATCTGGGGGGGAGGAAGGATCGGGCATTCCATTGCTCAGGCAGCACGAACACGGACTGCCAACAAGATTTTTATCATCGATATTCTGGAAAAACGACTCGAAATCGCGCGTCAATATTATCATAATGTCATTACCATCAATCCTGATACCCAAGATCCGGTAAAGATTATCCAGGAGCATACCCACAATCGCGGTGTGGATGTTGCTTTCGAAGCGGTGGGCCATGCTCATGAGACTCGATTTGCACCCCATCCGGTAAGAGCATGTGTGCAAAGTATTCACGGAGCCGGAACGGTCTGTGTATTGGGATTGGCTGATGATCCCGCTCCTATTGTGATGAAGGAGCTGATTTGGCGTGAAGCAAAGATCGTTGCCTCCCGGGTCAGTCACGGTGAATTCTCTGAGGCTATTACCCATCTCGGCAAAGGTGATCTGGTGCCCGATGCTCTGGTCACCACAGTGATGCCCGCCAGCGATGCTCAAAAAGCATTCAATATGCTGCAGGAAAATCCGGATGATTATTTGAAAATTGTCCTGGATCTAAATAGCTAGCATGGATTAAAGTACGAAGGACAAGGAACCACGGAACACACGGAAAGGGAAAAAGCTCTAAATCCAATTTTTCTCACTCTTTTTTCTTTGTTCCTCTGTGAGCTCTGGTGAAAACGCTGATGTTTATTTCTCTGTGGTCCTGGTGAACAGTCTGGTTTTAAATTTTAAAAACACAGCACATTCCAACTCGGAGAGTTTGATGAAAAAATGGACTCTTTTATTAATGGTGATTTTTTTAGGGGGTGTCCAGACCTATGCTCTCAACAAGCCGCAACGCATCGAGTGGCTTCAGGATGCCGGGTTTGGCATGTTTATCCACTGGAGCATGGACAGCCAATTGGGAAGTGTGATAAGTCATTCCCTTGTAGGTGCCAGCGACGAGTACCAAAAGCGTTACTTTAACGAGTTGCCCAAAACATTCAATCCAAAGTTTTATGATCCTGAAGAGTGGGTTATCCTGGCAAAGCTGGCCGGGATGAAATATATGGTATTTACCACCAAACACCATTCCGGATTTTGTATGTGGGATACAAAGACCACTCCGTTCAATGTGATGAATACCCCTTATGGCAAAGATATTGTCGCACAGTATGTCGATGCCTGTCGAAAGCATGATATGGCGGTTGGTTTTTACTATTCTCCTGAAGACTTTTGGTGGTTACATCAACACAATATCCGTATCACCCGAAGGGGAGAGGGCTCTGATCCTTCAGAGCGGGCCGATTATGCCGAGTATATCCGGGCACAAATGAGAGAATTGATGAGCAATTATGGCAAAATCGATGTCCTGTTTTTCGATGGCAAGGGTGGCGAGATCGCCAGAGAGGTTGCCTGGAATCTGCAGCCGGATGTGCTGGTCACCCGTGGGGCCATGGAAACTCCGGAACAGACTTTACCCGGCATTCCCATGACAGAGCCCTGGGAAGCCTGTATCACCATGGGCACCCAATGGCAATACAAGCCTACGAACGAAAACTATAAATCAGGTGGCCGGCTGATCGAACTCCTCATCGAAACCCGCGCCAAGGGTGGGGCGCTGTTGTTGAATGTGGGTCCCAAACCCAATGGGGAACTCCCGATCGAACAGGAAGCACGGCTGCGCGAAATCGCATTGTGGCATTTTGCCAATCAACTATCGATTCATGGTGTCCGGCCCTGGGTGGTGACACATGAAGGAGATATCTGGTTTGCGCTGCACAAGACAGAACCGACGGTTTATGCCTTTTTGACCGGTCAGCCCGACTGGCCGCGGGGTGAGAGACGAACGGTGGTCATTAAATCCGTAAAGACCACGCTGGATACCGAGATCGAGGTCCTGGGTCAAAGCAGCGAGTGGGTCGAGTACCAGCCACAGACAGACGTAGCGGTTCGTTTTGAACAATTCGATGATCGTCTGGAGATCTCTTGTGTACGCGCACAACGGCTCTATAATAACCAAAAGTGGCCCAATCCCATTGTATTGGAGATCAGCCATGCAGAACCTGCGTTGAGCCCGCCGGTGGTTCAAACAGAAGGCTATTTTACAGAAAACAGGGATATTGTCATCGAGGGCGAACTGGTCGACAGTGGCCGGGCAACAGTGCAAATCGGATTTCAATATCGCAAGTATGCCGGATTTGTAGAAGAGCTTTATCAAAATGAATGGAAGCAAACCGAGCTTTTGACCAGTCAGGGCACAGGTCCATTTCAAATCCCTTTGCGAGACCTGGAGCCCGGAACTGTTTATCAATATCGTGCCATGGTCAAACATCCTTTGCTTACAATATATGGAGATGTGAAACGATTCGAAACACCATAGGAGATTTATTATGCCTGTTAAAGTAAACGGACGAGAAATCAAGCAACAAGAAATCGAGCAGGAAATGGAACGCCTTCGTCCGAGTTATGTCACCATGTTCAAAGACCAGCCCAAAGAAGAACAGGAAAAGCAGTTGCACGAATGGTCAACGGAAAATGTGATCGAACGCGTGCTGTTACAACAGTATGCCCGCGACGAGATCAAAACGGTTCCTCAGGAAGCGGTCGACAAGGCATTCAGCGAACTCGTCGAACGCTATGGCGATGAAGAAAAATTCTTCGAGGCGACGAAAACAAAACCGGAAGACAAGGAAAAAATAAAGGCCGAGCTGGAAGATCAGATCCGGGTCGAGCAGGCCGTACAAAAAATCATGCGCCAGGCAGAAAAACCGGGCACCGCTTCTGCGCGCAAGTTTTACCAGCAAAACAAGCAGCAGTTTATCAATCCCGAACAGGTGCGGGCCGCTCATATCGTCAAACATGTCAATGCAGAAACAGACGAAAAGACCGCACATGAGCAGATTCTTGAGGTACAAAAAGAACTGGAATCGGGCAAACCCTTTGAAGAGCTGGCAGACGAACATTCCGATTGTCCCGGGAATGGCGGAGATTTGGGATTTTTTCCGCGCGGACAGATGGTGCAGAGCTTTGAGGATGTCGTCTTTGATACCAATCCCGGTGAGATCACTGATATTATCAAATCCGAATTCGGCTACCATATCGCCAAAGTCTATGAAAAACGACCCGTAACAGCTGTACATTTTGATAAAGTCAAAGATCGAATCGTAGAGCACTTGTGGGAAGAACGTCGTACGAAAAAACTCGAAGAGTTTTTGGATCACATGAAAGAAAAATCCGATATCCAGCGCAATTCTGATTGAGTCATTTAACCCCAAGGGAGACCGATGAAACGACGACAGTTTCTTCAGGCACTGGGAGTGGGAGCCTGCGCATTTTGGGCCGGATGTTCATCAAAGCAGCGATCACCCAATTTTATCGTGGTGCTGATCGATGACATGGGATGGACCGATGCCGGGTGCTATGGCAGCTCGTATTATCAAACCCCGCACATCGATCGTCTGGCTGCAGAAGGCATGAAATTCACCAATGGCTATGCCGCCTGTGCGGTCTGTTCACCCACACGCGCCGCCCTGATGACCGGCCGTTATCCGGCGCGTATCGGCATCACCGACTGGATCCGGGCGCGCTTTCAGGGCGGAGAGATTCCGGATGATCAAACGTTCGAGCCGAAATATGTGGGCGGACCCGATAAAGAGCTGCTTTGTCCGCAAAATCCCTTATGGATGGAACTGGACGAGGTGACGATCGCAGAGGTTTTAAAACCAAAGGGCTATGTCTCTTGTCATATCGGCAAGTGGCATTTGGGCGCTGATCCGTGGTATCCTGACAAACAAGGGTTTGATTATAATATCGGAGGATGCGATTACGGCCAGCCTCCGAGTTATTTCGATCCGTATCGCAATCAGCGGCTGGATGGCATTCCCAATCTCGAACCCAGAGAGCAAGGCGAGTATCTCACCGACCGCGAAGCCGATGAAGCGGTTCATTTTATCATGAAACACCGCAACCAGCCCTTTTTTCTCTATCTCGCCCATTATGCCGTTCATACTCCCATTCAGGCCAAGCAAAAGTTGACGGATAAATACCGCAATATGACTGCGACGACAGCGCAAAATAATCCCGAATATGCAGCGATGGTTGAAAGCGTCGATCATGCCCTGGGAAAGGTGTTGCGCACGCTGGATGAACTCGATTTGACGGATGATACGTTTGTATTGTTTACCTCGGATAACGGCGGCTTGCTTCCCAAAACCAGCAACCAGCCCCTGCGTTCCGGCAAGGGCTTTCCCTATGAAGGCGGCATCCGGGAACCGTTTATCGTACGCTGGCCCGGCAACGTGGCAAAAGGCACGGTCAATGATACCCCGGTCTGCAGCATCGATGTCTTGCCGACGATAGCCGAGATTGCCGGACTCTTGCTGCCCGAGTCGCGGACTATAGACGGCCAAAGTATCGTGCCTTTATTGACCGGCAAGGGTGATTGGCAGCGCGATGCGCTTTTTTGGCATTTTCCCCATTACCGCTATGGGCAAGAGGTTCCCTATAGTATCGTGCGCCAGGGGGACTGGAAACTGATCAAACGGTACACGGGCAAACCCTTTGAGCTTTATAATCTCTCCGATGATTTGTCAGAAACGACCGACCTTTCCGAAACCTTGCCCGATAAAGTCACGGAACTGGATGATCTGCTGGCGGATTGGTTAACATCTACCGGCGCAAGGATGCCCAAACCGAATCCCGACTATAACCCATCTTTATAAACGAGTACAGGAGGGTTCATGAAACGGCGTACGTTTATAAAACTCGCAGCTTCTTCAGCGGTCCTTTCTGCGGTTCCTGGTTTTGGACAAACGTCCCGGAACCCGCAGGAACTGCCGCCGCATTTGCAAGACTATAGCGAGCTCTATGCCCTGGATCCGCTGGCCGCGTCACGGGCATGGTTTCGGGAAGCGACATTCGGACTGTTTATGCATTATGGCGTTTACAGTCTGCTCGGCAGGGGAGAGTGGGTTCAGTACCATGAACAGATCCCTGTCAAGGAATATGAAAAACTCAAAGACCGGTTTACGGCGGAAAACTTTGACGCTGATTTTATCACGGACATGGCCTTGTCTGCCGGCATGACCTATGTCAATATCACGGCCCGGCATCATGACAGTTTTTGTTTGTTCAAAACTGACGAGACCGATTTCAACAGCCTCACGGCTCCGGCCGGACGTGATCTCATCGCAGAGCTGGCACAAGCCTGCCATAAAAAAAGATTGGGGCTGTTTCTCTATTACAGCATTGCGGCAGACTGGCGGCACCCCTATTTTTATCCCCGGGAAGCCGGGTGGCGGGCTGCGCGTCCCGCGTATGAGACCCCTGAGCCATCTTATCTCTGGCAGTCGGACAAGGACTTTGAAATCTATCTGCGTTTCGTCCACCATCAGCTGCGTGAACTCTTGACGCAATACGGTCCCCTGGCAGGCATATGGTTCGATCCGATCATGGGATATTATGCCCGTCCGGATCTCTTTCCCATGCTGGAAACCTATGCCCTGGTGCGTTCGCTGCAACCGCACTGTCTGGTATCATTCAAACAGGGCGCCACAGGCACTGAAGATTTTAGTACACCGGAACGCAAGATGGTTTCCAAAGTGGAGGATGTCAGAAAGAACTTTGGTGAGGAACAGGCCAGGGTGGCTGCACATGCCTGGGAAAAAAACCGGATCAAACAGCTCGAGATCTGTGACACGCTGTTGCCGCGGTCCTGGGGCTATCATGCCGAACAACAAGCCAAACATGCAACGCCCAAAGAGGTGTTGGCCAAGCTCGAGCATGCCCGTCACTACCGCGCCAATCTGCTCCTCAACACCGGTCCCAAAGGAGACGGATCCATTCCCGAACAAGACCACGACACCCTGCTGAGGGTGGGAGAGCTCCGCAAGGCATAAAAAAGGGCCTTCCATTGTCGATGGAAGGCCCTTTTTTTAGCATGATTCCAATTCAGCCCGCATTAAATCTTTACCCGGAACACAAAGAAAGAAATGTATTGGCGTTATATTTTGGACCAGTGTCCTTTGTGTTCCTGGTGGCTCATCTCTCTAGATCCCTTTGGCATCCAGAATTTTCTCGATTTCATCCATGGTGCGATTCATGGCCTGCATGGTCTTGTTAAAGGGGTCATCGGTGGTCAGATCCGCACCCGCTTTTTTAAGCAGTTCGATGGGATAATCCGATCCTCCGGAAGAGATAAAGGTCAGATATTTATCCACGATCCCTTTATCTCCGGCCAGTATTTTCTCTGACAAGGCAGTCGATGCCGTGAAAGAGGTGGCATATTGGTAGACATAAAAGTTGTAATAGAAATGGGGGATATACGCCCATTCGATCGCGAACAGGTCATCGATGTGGCAGATCCCTTTTTCATGGCCATAATAGCGTTTCAGGATATCGCCATACATCTCTGACAAATTGTCACCGGTCAGAGGCTGATCCTTTTGTGCGGTTTCGTGTATTTTCAGTTCAAACTCGGCAAATTGAGTTTGGCGAAAGACCGTGCCTTTGATGCCGTCCAGATAGTTCATGAGCAAAGAGAGCCGAATATCATCATCATTGATTTCATTCAGCTGTTTGTCGATCAACAGCGCTTCATTCAACGTAGAGGCCACTTCGGCGACAAAAATGGGATAATCGGCCTTTGGAAAGGGCTGAGTTTTATTCGAGAAATAGCTGTGCAACGAATGTCCGAGCTCATGGGCGAGCGTGCTGACATCGCTATACTTTGCATTAAAGTTCATCAGGATATAGGGATGAACATCATAGGCAGAGCCGCTGGAATAAGCGCCTGAACGCTTGCCGATGGTGGGATGATAATCGATCCAGCGTTCATTGAACGCGACATCGAGGACAGACAAGTACTCTTTTCCCAGCGGAGTCATGGCTGCCATCACCATGTCCTCTGCCTGGGGAATGGTAAATTCGAGGTCTACACCCTCGACCACCGGGGCATAGAGATCAGAGTATTTCAAGGTATCCAGATTCAGCATGCGCTGTTTAAGGGATAGATAGCGATGAAAGGTGTCCAGGTTTTTATTGACATTCTCGACGAGCTTGTGATACACCTCGACCGGAATATTGTTGGCATCGAGCGCACGATGCAGGGTGGATTCATATCCGCGAGAGTTGCTGTAAAAAATTTCTTTTTGAACATTGGCATAGAGTTGCGCACCCAATGTGCGGCGAAATTCATACAGTTTGCCGAAAAAGGCATCGAATACTTTTTCGCGCACCGCACGGTCTTTAGAGGCGCGGTAGCGGGCATAACCGGACTGGTTCAGGAACACCTCTTCTTCTTCCCCGAGATCCAGTTTGGGATAGGGCAGCTCTGCATTGGTGAACACGCTATAAATGGAAGAAGGGCCACTTGCGAGCCGTCCGGCTTGTGCCAGGATTTTCTCTTCATTCTCGGAGAGCAGGTGCTCTTTTTTGCGCATGATATCATAGAGATAAAACTGATAATCTTCCAGTCCGGGCTCTTTGGCGATAAAGTCATCGATGGTGGCTTTGTCCATGGCCACGATTTCGGGCTCGATAAAGGCGGCTTTGGTACCGAAATTGGAATAGATCTGTGAGGCTTCCTGCTCTAACGCCATATTGACCGAGTTTCGGGTGTCCTGATCTGACATCATGTGAGCATACGAGTAGAGACGATTGAGGTCGCGATAGATATCAGAGCTGAATTGCAAGCAGGCCAGCAATTGCTGCGGTGAATCGGCCAGTTTTCCTTTAAACGTGGACACCTCATCCATTTGTTCAACCAGTTTTTCTTTTGCCTGTTTCCAGTCATCGGTTGAAGGATAAAGATCTGCCAGTCTCCAGGTTTCCTTTTCAGGCACCTTTTCACGATCTGTGATTTGTGCCGAACCAGTTGAGGCTAAAAATGTGCCCAGGAATAGAGTCATAAAGAATCCTATCCGCTTGTTCATTGTTTCTCCTTGATGGTTTTGTGAATTATGGGGTAATACTCTATCCAAAAGTCATCGCTAAACCTCACGCAAAGTTACTCTGGTTAAAGTCAAGACTTTTTTGAACATGTTGTAATGTTCAAATTGTTCTTTGAAATTAGCTCTGATTATCCGATATTTTAGTTAACGCCACAAGGGGCGGGGACTTGATCTCGGATACAGCGACTTGTTCGCTTTGAGACTGTTTCCGCTCCTTTCTTTTTTTGATTTGTTTTCTTGAGATGGGTGCGTCGGGATCTGCCTTT
>WJME01000139.1 GCA_014728115.1 Candidatus Zhuqueibacterota bacterium | reverse complement strand
GATGTCAAAATCGTGGCCAAGCTCACCGGCGCCGGACATGGCGAGTTTTTCGGACCTTTTAGGCGGGACGAAAGCTACCTGGCTATCTTCTCGCCAGATGGCACCCTGATCAAATCCTGGGAATATGCGGGAATCAACACACAGCTATCCTTTTGCCTGGATGACGTCAATCAGGACAGTTACCTGGATATTGTTGCCGTGTTTTGGGCCAAGACGCAAACCAGCCCGATATCCCCCAATTTTATCAAAGTCATCGATGGGGCCACGCTGAATGAAATCCATGAGCACAATGTCGGTTCTGATCAACGATACACCAGAATGATTCCGCTGGAAACGCTTTCTCCCTATTCCACTTTTGTCTCATACAACAGATCCCTGCATCTGGAACTCTTGGTTTATAGACCGGACGAATCCCGATTTGTTGTTGAGCGCCAGCTCGATGGCACCTCATCTACGCATGGCAACTTGTACAGCATCGACATTAACCGGGATGGGATGGATGAAATCATTGTCAATGCCACGGCAGAAAAGTCCTACTATGTCTTTGATCAATCGTTTACGGTCCTTGCCAAAATCCCATACGAGGGCTATGGTCGCTGGGCCACGCCTCGTCAGGCTGATACCTTTCAGGGTGCATCCCTCTATTTCCTGGATGATCAACAGCTCAAACGCGCCGACCTGCCCAAAGACAAACTGTTTCCCCCTCCTGCCCTGGACCTCACCTCTTTAGGACTATCCGTCAAACTGGGCAGGACGCCCTTTATCGTCACCCTGCTTTCTTTATTGGGTGTGGGTTTCGGCGCCTTTGTGTTTACCTCGCGCCGGCAGCAGGTTTCGTCCCTCATCGATTCCACCGCTGTTGCCGCCATGTTACTGACGTCCAAAGGCAAAATCGTCTGGACCAATGGTGCCATGTTGCATTTCATCGAGCGTGACCGCAAGCTCAAAGGCCAAAATTTGGAAACGGTCTTAAAAAATCGTAAAGCAGAAGCGATCCTTCCCCATTACCAGATTTTCAGTCAAGCCAAACAAACCCATTACAATCACGGCTTACAAATCCGCGATGACCAGGGCAGGCAGGATATCCTCATCGAATTTTCACGGGTCAACCGGCGCATCCAATTGATCGTCCTGGAAAACTCGCCGGCCAATACCGAACAGCTGCAAGTGTGGGCCACCATGGCACAGCGTCTGGTACACAAGGCCAAGACGCCGCTCTCAAGCATGCTGCTTTCAGTGCAACGGTTGCAGCGTGATATGGATAAAGAGTCCAAAGAAAAGGAACGTTATGCTCCTTACCTGGAGAATATGATTGCTGAAATCGAACGCATCCGCAGAACCACGAATGAATTTTTACGCTTTTCCCGTCTGCGTCCAGGCACACCCCACCCTGTCCGTATCAACGACCTGGTGAATAACATCTGCGAACGGGCCAGGCGCACCCACTTTGGGGTCGCCCATTTGCAATGCGATCCCCTGAAAAAAGATCACCGGATTCTGGTCGATGCCGATCAAGTCAAAGAAGCGTTCATGAACTTTATCGACAATTCAGTGCAAGCCTCGAAAAACAAGACGATCAACATCCTGATTTCATGCTCTTTGCAAACCCATGTCTTTCCTGACATGAACAAAATGGCAATCGAGATCAGCGACGATGGGCTCGGTATTCCCAGAGACAAATTCGAGGACATATTCAAACCCGGCTACACCTCCAAAGAGAACGGCTCGGGCATGGGATTGGTAATCGCCAAAGCCCTGATCGAACAAAACGATGGTGAATTGTTTATCAGCAGCCGGGAGAATATCGGCACAACCGTAACCGTGCTCTTTCCGCTATTAAAATCAACATCAGACGGAGAATAAGAGTCGTGAAAGCGCAAAATTCATGGAGGCAATTGGGCCAGGACGACTCTAAAATATAAAGCACATAATACCAAAGTTACGATTGTTCTACAAGATCACAGCAATCCGGTCAGTTACAGGAATATCTGGATTCGCGAACTGTGAGAACTGACGAATATGCGATAAGCACCTGACACCCAAAAGACGGCTAACAGGTCAATAAAAATGGAATGTTGTGCATGCCTTTTTTCCACCTTATATTTAAATAAATGTTTAACAATCGAGGAATTAAATGAATAAATTAATGCCATGTTGTGGAATTTTTCTTTGGATCATTTTACAATTATCCGGCTGTGGGCGCGATGACCTGGAACAAAAGTTTCATCACCCACCTGAATCGACCAAACCCTGGGTGTACTGGTATTGGATCAGTGACAATATTTCTAAAGAAGGTCTTTCTCGTGATTTGGAAGCCATGGCTCAGGTTGGAATCGGCAACGCACTCATTGGCAATATCTTTTTGGACAATGTACAACAAGGAGACGTCCAGGCTCTGAGCGAACAGTGGTGGGAAATGGTCGAACACGCCATACGCGAAGGAAAGCGCACGGGGGTGGATATCGGTATGTTCAATTGTCCCGGATGGAGTCAGTCCGGCGGACCGTGGATCAAACCCGATCAATCCATGCGCTATCTGGTCTATTCAGAGGATCGCATCAAAGGTCCCTCTGCCTTGAATTTAAAATTAAAAGAGCCGGCTAATCCTTTTCAGCCTGTCACGGTGGTGGCATTTCCGGCACCGAAAGATGATGCCGATGTGGCTGCTGCTCATCATCCGATGATCAACACACAACCTGTCGTCGATGATGCGCAACACATGATGGATCATGATCTGCAGAGCATGACCCGGTTGCCTGATGGGCAACATGATTCCGAGGATGCATTTATCATCGATATCCGTTTCAACACACCCTATGCGGCGCAGAGTTTGAGCATACACCCGGCCAAACAACCCCTTCAAGCTGAATGCGAGTTGTGGGCTGCAGATGAGCAGCAAAACTTGAAATTGATAGAGCGGTTTCGTCTTGATCGCAGCAATCCGAGAGTCAATGTCGGCCCCATTCCCTATGCACCTGTCACCATTGCGTTTCCTATGGTCCAAAGCGGCCATTACCGACTCGTTTTGCAGACCATTCGCGGATCCGGAGGAATTGCTGAACTCGAGTTGAGCTCAGCAGCTCGATTGGAACGATATATCGAAAAACAACTGGCCAAGATGCATCCCACGCCTTTGCCCATGTGGGACGCCTATTTGTGGCCTAAAAGTGATGAACCGGTATCATTGGATCAAACGATAGATCAGCAACATGTGATCGTTCTCGATTCTTGTGTGTCTTCAGACGGTATTCTAAACTGGCAGGTTCCTCAAGGCGAGTGGATCATTATGAATATCGGTATGACACCGACCGGCACGAAAAATTCTCCGGCCTCTCCCAACGCCTCCGGATTGGAAGTTGACAAAATGAATCGCCAGGCTGCTTATGATCATTTTCAAGCTTATATGGGTAAAATCCTGCGCCGCATGCCGGAAAAAGATCGTCAGGCCCTAAAATATGTGATTGCCGACAGCTATGAAATGGGGTCGCAAAACTGGACTGACGGATTTCGGGATGATTTTATACAAACCTATGGCTATGATCCCTTAACCTGGCTGCCTGTTTTATCAGGAAGAATCGTGAATACAGCCGGGCAATCAGATCGGTTTCTATGGGATATGCGACGTTTGATAGCCGACCGCATAGCCCGTGATTATGTGGGGGGATTGCGCGATATTGCCAATGAACACGGATTGAAATTGTGGTTGGAAAATTATGGCCATTGGGGCTTTCCGGCCGAGTTTCTGCAATACGGTGGTCAGGCAGATCAGATCAGTGGTGAATTCTGGGCGAACAGAAATTTGGGCAGCATCGAGCTACGAGCGGCCTCTTCAGCTTCTCACATCTATGGCATGCCCGTTGTGTCTGCAGAAGCCTTTACCGGTGGTCCTCCGTTTTCAAGCCATCCCTTTTCTTTAAAACACCGGGGCGA
Source organism: Candidatus Zhuqueibacterota bacterium (assembly GCA_014728115.1). Classification (GTDB taxonomy): domain Bacteria; phylum Zhuqueibacterota; class Zhuqueibacteria; order Residuimicrobiales; family Oceaniaggregativiventaceae; genus Oceaniaggregativivens. The sequence continues at coordinate 167,267 of WJME01000139.1, read as the reverse complement.
TTGGGCCTATACGGAAGGCATTAATCATTTTGTTCTGCACGTCTATATCCATCAGCCCTGGGACGATCGCAAACCAGGTGTCAATGCCTGGTTTGGTACCGAATTTAATCGCCATAATACCTGGTTTTATCCATCCAAAAGCTGGATCGATTATTTGCGCCGATGTCATGTCATGCTGCAACAAGGTGTACATGTGGCTGATATCGCCTATTTTATCGGTGAAGACACTCCCAAGATGACCGGTATCACCCATCCGCAACGACCCAGCGGATATGATTATAACTATATCAATGCTGAAGCAATACTGACGCGTCTTCAGGTGAAAAAAGGACAATTTGTACTGCCTGATGGAATGACATTTAATTTATTGGTCCTTCCAGATCTGGAAACCATGCGGCCTGAGCTTTTGCAAAAAATCCGCGACCTGGTCAAAGCCGGCGGTGTTGTGTATGGTTCCGCACCGCATCGATCGCCAAGTTTACAGGGCTATCCGGGCTGTGACTCGTCGGTGCAAGACATCGCAAAAGAGATGTGGCAAAAAACGTTGAATGATCAGGCTGAGAAAATTACATTTGGTAAAGGACAGATTTTTAATTATATGGCTCTGGAAACGGTATTTGAAAATCTAAAGATCCCTAAAGATGTAGACGGATTGGATACCGAGACCGTTCTATGGACGCATCGCAAGAGTAAAAATAGTGACATCTACTTTTTGAGTAATCAAACGGATCATACGGTTGATATCGCTCCTGTTTTTCGTGTTTCAGCTAAAATTCCGGAAATATGGGATCCGGTCAGGGGTAAAATTACTCAATCTGGATATTATCAACTCCTTGAACAAGGGGTCCGCGTACCATTGCGTTTGGAGCGACGAGAGTCATGCTTTATTGTTTTTCGGGAAAAACATTCTGATGCTCCTCATATTGTTCACATTGAACGCGAGGGACAAGGAACGGATTATTTGGAAATTGAATACTCTGATTCCGGCGATTTAATCACTCAATCTGAATCTCAGGGAGATTATACCGTCACTTTTGCGAACCAATCACAACACCCCTTTAGCATTAAAGCGGATGATGTTGATGTTTTTCAGGTGGATACACCCTGGTCTGTGAAATTCAAATCGTTGCACGATTCACCCAAACAATTTTCCTTTGCAAAACTTGAATCCTGGCCCAAACATACTGACGAACGAATTCGTTATTACTCTGGCACTGCGTCTTATTCCACTCGTTTTCAAATTCCTGAAACAGAATTCTCGTCCGATGACACCTTTATTCTTGATCTCGGTGATGTTCAGGTGATGGCAGAGGTTATTCTCAATGGTAAAAATCTCGGTACGTTCTGGATGCCCCCTTTTCAAATGGACGTGAGCCATGATCTTTTACCAGGCGAAAACAAACTGGTGGTTCATGTAACCAATGTGTGGAAAAATCGGCTGATAGGAGATGCAATCCTGAAACGGGACAAACATAAAAAAACGGCAAATAAATCCACCAAAACTTTAACATTTTTGACAGCCAACGTATCTATTGGTCCGGATAATTCATTGATGCCTGCAGGATTGTTAGGCCCTGTGCGGATTGTGAAAAAAAAGCGGGTTTATTTAATGGATTAAGAATCATAGACAGGTTACATATAACAGTATTTTTGTGATTGTCTAAAGGCTCTACAAAAACTCTTCCCAAGAATATATAAAAAGTGGAAATTGTTATACAGATAAAAGTCAGGTAAATAGAGAGTATGATTTCCATGACCCCAAAAATCCAAAACACCCGTTTTGGCTCTATCACCATCGACGGTAAGGAATATGACCACGATGTCATGATCCGGCTCGATGGTGAGGTGAAAAAGCGCAAGAAAAAAGCATCGAAAAAAATCTATGGCACCTCGCACAAGATGTCAAAGGATGAGGCGAAAATCATTTATGAAAAGGGCGCCGACCAGGTGATCATCGGCAACGGACAGATGGGCGTGCTGAAACTGTCCTCTGAAGCGGAAAAATATTTTGCCAATAAAGAGTGTCAGGTATTCATCAGTCGTACACCCAGGGCCATCGAAAAATGGAATGAGGCGAATGGCAAAACCATCGGCGTGTTTCATGTGACGTGTTGAGGGATCATTTGCTTTTACGTGCGTTGTCATTTTACCGAGTCAGAAGAAATCTCTCGTTTTCATTTTCTCTGCATTCCTCAAAGACCCCGGTGGTTATCTAGAAGGAGATATCAACCCTGTTTTAGCCAAGAGTGATGAAGGGTTCTCACTTTTGACGCAAGGGGCAAAAAAGATTCTTCATCAGCACACGTTCAACCTCGCTTTTGCAACACAAAAAGATGCTGGGAAAACAACTCTTTTTCCCGCAGACACCTCAAACCGGCAGGTTCCAACGCATCCCCAAAATCCCTTTTTGAATGAACGTAAATCCGATGACCCATTACACGTCGCATATGGGTATAGATATTCTCCGGACTCGTGGACACAACCGCAACCCCTCCCGGTTTCATCACCCTCGCAAGGCTCTCGAAAAACAACGACAGAGAATCGAGATATTCGCACAGACCAATGGCCAGCACGAGATCGACACTCTGTGTTTTCAATGGCAAACAACGGGCATTTGCATTTATGGGGTCATATAAAGTATCCGAAAGGGTGTTGAGCATGGCTAAAGAGGCATCGATGCCGATGATCGGAGCAGAGGCGGACAACAGCTGTCCGATGTGACCGCTGCCACATCCCAGATCGACGATACACGCATGTTTGGCAAAAGTGGGGAGTAGCTCCAAAAGCGCCTCATCCTCTTGCCGGAGAATGGCAGACAGGGGCCAGGGACGTCGAAGATACCGGTATAACGGTGCCCAGACCGACCACAGTTTCATTTTGGCATTCTCTTGATAATGTCCTGCAGTTGCTCGGGCGTGTCTGCATCCAACAGGATGTCGGGATCGAGATCCACGGTGATGATCTCTGCAGCATGATCACGCCAGATTTTTTTTGCAGTATCATCCGCCGTCATGGTCTTGATCTCCGGAACCAACCGGCCGGGATAGATGACCGGGTGACCGGTGTGCTGACCAAACCGCGGACGAATCAAAGCATCCGGATGGTCATGGTGCGCAGCAATGAGGGCCTCGATCCACGAGTGTTTGATATGCGGCTGGTCTCCCAGGCAGACCAGGGCACCCCGTTGTGGCGTCTCTAGTGCCGAAAGAGCGGCCAGCAATGAAGAGAATTGCCCTTTTTCATAAAGCGGATTGTGTACAAACTGCACCTGACCGGCCTGACTCTGTTCGACAATCTCTTGCGCGCGAAATCCGACAACGATTTTGACCTCGTCTATACCTGCCTTGAAAAGCTGATCGCTGATATGCTGTAAAAACGTCTTGCCTTGAATCTGGATCAGGGGTTTGAGCCTGCCCATGCGTTGCGACTTGCCGGCGGCCAGAATGATTCCATAGGGATACGAACGGTTCATTGTGCCATCATGCGCTTTTTTGCCCGCACATCCACCATCTCTGCGGCAATGGCCAGGGCGATCTCTTCGGGGGTTTCGGCGCCGATATCGAGTCCGATGGGCGAATGAATGGATTCGATCACGGAATCGGATACCCCTTTGTCGCGCAATTCCTGAAACGACTTGGCTACCTTGGTCTTGCTGCCGATCATGCCGAGATATCTATACGACGCCTGCACACAGTGTTCCAACACCTCCTGATCATGCAGATGCCGGTGCGTGACAATGACGATATAGGCATTTTCCAGGTTGACCTCTTTGAACGCATCGGCATAGGGTTTGGCAATGATCTCATCTGCCAGGGGCAGCCGCCCGGCATGGGCAAAATCCGGGCGATTGTCCACGACAGTGCTCCTGAATCCCAGAGGGGTCACAAATTCTGTCAGGGCCTTGCCGATATGTCCGGCGCCAAAAATCACCAAATGCTCCAGGGGCAGGAGAGCTTCGATAAACACGGACATGTGGCCGCCACATGCCATGTTTAAATCAGCCAGTTCAAAATCGAACAAACCGCTTTTGCCGCTCTGGATGATCTCCTGCGCCTTGTCTTCCACCATCTTTTCAATCGAACCCCCTCCGACGGTACCCAGCGACCGCCCATCCGAATAGATCAGCATTTTGGCCCCGTTATCTCTCGGAGAAGAGCCTTTGACAGCGACCACTGTGGCCAACGCTGCCGGGATGTTTGCCTGTTTGCATTCCAGAGCGGCTTGAAAAATATCCTGTTTTTTCATTGTCTTTTCCTATTGCAAAAACAGATCAACATGACGAAAAGCCTCGACATCGACAAGACCTTTATCGGTTAATTTGAGCCGGGGAATCACCGGAAGAGCCATAAAGGACAGAGTCATCAGCGGATCATCCAGTTCGACCCCGAGAGATTGAATCGCCACCAAGAGTTCTTTCATACGGGTACTGACATATTCGAGAGGTTTGTTGGACATGAGTCCGGCAATGGGCAATTCCAGCGATTCGATGACCTGACCCTCGCGTGCTATAGCGATTCCACCGCCCATTTTATTGATAGCTGTGACCGCTTTAAAGATATCGCGGTCCCCGATACCCAGCGCAATGATATTATGGCTGTCATGTCCCATGGAGGTGGCAATCGCTCCGTGTTTCAGTTTGAACCCATTGACTAATCCCTTGCCGATATTGCCGGTGGCGCGATGGCGCTCCACGACATAGAGCCGGACCAGATCGCGCTCTGTATCGGAATAGACATTGCCATTATCCACCGGACAATCGACATGTAATACATCGGTTACGATCTGATCGGGTATGGCCTTGATCACGCGGCATTGGCGTCCCCGTGCAGGAATGATAAACTCATCGCCTTCGAGCCATTTGATATTCACTGAACTGCGCAAAGAGGTAGAAGGCCTGACCGGCGTCTCATACACCGGAATACGATCCACAGCCACCAGCTCTCCATTGTGATAGACGCGTTTGATATCCAGAGTGTGCAGATCATCAAACACCACCAGGTCGGCTCGTTTTCCGGGACCAATGGCGCCCAGTTTTCGCAATCCGAAATATTCAGCCGGATTCAAGGTAGCCATCCTTATAGCAGTGATGGGATTCAGGCCCATAGAGATGGCAGAGCGTACCACATAGTCGATATGCCCTTCTTCCAGAATATCGTTGGGATGCCGGTCATCCGTACAAAACATACAGCGCCGTTCATTTTCCAGAGTGACCACGGGTAACAAGTCCTTGAGATTCTTCGTTCCAGACCCTTCACGGATCATGATAACCATGCCCATCTTTAATTTCTCAGCCGCTTCTTGTGCGGTGGTACATTCATGATCCGATTCAACACCTGCGGCGATATAGGCATTAAGGTCTTTGCCCAACAATCCCGGAGCATGTCCGTCGATACGTTTATCTTTGACGATTTTGATCTTGTCCAGCACTTCGGGTTCTGCGGCAAGCAGACCCGGATAATTCATCATTTCTGCCAGTCCCAACACCCATTTTTCAGGCAAAAAAGGAAACAGGTCAAAGGCTCGTAACTCTGACCCTGCGGTCTCGAACGGACTGGAGGGAACGCAGGATGAGAGCATAAAATAGACATTCAGGGGATTGTATTTGCTGGAATCCATCATGTACCGGATCCCCTCATAACCGAGAACATTGGCAATCTCGTGCGGATCAGTCACCACAGTGGTGGTGCCCAGGGGGACCACTGCCCGGGCAAATTGTGCCACCTCGACCATGGAACTTTCGATATGTACATGAGCATCGATAAAACCCGGACAAACATAGAGCCCCTTGAGGTCGGTTTCCTCTTCGCCTTTATAGCCATTGCCGATACCGACGATGGTATCCTGCAAAATGGCGATATCGCCCTGCTGAATCTGTCCGTTATAAACATTGATGATCTGTGCATTGCGCAGTACAAGATCATTCGGAATTTCGCCGCGGGCGGCTTTGATTTGTTTTTCTATCATTACAGATCCTGTTCAACGTGAGTTGTTTAAGACCCGATCTTGTGTACGACCCCGCGTATCAGAGCCTCCATGCGTTGCGCAGAATGGAGTGCTGTTTCGGTCACCTCGTCGTGGGAAAGAGGCTTGTCCTGGATGCCTGTGGCCTGGTTCGTGATCAATGAAATTCCCAGCACCCGCAGCGACCGTTGCCGGGCAACGATCACTTCGGGTACAGTGGACATGGAAACCGAATCCACTCCGATTTTTTGCAGCAGCCGTACTTCGGCTGCGGTTTCATAACTGGGTCCTGTCATCCAGCAAAACACGCCGCTTTTCAATTTCATTTCCTTTTCCTTGCCAACCTGCAGCGCCAGGCGAATATAGTCCGGATCATAAGGCTGCGCCATGTCCGGAAAACGAGGGCCCAGGAGTTGATTCGCCGGCCCGATCAAGGGATTCTGGAAGGCCAGATTGATATGATCCCTGATGATCATGATATCTCCCGCCCTGAACGAGGGATTGATCCCCCCGCTGGAGGTGGTCACGATAAAACCGGGGATCTTTAATCCTGCGATCAGATGCACAGGAAAGGCAGCCTGCTGCAAGGAATAGCCTTCATAATAGTGCACCCGCCCCTGTATCGCCAAAACAGGAACCGAGTCCATCGTGCCAAACACCCATTGTCCCCTGTGTCCTGGTACAGTGGACCGGGGATAGTGAGGAATTTCGCTGACATCGATGGCTGTCGCATTTTCGAGTTTGTCAGCGATATAGCCGAGTCCGGATCCCAGCATCAGAGCGACACGCGGTTGGAACGAGAGCATGGGGTTGATAACGTCCAGAGCTTCATGGACCCGCTTTTTCAAGAGATTGGTCATGGGATCAACTGTGTTTTGCTTTGATTCGATCGATTTCTGCTTTTTCTTCATCGCTCAACTCCCAGTCACCGGCCGGGACGATATCATTCAGCTGATCAGGTTTTCTTGCGCCGACAATGGCCGAGGTCACAGCCGGATTTTTCAGAGTCCAGGCTATCGCCAGTTGAGCGACTTTGTAGCCGGATCTTGACGCGATTTCGGTTAACTGATCCACCATTTTCAGATTCTGATCCAGCTGTGGATCCTGGAATTGCGGATCACGGTGGCGGTGATCGCTTTCAGGCAGGTTTTGCATGTATTCATGGCTGAACTTACCGGTAAGAAGGCCTTTATACATTGGACTATAGGGAACCACACCGATTTGATTTTCCTGACAATAGGGCAAAAGCTCATTTTCGACATCCGGTTTCACCAAACTATAGGGGGGTTGTAACGACGTGACCGGATAGATGCGAGAGATCGATTGCAATTGTTCGACACTCGCGTTACAGATGCCGAGATAGCGGACCTTTTCTTCATGCACCAGTTCGGCCATGGTTTCCCAGGCGCGCTCCACATCGTCTTTATCGCGGGGCCAATGGATTTGATAGAGATCGATGATCTCCACTTGCAGGCGCCGCAGACTGTCTTCTATCTCTTTGCGGATACTGCTCGGCCTGAGGTCAAATCCCAACTCTTTTTTTTCATTCCATACGCGGCCCAATTTGGTGGCAATATAAGGTTTTTCAGATATTCCTTCAAGAGCCCGGCCCACCACGGTTTCAGAGTGACCGAGACCATAAACAGGGGCCGTATCGATCCAGTTGACTCCCATATCGAGGGCCTTATGAATCGTATCTATCGACTTTTTATCGTCCTGAGGACCCCATCCGAAATCCCAGTCAGCTCCGCCCATGGCCCATGTCCCCAGGCCGATGGTGGTAAAATTCATATCCGATTTTCCCAATGGTCGTTTCTGCATATGCACACTCCTATTCAGTTCTATATTGTTTAACAGGTGTATATGATCAATCTATCCCCTGGTATCTCTGAACGGCTTTTATGCCGGCGGTAATAAAACGCCACTGCAATTTCATTTGATGACGGACAGGCATGGCCCGGAGGCCGGATTGGCCGACCTCTCGACGAACAAGGGTTTCATTTCCTTTTTCCAGCTCGTTTGTCCAGGTTTCGAGCCTTTCTTTCCACTGTTCTGCAACAGGATCCGGAGGTCCCAATTTTTCGCCAATCCCGGGAAAAATGAATAACGGCATCTCACTGACCAGGGTCAGAACGTCACCATACAGAGATCGTATAGACTCCATGGAACTCGGGCGAAATTTGTGCGCAGTCTCTGGGTCGTTCCGGCTCATAAAAAAGTCCCGCATGGCTTGCGAATCAGGACGTGTACAAAATCCCGGGCTGATGCGGTGAAACCCCTTTTCCCCCTGGCGCTCTATATCGTGCAGCTTGTATCCCATTTCATGCACCTGTTCCTCGCAACGAGTGCGCAGTTTTTGGGTGCGCCCGATCCAGGTCGGCTCGATGAGAAACCAGGGACCGGCTCCTCCGGTCATCCCGTGTAGAGAACAATGCAAATGAAACGGGATATTTTGATCCCGCCACCAATCGTATACGGCACGGTTCTCCAGACGCGCTCCCTGATCAGAGGAATCAAAAGGAAAATTGAATTCGATATCATCCCCCGGCTTTTCGCGCACCCGAAATTTTAAATAGCTCACGAGATCATAGGTTTCATCCGTATCGTCATACCAACGTTGATTCACGATTTCGCCGTCAGGATTGATATGTGGAATGAGGTGCCAGGTATAGTCTTTAAACCATCGATGATCTGCAGGCAGAAAAGCAAGATAGGAACACAGAGCTCTTAAAAAGCGGGGTCCCACGGGTTCATCTGCATGACAGCCCGCCAACAGGCTGAGCCCCAGGGGACCCTGACCATATCGAAACGCAAAAATAGGCCGGCCCTGCCGCGACTCACCTATGATCCGGGCATTTTTTTTGTCCTGATCTCTGACTGTGAGTATTTTCTCGAATGCAGATTGCATATCGAAATATACGAATTTCCAGCCAACAATCAACAGCAAAAAACGAGATCATTGTGAATTTTTGACAGACGAGTCAGTGACAACTGTGACATTTTGACAGACACAGCCGACATAGCGTTTTGAACAGAACCTCGCGGCTATCCCTCCTAAATCTATAAACATCAAAGTCTTGATCGATCATCTTGTATAGAGACTCAATTTTGGCATGGCACTTGCAAAGAGATAGAGTAGAAAACGAAACGATAAACAATTTATTTACATAAACAATCAGGAGGGTCATCATGACACTGGTAAAAAGAGGTTATTTTAATGATAGCGATTTACTTCCAAACGCACTGGACAGTTTTTTCAGCGACTTTTTTCCGGCATTGAACCGCCGGGAGATCCGGTCGGGACAGGAGGCTTCAACCTGGTCACCCCGCACTGATATCGAAGGCACGAACGATCACTATGTGGTTCGCATGGATATCCCGGGTGTTGACAAGGAAAACCTGAATGTGTCTTTGGAAAACAATGTATTGACCATCAAAGGCGAACGCAAATACGAAACCAAAGAAGATTCCAAAAATCATTATCTGTTGGAACGCGCTTATGGCCAATTCGAAAGATCTTTCAGGCTGACCGAAAAAGTCGATCAGGAAAAGATTTCAGCGGATTATAAAAATGGTGTATTGACGGTAAAGATCCCCAAAGCTGAAGAAGCCAAACCCAGGTCTATCGAAATTCGCTAAGACCATAAAAAGGCTGCCAAAACGGCAGCCTTTTTTATTATTTAAAACTCGTTGACCAATCCAACATGAATCTTGCCTTCCATAAAGCCGTCGCCTTTTGCGAGTCCATAATCGACGCCCATTATCCCGAGTCCGGTTTGTAATCGAAAACCAAACCCATAGCCCAATTTCAGCAGTTCATCTTTATTGCCCTCTCGGTCCTGTGTGGTGATAAATCCGGAATCCAGAAAAAGCGAAACCCTGGATCTGCGTCCCAAAATATACCGGTATTCCAGGTTAGACCATGCGACACTTGTTCCGAAAAACTGATCCTCGCGAAACCCGCGTAAAGATCTGGCCCCGCCGACACGGTACTGATCCGGTAACGGAATCACTCGCTCGGTACTTTTTATCTGGCGACCATGAAACGTGAGGGCAATGACCTGGCGGTCGAAAAACTCAAAATAGGTTTCCAGATCCATTTCCAGCCGTTTATTATCCACCTGTTTTTCCAACTGCATGATGGAGACCAGGCTATCCGGGCCGAGGTTCTTTTTTTGTCCCGCCGAAAGCGTGGTTTTATAATATACACCTTTTCGGGGATTGATCAGATCATCACGGCTGTCATAGCTGAATCCTGCGGTCGCTGTCAGGGTATTGCTGTTGGGGATTCCAAAGAGATAACTGCTCAACGAATCAGGGGAGATACTTTGACGTGAAATCCGGGCCAGTCCCGTGAAATTTTCCCACAAGGGCATGGCAATATCGAGACCGAGTTCTCTTTGCACATAGGTGGTATCCTGGATCAACTGTTCAAATCCAAATCCGATATGAACCGGCCAGCCTGCTACCCAGGGTTCACGGTAGTTAAATTCCAGTTCCTGGGTTTTACGATCGCGTTTTTGCCAGTGAACATGCAAGGCGCGACCTGTCCCGAAAAGATTTCCCAATGAGATATCCAAGAGGCCGGTAAAATACCCCTTTTCCTGTTCAGTTCCAGGATTGTAGCCAATCACACCGTCAAAGCGGCTGGAGGGGCCTTCTTGTAAGGATAACAACAGCCCTCCTTCATTGCCCTGAGTATAAAAGACTCGAGCAGGATCGACCCGTGAAAAATATCCGGTCCTCATCAGGCGATCGGGGATTCTATCCACTTTATCCTGCCGGTAAAGATCACCGATTTTGATGCCCAGTTCGCGTTCGATCACATAATCCTGGGTAATCGTATTTCCTTCAATCTGAATGTCATTGATCACTATTTTGGGACCGGCATAGAGTTCGACAGCAATATCGAGTCTTTTTTCATGCTGCAGTGAGGTGTCTAATGTGACATTCTGCAATTCGATTTGGCCAAAGGGATATCCCCGTTGAGTGAGATAGCGAACTCCATCCATCATGTCCGCATGAAATCTGGCATTGTTCAAAGATTCGCCGGGACGCGTTTCAATGCGCTCATAGAGTTTCTCTACCACCGCAGAATCGGCTCCCTGTACATGAATTTCTCCCCATCTCAACGTCTCACCTTCGGTGACATATATAGACAAAAGGACTTTATTTGTCTCTGTTTGATAGCGCATGGAATCTACGCGAGTATAGGGCATACCCTGTTCGGCATAGGCGTGTAATAAGGCTTTGGCAGCGTCAAACGCACGGGACTCGTCAAAAGGCATTCCGGTTTTCAGGTTGGTCCATGAACGGGCTTTGGACATGGAGACTTTGGCCACGCCGATCAGTTCGAATCGCTCGAGAACGAGATTATTCTGCGGCTGTGCCAAGGCTATCGAACAAAAGAGAAAAAGTTTTAGAATCATTTTTTTCATAACACACCTGCTTAACGAAACGCTGCAGTGACTTGAGCTCTGGCCGTATGCAAGGTACGGTCTCTTTCCGGTTCATTTCGGCCCGTATACGAGATCGTGGCATTGATGGTATTGGAAATTCTATAATCGAATCGAAAATCCCAGCGCATGGAACTGCCCAGACTTCGGCCACTGGCCATCTCGTATGGGATCAAGCGTCCTTTAGGTTCGGCGTCTACATAGCTCCATTCGATTTCACCGCTCAGGCGTCCTTTACCTCGAAAGGCATAGCTGACCCGGGGGGTCATGGCAATAGCGCGTACCCGGGTCGGCTCTTCATAGACCCGATCCTGTTCTATCGAAAACCTCGATAAAAGCCCGAATTCGAGAACCTGAACCGGCCGAAAAGAGAGATCCAAACTGCCTTCGCGTGCAAGAATATCTCTGTCCTGGCGGTTGGCATTGGCAAACGTACGGCGGGTCTGTTTTTGACCCAATTCGGCCCGTGTCCCCAACTGATCGAACAAGCGGGCGGTAATCCGCACCGTCTGCTCGGTTTCGAGGCGATCCTGTCCGCCCTCCAGATATTGATTGTTGAGTTCATCTCTGAATTGATAACGATAGCGCACTGAAAAATCCCGGTCATGCTCGAACAAGTTTATATCCTGACGGGTATGCAGATTACCAAACACAGTGGTTCCGGGCTGGCGAAATTTTTGTAAATCAAACAGATAAATATCCCAAACAGATTTTTCTTGGGAACGTTCTTCCAGGGCGACATAACTTTCTGTCGAGATGGCTTTTAAAGCATTTGTAAATAGAGATTCGCTTTTGTTCTCGTTGCGATCCAGACTGAAAAAGCGCGAGGGATCCAGGCGCAGCCGTGCGCTGCTTTTCAGTTCGATGGTGGGGATAAATTCATCCGTTGTCAGAATGCGCATGATATAGTCCCCGAGCGGATCCACGACATACTCTTTGAGATCCTCATCAAACCGATAATTGCCATCTCCCTGGCTGACTTTGATATAGATCCGTTCTTTTTTTGCAGTTGCGGTATTGGAAATCTGGTAATTCACATCCCCGCTCACGGCGCGCTGCCAGGGCGTGAAATTCAGACGCATTTCCGCCAGATCCGTGCGCTTGTCAGGGATCTGATCATCGGCATAGGACCGCTCGCGGTGAGTAAAGGCCATGGTGCCTGAAAAAGCTCCCAATCTCTGAAATTGCAACAAAATATTTTGTGTAAGTGCATCGGAACTGCGGCTAAACCTTTCAAACCCGGTATAGTCGTCGTCGCGGCGCCAAGACATACTCAAAGAACCGCTGACCCGTTTACCGGTTCCAACCTCGAGTCCGCCGCTAACATCATCGAATTTAAACCCGGTATACAGGGAATCTGCCCAGTTTTCCTTCTTAACTTCGCCCTCATACTCAAAAAAAGGTTTAAAGAGTCCGATCTGTGAATGAGCAGAGCCTCGTTGACGGGTCCAGTCACCGAGACGTTGCTGGTTTTGATCGTCTTTATCGATATGCTCCCATTGATATCGATATTGCGGCAGATGGGGACGGATCAACTGGCTGAAAAACGAGAGTCGGCTGGAATTAAACAGCTCGCCTTTTGCGATTTTGCCATATTCACTGCCCACAGACCAGCCGTGCACCGGCTGATATCGCAAAGACCATTCCTGGACATTCTCGCCGCGATCCAGATTTTCCGAAAGATCCCATCGTCGGTTATATTCCACTTGTGTGGATCTGTCGATATCGCGAAAGCGGTTTTGTATAGTGCGCATTCGGCCGGTCAGTTCCAGGCTTCCCAACGGAATCCCTGCAAGGGACATGGAATCGGGTGTCAAGGCGATTTGCCAATTTTGCGCCAGACCGCTATTATCGCTATCATCCAGTCCAGAATAGGTATTTTGATCGAAACTACTGATCGCCATTTCACCATTGACGGAGAGAAAAGAGGTGGGCGCAAATTCCAGTCCAAAATCGACGACAGAGTGACTCTTGGCCGTAGAGAGCAGGGTGACCGGCGCATAGCGATCCTGGTTTTCTCCCACATATTCGTATCGTCCTCCTCCCATATATCGATAACTGCCATTGCCGGTGCCCACATCCGAAAATGACACCTGATAATCACCGGAATCATTGCCCACAAAAACAAAATATCCTTCAGAATCGCGACTATATCGTCCCTCTCCCCGGCCAACGAATTCAGCGGCATCGATGAATGCAGCGGCCGGATTATCGCCTGCATTGGAGAGAATATCCGAGACCTCATCGGTCAGGACAAAATCGAGCGGATTGTCTTTATCATCCGCCTCACGTAACAGAGTCGTAGAAAATTTTAAGCGGTCATCCCACAACCTCGACTCTCCCCGGGCACTGTAGAGATTACGTTTGAATTTTTCATCTGAATATTGAAAATCCACGACGATACGGGAGTCGCTGGTGATCAATCGGCGGCGGGTAAAGGTGATTTGTGCGGCGGCATAATCGATGATATAATCGTTGGATTCGCCCCGCACCATAGGTTGTCCGTCGATATAGACCCGTTCCGTTCCGGCGAGAACAATGATATCGATTTGTCCCCGTTCTCCTTTGAGCTGATAAGGTCCCTGAAATCCTTCACGGCCCTGGATTCGCTGAGAGAGGTATTTGCCCCTTGTCACTGCACCGGAGACCATAACGTCCCAGTTTTGGGTATGCGCTTCTCCCATTGCCCCCTGGAGCTTGCGTGAATAGCGTGCAAATTCGCTTTCCGGGAGGGTCAAATGATAATCCCCCAGGGTCGCTGACATATTGGGAGCATTGATTTTTACAAAAACCTTGTCGATTTCTTGCAAAGTCTGAGTGGTGCCTTCAGGCTGAATCGGAGTATTCTGATCGGTGAGCGCAGCCAAAACCTCCACTTTGTCAGCCACCTTGCCACTGACATTGATATTCAGACTGGAATTGACTTTCAAGCCTCGATTAGAGCCGACAGATATACCCCGGGTGATACTTCCGCTTTTGTTCAGTTGCGAGGCATAATCGATTTCCTCCTCCTCTTGCCGACGGGGATCGACAGGTTCGCCGGTTCCTGTCTGAGCTCCTGGCACGCGTTTGAATAATTTATTCAATGCAAAATGTTTTTCCAACTGTACAGGAACGATGCGATAGTGAATTCGAATCTCATGACCGTCAGACACCAGCTCCTGAAAACGGATCTCCCCTTTTAGATAGTCCAGTCGATATTGATCTTCGGTTAATCGATGTTGTTGAATCCAGACCGTCTCGGAATCTTTCACAATGAGGCTATCAGGCAAAAAGTAAGGACCTTTACGGTCTTGTCCCAGGATCACCAGATCTTTTTCATAAAGCTGCAGTCCCTCGAGTTTGACACTTTGAGACCAGGCACGAGCATGAAAAATCGTTAGGAAGATAATTGTCAAAAAATAGAATCGCTTCATGACCTCTATCGGTTATTGGCTCTTTTATTCAACTCGAACACCTGTATTCGATTGTTATCCGTATCTACGACATAAATGCGATTTTCAATCACGGCTAGATCTCCAATATGATCAAAAGCTCCCAATTTTTTTCCCTTACCGCCCACACTGAATACCCGGCGTCCTTTATCAAATCCGATCAAAGAGTTGGTTGCCCGATCGCTGACCAGAATCAATCCGCTGCTGTGACGTGCGATCCCAAAGGGTTTTTGCAAAATCGACTTACCGAGACACTGGATATGATTACCAAAATAGTCAAAAACCTGAACGCAGCCCATTCCGGCATCAGTCACATAGACTTTTTCATCACTGGCAACACACAGTTGCATCGGTTCGACCAGTTCACCTTCTCCCCAATCATATCCGCCAAATGCAAGCACCGGCTCGAATTGAGAGTTTAGTTTGATAATTTTATTCTGTTCGTTATCCAGCACAAACAATTCGCCATAAAGACTCATGGCCAGGGAACTCGGGAACATGAAGCGGAATCGCTCATCCCAATTCTCTTGAGGGATGATCGAGGTGATCCAGTTCAGGTCTTTGTCGTATTGTTCGATACGATTATTTTCAAGATCAGCCACATATATAGAGAGTCCATTTAACGTATTCAAATCGGTGGGACGCTGAAATTGTCCGGACGAAAACCCGAACCCCCCCATAAACCGTAGCAGTTGTCCGTTCTTGTCGAATTTTTGGATACGATGATTGCCGGTATCTGTGACATAAATCGCCTGTGTGGTGGCTGCGGTGATTCCCAGGGGTTGATGAAACTGACCGGGTTCCTCACCACTCTGGCCAAAGGTGAATAAAAATTTTACCTGCCAAAGGGAGGTCTCTGATTGTGCGAAAGGCACCGCCAGACAGACCAGATAAAGGACCAGTACTGTCAAGAGACGGTTCATAATTGCCTCCTGTTTAGGTGAGACGTAAAAGGGACATTTTTATAAAGTCTGAAATCAGAAAAAATACCAATGGAAACAAAACCATTAATTTTTAATAGTTAGCATGCATTACACAATCCATTAATCGCATAATATCATATTTTGTTTCAAATGCAATTAAAATGCCAAGGATTAAAAAAACAATGATTTCAGGATAGATATATAGGAGAGCGACTGTGTGCAGAAAAGCGGGTCAATAGCGCGGCCGTTCGTCAGGATAGACCACATGATTAGAACCCCGCATCATATCGGCACATTTGCGCCATCGCAAATAAGCATCGGCAATGGCCTGATCATTTGCGGCTATTGCGAGAACTTTTGACATGGGCAATCGTTCGCCATGATTGCGTTTTTCTGCGATCAAAACTTTATCCAGTTTTTGCAACTGCTCGTGGCTCAAATCTGCCTTGATGTACCGATTGCAATCAGGATCTGTATCATAGATCGCATGAGAAGGATACGGGATCGAGCCACCGTTATCTCTTTTTTTAACCGCGACCACAAGCACCAATACCGTGGCAAACAGGATTGCGATTCTAAAACTATAGGAATCAAGTTTCATACGTGTCTATCTATTTAATTCAATAAAAGTTATTGTGTTTCGTCGCCAAAGTCAAGCAAAATCACCTGCAGCACATCCCTAATTCTTGCGAGATTCCGCTTGGACCTTTGTACTGTTTTCATTATTTTGGGGCCGAACAGGAAAATTTTATGGTTAAATTCCAAATACAAATATTATTGACTCTGCTGTTCATTGCCATTTATCTTGCATGTGCCATGCGTCCCGATCCTCAATATCACAATTGGCCTGGTAAAGATGAATATGAGAGAGAGCAATCCGAGATTACGCTTGATTCGGATACCCTCATTTTTCGCAATCCCGGCCAGGACACAGAGGATACACAGGAACTCAGCCAGCAGGATCTTGTCAATAATCCGGAACTCCTCGAAAGGTTCAAACCCGAGATTCAACGCTTTTTTGGTGCGCCTTATGTATGGGGCGGAGCCTCACCCAGGGGAACCGATTGCTCCGGACTCGTGGCCAGTATCTATAAACGGGCTCGGGATAAAGAGCTTCCTCATAGCACAAAAAGATTATTTCAAATGGGACGACGTGTCCGCACTTCTGATCTCGAGTTTGGTGACCTGGTCTTTTTTAATTTTAAAAATCATCGTTCCCGTGAACCCGATCATGTGGGTCTTTATATTGCTGATGACTATTTTCTGCATGCTTCGGTGAGTAAAGGCGTTACCCTGGCCAATCTGCGCAAATCTCCCTACCGCGATATTTTTATGGGCGCTCGCAGGATCGACTAGAATTTAAATACGGATAAAAAACCATCCATGACATCCAGTATAAAAAAGGGCAAAGAGGTCGCTGTAAAAATCGAGGACCTGGCATTCGGAGCGCAGGGTATTGCGCGTGTCGATGATTTTGTCATTTTTGTTGATCGAGCTATTCCCGGTCAAACGGTGCAGGTTAGAATTCAGAAAAAAAAGAAAAAACATGCACAAGCACGGATTCTCAGGGTTCTGGAACACTCTCCTTTGGAACAGGAACCCGAATGTGTGCATTTTGGGGCCTGTGGCGGATGTTCTTTACAACATATGGTTTATGAAGAACAGTTAGCCGCCAAAGAACGGCAGGTGATCGATTCACTGCGCCGTCTCGGCAAATTGGAACATTTTATCACAGAGCCGATCCTGCCCTCTCCTGACCCATTCTATTATCGCAACAAGATGGAGTTTTCATTTTCCAGAAAGCGTTGGCTTTCTCCGCAAGAGATCGAATCCGGTGTCAAGGGACTGCAGGACGATGGCCTTTTTTTGGGTTTGCACGCCAAAGGATTTTTCGATAAAGTCATCAATGTGCATGACTGCAAGTTATTGGCACCCATCACCAACGATATTGTCGAAACCACCCGAAAATTCGCATTGCAAAGCGGGCTGCCAGCCTATAGCACCCTGGATCATAGCGGTTTTTTTCGGTTCCTCATTATTCGGCATTGTAAAAACACTTCAGATCTTATGGTCAATTTGGTGACTCATGATCATGATACCCATATTGCACAGGCCTTCAGACGATTGATGACAGACCGTTTTCCTCAAATCACAAGCCTGATCAATAGCACCACCCAGAGCTGGGCATCTGTCGCGTTTAGTGAAGAAGAGTATTTATTGGCCGGCAAATCAACGGTACTGGAAAAGCTGGATAGCCTGAGTTTTGAAATATCGAGCAACTCTTTTTTCCAAACCAATACCAGACAAGCCAAACAATTATACGATCTCGTCCTGGAATATGCTGATTTGACCGGTCAGGAAAATGTCTATGACCTCTATTGCGGTGCAGGAAGCATCTCGCTGTATGTAAGTGGCCATGCCCGTAAAGTGATCGGATTCGAAGCGGTGGAGCAGGCAGTGCAAGATGCAGAACGCAACAGCCTGCGGAACGATATTCACAACTGTGAATTTTTTGCCGGAGATCTGCGCGATCGGTTAAACGATACAGCAAAAGTGATCGAACAATATGGCACCCCCGATGTGATGATCATCGACCCCCCCAGAAGTGGCATGCACCCTAAAACCGTGCAGGCGATATTGGCATTGAATCCCGATCGGATCGTGCACGTTTCCTGTAATCCCACCACATTGGCACGGGATCTGGCTGTTCTGTGTCAGGAACAGTACAAACTCGTACGGGTCAGGCCGGTCGACATGTTTCCCCATACGGCTCATGTCGAAGTGATCGCCCTGCTGGAAAAGGTCTAGTTCGATTCTTCCTCCTGATAAACAATCCTGCCATCGATGATGGTCATCAACACTCTGGTATTCAAAATTTCCTCGGGCTGGATTTCAAGGATATCCTTTGAGAGCATAATCATGTCTGCAAGTTTGCCCTTTGTGAGGGTTCCCTTTTCATCTTCTTTAAACTCGGAAAACGCACTTGCCAGAGTATACGCTCTGACAGCATCGCGCACAGAGAGTCGTTCTTCCGGGAACCAGCCCTCTTTCGGTTCACCGGATTCTATATGTTTACGGGTGACCGCGGAATATATTCCGCGCATGGGATCCAGTGGTTCAACCGGCCAGTCTGTGCCGAATGCAAGGCGCACACCGCTGTTTTGTAAAGTTTTCCAGGCATATGCACCCTTGCTGCGTTCGCGCCCTAAACGCTGCTCTGCCCATCTCAAATCGGATGTACAGTGCGTAGGTTGCATCGAAGCGATCACACCCAGTTCTTTGATGCGAGGGATATCCTCTGTGCGCAATACCTGCGCATGTTCGAGACGGTGCCGGCTATCCCCCGACCCAAAAGTCTGTAGGGCCCTATCATATGCCTCGAGCGCCATGTGGTTGGCCCTGGCTCCGATACAATGGAGCCCCACCTGAAGCTTTAGGCTTTCGGCCACACAAACCATCCGATTCAATTCATCAGCCGTATATTGCGGCAATCCAACGGTTGTTGGATCATCGCTATAAGGATCGAAAAAATAAGCGGTTCTGGATCCAAGAGTGCCATCCACAAATCCTTTGAGCATTCCGGTCTCCAGCTCCAGCGGCTTGGTCAGTATTTTCAGGGAATCCAATAACTCTACCAGAGAATCGGGATTCCGGGTCATGTCAAAGTCGAGCCATTCGCTTACGCGGATTTGAAAAAGGCCCTGATTCATCAGGTGATGATATAAAGCCATACTGGATATACCGGACTGATCCTGAATCGAGGTCACTCCCAATTGTATGGCATGATCGTGCGCCAATCGCAGGGCTGCGAGTTTTAGTGAATCATTGGGCTCAGGAATCACCTTTGATACCAGGGTCATGGCCGACTCTTTAAATATACCTGTGGGTTGACCGGTTTGAGGATCGAGCAGCATCTCGCCTCCCTCTGGCACGGCGGTTTGAGCATCTATTCCGGCCTTTGCCATAGCGAGTGAATTTGCCCATCCCACATGCCCATCGATACGACGGACAAAAACCGGATGATCCGGAGCGACCTCATCGAGCAGATCTCTGGTCGGCCATTTGCCCTGGTTAAATAATGTGTGATCCCAGCCTCTACCGGTGATCCATGCCCCGGAAGGCAGTTGGTCTGTTTTTTCTTCGAGTCTGTTCTTTATACACTCTCTGGATTTACAGTCAGCCAGATTGACCTGCAAAAGAGATAATCCTCCGCTCATAAAATGTAAATGTGCGTCATTGAATCCGGGGATGACCAGCCTGCCCCGGGCATCGATGACAGTGGTGTGTTCCCCCAGCTCTGCAGGTAAATCTTCTTGCCAGCCGACAAAAGCGATTCGATTGCCGCTGACAGCGACCATATCTGCAAGAGGATTATCCAAATCACCCGTCCAGACTTTGGCATTGATGATAACCAGATCCACGGGTTGTTGGCAGGAAAATAACAGACTCGAGACCGCAATAAAAGCAATTTGACAGCATTTGCGCAATGATTTCATTTCAGACCTTTATGACCTAAATATTGAATTGTTTTTTATCTCTGACCTTAATATACAATTCAAAATTTGTTCTATCAATGTTTTTCAAAAGGCTTGATTTTCATGGCCATACGCTTTATATTGCTAGTTGCTTACAGAACAGAAAAACTGAATAGTTGACGAGGACGAACTGTGGAAGAGTCACAAATGATTACAATGATCGCAGAAGAGACCGGTCTGCGATGGAATCAGGTTAAAAACACCATCGAATTGCTGGACAGTGATAATACGGTGCCGTTTATTGCACGCTATCGTAAAGAGGTGACAGGCAGCCTGGACGAAGATCAAATACGCACCATTGGTGATCGTATAAAGTATCTTCGCCACCTGGAAGAACGCAAACAAACTGTTTTGAAAAGTATCGAAGAACAGGGTAAACTGACACCGGAATTGGAAGAAAAAATCAAAAACGCGGCAAAACTTCAAGAGGTCGAAGATCTTTACTTGCCCTACAAACCCAAACGCCGTACCCGTGCCACCATTGCAAAAGAAAAAGGACTGGAACCGCTGGCAGAGATGATCCTGAAACAAGATATGACTCAGGGCGATCCATTGGAATACGCCTCGGAATACATCGATGAAGAAAAAGAGGTCCTGACAGCAGAACAGGCACTCAGCGGCGCCAGAGATATTGTGGCTGAAGTCGTGTCAGAAGATGCCGACGTTCGCAAAGTCATTCGTGAAATATTCAAAGAAAAGGGCTGCTTGAATTCGGAGGCAAAGGATACTGAAAATTGTCAGGACTATGAAATTTACAAGGACTTTTCAGAGCCGGTAAAGACTGTGCCTCCACATCGTATTCTGGCGATCAATCGGGGTGAACGGGAAAACATTCTCAAAGTCTGGATCGATGTCCCTGTGGAAAGCAACATTGCAGCGATCGAAAAGGTCTATGTTACCCATATACAATCTATTTTTACTGACGATCTGAAAAAAGCCATTGCAGACTCGTTTCAGCGCCTGATTTCTCCTGCGATCGATCGGGAAATCAGAGGATTGTTGACAGACAGAGCAGATGAACATGCCATTCAGGTTTTTGCACAGAACCTTCGTGCATTGCTCATGTCTCCGCCCCTGCGAAACAAGAACATTCTCGGTATCGATCCGGGCTATCGAACCGGCTGCAAAGTCGCAGCCATCGATGTGACCGGAAGGTATCTTGAAGGATCGACGATCTTTCCACACCCCCCACAGGGCCGTTGGCTAGAAGCCAAAGAGAGGATTCAGGATTTTATTGTAAAGTATGAAATAGATGTCGTCGCTATAGGAAATGGCACGGCCAGCCGTGAAACCGAAAAATTGGTGGCCGAGTTGATTTCAGAGCTCGACAAATCGATTTTTTATACCATTGTCAATGAAGCTGGGGCCTCGGTCTATTCTGCCTCACCAGTGGCTAAAAAAGAATTTCCCGAACTCGAAGCTTCTATGCGAGGCAATATTTCCATTGCCCGGCGATTGCTTGATCCCTTGTCGGAACTGGTAAAGATCGATCCAAAATCCATTGGTGTCGGTCTTTATCAACACGATGTGGATCAAATCAAACTCGCCGAAGCCCTGGATAATGTCGTTGAATCGGCTGTGAACTTGGTAGGAGTGGATATCAATACAGCCAGTTCTTCCCTGTTGCGTTATATCGCCGGTGTCAACAGCCGCGTCGCCGAGAACATTGTAAAATACCGGGAAGAAAAAGGCAGAATATCCAAACGGGAAGAGCTCAAAGAAATCAAAGGGATTGGTGACAATGCCTTTACTCAAAGTGCCGGCTTTTTACGCATCTCTGACAGCGATATCTTTTTCGATTCCACGGCGGTCCATCCGGAATCATACGATTCAGCCACGCGTCTGTTGCAAGAGTTAGACCTCAGCCCGGATGATGTGAGATCGAATGGGGCCCTGGTGCGGCTGAAATTGCAGCACAGCGATAAAAAATTACCCGAACTGGCAGAAATATGTGAATGCGGAGTCGAAACACTCGAGGATATCATCGCCAGCCTGGAAAAGCCGGGACGAGATCCCCGCGACGAAATGCCAAAGCCCATCTTGCGCAATGACGTGCTTTCCATTGATGATCTTGGAGTGGATATGGTTCTCAAAGGCACGGTCAGAAATGTGGTCGATTTTGGGGTCTTTGTGGATATCGGAGTCAAACAAGACGGTCTGGTTCATATCAGTCAGGTCAGCAAAAAATACATCAAACATCCTCTAGAGGTCGTTCAAGTCGGCGATATTGTAGATGTTAAAGTTATCTCTATCGATAAAGAGAGAGGACGCATCGGATTGACCATGGTGCTGGATCGCTAATTTCTCACGGGGGTGATGCCCTTTACCCTCAACATCCAATGGTTTTATGATGAAAGTGTGTATATTCACCACCGTACATCGACCCTTTGATGTGCGCGTATTCCATCGCCAAGCCCGTACGCTTGCAAGAGCAGGTTATGATGTCACGCTTTTGGCTCACGGGGATGAAAACAAAACCGTACAGGGTATACATATCAGGACAATTGCGCGACCGAAAAATCGCTTTTTTAGGCTCCTGAGTCTTTTCCGTTTCGGTTTTTATTGTTTTCGCGAAAAGGCAAATGTCTATCACTTTCATGATCTGGAATGCCTGCCCCTAGGCTTTCTGTTAAAAAAGGTCACCGGCCGGGCCGTGATTTATGATTGTCATGAAAATTATCCGGAAACAGCTTATGAACGGGTCTGGTATCCTGACTGGGTAAAACCCCTATTGGCCAAACTCATCGCCAGATTTGAACCTGCTTTGGCAAAACAGCTCGACAAAGTGATTTGCGTGGTGGCGGATCAAAAAGCCCGATTTGACGCGGCCGGTTGTGATACTGCGCTGGTACGAAATGTCCCCAGGCTGGAAATCTTTGAACAGGCCCTTCAGATCGAGGCTCCTGTTCAAAATAGGTTGATCTATCTCGGGGGACAGTCTGTGGCCCGGGGTGCCAGGACACTCGTCGATATTATGGCAGATCTCTCAGAAACCCATCCGGATATTAAACTGTTATGTTTGGGCCCTTTTAATGAACCTCATGTCGAAGCAGAGACAAAAGCCTATGTCAAACACAGGGGCCTGGATCATACGATAGAGTATATAAATATGGTTCCGCATGAAAAGGTACCCGAATATGTCACGACATCCCTGATCGGACTAATCCCCTGGCAGCCGCATCAACAAATGCTCAAAATGATTTCGCCCAACAAAGTTTTCGAATACATGGCGTGCAAGATCCCCATTGTTGCCAGCGATCTGCCCAGCTTGAAGGATATTATCGTAAAGTCCGGTGCTGGTGTGATAGTGCAGGCAGATCATGTCAAAGCCCATGCAGATGCCATTCGCAAGCTGTTATCTGATCCTGATCTTTGTCATCAATATGCAAAACAAGGTCATCAATATGTTCAAACCCATCATAACTGGGACATAGAAGCACAAAAATTACTGGGTGTATATCAGCATATCGAGAAAGCATCGAGCTTATGATTCTCACCGTGCTAGAGCCTGCCTATTGTCCGGATTTGCATACATGCTCACGGCTTTTGAATGCCGATATCATTGTGTGGGCTGACACGTTTATTTTTAAAAAACAAAGTTCCATCAATCGCATGGCTGTCAAGACGGATCAGGGGAAATCCTGGCTGACCATTCCGGCCCGAACGACAGGACAACATCCACGATCAATCAGAGAAACGAACATCGATATCCGCCAAAACTGGCAACAAAAACATCTCTTAACCCTTGCCAGCAGTTACAGAAAAACTCCATTTTTTGAATACTATATCGACCCCTGGACCCGGATCCTCGAACAAAAGTGGGTTGAATTGGAACCCCTGATTTTCAGTACCACACAATTTATTTTGAAAAAGTTACAGCTTTTCCCTGCAATCATCAAAGCAAACCAGTTGCCCGAGATAAGAGATCGCTCACGTCGGGTCTGTGCCTGGCTCAAAGCGACGAATTGCGATACCTATCTGGTGGCAGAACATAAAAGCCATCTGATCGATCGTCATATCATCGAACAAGAAGGATATGAAATCAAGATCCACCGTGTGCAAAATGAAGCTTATTTTCAACTTTTTGGAGATTTTATTGAAAACCTTTCTGCTCTGGATCTCCTTTTCAATGAGGGCATAGAAGGAAAATATTATTTGTTAGACAAAGATCGAATCATATAAGCAACGTTAAAAAACCGGAGAATCCGATGACTCATGAGATCAAAAAGTCCATTGAGCAGTATGCAAAACATTGCATTGAATGGCAGCGAAAACTTGTCGGCATACCGGCATTGGCACCAGAAGCGGATGGCACCGGCGAATGGGAAAAAGCAGAGTTTGTCCTGTCGTTACTCGAGGAATTATCGATAACAGACATTGAAATTCTGCCATCCCCGGATGACAGAGTTCCTCGCGGAGACAGGCCGAATATCATTGCCCGAATCCCGGGCCAAAAACAAGGACCGGTCATTTGGATCATGGCCCATCTCGATGTCGTACCTGCAGGAGATCTTTCTTTGTGGGAGAGTGACCCGTTTGAATTACAGGTTAAAGGAGACGAATTAATCGGCAGGGGTGTTGAAGATAACCACCAGGGACTGGTTTCAGCATTGCTGGCGATTAAGGCCTTGCGGGAAAACAATGTTCTGCCCTATTTGCCTATAGGCCTGGCAATCGTTGCAGATGAAGAAAACGGTTCTAAACACGGACTCCAATATTTGATGCAGAATCACCGAGGTCAATTCAGTGATGACGACCTGATTATTGTTCCAGATGCCGGAGACAATGAGGGGCTTTGCATAGAAATCGCAGAAAAAAGCATTCTATGGATCAAGTTCAAAATTTCTGGCAAACAGTGTCATGCTTCTACTCCTGATTTGGGAGTGAACGCCCACCGCGCGGCGGCTTATTTGACCGTAGAATTGGAAAAATTGCATGACATTTTCAATCATCGCGACGAGTTATTCGATCCCCCTTTGAGTACCTTTGAACCCACACGAAAAGAGTCGAATGTACCCAATATCAATACCATCCCTGCTTCGGATATCTTTTACCTCGATTGTCGTATATTACCCGATTATTCTCTGGATGATGTCATTGCGGCTATTGACAAGATGATTTTTGATATAGAACAACGATTCAACGTGCGAGTCGAAAAAAGTTTCCCTCAAAAGGTCACAGCTGCCCCTCCGACACGGCAAGATACCGCAGTGGTAAAACGTTTGTCCAAAGCAATCAAAGCAGTGCTCGGCAAGGAGGCCCGGCTGATCGGTATTGGGGGCGGCACTGTGGCTTCGTTTTTCAGGGAGGAAGGACTGGCAACTGCGGTATGGTCCACCATCGTGGATACGGGCCATATGCCTAATGAATTGTCTCTGATAAGCAATACCCTGCAGGATGCGCAAGTATTTGCTCACTTGTTTACGCAGCAAGAGTAGCAATTCGTGGGCTATTCAAGGTCTTTGGAGACTGCATCCAGAATACTATTCGCCACCATCTCTGAGGCCAGGGTGCCAACAAGACTCAGGTCACACTCTTTGTTTCCTGTTGAAAGTACGAACGCGATATCGCCATCCATCATGGTGTGAGAGGGGCACAGGACTCTGGCCATGCCGTCCTGTGCCATTTGTGCTACTTTGGTTGCCTGCTCCCGATTCAAAAGGGCATCCGTAACAACAACCGTCAGGGTGGTATGCTCACCAAAAGAGGCGACTCGCGGGTGGCCAGACATCTGTTCAATGATATCGTGGCGATGCGTCAAACCCGGCAAAGGAGCCTGCGGCAGGATCATGTCGTTTTCGGGATCGATAACATAACCGAGAGCGTTCACGACAGTCAAAGCCCCGATGGTCACACCGGATTTCAGAGTCACGGATCTCAATCCCAGTCCACCCTGAAGAGCGTTCTCGAGCCCAAAAAGTTTACCTGTTGTTGCTCCGCACCCGGCACCGATTCTTCCTGAAGGAGATTCTGATTGGGCATTTTCGCAGGCCTGAACGCCCATATTCTCATCGGGTCTTGTCTGGGGATCTCCCACAGCAAGATCAAATATCACGGCTGCAGGGACAATGGGCACTCGCGCGACACCAACATCAAATCCTCGCTGTTGTTCCTCGAGCCAGCGTTGTACCCCAGAGGCTGCAGATAATCCAAAAGCGCTACCTCCACTCAATACCAGACCATGAATTTTTTCAACCAATCTTACCGGTTTTATGCACTCGACTTCTCGTGTTCCTGGTGCAGATCCCCGCACATCTACCCCTGCCAGTGCTTCAGCCTCCGGCAGGATGACGGTACATCCAGTACGGGCATCGCTGTCTTGGGCATGCCCGATTTTCACTCCCGGCAAACCGTACATCCTATTCGCCATTTTTCAATTTTGACAATAAAGTGAATTTCTTTTTCGAGGGAATATTGGAAAACACAACAGGATTGGTAAAAAAGAAGAGGTCACCGGGCATAATATCGATTTGACTGCGTAAAGGTTTCCAGTTCTCCCGGTAGGCAGCGGTATCTATTTTGGTACCATTGGTATCTTTGACGACCAGATAGACCCGTTCCGGGTGTTCACGGTTGATCATAAAGGGAGAGTGCGTTGTATACAGGACTTGATTTTTCAATGAAAGGTCTTCCAGGACCTTGACCAGGTCTTTCTGTCCACCAGGATGCAGGTGTATGCCGGGTTCATCGATCAAAAACACATATTCGTTCGCACGTGCTTCAAACGTTTGGGCGACAAAATTAACATAAAACGAAAGATACCATCTGAATCCCATACTACGGGATTCTGGGGTATCAAAAACCGTGGTGCTGTCAGAAAAATCGATATAAAGGGTTCGGCCATTGACATTCAAACGAATCTCGATTGATGGTTCCTGGGACCATGCTCTCCGGATCTGTTCGGTAATGATTCTGCTGGCCTCTTCTCCTGCTCGGCGCCCCCGAGTGCTATCTTCAAACAAAATATCAAAATCATCTATGGCCCCGATTTTGAGCAAATTACGTTCTGTGCTGTAATCAGGATCATTGGAAATGAGGTGTTCATAGTCGACTCTGTTTTTCAGCAATGGTATATCATTGAAATATAAAAACTTTGGCAAGCCGGAGACCAGCTTGCCAATATCGATGGAATCCACTTCAGAATCGCCGACAAGAACATGATAATCTGTTTGAGTCGGTCCGTCCCGACGGACTTGAAACGATTCAACATCTTTGAATATTTCAGAAATCCTTGTCAGGTTACGCCGGTTTTCTTTACTCAGTTGGCTAAACTCCAGAGTGATTTCCGGGGCTTTGCCCATATAATAGTGGTTAGAATATTGGCAGGTATAACTGGAATCAAAGTCTAAATCCGGTCGGAAATGTAATAAGGATCGCAAAACATTGGTTTTGCCACTTTCATTAGCCCCGATCAAGACATTATTTCGGGGATCGAGAGGTACTTTTAGATCATAGATGGATTTAAACGCCCGGATCTGAACATTGGAGATGATCATGACTGCTTCCCCTTGTGCACCGTTGATATTTAGCCAATATAAAGATGGAGTTGCAAGGAAGCAAGAGCAAAATCAGATATTCACAATTTATTGTAAAAAGTTTGAAAGAATCTGAACAAGGCGTACATGAATAAGGAATAACTGAAATAGGTGATATCGAAAACCGCTGGTAATCCGCGTTGAATCAAAGAGTACCAAAAGACCAGAGCGAGCAAAATCCACATGACACGGTTGATATTCACACGTAATTCTTCAGAGCCATGTCTTTTGGTGAGAAAAGAATTGTACCAGCGACTGAACCAGTCCATCACAAGAAACATCAAAAGCGTCAAAAGAGAGACAACAAATAAACGGCTACCCACAAGACCTCCTAGATTAACCTATTGCAATGCTTTTTGTTGCAGGACAGTCGCATGCTTGTAATTCTGATCATCCAGTTTGGGGTAATCTGTAGTATAATGCAACCCCCTGCTTTCTCTTCTCAAAAGAGCTGAAGTCACAATGAGTTGTGCGAGCAAAGAAAGGTTGCGCAGTTCAATCAGTTCTTCGGTTACGCGGGTACGTCGGTAAAAGTTTTCAACCTCTTGCCTGATCAAGCGAATACGACTCAGAGCTCTCTCCAGTCGTAGATTTGAACGCACAATCCCCACATAATCCCACATCAAATTTTTGATTTCCATCAAATCATGAGAAATGAGTACCCACTCTTCACTATTGAACGTCCCGCTATCATCCCAGGGGGGGATATTGGGGATTCTCTGCTTACGGGTTTTCACAAAATCAATGGCTTTCAGGCTTGCCTGCCTTGCAAACACCACGGCTTCGAGCAAACTGTTTGAAGCAAGTCGATTCGCACCATGCACGCCTGTATAAGCGACTTCGCCACAAGCATAAAGACCATTGATATCTGTCGCGCCATTCAGGTCAGTGACGACCCCTCCACAGGAATAATGAGCCGCAGGGACGACAGGAATGGGTTCCTTTGTAATATCGATTTTATATTTATAACAATTTTCATAAATATGCGGAAACCGGTTCTTGACTTGATCGGGATCTTTGTGGGTAATATCCAGATATACACATGGATCTCCACTTTTTTTCATTTCTGTATCAATCGCTCTGGCTACGACGTCACGCGGAGCAAGCGGGCCCATGGAATGATATTTATCCATAAAGGCCTTTCCGCTCTTGGTGAGGAGCTGGCCTCCGAATCCTCTAACCGCTTCGGAGATGAGAAAAGAATCAGCCAGGGGATGATAAAGAGTGGTGGGATGAAACTGCATAAATTCCATATTGGCAATAGCAGCGCCAGCCCGATAACACATGGCGACCCCGTCTCCTGTAGCGATTTTGGGATTGGTGCTGTGAAGATACACTTGTCCACAACCACCGGAAGAGATAATCGTCGCTTTTGCTAGAAATCGTTTGACCAACCCATTTTCTGCGTCCAAAGCATATGCACCCCAGCAATGAAGATGGGGTTCTCTCGGTGTAGGTCCGATAATATGGTGTTCTGTGATCAAGTCTATGGCGACATGATTCTCAAAGACGTTGATGTTTGGCGAAACCTTGACAGCATTTAGCAAGGCTGCTTCAACATCCCGACCGGTATGATCCTTGACATGGACGATGCGATGCGACCGGTGCCCACCCTCGCGTCCGAGATCGAACGTGCCCTTGTCCGTTCGGGTAAAGTGTACCCCGATCACATCCAATTCCTGTACGAGTTCAGGCCCCTTTTCGACAATCAATCTTACAGCATGTTCATCACAGAGGCCGGCACCCGCTTCCAATGTATCTCTGATATGATTTTCGAACGAATCATCAGGATCAAAAACAGCCGCGATACCCCCTTGTGCATAATTGGTATTGCTTTCGGCGCGTTCTTTTTTGGTTATGATGGCAACTGAACCATGTTCTGCCAATTTTAAGGCGCTGGTCAGACCTGCCATGCCGCTACCGATGATGAGAAAATCTGTTTCATGAATCATAGAGACTCCAACATGCCTATGGGTATTTATTGCAAAAAAGGGGTGACATAGTATAGGCTAAAAGGGCAAGAAAATCAATAAAAAAACAGGACAGAGCAAGGTTTTCCACAGGTTAAATCCGGGGAAAACCTGATTTTGTGGCGAAATGCGCAAGAGCGCTTGGTCGGGTTCTCAATTTGTTGAGGACTCGACAAGCTTTAGTAAATCACGATGTTTGATTGGGCGGACAATAAAATCTCGTATACCCAATGCAAAAGCTTTTTGCATCAATTCTTTTTGATCATGATCATAGATTCCAATGACACGCAAAAAGGGATAAAGCTTTGATATTTTGGCAACCAACTTTCCATCCTTACCTGTCATTTGCAAATCTACAAAAGTCATATCAATTTTTCGGCGCTTTAGAATGTCTAGCAAATCATCTTCGTCGGTAGCAACCTCTACTTTATGCTTGTTGCTCAGTGTCAAGTACATCTGCATTCCGGATCGCAGTTCATCGTTAAAAATCACGATGTTCATCAATTTCGGCTCTCGTCTTTCTGGTTCGTGAAGGTGTACTTGGGTTTCTATATATATACCACAATTTAGACTTTGTGCGTACAAACCATAGACAAGAGATGAATGCGGATTGATATCAGTAAAGCTTGACCAAAGAACTATTTTTGTAATAATGTCTTAAAATTTCTTTGTAATCAAAACCTAGTTGAGCCATAACCGTGGCGCCCACCTGACACAGTCCCACTCCATGCCCCCAACCCGCACCATGAAGATGAAATGTCTTGATACTTCCCGAATCATCGAGATCTCTGGCGATATAGAAACAAGCACTATATAAATGACTTTTTGACAACATTCTTCGAATTTGCAATTCTTTTCCCACTCGAACCGTTTTGTGGACACCTACGACATCCATGTAAACGAGTCTTCCTGACGGACCCCTCTCACCGGGAATCAAATCGATCAACTCGCCCATCTCGTCACCCAGCTTTTCTTGAATAATTTCTTCCAGTTCTTTACGGCTATAACTGACGGTCCAGCGAAACAGTTCTGTGGTATTATACGGTAATTTGGAGGAAATTGCGTACTTTATTGTGTTGCAATAGACATCGGGTTTGTTGTCTATATAATCGGTAACCTTTTCTTCAGTATCCAATGGATAATCGATTTCTGCGTTGCCATCGACACCAGGCACAAGATAGGGAATATGGCGATCATCCCATACAGCGCCATAGTCTTCCATTACCCCCCCACAGATCTTTGCATATCGGGAATCGCACACCCGCCCTTCGTAAAGCAGATTTTCACCTTCAGTGTCCTGGGCTGCCTGACGGGAAGCATCTGAAATGTGCTCTATACCATGGTAGCATTGACAATGATCATCGGAACAAAGATGATAAAGTTCATCATAGTGATGCTTTCCCATAGTGGCCAGAATCGTGCTTCGGGCAGCAATGGTTTGTGCTTTGAGTAACTCTAGAGGATTTTCCGAGGTCATTTCAGAAGAATTGACGCTGATCAAATAGGTCTCGACATCGAGTTCGTTGATCCCTGCCAGTTTTCCCAGATTGTTGAAATTGATTTCCAGGCGACCCGGTATGGTCTGGGTGCGTGTATGCTGCCAATGAAACTCTATACCCACCATTACATCAGCAAGATAAATAACATGATCCGGATGAACAGGTGCTATCACCAGACCTTGTTCGGCAGTCTGGCCATCGATGTTGATGCTCCCCGTTGATCTCTTGAGGATCTCTTTCACAACAAAGGCCTGCCCCACAGGCTCATATTGATTCGCAAATTCCTGAGCCGCGTCTAAGGATTCGAAAGGTTCTGTTACAATCCAATATTCATGATTGTCAATTTTTCCTGTGGGGAGATCCAGACTGAGCCCCGGATACCACAAATCGGTTTTTTGTCGGTTATCTTTAAATTCTCGCTGCAATTCCTCTGCGACCTCTAAATCATCTGCAATAGCCAATCGCACCCTGTAAGCAATCTCGCTGGGGACAGAGTCCTGGATTGATGCAACATATTCTTTGTTTTCTTTTCCTTTAAACACCTCATTGCCGTGCAAATCAAAGGCGCGAAAAGGTCCCTGACATTTGAATGCGATCGTTTCTGCCGATTGAATCATGCCTATGCGAACACTCGGAATATGATTATTCAAATCGATCCTCCTTTAACTTCTATTCGTCCATTTCAGGATTTTCGGCCTGACCAGGATTGTTTTGCTGGTGCAGTTGATAAAACGCAAATCCACCGATGACCAAAGCCACGATGATCCACGGTAACTTTACATGATGCCCGGATGAATACCAGGCAAGGTTTTGCTCTGGAATATTGACCATCACCAGTGAGAGCAAGTTATTTGTACCATGCAATATTATGGCCGGCCAAATACTATTCGTGACCCAGGTCATATAGCCAAGAACAATTCCCATCATTGTAAACTGGATTGCACTCCACGGATTAAAGTGGATCAAAGCAAATATGATCGCAGAAATGACAATGGCCATGGCTGGATCAATAAAATACTCAAATGAATTT
The DNA here is from genome assembly GCA_014728115.1 of Candidatus Zhuqueibacterota bacterium. Lineage (GTDB taxonomy): Bacteria > Zhuqueibacterota > Zhuqueibacteria > Residuimicrobiales > Oceaniaggregativiventaceae > Oceaniaggregativivens. The sequence goes on along the minus strand of WJME01000139.1, from coordinate 134,924 downwards.
TGAAGCATTCCCCGAAAAAGCATTTCCTCGGCAAGAGCAGCCATCACCACCGCGGAGAGGAACAGGACAATACCGTCAGTCAGGCTGTTGACTTGAACCAGATCTTGCATAGTTTTCACGAGAATATCCGGCATGGGAAAGACCAGAGAAATCAGACGATCCACCTCATCTGTCACCACTATGGTGGCAACAGAAATAACAAACGCCAGCACTAAATTTTTCCAAGAGATTGAATGAAATCGAAAAACTTTGATCCAGGGTAATTTTCTATAATAAACATAGAAAATGGCAGGAAGGATAATGAAAATCTCGCTAAGCATTGCCCAGGGACTGCCAACAAGCAATAATACCAGAGTACCAAAAATCATAAGAAAGAAAAATGTCACCAAAAGCAGCAAGGCGATGTGTATGGGGGGAAGCACATGTTCATCGAAATCATTTGAAAACCAGTCATTCATTTGTCAACTCGTAGATTATTATAGAAAAGGCAATGGCAGCGTTTAGGGACTCCCCATGCCCTCTGCCCTTTATGGTAACCCAATCCGTCACAAAACGTTCCAGCTCGGGATCGATTCCATGTGCCTCACTTCCGATAATCAGGAGTATCGGATATTCAGTTTTGAATTGTCTGAGGAGTTTTCCTTTTTGGGGATGAGAAGCAATAACCGGAACCCTGCTGGAATGCAAACGCTTGACATCGCTTAGCAAATCTCGCTCCGGATATACATTGATCCGAAAAAAGCTCCCCATACTGCTCCGGATAACCTTTGGACTTGTACAATCGACGCTGTTTTTACTCACCAAAATCTGATCGACGCCGAACCACTCACTGGACCGTAAAATAGCCCCCATATTACCGGGATCTTTGATACCATCCAAAGCAAGAATCAAATCATTTCTTACGGTAAACTCTCGGTTCTGAGGAGCCATTTTAGCCACGAATAGCACACCTTGCGGATTTACCGTGTCAGAAATCTGGGCAAAACGACGTTCTGTGGTCTGAAAGACTTTAACTCCCCGATCCAGAAGCTGATTTAACCACAAAGCATTGGCTTGCTGTAAAAATTCCTGGCTCAATACTGCCATCTCTAACGGCCAATCAGAGTCAATAGCCTCCTGGCAGAGTCGGGTGCCCTCTACCAAAAACAAACCTTCTTGTTCACGGTATTTTCTGATTCCAAGAGAGCGTAAACGTTTTGCCAGCACATTTGACAGGGGAGAAATGTTTATTTCCATATACGCTCTTCAAGTACAGCAATCACATCATCGAGGGGGATGATTTTCTGCTCGCCGGTGGCTAAATCTTTGATTGAGGCCATGTTCTTGGCCACTTCATCCTCACCGAGGATAATGACATAGGCAGCCCCGCTGCGATTCGCTTCTCGCATCTGAGATTTAAAACTGCGTTGTCCAAACGACAGCAATGTCCGTATTTTTTCTGCGCGTAGTGCAAACGTTAATTGCACAGCCGGTTTGCGGGCAATGTTCCCCGAATGCACGATAAAAACCTGCGTCTCGGGTACGGGTTCAGGTTCGAGACCCTGTTCTTTCATACTCATAATGATTCGTTCGATACCAGAACCAAATCCGATACCCGGAGTGGGAGGCCCCCCGAGTTGTTGTACGAGACCATCGTATCGCCCTCCACCACACATGGCATTTTGTGAACCGATACCATGAGCCCATACCTCAAAAACCGTCTTTGTATAATAATCCAATCCTCGAACCAATTTATGATTGATCACATATGGTCGTTGTAGTAATTCCAGATCATTTCGCAAAGTCGAAAAATGTGTTTCACAGTCTTTGCACAAATGATTGGTGATTACCGGAGCTCCGGCAATGACTGGCTGGCAGGATTCATTTTTGCAGTCGAGTAGCCGCAAGGGGTTCTGGTCCAGACGTCTTTTACAGTCATTACAGATGACATCATAATGTCCATGGTAGTACGCCCGTAATTCTTTCATATACGCGGGCCGGCATTCAGGGCATCCGGTACTGTTTAGCTGAAATTGCAGTCCGGTAAATCCGAGTTCGGCATAGAGCTGCCATGCAACAGACATGATTTCGACATCTATGGCCGGATCTTGCTCGCCGAGCGCTTCGACATTGAATTGGTTATGTTGCCGAAATCGCCCGGCCTGAGGGCGCTCATAACGGAATATGGGTCCCACACAATAGAGCTTTACCGGCTTGGGTCTGGTATGCATGCCATTCTCAATATAGAGGCGCATGACACCTGCCGTAAATTCTGGTCGCAGGGTGACCGATTTTTCACCCTTGTCTGTAAATGTATACATTTCTTTTTCAACGATATCCGTCGTCGTCCCCACACCGCGCAAAAACAGAGCTGTCTCTTCCAAAATAGGAGGATCGATTCGTTGATATCCATATAACTGGGTGATTTCGGCAATCTTTTTTTCAATGGTTCGCCAATAGGGTTGTTCCTCGGGCAAAACATCCCGAAATCCGGTTAATGATTGATGTTTCATGATACACCTTGTTAATCAGATGACAAAACAGGGGTCTCTGCACGCGAGACCCTATCAAATATTTCAAGGCAGGAGAATGGTCAGAGGGGAAAGTATTTATTTTCAACCTGCTCGATGGTCGCGATCACTTGCTCCCCATCTCTTGCCAACGCTAGGCGTTCTCTAAAATCCTCTCGATGCATAAGCCTTGATATGCGTGACAAAGCTTTCAGATGAGGACCGGTTTGTCCTGCAGGAGCAACCAACAAAAAAACCATGCGTACGGGTTGATTATCGATAGAATCAAAATCGACTGGCTTTTCTGTTATACCAAACACCGCAACCAAATCGTCGACCGCATCAGTTTTTGCATGGGGTATGGCCACACCGTCCCCCATGCCGGTGCTCATGACTTTTTCCCGTTCCAGCACAGCATCCAATACACCGTCACAATCTTTGAAATTCTTTGCCCGGCATAAAATATCCACCATTTCCCTAATGATGGCATATTTTTCATCACTCTTGAGCGGAATGCGGATGACATCCTTTGATAGCAGATCACAGAGTCTCATTGCTATCTCCTATAAAAATGTCTTAATATACAAGAAAATAGCAAAAGTTCAAACGGTTTTTAGGCCATCGTTCGGAACATAACGCCAGAATGGATGTTATGTTCCGAACTCATATGCAAGCAAAGATAAACTATTCAGAGGGGGGGATCAGTCTTTGACCAGAGGTTGGCTGGATGTTTCCTTTGTTGATGGCTTTGGACGACGCAAGGCATTGATGATCATGAGTGCGCCCACAAGAATGAATATCAACGGCCACCAATCTTCCAGATCATAGATTTGACTTGAACTCAGCGCAACGAGCACAGCACCCCAAATCATACGGCTTGTAGAAGAACGCTGGTATTGCTTAACCCAGGTGCGAATGACTCCTTCGAGCAAAAGCACCAATCCCGCGGCAAACATCAACCACCAGAACCAACCGGCCGCCAAAACACCTTGCTTGTCGGCAAAAATCAAAATACCCGCAACGATAAAAAGTGTACCGATGGTCAGTCCGCTCAATGTGTCGCGACTTTTTTTATTTGCCATGTTTTCCTCCATTTTTTTCTTGTTTACGAGCTCATGTATGGCCAGGTTACAAAAAACTTGAAATTTACTGAAAAGCTTATACATTCAATAAATAAAACATTCACCAATTCGGCGAGGTCATCTTGTCAATAAGAGAACTCATTCAAAAACGAAGGACTATTCGTCGTTTTCGTCAAGAAAAAATCGAATCGGAAATCTTGTCGGAAATCATCGATTCTGCTCGGCTGGCCCCATCGGCATCCAACCTTCAGCCCCTGGAATTCGTCCTGGTCGACGATCCGCCCGTTGTCGAACAAATATTTCCTTTTACAAAATGGGCAGGTTATTTACCAAACGACAGTGGCAGGCCACCCAAAGGATCAGAACCGGTTACCTATGTTGTTGTTCTCATCAACCGGGATATTGCTTTTAACGGCGGAGAACATGATGTTGGGGCGGCAGTGGAAAATATGATTCTCACTGCACTCTATCATAACATCGGCTCATGCTGGATCGCTTCCGTAAACAGAAAAAATGTACGCGCTTTGTTAAAGATACCATCGATTTACGAAATCGACTGTATTCTCGCTTTGGGTTACCCGGATGAAAACCCTGTAATAGAACCCATCAGTAACTCGGTCAAATACTACAAGGACGACGAGGGCGTTTTACACGTCCCGAAACGCAAACTAGATGACATTATGCATCGAAATCAATTCTAAACAAGGATCTTTGTTATGAAATCTAATCCTCTTCGATTTGCACTCATCGGCGCAGGAGCCGTCGCAGCACATCACGTACGTGCTTTGCGACAGACCCAGTATGCAGATATTTTAGCTGTACACAGACGAGACAAAAAAGCAGGCGAGGAATTTGCCAGACAATTTGATTTGGAATTTCGCGTCTCAATGGACAGTGTCCTCCAAGATCCGGATATCAATGTTGTCGATATCGTGGTACCGTCAGGCTTGCATGCCGATCTCGGTATTCAAGCTGCGAACGCAGGAAAACATGTTATCGTAGAAAAACCCATAGATGTAAACCTGGAAAAAGCAGATGCTCTCATCGAGGCATGTCAGAAAAATGGTGTCACCCTGGGGGTCATCAGCCAATACCGCTTCTCAGATCCTATGCTATCGGTCTATAAAGCCATAGCCGACGGAGAGCTGGGCGAGCTCATTCAGGGCGATGCGTATATTAAATGGTACCGTTCTCCGGAATATTACCAGAGTGGAGCCTGGCGGGGAACCCCAGAATTGGATGGCGGTGGTCCGTTTATCAATCAGGGCATCCATTTTATTGATTTATTGCTATCGGTGATGGGTCCTGTAAATTGGGTTACAGCAAAAACCAGAACCGCAGTACACGATATAAATGTTGAAGATCACGGCATGGCCATGTTGGAATTCACCAATGGCGCGTACGGTATCATTCAGGCATCCACTGCCACTTTTCCAGGACTACCGGCCAGGCTGGATATTCATGGCACCAAAGGAACAATAGCAGTAGAAGGTGAAAACCTGGCGCTTTACCATGTGATGGGAAAAGATCCGATTACAGATCAGGACAAATCCGCAGGAGGAGCTTCATCACCCATGGCGATCGATGTCACTCCTTTTGTGCGGGAATTCACCGATATCGTTGAAGCAATTCAAACAAAAAGAAATCCCCGAGTAGATGGAGTTCAGGCGCGCAGAGCTCTTGAACTCATTCTGGCTATATATGAATCTTCAAAAACCGGCAAATCCATCAAACTGGCGGGATCTTGACATGGTAAACAGAGATCAACTCGTGGCATATTTGGATGAATATCTGACTATCAGTGAGATTCAGGATTATGGCCCTCAAGGATTACAGGTGGAAGGCAAGGAAGCTGTTTCACAAATTATTACCGGAGTCTCTTTATCACTTGAACTCATCGATCATGCTGTACAAAAAAAGGCCGATATGATCTTGGTGCACCACGGTCTCTTGTGGAACAAAGAAAGTCATGTGATAAAGGGCCATTTCAAAAAACGAATATACAGACTCTTGCAGCACGAGATAACGCTCCTGGCTTACCACCTGCCTTTGGACAAACATGAAACCGTGGGAAACAACTGGGGAGCGGCCAGAGCCCTGGGTTTTTCGAATCTTGTGCCTTTTGGTCAGGTCGGAGTACGATGTCAGTCGCTTGCTATGGACAAAGAAGAGCTCATCCAAAAGCTAAAATCGCTTTACCAATCCGATGCCCTGATGTTTGATTTTGGGCCAGAAACGATCAGATCTCTTGCTATCAGCTCAGGAGGAGGTGCCAAAGAATTTCAGTTGGCCATTGATCTCGGGCTGGATGCGTTTATCACGGGTGAACCGTCGGAACCCGCATTGGCCTTGGCAAAAGAAAATGAAATTCATTTTATCGCTGCAGGTCACTATGCGACTGAAACAATCGGGGTGCAATTGCTCGGAAAACACATCAGTGACAAATTCGGTATTCCTGTAACCTTTATCGACATTCCAAATCCCGTTTAATCGACCAATTTTAGGATCATTCTATGTCCCGACATGTAAACATTCTCGACAAAGACAAAAGTGCGCTGGTGATTATCGATGTACAGGTCAAGTTTGCACCGGTGATCAAGGATATCCAGACGATTACCATGCAAATGGAAAAGCTCATCCAAGGATGCCACCTCCATGACATACCCATGTGGATGACAGAACAATACCCCAAGGGTTTGGGCAAAACCGTACCTGAGCTCTTGAAATATGTCTCAAAAAACGATCTTTTCGAGAAAATGACCTTTAGTGCTGCTGAACACCTAATTCCGGCTCTGAAAGATCACATGATCAAGCAGGTGATTCTTGCCGGAATAGAAACCCATGTATGTGTTTTGCAGACTGCACTCGATCTGCAACATTCGGGATATCAGGTTTATGTGGTTGAGGATGCCGTCTCTTCAAGAAATTCAAAACATCGGGATATTGCGTTGGCGCGTATGGCTCAGCACGGTATTACGATCACATGTACCGAGTCCGTGTTATTTGAATTAACAGAAATTGCCGGCACAGATATGTTTAAATCGATTTCAAAGCTCGTGAAATAGAGCCAGGCCTTCTATTCGGATATCAATGAAATTCTGTATCATTTTCAGAGCTCGTGCATCTAATTTAACTGCATGCGCTGATGAACCACGAACGGCAAGGTAACCACTATTATTATTATTTTGGAGGATAAAATGGAAAATGTCATCATCATCGGTTCCGGTCCTGCGGGCTTGACCGCTGCCATATATGCTGCCCGGGCAAACCTAAAGCCTATTCTGATCGCAGGAATGGAAAGGGGAGGTCAGGTTACATTGACCAATGATCTGGAAAACTATCCCGGCTTTCCGGATGGTTTGGGCGGATTTGAAATGTATCAGCTGTTTGAAAAACAAGCTCAAAAATTTGGCACCGAGGTCGTTTATGATGTGGTGACAGAGGTCGATTTAACCGGTGAGGTCAAAACGGTAAAAACGTCTGATAAAGAGTATCAATCCAAGGTCGTTATCATTGCTACCGGGTCTACGCCCAAAAAACTGGACGTACCGGGTGAAAAGGAATTCACCGGCAAAGGGGTATCCTATTGTGCCACGTGTGATGGTTTTTTCTTTACAGACAAGCACGTTGCAGTTATCGGAGGCGGTAATAGTGCCATCGATGAGGGTCTGTTCTTGACGCGTTTTGCGAAAAAAGTGAGCATCATTCACCGTCGCGATCAATTGCGGGCAGATGCTATTTTAAGAGATCGGGCTCTCAATCATGAAAAAATCGAGCTCATATGGGACACTGTGGTAGAGGAGATCAAGGGCAAGGAATCGGTTTCCGAATTGGTGTTAAAAAATGTTAAAACAAACGAAACCTCCACGTTTCCTATAGACGGTATTTTTATTTTTATTGGTCATTATCCCAACGTCGATCTTTTTGATGGTCAAATCGATCTGGAATCCGATACCAATACCATCAAGACGAACCATCGTACGCATACCAATCAAACCGGGGTGTTTGCTTGCGGTGATGTGCAGGATTCAATCTATCGCCAGGCAATCACTGCAGCCGGTTCCGGGTGCCAGGCAGCCATGGAAGCAGAAAAATATGTTGCGGAATTGGAAGGCAAGGTCTATCCCGCCAAAAAATAAACGACTCATAGTATGTTTCAAGGCTTGTCAAAGTGATTGACAAGCCTTTTTTAGTTGAATAGAACTCATCTATCAAAGAACCATCCTACCATTAGCCTTTTTCCCGGATCACATCCCCCATACCCGTTGGACAGTTTACATATTGACTATATTCCAAATTATTGTTATCTTTTTGATTCTATTCAACTTTTTCCGCAGTCTTTATTTATGCGCGTATATTTGATTGATGACTGCGTTCTTGATCATGTTAAAATTGTTCCAGGGGAATTCGACACACAAAGACTAACCCAAAAAGAATAGAGAGGTATGCAATGTCAACATTGGTCCCCCCGCATGGAGGAAAATTACTACCGCTGTTGTTAGAGGGCGATGCAAAAAAAGCAGAGCTCGAAAAAGCGGGCAATTTACCACAAATCAGGATCTCGTCTCGAGAGACATCGGATCTCATCATGATGGCAATGGGAGCATTTAGTCCATTAACCGGTTTTATGGGACGAGACGATTATATGCGTGTCAGCCGTGAGATGCGCATGGTCGATGGTACCCTATGGCCTATTCCGATTACTCTGGCTGTTTCCAAAGAACAGGCCGATTCCATCCCGACAAACAGCGAAATCACCCTGATCGACGATGAGACAGGCGAATTATTGGCTACCATGAAGGTTATGGAAGCGTTTGGCTATGACAAAAAATTGGAAGCTCAAAACGTATTTCGCACCACTAAAGTAGAACATCCGGGAGTGGCGAAAATTTATGCCCAGGGGGATACCTATCTGGCTGGCCCGGTAAACGTCTTGAGCGAAGGCCCTTATCCGGAATTGTATGGAGAGCATTACGGTAGACCCGCCGAAACCCGGCAAATCTTTTCAGACCTGGGGTGGCAAACCGTTGCGGCCTTTCAGACCCGCAATCCCATACATCGCTCGCACGAGTATTGTACAAAAATTGCATTGGAAATCACCGATGGAGTTTTTATCCATCCCCTGGTGGGCAAGCTCAAAGCCGGTGACATTCCGGCAGACATTCGCATGAAATGTTATGAGGTTTTGCTTGACAATTATTATCCACGAGACCGCGTTGTTATGAAAGTTTATCCCATGGAGATGCGTTACGGTGGCCCACGTGAGGCTGTATTGCATGCCATTTTCAGGCAAAATTATGGATGCAGCCATCTAATCATTGGCCGCGATCATGCCGGAGTGGGTTCGTATTACGGTCCTTTTGATGCCCAAAAAATCTTTGAGGAAATCGATGATCAAGAACTAGATATCGTTCCATTGAATATCGATTGGACTTTCTGGTGTCACAAATGCGACGGTATGGCGAGCATGAAAACCTGTCCGCATGGTAAGGAAGATCGTGTATTGATCAGCGGCACTAAAGTGAGAGAAATGTTGGCCAATGGAGAATTGCCCCCAAAAGAATTCAGCCGACCAGAGGTCGCTAAAATCCTCATGGACTATTATCAACATCTGTAATAGAAAGGAATACCAATGACAACGCAAAAAGCGACCAATATTACCTGGCATGAAGGTGATGTCACGAATAAAGATCGAGAACAATTGCTAGAACAAAAAGGTGTGGTGATCTGGTTTACAGGGCTTTCCGGCTCAGGCAAGTCGACTCTTGCACGTGCCGTGGAAAAAGAGTTGTTTAAACTTGGGCACGCGGTTTATGTATTGGATGGAGATAATATCCGTCACGGGCTCAATAAAAATCTGGGTTTTTCGCCTGAAGATCGTGCCGAAAACATCCGCCGAATCGGGGAAGTAGCCAAGCTATTTGCCGATGCAGGCATTATTACCATGACAGCTTTTATTTCTCCTTATCGAAATGATCGCAACCAAGCCCGCGCCCTTTTACCTGAAAAAAGATTTATCGAAATTTATGTCAAAGTTTCTTTAGAAATTGCGGAAGAACGCGATCCCAAAGGATTGTATAAAAAAGCTCGGGCCGGGGAGATCAAAGAGTTTACAGGGATATCAGCTCCTTATGAAGAGCCCATCAATCCGGAACTGATCATAGATACTGGCGTAACAGATCTTGAGAAAAGTGCCAGGATCGTGGTCGAATATTTAAAACAAAACAGCGTAATCAACTAGAGACATCCCCCCGGCCTTTGAGCCGGGGATCTTTTCATGGACCAATATTATACAAAATTTTCCACCTTTCTCAAGGACACCTTTCATTCCAAAGTGTGGAAAATCTCTCTTGATGCCGGTCTGTCGTGTCCAAATCGTGATCCGGATACAGGCAAAGGTGGATGCATCTTTTGTCGCATGGACAGCTTTTCACAAATGCAGTCCCTGCACGGTCAGGACATCGACGAACAAATTCGCCAGGGCCGCGAAACGGCCTTTCAACGCTTTGGCATCGAAAAATACATTGTCTATTTTCAATCGTCCACAAACACGTTCGCTCCCCTAAAAACCCTGCGAGATTTGTTCTTCCGGGCGATCCGTCACCCAGGAGTGGTGGGCATTTCTATTGCAACCCGACCCGATTGTTTGTCACCTAAAATACTGGATCTGCTGGACGAACTTTGTCGAGAGACTATGGTTTGGGTGGAGCTGGGTTTGCAAACCATGCATCAAGAGACCTTGTCTTATTTAGGTCGTGGACACTCTTTTAATGATTATCAAACGGCCATGTCACTCTTGAAATCTTTACCGCTTCGTATTTGCACCCATCTCATGATAGGTCTTCCGGGTGAAACAGCAGAACATGAAACAGAGACCGCTCGCACGGTCGCAGACCTGGGGACTGATGAAGTAAAAATACATCCCTTGCTGATTTTGAAAGATACCAGAGTGGAACAGTTGTATCATACCGGGGAAATCACCTCCCTATCCCTGAAACACTATGCTCAAAGGGCAGTGAATATGCTCACAGTACTGCCAGGATCAATCGTGATACAGCGGTTAACTGCAGAAGCCCCCGAGGAAATGCTCATTGAGCCCACATGGGCACTGAATAAGCTTAATGTCCTGAATGCCATCCATAAAGAGTTTGCGGTCAGAAAAACAAAGCAAGGTGCTTTTTATTCTGCTGCTTCATGACGTTGTTTAAACTTTACAATGCCATTGGCAATGGCTTTTGCAAGGTTGGACAAATATCTATCATTCTTCAAGTTGCGTTCGTCATTTCGATTCGATAGAAATGCCGTTTCGACGAGGATATTGGGCATACTTGCTCCATAGAGCACAAAAAACTGGGCTTGACGGACTCCGTGGCCTCGAGAATCACACACATCAGTAATTTCCCTGTCTATCAAAGAAGCCAAATCCTGACTCTCTTTATTATACGCATTTTGAGCGTTCGCCCCCAGGATAAATGACAAATCAGACATGCCCTCATAGTGTTCCTGGGAATCTTCGAATTTAATCACTGAATTTTCAAATTGCGCTACTTTACGAGCTTTATCGGTTTTAGCCGGGCCCAAAAAATAGACCGTATGTCCTTTTAGCCAACGTGCCGGATTGGCATCAGCATGAATGCTCAAAAATAATTTGCCCCCATTTTGATTGGCAAAAGCCGTCCGTTTTTTCAGCGGAATGAACTTGTCTCCATTACGGGTCATTAATACCTTAACAGAGGGTAACCGTGACTCCAACTCGCGTTTGAGGTATTTGGCAACCGAAAAAACAACATCTTTTTCATACAAACCAGAGCGACCGACCGCACCCGGATCTTTACCTCCATGACCCGGATCGATAATAATCACATCTATTTTCCATTTTTCCCGCTCTTTTTCCAGTTCTTCCAGCAGATCTGGGGACAAACTGTCCCGGGTACGAAGAGTAATAACGACCTGGTTAGCATTGACTTGCACATTTTTATCCATGATGGAACGACGGATCTGAAAGGATAATCGGGCGGTTTCATCTGATAATTGAATCGGCCGGACGCTTTTGATAATTTTACTGTGATTGTGAATAAAGTCATGAACGGGTTCGATGCGCCCACCATAGAAATCAATATAAAACCATCCATTACTTTCGCTCGTGAAAATGTTGCTTTTATTCAATGATTCGGTCAGGGTAATCCGAATGATCGAGCCATTGGCCAGATCCCTGATGTCTGCTCGCACGATATTGGCAGTCGACTGAACCACGAAAAGTTGCGACAGGCCGGGGTCGTAAGACACATTAAAAGTCAACCAAGGTCTGATTTTTTCTACCAGGAATTCGAGAGGAGCATAATAGCGGCCGTTGCGATAAAGGATATTCAGGGGAATTTGTGAAAGTTGATCCCCGATTTGAATAAAAGGGTTAATAGCAGAAAAGGTAATGACAGTATTTCCAGCGGTCAGAGAAATCTGTTTAGCTTTCTCGTGAATTCGGTATGACAAAGAAAGAACATCTGCCAGCTCGGCGATAGAGACATAATCATAACGTCCAGCATGGACGATTTGCACCTTACCGATAACTGAGCCGGTGGCTTTGTTGACGACTTGAATATCTTTGGCACACAACGAGCTCGTCCCCAAAAGCATAAAACAAAAGAGATGCAAAAAACACCCTATTTTACTGACCCCGCGCAGCTTCCCCATATGCACCTATTCTTTTGATAACCGGTCGCTCGCTTTTTTGAGAAAATTTTTATCTTCTCGACTGATTTTGTCGTACCCGACTTCATTGATGCGATCGAGTATCTTGTCCACTTTATCCCGGATTTCTCTTTCTTCAGCATGTTTTTTATTATCCTGCTGAATTTGGCGTAACTGCCGTCGCCAGCTGATCTCACGAACGAGTTTTCCTATCCAAAGGTCACCTCGAAGATATAAAAATGCGACCAATGCGCCCCCCAAGTGTGCCAGGTGGGCAACCTGGTCGGCGATACCAAATATTTCTGATTGTATACCCGCCAACAACGATACACCCACGAAAAACATCACCAGATATTTGGCTTTGATTTGAACAGGTAATACAAAAAACAACAGCAGTGTAATGACGCGTTCAGGAAAAAAGACGGCAAAGGCGACAAGAACACCATAGACGGCGCCGGAGGCACCAATCACGGGTACCGATGAACCGATATGAGCAAGGATTTGCAGGAAACCAGCTCCCACTGCGGTGAGAACATAAAATTTCAAAAATCGCCGGCTCCCCATATTTCTTTCTACCTCAGTACCAAACATCCAGAGGGCAAACATATTGAAAAAAATATGGAAAAAATTACCATGCAAAAAAGCATAAGTAATGAGCTGCCAAAACCGGAATTGCCCGAAAACTTTATCTGCATGTAAACCAAAATAGGAAATCAATACCCTCTGGCTGTCAAACATCTGCAGCAAAAAAATGACGCCATTAGCGATCAATAAATTCCGGATCATGGGAGTCAAGCCCGCTCCCAGACCCAACTGTACACGTCTTTCTAGCATCTCTTTCTGGTCTCACATCGTATAATAAAATAAGACAAGATAGACAGATAGGATAATCTCAAAGCCACTTTTCACATTTTTTGAGATGGTCTTTCAATTTCTATCGCATATCAATAATTACACCGAGTCTGAACCCGATTCCTGTAAGATCAACTCTCTCTGTCGTGGGCAATCCTCGAACTGCACTATCGATACTTCGACTAACCTTGCAGCTATTGAAAAAAAGATCTGCCGTTACAGTTGAACGGCTACCCACGTGATAATACAAACCAGCACCGGCCTGAAGCCCTAACCCCCCAAATTTTCGGGTTTCCGTTTTATCTAGCTCGTAATTTTTCTCTTTACTGATTAAAAACTGGTAGCCGATTCCGCCACGAATAATGTACCCAAAATATCTTCCCGCAGGTAATTTGACATTCACAACCAGATTCAAAGGTATCAATGTCCGTGTATAATCGACAGAGGTAACATACGTTTTCGTATCAAGGCCATTATTATTATCATCAGTAGCAACAGCTGTCTCGTCTGAATAAGAATTGTGAAAAATATCAAACCCAACGCCAATGTCCACGGCCTCATCTACAGCCGTCCCAAATGTACCTCCCAGCATCAATCCACCTTTTGCATCTTTGGGATTAAGATACCCGGCACGGATTTCGAATATCCCATTTTGAGCAAAAGCTGTTTGGACCAGGAAAAACAATACCAGAGTCAGGCCAAGTTGTAAGGAAAATCGTGCTTTCATGGTTGCCTCACTTGAACGTTAGTGAAAGAGTTTTTCAACTTAATGTTATAAAACATGGGCTAAAAAGCAAGCTAAAAAGTCCCGCTTAATTTAACGATAACAAGTTTTACAGGTTTCCTAAATTTCTTGTAAAATTTATCTGAAAGGGCTTTTAAGGTCAGGAGGTTCTTGCATATCAGTAATTTTTTTTAGATATTTCACTAGGCTATATAAAGGAAAATGTATGAAAATGAGAAATCTTTACGTTCTGTTTTTGCTCTTGTTGTCCTGTACCTCTCCTCAGCAAGACGCAATAAAAGATGGACAGAAAGCCCCTCTACAGACCATCATTGTTCAGGAAAAGAGCTTTGTCGATTATTTACATCTTGATGGCAGAATTCAGGCAAAAAGCCGCATAAATATTCTAGCCGAAGAGGGGGGTGTCCTCAGTGAAATCATAAAAGAAAAGGGTACCTTTGCCGAAACCGGTGATACCCTGGCCATCCTGGATAATCAAGTGTTAAAATCCTCCTTTGAACAAGCAGCTGCAACCTTAAAATTGGCTGAGCTGGATTTCAAAAGCAAGGAAAATTTATACAAGAAAAAAGCGATCCCGGAAAACGAATTTCTGCTCGCTCAATATCGACTGGATCAGGCCCGGGCTCAATACAATATCACCCGAGCCCGATATCATAAACTTTTTATCTCGGCGCCGTTTGACGGCTATGTTAATGATCGCTTTTATGATATGGGTGCGTTTGTGGCTCAGATGACCCCTCTTTTTGATTATATGGATAATCATATTGTCATTATTGCCTTTGAAATCAATGAAAACTATATCGATGATATAAAAAAGGGCACCCCTGCACGGGTAACTTTTGATGCCATAAACCAACTTGTTCTCGAAACAAAGGTTTCTCTGGTCTATAAAGCCATTGATCCCCAAACCCGTACCTTTCGAGCTGAGATATGGATCGAAAATCCCGATCACAAACTGGCTCCTGATATGAGTGCCAATATCCGTCTTTTAAGGGGTAAATTCGATAATCAAATCATCGTTCCCAAAGACGCCATTCTTTTTTCTGAACACAAAAACTTTGTATTTTTAGATTCTGCCGGGATTGTGCGTAAGGTACCTGTAGAAATTGTGGCAACTTTTAATGATAGCCTTGCGGTGCAGGGCTTGAATGCAGGTGACACGCTTGTTGTCTCGGACCAAAATGAAATTTCAATTGGCGATTCGATGAATAATGACCTCTTGAACTAGACAAGTGGTTTGATAAACGCATATTTGACTCGGCGAAACAAAACCAAATAAATTATATTTATTTGATAAAAATAATTTGTATATTGTTTCACTTTTTGATGGGCATTTTCCTGGGGAATCGTTTATAATTTTAGGAAACTATTTGTCTATGGGGATATTGAGCGGGAAAAAAGTCATTGTCAACAATTTTGGGGATACATCCGTACTATCGATTATCGAAGAACCTGTATCTGAACCCTTGCCAGATCAGGTGAGAATTCGAGTCCTCGCAAGCGGGGTCGCTTTTGCAGATATCATGATGAGAGAAGGCCTATATCCAGGTGGACCCAAACCACCCTTTACGCCGGGATATGATATCGTCGGGATCATAGAATCTGTTGGAACAGACTGCAAAACACTTTTACCGGGAACACGAGTAGCAGCGCTTACTGTTTTTGGTGGCTATAGCAAGTATGTATGCATCAAAGAAAGTGAGTGTTTTGAGGTCCCAGAAAACAAAGATCCGGCAAAGCTCGTCGCTCTGGTCCTGAACTATATTACAGCCTACCAAATGCTGCATCGAGTAACCAGGATGGAAAAAGGCAATCGAATTTTGGTACATAGTGCCGCCGGGGGGGTGGGTACAGCTTTGCTTGAGCTGGGTCATTTAGCAGGAGCATCTGTAATTGGCACTGCTGCCCGGGAAAAACATGATATTGTCTCCAGCTTACGAGCCATCCCAATCGAGTATGATGAATACAGTTTTGTAGAGCATGTAAACAATATCTATAGCGATGGAGTGGATATTGTTTTCGATGCCATGGGAGGCCTTAATCTGATGCACTCTTTTGAGGTCTTGCGTTCCAATGGAACATTGGTCTATTATGGCGCCAAAAGTATGTTTAAAGCCGGGACCGGCAAACAAATCGCAGGTGTTCTTTTGAATGCACTGATCTTTATGCGTTTGAAACTTTTTCCAAAATCTAGAAACACACGTTTATATTTGATTACCAGAACGAAAAAGAATCACCCGGATTGGTTAAAAAAAGATTTCAAAAAAATCATCAATCTCTACATCGACGGTCGTATCGATCCGATAGTGGAAACACTGCCTTTGCAAGAGGTGCAAACAGCCCATGAACGATTACAGTCCCGAAAAGTAAAGGGCAAACTTGTTCTTTTGCACGAATAGTGTGCCTGTTGTGGTTTGAACCATTTAAGAAGCTAAAATAAAGATTCAATAAAAAAATAATTCTCACTGTACTTGATATATCATTTTTTTATGGCACATCTGAAATGTTTTATGTATTTTACCTCGCACTAGCTCAAAAATCAGTTTCTTTGGAGGAATTATGCCCGTAAATGAAAAACTTTTGGGTATATTATGTTGCCCAAAAACCAAAGTGCCGGTAAAAATGCTCAAAGAAGAGCAAATAGAAAATATTAACGATGCAATAAAAAATAAAACCATTCGTTTCATGGATGACTCACCCGTCGAAGACCCTCTCGAGGAAGGGCTGATCACCATCGATGGCAAAACAATTTATCGGGTCGATGGCAGCATTCCCATTATGCTTATAGAAAAGGGTATTCCAACAGATCAGTTTGAAAACCTGGATTGAAGAATCTATTGGAACGACGGGCGAATATCAGCAAATTTAATCTGCCTAAAGAAAACGTAATTTTAATCAACCTGCGGTTTTGTTCTCCGTTGTTAGAAAAAAATGTTTACATTTACATTTTTTTTTGGTAGATTTTCCTTTCAGTTTTAGGGGGACATGATGGACTCTGACGAGTCCCCATTTTGGGAGTGAACCATGTTGCTTCCCTCAGGCGCAAAATGTAATTAGATGGGATTTAGAATATGGAAAAAAACCAAAAGAGAAGCAAATCGAACGATTCTGATACAATTTTCAAAACACCTTTCTCTGATAAAGATTTGGAATATTTTCGTCAACTCTTGGAGAACAAACGATCTGAGGCTGAAGATGAGATAGATCGTCTGCGTAATCAATTAAAAAATGAAGCTGAACAAGACGAGCAAGATAATGCCTACAGTTTCCATATGGCAGATGCCGGAACAGATGCCATGGAACGCGAAAAGATCTATCTCATGATTGATCGCCAGCAAAAATATTTGGGGTATCTACGGAGAGCCCTCGAGCGAATCGAAAATAAGACCTATGGCATTTGTAAGGTCACTGGAAAACCGATCGATAGAGAACGGCTTGAAGCGATTCCGCACACAGAAATTTCTGTAGAAGCCAAACTACAATCCAAAAGACGTTGAATGTATCCTGCAGGACATTGACCTATAATTATTTTAAGCCACTTTCGGGTTAGGGGATAACATTTATCATTCGTATATTGGTCATAAAAAAAAGGCAACTATTCGTTGCCTTTTTTTTTATCATTGTTTTTTGAGTAGCTCTTGCAGGGTAATTTGATGCAGATAGGGCATAAAAGGCTCATAATCCAGATGTTTTTGGATAACATATATTGTCAGTAACTCACTCACCATCGATCTTAATTCATCCCCCTCCCAGGGCTTTTCCACAAACCGATCGATATGCGCCTGTTTCATGGCATGAATTGCGTCCTGCTGAGTGGCCATCCCCGTTAAAAGAACTTTTTTCGTATGTTCAAAACGATCATCGTTGTTGATTTCAATTAAAAAGTCTATGCCATTTGTTTTTGGCATGACATGATCACAGATAATCAAGGCAATATTTTCTTTTCTGGAAAATATTTCATCCATAACTTCTTTTGCTTCCAGGGCCGACTCACAATCCCACAATGTGAGCACAGGCTTGAAATCGCTCAAGTCTTTTTGCAGTGCCATTAAAATGACTCTTTGATCATCGATGCAGACAATGTGCAGTAAAGACATAGTTACTCCTCTCCCGGTAAACAAATTTGAAAGACTGTTTTCCCAGGCTTGCTTTTCACCTCAATGTTCCCCCCGAGCTTGACGATGATCTGCTCAACGATGGTAAGCCCTAATCCAAGGCCAAAAGAGAGCCCATCCACTTTGGTTGTCACATTCGGTTGAAAAATAGTGGGTAATATCTCTTCTGGTATCCCGGGTCCATTATCGATCAAGCGGATACGAACATTCGAAGCGATTTGTCTTGTTTGGATAGTGACGCAGCCGTTCGATGTATGTGCAGCATTCAAGCTCTCGAATGCATTCTTTAAGAGATTGGTAAAAATTTGGATTAACTGACCTTTATTGGCTCGTACCCGGGGCACCGATCCAAAATCTTTTTTTAACAGATGATCCCCAGACAAGCCCTTGCACAAGGTAATCGCTTCAGAAATGGCTTCATTAATATCCAAAAAATGCTCTTCAACATGCTGTGTTGACAAGGCTCTAACCGATTTAACGACGTGCGCAGCCTGCTCTGCAGCCAACTTTACATCATGACAGGCAGCTCCGATAGAAAAATAGTATCCGGACTCGTTAGCCTTTTCAATATCCTCTGTTTGTATCTTTTCCAGAGTCAGGGGGGTTCTCGCGATGGCTTCTGCCTCGCTGTAATCTATGCTATAGTGTTTTTGTATTTCTGCAATTCGATTTCTCGTTTCTCTACTTGACCAATGATATCCTTTTTGTTTTCCCATCTGAAAAAATTTCTTTTCTATTTGTTTTTCATCCTCAATCAGGAATTGAAGATGATCACATAGCCAGTTCACATTCCTTTGTATAACCGCAATCACATTATTGAGTTCATGCGATATACCGGCGGCCATTTGTCCCAGTGAAGCCAATTTTTCTACCTGTAAGAGTTTTTTCAGAGCCTGCTCCTTTTCACGAGAAAGCTCTTGTAATCTCATGCCCCTTTGCACCAATTCACTGACAACGACCGGCATAAATTGATCGCAGATACACCCCTCAACTCCCATATTTATAACTGTTTGTAAATCAATATAAGCCAGACGCGTCGGCTCTTTGGCAATCACTGTTGCAGAACTGGAATAGATTTTGGAAAAAAAACTATAAACACCGACGAACATATGTTGACTGGCCGTGAATAAGAGCAATTCCTGACCCTGATCTGTCATGATTGTGCCTTCTAACATCCCCTCCAAAACGAGGTAAAGACGGTCATTAAACTGATTTTGTCGCAGCAAAACAGTATCAGGCTCTATATAAAGCTGACGATCAGGGTCATTAAAATAGATTTTGATTAATTGGAGTACAGTACCATCTGGCTGATAAAGAGGCGGCTTCATATTTTTTCACCGAATTTTGGAAAAAATACTTTTGAGGACATACCTGTTAATGTAATGGGGATTTTTTATTAACGCAAGTATAAAGTAGGCAAAACAGGGCAACACGGCAGGGAGAAAAAAGTTATTCTCCCTGCCTGTCTATCAGAGAACAGGAATCTCGTTCGGGTCAAGAGGACCAAAATCCGAAGCCACGCAATTTTCCTCCACTTGTTTTGACGTCTTTGCACCTGGAATCGCGGTATGGCAAGCAGGATGAGTAATACAAAAGCGCAAGCTAACCTGAGCCATTGATTGATCTGGATAACGGTCAAAGAGCGGTTTGACTTTATCCAGCTTGTCAAAATATTCGTCGAGTTTTTCCGGTGACAGATTCATATGCCGATGATCTTGATCATCGAAACGGGTTTCGCGACTAAATTTTCCGGTCAGAAAACCAAACAATATGGGAATTCTGACAACAACGCCAATACCGTATTTCTGAGCCTTGGGAAAAAGTTCTTTTTCTGCTTCCCTTTCCAGGAGATTATACCTGACCTGTATCACATCGATAAGTTCATGGTGACGATCGAGCAAATGAGCCTGATTTGTTTCCTGAAAAGACTGCACAGACCAGCCAGCATGTTTGATTTTGCCATCTTTTTTTAATTTTTCCAGAGCTTTCCAGGGGTCATCACGCTCCAATTTTTCGAGATCCGGACTGTGAAGCTGCAAAATATCCAAAGCATCCACATCCAAGCGTTTTAAACTCTGCTCGGCAGCGAATATGATATAATCCTTGTCAGCGTTTTGCTTGATAGGGCCATAGCCTTTATCATCCTCTTCTGACGTATTATAGAAATCATTCCCCGCTTTAGTGGCGACAATGATCTCGCTTTTATTCCCCCGTTCTTTAAGAACATCGAAAACGAGTTTTTCAGAGTGACCGAATCCATAAACATCTGCTGTATCGATCAAAGTTACGCCCTGATCCAGGGCATCATGCAATGCTCGTTTAGAGACATTATCATCTGTTTCCCCCCAATTCATTCCGCCAATCGCCCAGGCTCCGAATCCCATTGTTGAAACTCGAGGACCACGATCTCCAAGTTTGGCATATTTCATGAAAACCTCCTTCGCACTGTATGGTCTTGGAATAACAGGATAATCTATGCGGTTATATCAATTTGAAACATCGACATAGTCTTATAATTTTCTGCGTAAAAAGGAATACCCGATGAGTAATTTCAATAATAATGGTGAAAAAATAACAAAGGCCGCAAATATGCTCAAGGCTATTGCTCACCCTATAAGAATGCAAGTTGTAGAATTGTTGGATAATGATAACAGCTTGAATGTTACGGAAATTTACTCAAAACTCGACATCGAACAGGCTGTGGCATCGCATCATCTGACAATTCTCAAAGATCGGGATGTTCTCCAGTCTGCACGTGACGGAAAACACACATTCTATAGTCTGAAACATAAACAACTATCTCAAATCATCCAATGTATTTATCAATGTTTGGATGAATAGTTCTTTTTTTCTCGATCAAATACAGTTATATATTTTTGTTAATGTGAGGGTGTTATGTTCTTTAAAAATATATATGAAAAAGGTCTGGCTCAGGCATCGTATATTGTGGGATGCCAAAAAACCGGCAACGCCATCGTCATAGACCCCAAACGAGATATCGACATCTATCTTGAAATTGCCGAACAGGAAAATTTGAATATTACTCATATTGCTGAAACGCATATTCACGCCGATTTTCTCAGCGGATCCCTCGAATTGCAGGCCAATACCGGCGCTGAAATTCTTTTATCCGATGAAGGCCCCCCAGAGTGGCAGTACCAGTTTGAGCACACTGGATTGAAAGAGGGTCATATATTCAAGGTCGGAAACTTGAAATTTGAGGTTTTGCATACACCTGGCCACACTCCGGAACATATCAGTTTTGTGCTCACCGACACCATGACAGGGGATGCACCGGTGATGGTCTTTACCGGAGATTTTGTATTTGTGGGTGACATCGGCAGACCCGATCTGCTCGAAAAAGCCGCTGGCCTGACCGGCACACAGATTTCAGGGGCTGAACAAATGTTCGAATCTCTCAAGAAATTTTCAGCACTGCCCGAATATGTCCAGGTTTGGCCTGCACATGGCGCAGGCTCGGCCTGTGGTAAGGCCTTGGGGGCTGTCCCCAGCTCGACTGTTGGATATGAAAAAAAGTTCAATTGGGCATTCCGGATCACGGATAAGAACGAGTTCATACAAACGTTGCTCGAAGGCCAGCCAGAACCGCCTAAATATTTTTCCATGATGAAAAAAATGAACAAGCAGGGTCCGGCCATTTTAGGAGGAATACCACATCCCGCACGGCTTTCTTTAAAACAGTTTGAACAGGCTCTAGAAAAAAACATGACCATCATTGATACACGGGATAAATTTGCATATGCCGGAGGTCATATAAAAAACAGTATAAACATTCAAGCGAACAATAGTTTTACCACCTGGGCCGGATGGGCATTGGATTATGATCAGCCCTTTGTTCTCATCGCGGATGATGATAAAATAGAACACTTGACCCGAGGCCTGCTTCGAATCGGGCTGGATCAAATGCACGGTTATCTTGCTGATATCCAAACCTGGTCCCGTGCCGGACATGAATTAGCCACCGTAGATCAGGCAACCATCGACCAAATATCCGGGAAAGGGACACAAATACTCGATGTTCGTGAGCCTAACGAATTTTTACAAGGCCATATTCCGGGTGCATTGAATATCCACGCAGGATATTTAGTCGAACAATTCAAAAAAATTCCAAAAGATCAAAAAATCGTCGTTCACTGTTTGTCCGGTGATCGTTCCAGCTATGCCATAGGAATTCTCAAACGGTTGGGGATGAACAGAATTGTAAATCTTACAGGAGGCTTTGCAGCATGGGAACACGCCGGCATGCCCATTGAGACAGGCGCTGCCTGACATTACAATTTAAGAGGAAACGAAATGAAAGAGTTTTTTGGCTTCTGGAATTGGTATATTGCAGGCCCGCTCATAGGGCTGATGGTACCTTTTTTGTATGTTGTAACAAATAAAGCATTGGGTGTCTCTTCAAATTTCCAGCACTTGTGCGCCGCTGTATTACCCAATTCAAAGATCGAATATTTTAAATATAATTGGAAAGAGTATACCTGGAGTCTTGTTTTTGCTGCGGGAATTCTGGCAGGTGGATTTGTGGCAACTTTTTTACTTTCCACATCTCCACCCCAGCTTTTACCTGCCATTTATTACGAATGGCCCGGTGTGCTACGGTTATTTACAGGAGGCATACTTGTTGGCTTTGGTGCCCGTTACGCCGGAGGGTGTACCTCTGGACATGGGATTACCGGGTTGGCAGGACTCCATTTTTCCAGTCTCGTGGCCGTCATTTCTTTTTTACTCGGTGGTATTTTCTTTACAAACATCTTTTGAGGGAGTGTTTTGCGATACTTGGAATTTTTTATTTTTGGGCTGATATTTGGCATCATTCTTACAAAATCACAAGTCATATCCTGGTTCAGAGTGCATAAAATGTTCACTTTTCAGGAAACTCATATGTACCTGGTCATCGGTTCTGCGGTGATTACTGCAGCGATCGCTATTCAAATTCTCAAATTATTTAATATCAAATCCCTGAGTGGAGATCCCATTGATTTTTCCGGCAAACCCTATACCAAAGGTGTCATTATCGGAGGGCTGTTATTCGGTGTAGGATGGTCTATTACGGGCGCCTGTCCGGGACCAATCTTTGCCCAAATCGGCAGCGGAGCATGGCCAGCTCTCTTTACATTTGCCGGAGCCCTGCTTGGTGCATTCTTTTATGGGCTCTTGAAACCAAGGCTTCCTCACTAATATCGCAAAGGGAATTTTGTATGAAAAAGACTTTGCTTTTCATTTAGGTTTTTTCTATACTTGCAAAGATCAGGGCCGTCATAAAAAAAAATGAGCAGCACTCTTTGATGCAAAATAATGACACTGAAAACACATTGGCGGGTTTAAAAATTGCAATGATTGGAGCAGCCTATCCATATCGTGGAGGCATCGCGCATTTTATTGAAAAGATGTACAGAGATCTGGAAAAAGATCATGAAATAAAGGTCATTACCTTTACCCGCCAATACCCCGAATTTCTTTTCCCAGGTAAAACACAATTCACCGATGAACAGGGGGCAGAGATTCCCACCACCCGCTCCATCGATAGTATTTGGCCTCTCAGCTGGTGGAGAACCTGCCGGATGATACGTCTCTGGCATCCTGATATTCTGGTATTTCATTATTGGATGTCATTTTTTGCCCCTGCCTATGGGATGATTGCACGGTATTTAAAAAAACGTGGAATTCGCATCGTGGCCATTGCTCACAATGCTAAATCACATGAAAAACGGCCGGCAGAAGCCATGCTCGCCCGATTTTTTTTCAAAGCGTGCGATGGCATCCTGGTGCTGTCGAAATCTGTACATACTGATCTTATTGACCTGGATATTGAAAAACCCATTATCCAAACCGGACATCCGGTGTATGACATATTCGGTCCCCCTGTATCACAAAAGGCCGCAAGACAGGCTCTTGGATTTTCCTTTGAAGAACGACTATTACTGTTTTTTGGATTCATTCGTCGCTACAAAGGACTACAAACGCTCTTAAAGGCCATGCCATTGGTCCTCAAAGAATTGAAATTAAAATTAATCGTCGCAGGAGAATTTTATGGAGACAAGCAAGAATATTTCGATATAGTAAAACAAGGAGGGATCGAGAAAGAGGTCGTATTCTATGATGATTATATCCCGGAAGACAAGGTCGCGCTTTATTTCTGTGCTGCAGATTTGGTCGTCCAACCCTATGTGTCAGCATCCCAGAGCGGTGTTGCACAAATTGCCTATCATTTTGAAAAGCCC
Organism: Candidatus Zhuqueibacterota bacterium; assembly: GCA_014728115.1. Lineage (GTDB taxonomy): Bacteria > Zhuqueibacterota > Zhuqueibacteria > Residuimicrobiales > Oceaniaggregativiventaceae > Oceaniaggregativivens. The sequence goes on along the minus strand of WJME01000139.1, from coordinate 110,711 downwards.
ATCATTGTAACCGATGTCGGTGGTTTGGCCGAAATTGTTCCTCATAACAAAGCGGGGTTTGTCGTTCCACCGGAAAATCCCGCTGAACTGGCCAGAGCAATCGTGACCTTTTTTAGAGACCATAAAGCGGATGAATTGGTCGAGGGAGTGATAAAGGAAAAAAAGCGATATACCTGGCAACATCTATACGACTCTATGTCTGCATTATTGAAAAAGATCTCATAGACGACTGGGTTGCTGCAATAAAACCGATGCATCAGCTATTCCCAGGGGTTCCCGCATATAAAAAGGCTCACCATATTTCACCCCGATTTTTTGTCCCCAATACCGGGCCTTTATCGTGATCGATTCAAAAAATTCGGGTGAACTGATAAACGTTTGTTCTTCACGTCCTGAAGGATTGTCAGGATTCCAAAATTGGGATTCATGAGCTCTTATCGATGCCAATTTTTGATCAAAGGTCTCCGATATGTCCACAATAAAGGAAGGTTCAAAATCGTACAATTCCATATAATAGGCAATATGTTTCGGTCGATGAGGTGGCTGATCAGTATCGATCATTTTAAGACCGGCATAATATGCGCTATTGCGGACCAGATGTGAGCACGCTTCATGATCCGGATGGCGTGCTTTCCAGTGGGGTATAAATAAAAACTCTGGCTTGAAGCGCCGCACGATTTTTATCACCTCCAGCCGATTTTCCTCGTGATTCTCCAATCGGCCATCAGCCAACCCTCCAATCATATGGTCATTGGCTCCGATGATTCGAGCAGCATTTTCAAATTCTCTGGTTCTGATTTCTTTTGTTCCTCGGGTTCCACGCTCTCCTGCAGTGAGGGAGACCATCCCGACTCTAAACCCCTGTTGAACCATTTTGATCAGCGTGCCAGCGCACATGAGTTCAATGTCATCAGGATGAGCACCAACAGCGAGTATATCCACTTTTTCGTTCATTCAAAGCTCTATAAATTTGTGTTCTGTAAAGGGAAATTCAATCTCCTCATAGAGACGATTGATGATTCCGGGGCCGAATTTTAGTAAATAAGATAAAAGCCCGATCTGACGTTCTTGCAAATTTCCTTGTGGCATGAGATGGGTCACCAGGGCTTGCAATTGCTGTACAACGGTTTGCTCACGCTTTTGAATAGCTTTTGCGAGACGTCCCTCAATGGAATCCAACTGTCTCGTAACTCCCTTTTCGCCCTTTTCGATAACAGATTTCATCGTTGGTTCGATTTCTTGAATATCTGTCAACAGTTCAGCCCAAAATTCATCGAGCCGGCTTTTGATCTCGTCAAACTTTATTTTTATGTGACCGGGGATCATGTCATTTGTGATCTGCGAAATAATTTGATCGGGATTTTTAAGGACGTTTTCGACATCAATCTCGTAACGCTGCAGATGACGTTTCACTTTGGGTTCCACCAGAGTACAATTTGCACGAGGTACGACAACCGGCATCGTCATATTCATTTTTTCATATAGTTCTTTAAGCTGAGCCCAATAGGCAATTTCTCCGGGACCCCCGACATAAGCGACAGTGGGTAAAACAGTATCTTGCATCAGCGGGCGTAGAGCCGCCTTTGGGCTCAAGACTGCAACATCTTTTAGACGATCCATGGGAATGTGATCCCGAGTCCCGAGATGAATATAACTTTTTTTCTCAGGATCCCACTCTATGCCATGTCTCTCACCATTGTAAAGGTATAACAGTGCCGGTCGATTCTTTTGAAAGGGAAGCTGAATCGAATACCCGGCGGATGTTAATTTTTCATTTGTATTGGACAGGGCAGTCAAACTGGTACGCTCCTCAAGCTCTGTCCTGAGTATCTGCGAAGAGGCTTCCTTGAGACGTTCGTCAGCACCATCCAGCACCAAAAGACCGAGATCAGAAAACAAAAACAGTAACCACTCCCGAAAAGCACCGGACATGCTTTTCCCCGGGGTATATATACGAAACAGTTTTTCAAGAATATTTTGTTTATATTCAGTATCAGGAAACATTTCATGCAATTGCGAAGAAAGTTCTTTGGTTTCCTCTGGAAGACCAAGATCTGCTACAGGTTTGCGATTATCAGGCTGTTCGGGTAGACATAGGGTCTGGAATTGATTCTCATTATCTATTATCCCCAGGCATCGGACTTGCTCATAATCATGATCCTCAGAGGCGATAAAAAATACCGGGAGTACTGTTTCGTTCCATTCGGCAGACAATTTTTTTGCCAGCTTTATGGTGGTCAGAGCTTTGTATATTGTAAAGAGGGGTCCACCAAAAAGACCTGCCTGCTGACCAGTGACAATGGTACAAAGAGGCCCGGAAAGATTTTGCAGATACCTATGGGAGGCATGACTGTTTGGCAAATCTTTGATTTGGGCCTCAAAAATCTCCTGCACTACCGGATCCAGGGGACGTTTTACTTTTTTTGCCACGGCCTGAAAAGCATGCGGATCCTTATAGTGGGCATTGAAAAATTGTTTTGTTTTTCCAGACGAGTGAATATAATCCAGAACCAGTTCTGAGGAAAATATCAGCATGATTCATCCCCCTTTTCGCCGATACAAATCAGCCTGGGCGAGTTTGCAGAATATGGCTTTCCACCATAATCACCAAATGTTGCAATATTTTTAAATCCGGTTCGCCGGAATAAAAGGTCGATTTCCTTGCGAGAATATGCCCGAACAGATTCGAAATAGTATCGCCAATCGCCATTCTCTTTCAAAGAGATCTTTTTCTCGATTCGTTTTTTATCGGCATTAAAGCGCCGTTGCTGCAAGATCTTTATGCCGTTTTTCTCTATGATATCCTGTCTGACGAGCCGGGGAATAACATAATCGATATTCATGTAATCAAAGAAAAATTTCCCATTTGGTTTTAATATCGAGTAAATCGAGGACAATACGCGTTCGTTTTCCGCATCATCAAAATACCCAAAACTGGTAAAAAAATTAAAGGCCGCATGAAAAGAATTGTTAAACGGCAGTGTCCGCATATCGCCTCGTACCCAACTGGACGTCGTCTTGATCTCCATAGACTCTGTTCGGGCTTTCTTTAATAAGGACATCGAGAGATCGAGCCCAACAGGTTCAAACCCCAATTCAGAAAGCGCCATGCTATGCCTGCCAAATCCACAGCCCACATCAAGGACCAGACTCGGCGCCTTGACATTGGTTTTTTCAAGGGCAAAGCGTACGTGTTGCATCGCTTCCTGAGAATCCCTGTGGGGATAGACCTTGAGATAATCAGGCCCAAAAGAACGTTCATACCACTTTGTTTCTGAAAGTTCTGGATGCTGCTGAGGTTCCAGCATCTCTGATAATTCTATAGTATCATATTGTCGCATTTGATCATCCACAAGTTGCTTTAAACCGACTAAGGTAGTGAAAAATTTTTAAAAAATAAAGGTCTTTTCCCGGTGTCTTGTTCTTTTCCTTGCTTAACCCATTATCTTTTGCTATTTTACAGGATTATTCATTTAACTGGAAAGACAATGGCCTACGATTTAATCATTTTTGACCTCGATGGTACCCTGTTAGACACAGCGCCGGATGTGCATCGTTGTGTGAATGATACATTGAAAAAGATGTCCCTTCCAACCATAGATCTCCAGCAAACAAAAGCCGCCATAGGGCCCGGGCCCGATAATTTTGCAAAACTTACGCTAGGCGAATTGGCAGAGGAAAAATTCAAAGAGTTTCTCGCTTTGTTCAGACCGCTCTATTTTCGCGAATCTGTTACCCTGACAAGATCCTTTCCCAATATCGAGCCGTTATTGCTTAAATTAACGAGTATCAAAAAAGCAGTGGCGTCCAACAAGTCTTTGCGATTCAGCCTTCATATCCTGGATGCGCTTTCCATGACACCCTTTTTTGATCTGGTGGTGGGTCCCGAACTGGTCGACAAACCCAAGCCCGCCGCAGATATGATCGAGTATATTTTGGACGCAATGCATATCGAAAAAAACAAGGCGATAATCGTTGGAGATACCGATAATGATCTTATCGCTGGAAAAGCAGCAGGAATCGATACGTGTGCAGCCTCCTGGGGATATGGAAATGATAGAATTTTTCATGAACTAAAACCCAATTATATCATTAAAGATCCATTGGAGCTTTTGCAAATTATTTCGCATTAAGATCCATAATTTTACCAAAAAGATACAGCAAAACCATAGAGTGGCCATAGGAGTCAGCAACAATGCATAGACCTTTTATAACGATAAACCTATCTGCATTACTTGTTCTGTTTTTAACTCTGGCATGCAGTACCGATCGAAACAGCCATCCGTTGTTTATTTATGAGGTGAGCGACAGCGACAGCCATGTCTTTCTTTACGGCTCTGTTCATGTTTTGAGCGAGTCTGACTATCCACTGGATCCGGTCATCGATCAGGCATTTTCCAATTCTGAGATTCTTGCCCTGGAAGTTCATCCTGACAGTCTGACCAAGCCCTCCACCCGAGAGCTCATGCGAGAAAAAGCATATTTACCTGATGCACCCCCCTTGTCAGAAAGACTTCACAAAGAGACCTATACGCTGTTAAAAGTCACAGCAGAAAATTCAGGGATCCCGATCCAAACGTATCAGCAGGTTGAACCCTGGTTTGCCGCCCTGTCTTTGACCATGCAAAAGCTCGAGTCATTGGGATTTTCCTCCGAATATGGTGTGGAAATACACTTTTATCAAAACGCCATTCAAGCAGGAAAAAAAATAGAAGGGCTTGAAATGGTATACGATCAAGTGGCTTTATTTGACAGCCTATCCGCTGAAGATCAGGATAACCTGGTCATGCAAAGCCTGATCGATCTGGCGGTCTTGGAAAATGAGTTTCAGGTATTGCTCGAGGCATGGAAACACGGCCAGACAGAAAGACTGGGCACACTTTTACTTCAAAGCTTTAAAGATTATCCTGATATTTATCGAGAACTTGTTGTCAATCGCAATAAAAACTGGCTTATAGAGATAGAGGATTATTTAAATTCGAATGAAAAGGCATTTATTGTCGTGGGTGCAGCACACCTTGCCGGACCCGATGGGTTGGTCAATCTGTTGATGCAGGATGGTTTTTCAGTAAAGCAGTTGCAAAGCCAGGATTGATCAACATCATGTGATTATAGAGCAGTTATTTAAAGGGAAAGTCATGAAAGAAAACAATCCACCTACAAAATACAACTCTGACGTCCGAGTGATCACCTTACAGGACAGAGAGATCATTCTCGTTGGAACTGCGCACATATCCCAGCAATCGGCAGACCTGGTGCGAACAGTGATTGAAACGGAAAAACCCGATTGTGTTTGCGTAGAACTCGATCAGCAACGGTTTAAAGCACTATCCGAAAAAAAGAAATGGGAATCCCTGGACCTTAAAAGTGTGATTCGGGAAAAACAGCTCAGCACGCTGCTGATCAATATCTTGCTCGCCTCGTATCAAAAAAAGCTCGGACAAAAACTCGGTGTCACCCCTGGAGCAGAATTAATTGAAGCGACAAAGGTGGCCAAAGAAAATGATATTCCCGTCGAACTCGCTGATCGGGACATACGCATCACTTTGCGGCGGGCCTGGAATACGATGTCATTTTGGCAAAAGATGAAACTTTTGTCATACAGCATGGTCGGCATGTTTGAAAATGAAGAAATAACAGAAGAGACGCTGGAAAAGCTACGTCAAAAAGATGTACTGACCGAATTGATGACAGAACTGGGCAAAGCCATGCCGGTTTTGAAAACCGTTCTTATCGATGAACGGGACAGTTATCTGGCTGAAAAAATTAAAAACGCAAATGGAAAAAAAATTGTAGCCGTGGTGGGAGCCGGTCACGTTCAGGGTATTAATGAACGCTTGTTGGAGGAAACCCCCTTTGACCTGGAAAAAATAAACGTCATTCCGAAAATCTCACCCGTTTGGAAAACAATCGGCTGGGGAATTCCAATTGTGATCATTACTTCGATTGTATATATTGGGTTCACCAAAGGGCCACAAGCCGCCGGAGATAATGTCATATTTTGGATTTTAATTAACGGCATTCCCAGCAGCCTGGGTACACTCGTCGCCTTTGGTCACCCGCTCACCATCCTCTCTGCACTCCTCGCGGCCCCTGTTACCAGTTTGACCCCGGTCATTGGTGCGGGCTATGTCGCGGCATTCGTGCAAGCGTATGTCAAACCTCCTGTTGTAAAAGAGTTTCAAACCGTTGCCGAAGATGCCGGAAAACTCAAGTGCTGGTGGAAAAACCGTTTGCTTAGAATATTTCTAGTGTTTATCATGGCCGGCCTTGGCAGTGCAATAGGTACCTATGTGGGTGCTGCTGAGATTATCAGCAATCTTTTCTGACACGGGTAATAAAAACCACAGAGAGTTAAAACCTGCTAGTAAAACTCTCTGTGGCCCTTGGGTTAACCCGATCATTTGCCCTGGTTTATCTCATAAAGATCATTTTCTTACTCTCTACAAAATTGTCACCGACCAGGCGGTAGAAATAAACGCCACTGGGTACGATTTGCCCAGACTCGTTCGTCCCATCCCATGGCATTGAATGCTCGCCGCGATTTTTAAATCCACGATACAATAGACGCACCAACTGCCCACGCTGATTATAAACGGCTAATTCAATGTCTGCATCATCCCCCAACACAAACGGAATCGTCGTTGTTGGATTAAAGGGATTCGGGTAATTTTGATGTAAAGCGAACTCTAACGGAGTCACCGCTTCTGTGAAAATAGCCTGATGAAAGGTTTCATTGCCATAATAATCGACATCGGACAATCGATAATAATAGGAATGATCTGAACTGGCCAATGCATCTGTGTATCGATACTCGTGAAGAGCCTGGCTGGAGCCTGCACCTGTGATCAAATGAGGATTAACTCTTTCAAATGATCCATCCTTTTGCGGGCTCCTGTAGATATTGAATCCCATATTTTCAGTTTCAGATTGTGTTTGCCAGGTCAACTCTACTCCCGCAGCAACCCTTTCAGCAGCAAATAGAGAGAGCTCAATGGGAAGAGGAATGGCAATCAAATCCTGGGGCAGTGGAGTTTCTTCAATCCCGGTCATATCATTGCCATATCCATCAGTGACGGAAAAAATGGGATCCGTACTCCACTGAACAGCCCCTTGATCGCTGGACATGGTATATCGCACAATGACTTGTGTGATAATCGCTGGCGAGTCGCTTATGGTTTGTATTGGACCCGAGTCATGCTCATAATGATAGTAGACCTGTCCATACGTAGCGCTGGCAGTATTATCATCATAGCTCTCTTGGCGGTTGACATTGTAATCCAAAGGATTAAAATAGGAATTAGCAAAAGAAACTTGCAGGACTTGTTGAGCGAGATTCGCATCCAAATAGAATCCGCCGCTGAACTCTTGGATGCCTATCGTTTGCGGTTGGGTAGCCGTGGCCAAAACATTCAAAACCAGTGTACCCTCACCCGCAACAGGAGTATCAATGGAATTGCTTTCCAATTGCAAGCTCGTATTGATTTGGGTGGTTTGGGTAAATCCTGCGTGCAGGGTTTTATCCGCGTCCATGATGACCGATAATGGGTTATCGGTACTGGTCTCATCTCCGGTCCATCCTGAAAATTGAAAGCCTTGATAAGGCTGTGCTGAAACCGAAACCTGGCTTCCACTGCTAAAAGAGTGAGAACCTGGAGCTGGCAGAGTGGTTCCACCATTATCCGAGGACAGAGTGAGTGTATGAGTTTGAAAGGGAGTAGCCCCAGTGATTATCCGAGAAAAGGCTTGTGGACCGTTTTGTAAAATCCCTTTATGTGAGACTTGTACGGTATAATTGCCAGCGGTCGGGTTTTCGATAATAATTCGTTCAATATTGTCAATATCATTATCTCCTCCATTTACAGAAACATCTCGAGTGGCAGCACTGGAGGGATTCTCCACATCCAACCGCCAGGGATAATAGATTTGACCATCGCTATCGCGTATAACTCTCAGATCCAGGTCATTGACCAGCATGGGCGTTCGTGGGTTGAGTTGATAGACCGGTGTACCGGCAGGATCTGTCCAGCATATCGTCACATTAAGCGGTTCGCTGCCATCACTCGTCACCTGAAGATCCATTGTTGCTGAATTATCGAGAGACAATTCCTGAATTCGAATAGGCTCGGAAACATTGTCTGCAATCACTTGAGCAGCAGCCGGCATATCCAATAATCCCCATCCAAATTGATAATCCGGCCCGGGATTGGGTCCAGCCTCTCTGGCGGTATGTATCACGAGTCCTTTTAACGTTGCAGACCGCATGGGCAGCGATCCTGAATTTTGAATATATAGCTCCTGTAAGAGGGCAAGAGACCCCATAACATTGGGACAAGCCATAGAGGTTCCGCTCATGAGTCCATAAGAGGCAGGATCTGTATTTGCTGTTGAATAAACACCGACACCGTTTCCAACAATATCCGGTTTAATACGCCCATCATCTGCCGGGCCCCACGACGAAAACGTGGACATTTTTGAGGTAATATTGGAGGAACTAAAATTTTCATCCGTAATGTCATCGATAGCTCCTACCGTTAGAATATTTTTTGCGATACTACGCATATCTATGCAGTCATAGGGGCCATCGGTATCTCGGGCGGCTGTAGAGAGCTCCCAATTCCCACTGCTATTGATGTACCAATATTGTTCGCCTGAAGCGGGTCCGGTATCGACACGATCATTACCAGCCGCCTGAACAATCAGATAGTATGGAGCATTGTATGAAATTTGATCATAGCTTTGGCTATAAGAGGTATATAATCCAAAACGATAGTCCTCCGTGGTGCTTGCGCTGACAACTCCTAACCAGGCCCACAGATTATCATTTCGAAAATTATAACTCCACCCCAGAGCTTCTCCATAGGAATGATTGGATAGCAGTAAACCACCACTGGCCGCCAGAGCCATTTCATTAAAATCATCATTCCAATCATAGGCAAGTAACCCTGCGGCAGAAGCCATGCCATGGGCATTGAGGTCGATGCCCTCTGCGATAATCGTTCCGGCAACATGAGTGGCATGATAAGAGTCGCTCGCAGGAGTATCATTTTGCAATGCACGGGTTCCAAATTCCTGATGGGTGGTTAAAATGCCCCCGGCATCCCACATCGCCAAACTACCCGCAAAAAGGGAAGCCCCATCAAGACTGAAAGCCCCCCCGCTCGTCGGCCAGATTGTCGATGTACCAGTGGTTACTGCTGCATCGACATTATTCGTCGAATAAAATATCGGCATGTTTTCCAGCCACCCGACAACCTGAATGATCCGACCATTTTCAAATTGCTGTTTCAATGCTAAACCTTGCTGGGAAGCCCATTGCTGAGCCAGCTGTTTTTTTTCCATGGCTCGATTTTGAAATTGCTGTGCAAGCTGTTGCAGTTCCTCAGAATCTACCGGGATATACGGTTGCGCATATAGCATACTTGCCAGACTAAAAAAAACCGCAATTTTGAGTTTCATACCAGACTCCTCATTTTTATCTCGCCGGGCAATATGCAAAAGCTGAACCAAACTATCATACAGTTATGACAAACACTTTAAGCTGTTTTTTATGCACTTACATAGACACCCTCTTGAGGTGTAATATATTTGTTACGCAAGTTTGTCCCATCAAGTGAATAGATGAGGCTTTATGGCAACAAATTGGTTTTTTTGGTCACTTTTTTAATACTCTTTGAATTTTAAATAAATTTCTTTATCTTTTTTTGAGAGGCTATGGGGCGATAACTTTGACAATTTGCAGGTAAGATATGCTATGGAACGCTATGCCACCGCCCGGATGGCTTTATGGTCTTTTAATTCTATTTGTGACGCTCACAAAAGCGCAGCATTCCACGCCTCGTTATGGAGTATGTGAAATTGAATTGACGGGTTCTGTATATGATAACCCTTATACAACGGTGACTCTCGACGCCCATTTTTCCGGCCCAGGGGATGCGAGTATTACACTACCCGGATTTTGGAAAGGAGGAACCACCTGGGCAGTACGATTCGCTCCCACAATAACAGGATCCTGGTCATATTCAATCACCTCAAATGATCCACTATTAGATCAGCAATCAGGAACGGTTGAATGCACATCCTCCACTTTAGGATTTTTACAAATCCAGGGTCGACATTTCTTTCATAGTGATGGGTCTCCTTTTTTTCGGATGGGGGATACTTGTTGGCGGATGTTCAGAAGCAAAAATGCCGCATTCGAAACCCATTTTAAACCCTATGTCGATGCCCGAGCGGCTCAGGGTTTTAATTTCATCTCCGGAGTGATTCATACCGTCCAAGATCCTTCCATCAATGAAGGAGGAAGTCTTTGGGAAAATGATTCTGATCTGGACAGACTTCAGCCTCCCTATTTTGATTGGGTAGATGCACGTATCGAATACATGCTCGGAAAAGATATTGTGCCGGGTTTACTTTTTGTCTGGGCCCAAACATTCGATGATTTTACAATACCCCAGTTTGAAAGATTCGCCAAATATATCGTTGCTCGATATGCTGCATATAACGTGGTATGGGTAGTTTCAGGAGAATATAATGAAACAAGTACCCCACAGGTGTACGATTATTTTGGCGGTTTGATCGATTATTGGGATCCCTATGATCATCCGCTTTCAATTCATCCCACCGGATATACCTCGAACAGCAAAGATTATTCTCTGTTTTCCGACTGGCTAGATTATATCATGCAACAAATGTACGGTGATGCGCAAGCTCTATATGACTCTGCCATGACCGACAGACCCTATGGTTTACCTGTGTGTGTGGATGAGTATGGCTATGAAGGCCCACAGGAAAACTCTGATCCCTTTTATCACCATTCCAATCAAACCAAAGATCAAATTCGCAAAGACTCATGGGCGATTGCCATGGCGAACAGCTATCTTATGTACGGGTGTATCTATACTTGCACAGCTAAAGAAAAGATTCTGCAAACGGATAAACTCTATACCCCCGGCGCGCTGGAACTCGGTCATTTGAAATCATTTTTCACTCAAACCATGCCATTTCACGAGTGTGTGCCACAACCATCTCGTACCAGTCCGGGCGGACTCTGTATTCAGAGAAATCTCGAATGGGCCATCTATTTACCTGATAGCCATAAGGTGAGCTTTGATCTTTCCGATCAGTCAGGATTTTACCAATTGGAATGGCTGCAACCCGAAACTGGATCCTGGTTGGCGGGTGGCGCTCTGCCGGGAGGGTCTGTTAGTCGCGTCTATTCGCCGTTTTCAAAAGATGCCCTTGTCAAGGTCAGCGCGACCAGTGATCCGCTGCTTACTTTTCGTTTATGGTTACAGGGGCCTTTTATCTCTTCTGGTCAGGAAATGAGTGATTCACTGTATCAAAAGGATCTTTTACCCTCCGATTCACCGTATCCCCAGGCACCGGTTTTTCAACACGCCATACCAGACCAAGCAGTCGACTGGGTCCTTTTGGAATTGAGTTTGTCACCTGATGGAACGCCGCTTGTTCAAGAATCGGTGTTTATAGATAAAAATGGATACTCGATCAACAGGGATGGTAACTCTGCAATGCTGCGTTTTGAAAATCTCGCTCCCAATTCTTACTATATCCATATCACCCATAGAAATCATTGTAAAGCCATCAGTGCAAATCCTATCCATTTACAGAATAACTCGACCGCATTTTTTGATTTTACCCTGGGTCAGGATCAGTTTTATGATCGCAAAACAGCCATAGATATCGATGCCACCAGATGGGCGATCAAAGGGGCGGATATCAATCGCGACAATATGATCAATACGATGGATTACCGGTTGTGGTATAATGTCAACAGAGATAGTGTCGTTGGCTATCTCGATGCCGATACCAATATGGACGGCAAAGTTGATTCCGCTGATTATGATCTCTGGATTCAAAATGCGCGCAGCAACTAACGCCTTTCTTCCACAGTACATATTGTCTGCAGATCGATAAAATTTTGGTAATTATTATATAGTAAATATGTATATTCTACTTTGGGGGGATTTTAGTCGGGACAGACGAGACGGTGTTTTGGGAGGTTAGAATGAAAAAATGGATTCCCATCCTACTTTTATTGAGCTTGACATCCTCTGCATTTGCTGTCAAAGCTTGGGTACGCAACACATTCAGAGGCTATCAGGATGGAGTATATGAACCAGAGGCAACACTATATAATGGCAAAGCCTCCTATAAATTACCAGGCGCTGATTGGTATGTCAGATGGATTGTTGATTATCCTTCCAGTGGTTTAAATTCCTGGAGCATTGTAACTTCAGAAGATGAAATTCTTTACCATGTACAATCCGATACGGACGATCCGCCTATCAGTGGGTGGATTACAGCCCAATCAGATCCGAATACCCCTTTAACACCATCGGGACTACAGGTATTGGAAGCCATCTCTGGCAATGGTGCCTACACCCGCGAAGCCGAAGATTATAATGGATATGCCTCTTATCGCAAAGATGACGATTCCCGCTGGTTGGTGAGATTCAGCGATGGTGAATGGCGGATTTATCGCCCCGGATTTATGGTGGCCTATAGTATTTTTGCCCTCTATACGCCATTGAGTAGTGGTTGGTCACCGGTTTCCGCAACCCCCAGAGTAGATATTGTGCCTGATGATTTCGTGCTGCCGGTATCGCTGGCTTCTTTTGAGGCCGAACTGGACCAGAACAGAGTTATCCTGACGTGGCAAACCCATTCGGAATCTGAAAATCTAGGATTCATTCTCGAAAGAAAATCGAGTGACGATGCCTGGCAGTGGCTCGCCGACTATAATAGCCATGATGCACTCGGTGGAAAGGGGACGGCAACCGACACCACTCTGTATACTTTTACCGATGACAGGATAGAATCGGGCTTGACCTTGTACCGGCTCTGGCAACAGGATATCAATGGCCAACGTCATTATATCGGTGAAATCTCGGTAACAGTACCTGAAAACATTCTGCCAGAGACATTCACACTCTTGCCTGCTTTTCCTAATCCTTTTAATATGTCGACCACATGCATAATCAAAATGCCCTATACAGCGCCTATTGAACTCAAAGTCATATCCATAAACGGTCAGGTGATCAACACACTCTACAAAGGTGAACTGACCGCAGGAACTCATTACATGCAGTGGGATGGGCGTGATGATCACGATGTTCCTGTGACCAGTGGTGTATATCTCATCGATCTTTCAAGCCCTGGAAATCATAAAGCAAGAAAGGTGACTTTGATCAAATGAATGGCCGATAGGAGTTGAGGCGCGCTCAATGACTGTAAAAAAGCTCTGTTTGGAATCAAGTAGCACGAGTTTTTCGCTGCCAAAAATAATAAAAAACCAAACCCAGGGTAATGGTAATCAGGGCTGCGCTTGATTCGAGCGGACGATTAATAAATGCAACAATTAAAAGTGTCAAACTGGCAAACAGATAGAACAGAGGGGTATAGGGAAAACCAAGAGTTTTTACTGCAGTTTCATCTCCAATACCCATCTTGCGAGCCTTGAACAATCCCAGGATAGCTAACCAGGGAAAAATCCCTAAAGCGAATCCGATATAAATCAACAATTGTTCAAAAGTCCCCAGATGCACCATAACAATCGCGGCCAATCCTTGAATCAGGATGGATCGGCTGGGCACTTTGTATTTTGAGTGTATCTGAGCTGCGTAAGCAAAAAACAATCGATCCTTTGCCATGGCATAATAGACACGGGGACCGATAAGAATAAAAGCAGAGAGACTGGATAGTAATGCCAGACTGACAAGTACACTGAGCCATTTTGTGATGACCGGGCCCACCGAGTGCTGCAAAGCGGTTTCGGCAACCGCGATTTTTCCTTGCAAGACCTCATACGGAGCGGATTGAAAAATAAAAATATTGACCATTAAATATAAAAGCATGACCACCAGGGTCCCAGCAATGAGAGAAAAGGGCAAGTTCTTGCGGGGATTTTTGACTTCACCTGCAATATAAGAGCTGGCGTTCCAGCCGCTGAAAGAAAACATGACCAGCATCATCGCGGTACCAAATCCCAGTAGAGTACCCGTTGCCGGGGTCGTAACGGTACTGAAGGTAATGGGGTGCATAGAACTCCCTATCCAGCCCAGGACTGATAATCCGAGTACAATAAGTATTTTGATAATGGTAAGAACATTTTGTACTGCAGCACCTACTTTCAAGCCCACGTAATGGATAGCTGTAAATATGGCGATAATGATCGTGGCCATCGCAGGTTGAACCCATGCAGAATTTAAAAACTGCCAGGCCGGCACTAAATTCAACAGGCCAGCCAAAAGATATGCCGCAAATCCGATGGCTGACGCGGCAATTGGAGCACTAAACCCCACAAAAAAGCTGGTCCAGCCGGACAACCATCCCAGGGCCGGGTGGAACAGGGTTTTTAAATAGAGATATTCCCCTCCGACCTCGGGCATTCGGGTCGCCAATTCCGCATAACAGAGCGCCCCTGCAAGAGCAATCATCCCTCCGAGTATCCAACACAAGAGCACCCACCCGGAAGCAGGCAGCTGACCCGCCATGATTCCCGATGTCGTAAAGATACCGGCACCGATCATATTGGCGACCACAATTGCGGTGGTTGAATACCGGCCTAAACGGCGTTCTGTGTCAGGATGAGGTTGTGTCAAATCTCTCCCTTGTTTTATTCCGGGATAATCGAATAAGCACCCGCTCGATAATTATTGAACCAAAGCCGATAATCACGCGTCGTGACCAAAGAATCACCATTTAGATCACTGGTTCGATATCCACTCTCTGATTGCGCGGCAGCAGCTTTCCAAAGTGTAAAATCATTCTGGTCGATAATTAAATTGTTATCAAGATCACCGGCCCAAAGGGCCCAATGGCCAGATACAACATCTACCACGCTATTCGGACCATTTATGACTTGATTATCCAAGGTCAGATCAATAAAGGCTGGCGTTGATTCGCTAAAAGTATAGGGACTGGCGGTCATAACTGACATGTGGTTTCGGTGTTCGATAATGATATAATAGTCACCATCCGGCACTCCTTCCCAGTTCACAAGCTGGGTTTGAACATGGTCCATACCCAGGTAGCCATCTTTGAACAATAACGCACTCGAGGAAGCTAAAACCGGCCCGGTATCCAATTCACGCAACGATACTAAAACCCAGTCTACGACCCCATCTGGCATCTCTGTCAGGGTACGCGGAGCCTCCGAATAGGGGCTGGACAAGGGTACCCAGCTTTCGGGAGTAGAGGGTTGCATGTGTCCCTGGTTTATATCATAAAAACCCTGCAGAGCCATTTTGATCGTGGCACTAAAACTGGGAGGCGGATCATCGCGAGAACCTACATCGAACAAGTATAATTCTCCAATTTCCCCGGCATAAGTGCTTCGATATAAAATTTTAGTTCCCTGTCTGTTCACCAATGGATCGGGTTGCCAGTATTTCATGATCTTTCCAGAGATTTCATGTGAACGATTATGTACCAGTCTGCGGACAGCTCCACTTCCATCCGTAGGGACTTCAATGATCTCGCTCCAAAAGGGAGCCCACAAAGAATCGGGATTCGTAGATCTTTCGCCATATGAATAATAAACGTACGACCCATCTGTCACTGAATTACAAGCAGTGATATTAAAATGAGCCCATATTGGAATATGTTTCAACAGCCTGTACTGGGCATCGGCAAGCCGAATCGATATCAGATCACCGGGCACCACACCGCGCGCTGCAAAAAAATCATTAAATCCATACGTCGCTGCAGTATAGACAACATCATCACCAAAGGCATCGATTCCCATTTCCAGATGAATTTTTCCGGGATGAATTTGATGAATAAAATTCCAGTTCTTGTCATAAATTTCAATGCCGTGATAACGCTCATCCAAAGCAGCGTCTGACCCCCATACCGCAACCACATAGTCACCTCCCGCAGAGATGGCGGCGTAATCCAGGCCAACCGTATTATTTGGGGCCCCCATCTCTCCCAAATCAAACGTAGATGCAGGATACTTTATATCATCGACCAGATCATAGACAAACAACTCTTGCTCATCACCATCGAGAACCCAATACCGACCATTATCCGAGATATCCCCCTCACCCCCCGCAGGGCCAATGCTGGTATACTCGCTAAATTGCCGCAAAACCACCCAGGTACTGGTATCCCGCACATCATAGAGACGGATTTCATTCCCTTCGTATTTATAAAAATGATAAACCGGATCAAAATAAACCGGTTGACCATTGACGGTATAGTGGTCGGCTAGCGTCCATCGAATCCACCAGGGTCGCATACTCCCGGTACCCAGCACACTCAGACGTTCGCCGGTCTGACCATCATACAAAAAAGTCACCAGCTGCAGCTCGCCCTGATAGTTCTCATTTTCTATTGCAATAAAATACGACCCATCGATATTAAACATGCAAATTTCGCTGTTTGAGAAATATCCACCTAACAAGTCCTGATTAAATCGACTTACATTGGTGACCCGTGAGATCCGGGATTTAAAAACGTGGTCTACATAACAAGCCCCCTCAGGCGTGGGGGGCAAAAAACCATTATAATTCCAGGGCCTTAGAATTTCATCGGATATAATTCCATTACTCTGAGCAAACGCAGCCAAAGAGATAAAGACCCACCCCCACATCCATCGCCAACATCCTGATCGCACAATAATACACCATCCATTCCGTAATAAATGATTCTACTGACTTTGCAAAAACCGGTGCGGGGTCTCAGGATGTCAAACAAGTCGTTTCACCTTAATTTAATTTTAATTTTCAAAATGACAACTCTATTCTCGAAATCTCGGTGAGTCGAATCACAAAACACGCAAATTATCAAAATGACTATGCAGAGGATTATCACGGAGACTTGGCACTGCAAAGCAGGCCGGAGAACCGCTCGCTTTGCAGTGCACTCTTTCTCAAGCAGCTTGTTTTGAAGAGAATTTCCTGTAAAAATACCAGCTCATCAAGGCAATTAGAGCGACAGACAAAATCAAACCCACTCCAAAAACAGGTTGTGAGTAGATCAAAATTCTGTCCAATTGACCCAGTAGGATAACCACTGCAGTAAATATCCATACCAGACTGAGCTGATGACGAAAAAGAGCATAATACAGTCCGACAAGAACCAATCCTGTGACCAATCCTGCAAGGCTAAAAGACAATAGTGTGTTGAATTCGAACTGGCCAATAAAAATGAACCCGATAATAAGCATAAATAAAAAAACTATCCATTTACGCGTACGCCCTTGCTGTGTAATTTTGTCCGTCCAATTAAAGGTGAGAAGGAAAAAGCCTGTGACCATGAAGAAACGATTAATCGGACTAAGGACCAATCCCAGAACAGGGAGGGCATCACCAAGAGCAGAGTAATCAGGCCACCTGGGCTGAAGAGAAGGGCTGAAATAAAGCAAAATTGAGATTACACCACTCATCAAGAATCCTGCAAAAATCGCCAACAAAATGCCTCGTTGTTGCAATTTTTGGATAGGTGTCCAGGCTCGTAAAAAACCTACCAACAATCCAAACCCCAAAGAAATGACCACAGAGACGATCAAGCCTCCGATGATCAGGATGATAACCTGGGTCATAAACGGCTGGGCCGTTGCAAATTGAGTAACGATCGTTGGCCAGCTATTGGCCAGACCGATGAATTGCTTGATCAGAAAAAATCCTGCAACCAGCAAAAAAAGTTTTACATTGAATTTTTTGCGGCTCCAGGCAACTATAGCAGCAATTGCCCCGGCAAATATCGTTAGAATCATTAATCCCTGATCTGAAGTTTTGACAATATCCATAACATTGGTGCGATTTCGTTCCTGACGTTCCCATTCATTGGGGACATAAATCTGATAGTAGGAATCTGTAATTTCCTCTCCGCCAATGCGTATATATATTCTGGCTTGTCCTTGCTCAAGCGGATAATTATTAGTGTCGGCATAGGCAAAAGACCAGTCAGTCCGGTTAGGCAATTTTGACGGCTCTGCCGTGACCTCTAACAGATTCTCCGGAGTCATTTTATAGCGATCGCGTAAATGGGCAAAAGCGAGCTCTCTCGCTTGCTCCTCTTCGAGTCTGGCTCCTTGCCTGGATTCCGGCAGCTGATGAATAAACCGATAGAGTCTGCCATCATTGCCTATCGAGAGCAGGTATTCTTCTGCCCGGGCTTCTATATCTCCTTTAAATGTCGCATAACGAATTTTCCACAGCGGAGGAGCGATATATTCATCTACAAGCGAGGTGTATATTTGCGTGCCGCCTTCTTGCCACACAAACCGGTCATCGATGCCCAGCGGTTGCAAGACAAAGGGCAATGTTCGATAGGTCTCTGGCAAATCGATCTGACGTGCAGTCAATTCTTGCTGAGCATAATTGACAGCCTCGGATTTGTCAATCCGCAAAGGTACAGTATGATGGTTAAATGGAGTAAAAGCGATCCACAGGATCAGTCCGGAAAATCCCGCAATCCATAATCCTCGGCTGGCCCATGCCGGAATTTCTGTCTCCTCTGGCTCGCGTGCAGGTTCTTTGGGTTCTTGTTTGGGGTGGGGCTCCCAGGTTTTGTTTAAATAATCCTTTATGCTCAGCCACGATCCGGTACGAAGACGTGCACCGATAATCACCCATACGGGAATGAGGGTCAAACCGATGACCAACATGCGATCCAGCCAGATTCCTGGTACTGAAGAGACGAACAACGGCAAAGCGAACCATACCACATCATATGTAAAGTGGGCAATAATGACCGGAAGGAGGCCAAATACATAATAAATTCCGCCATAGATAATAAAAGGAAAAACCAACTCGAGAATACGTGCATATGCGGGTTGCTGAGGATAATTTGCATGTCCGGCACCAAAGATAACCGCCTGCAGCACCAGGGCAACACCCAGCCATATCCCGGTTTTACCAAATCGCCGGCCTAATAAAACCGCTCCGGCAATAGGAATGGCACGGAACAGGGCTTCCTCCCAAAAGCCGGCATGTAATGAAATCGCAAGGGCAGAAAGCCAGGGGAAAAAAGTGGCGAGCATATCTGGCTGAAACAATACATCCGAAGGAGTCCACCAGCCCAAGACCTCATTTGCCAGCCAGTAAAAAAAGACAATATAAATCATGGTAAAGGGTACCCACAAATAACCTCCAAAAGTCTGGCCCCATACGGGTAGAGTGGAAGCAGGCTTTTTGCGCCAGATCTTCCAGAATTGTACATGATGAGGAAACGCCTTTCGCGATAAACTTTCAGCAGCCATAAACGTTACCGCTAACAGCAATGTCTCTCCGATAAATATACCGAATAGTGTCAGTATGCGCTGCAACAGGAAATTTTCGGGTGAAAGGGCCGTATCATAATCCATCCATTGTAAGGGCCAACGATTGATATTAGAGAGCACCTGGAGAAAAGCGATAATGGAGGCCCAAATCAAAGGCTTACGCCACAAGACAAAGCGTACTTTGAGCAGGAAAAAAAGTCCGATGATGATGCCGCCCACACCATACAACAAGACGATGGCAGCAGAGCCAAAGGTTGACAATAACTGATTTTGTGAACGCATCTGTTCATATCGTCGATCAAATCCTTCCGGCACTTGTACAAAGTGCTTTAGCTCTGATAATTGCGCGCCCGACACCACCAATCGGAGACGATAATGCGCCTGACCGATTTGTCGATCTGTGCGTTCATAGACAAACGTATGATCGGTACGCCCCCCCAGTCGCACATCCTCTGACTCTTCCACCAGTTGGTAAGGGGATAGGTCGACTTGCCACTCTGATGTTGCCAAAGACTCGGCAATCGTCAATGCTGAATCAGCCGGGATAGAGGCACCCGGTTCATCTTCAGGGATCATTTCGACAAACCCATAAGCAGTGCCGTCAGGTTTAAAAATCAAAAGGGTTTCATGAGCCTTGCCGGGATGAAAATGGCGTACCTGCCAGGTATAGGGGTGATAATAATCATTTTCCATCATGTCGGTAAGTGCATCTGTTCCCCCTGCTTCCAACTCGACATAATACTGCACATGCGGGTCACCCGAAAATGAAGCCGTTTGTTCAAAATCTTTGGGGCCCCAGTGATATTTTTCGGCCAGATTTTGCGCCCGTTGCAGCGCAGATTGCCGGCTCATTTGCAGATCAAGTGAAACAATGGGAAAAGCACGAGGGAAAAATCGGATAGCAACAAAGGCACTCAAAACAGCCAAGATGGCAAAGATGATCCAGGTAACCGGTCTCTTGAACATAATCGCTTCCCCTGTATTGGTACTAGAATGCGGTTTGGAACAGGACAATACCGATAAAGCAATGATTAATATATTGATTCAATCCAGAGGAAGCAAGCAGGAATTCTGATCTTTTCAGCAAGAGGGTCTTGTGAATAAGCAACTATACCCATTTTTACGCAAATCTGTAAAAGATAAAGTAATATATAGAGTCTATTCATTGCTAAAGGACAGAAAATATGGCGCAGCACACGCTGGACAGGGATACTTTAAAACAAACCGGTCTCATGGTCTCACTTTTTTTGGTGACCCTTTTGATCAGATTCCCTTTTTTTAATGTCCCCATGATTAGCGATGAAGGAGGATATGCTTATGTCGCTTATTTTTGGGGGAAAAATTTCCAGCCTTATGTAGATATTCCGTTTGATCGCCTACAAGGAATATTTATCATTTATAAGTTGATATTCATCCTGATCGGTGAAAGTATATTTGCAATACGCTTTGCCGCTTCACTCTATACTGCTGCCACAGCATGGATCATTTTCATTTTCTCCAAACACCTTTTTTCCTCAATAGCAGCTGGACTTGTCAGCGCGATGACATTTATCGTATTTGTAACGGCCCCGGGCATAGAAGGATTTACAGCGAATGGTGAATTGTTTGCCATTCTTCCTTTAACCTGGGCAGCTTTTCTTACGTGGAAACAGAACTGGTTTTGGGCCGGAGTTTTATCAGGTATTGCTCTTACAATAAAACCTATCGGAATATCAGGCTATATCTTGGCATTTTTATGGTTATTTTCTGATCGAAAATCTAGAGATTTTATTAGACTTTCACTAGGCTTTGTGATTGCTCCCCTTTTATGTGTTTTGCATGGATACCTGATCGATTGGCAAGCATTCCGTTACTCTTTTATTGAAAACCGACTTGTCTCCGCATCTCCCATTACATTTAGTTTAGAGGATCAATTCGCATCCCTTTCTATCAGTGTAGTGCAAGTTCTACCAGTAATATTACCTTTAATGACGATTACTTTGATTGTCTTAATAAATCGACCTAAAAAAGAACAACTATTTTTTTTGAGCTGGTTTGTATCATCGATTATCGGAATGAGTATAGGAGGAAATTGGTTTCAACATTATTTCGTTCAGTTAATCCCACTGCTTACAATTACTTGTGGACGGATTCTATTATTTAAAAATCATCAATTTGTTAAAGCATATTACAGCTTACTGATCTTTTCCTCAATATTCTTTCTTTTTTCAGAAATCCCTTATTGGTTTTATGAGCCCAAAAAAATTAGTAAAAATCTATACGGAAGGATGGCATATTTATATTCCGAACAAGCCGGAGAATATGTTCGACAGAATTCAGAACCGGATGAAAAAATATTTGTTGCCTTTTCAGAGGCTCAGATCTATTTTTATGCAAAACGGCAGGCTTCCATTCCTGTGTTCTATCATCTGCAATTGATCAGCTATCGATACGGGTATGATGCCATCGTCGAGCAAATCAGTGCAGGAATTCCTTCGATGGTCGTCTATTGCAGACCACCCCCAGAGATATATGCGACCTGGCACGAATTTCGATCGATCCTCTTAGACTCGGGCTATGTGCCGGTCAAGCAGTTTGGTCACCAGATCACTGTCTATAGTAAAGAACCCGTTGAACCTTCGTTGGCTATGGATTAGCCGTTAAATAAGACAGGGCCGGCAATTGCCGGGCCTGAATATTTTAAAAAATCTTTTCATGGCTGGAGGTCAATGAATACGAATCAGGTGACATTTCAAAAAAACGGGTTCCAGAAGGTATAATTTAAAACTCTATATCCCCACCCATTCCTCCATCCATGCCTCCCCCTCGCCCGTCACGCCTATCTTGTTTGAAATTATTCAGGTTCAATCGGGCATTGAGCATCACAATGGGAGATTCGCGGTTGAATTCGCGACGCGTATAAAAACCGGTCCCTTTTGATTCATATTCATATCGTGCCTGATCGAACAGATCACGTACCTGTAATGTCAATGACAGCATGCGATCCATAAAATCCTTGCGTATTGCCATGTCGGTCATAAAAAAGCCCTCACGTCGTCCCTGAGAAGAAACACTGGGACTGATAAACCGGCCGGTCAGCTGTACCTGAAACGACGAGGTGATTTTGAACGTATTGTTCAAGCGGGTGCTCCAGTTAAAACTCTGCCGCTCATATTCCTGACCTTCGATAACGCCTTTTACTCGATAGTCATAGAGATTTCCTGTCAATCCCAAATTCCAGAATCGAGCCATTTCCGCATCGATCATCATCTCCCAGCCCAGGGCATAATCGGTACCCACATTTTCAGGACGGCGCAAGGTGATATTGTCATCATAGACTGAACGAACACGCTCGATTTTATTGTCGCTGACGCGATAATAGACTTCACTGGAGACCATGGTTTGTCCGACAGGCATAGAATATCCAACCTCATAAGAATCGATATATTCGGGTTTCAGGCCCGGGTTTCCGGTGCGCACATTATAAGCATCATCCCAGGTTTCGAACGGCTCAAGCCAGTAACCGCGCGGCCGGTCGATACGACGTGTATAACTGGTCATCGCTTGCTTTTGTCCCCCCAGCTGATATGAAAAGTGTAGGGTCGGAAAAAGGTCCCATCGATTGATCACAGCTCGTTCACTTTGATCTGCCAGCTCGACCAGACGATCGGTATATTCGGCTCTCAGCCCTCCCTGGTATCCCAGCGATCCTGCATTGCCTGCGTAAAGGGCATATAATGAATGAGTGGTTCGGTTATAGGTCGTAGTGTGGGCATAGTCAGGCAGTTCCACATACTCGAGGATTCCTGCATCATAATCCCACGCTGCGGTCTCTTCTTTGGAACGATCGAATTCGCTCTCGAATCCGGCTTCGAATTTTTCCTTTTTACCCAAAGGCAAGGTATAATCGAGTTTGAGTTCCAAATCTCTGGACGGACCCGATTCAGTGGAGCGCTTGCCCTGAACGAGTTCAAATGCGTCATTCAAAAGCTCGTTATTAGAGTCATCGTCACCATCACGATAGCCATAATTGACCTCTGCATTGAGTTCGTGGCCTTTTTGGGCAAAGCGGTGCAACCAGCCCAGGTTCAGACCGAAACTGGTGCCCGAGCGTTCTCCGTCTTCGCGACTGAAATAACGATTACGACTCGGATCCTGATCATCCCATTCGAGATAATCGCGGTCCGAACTGCTCTTGAATGACCCATCGCTAAAGCGGCTATTGATGGTAAAAAGATCCTTGGATGTCACATCCCACTCTACAGCAGCGCGTAAACCCTGGGAATACCGGCCACGGTTGCCGTTTCCGCTAACAGACATGTAGGTATCCACGCCATCATGAGTAGTCCGACGCTCTTCCATGCCATTGCCTTCATACACGTGATTTGTATAATCCAATCCCACCAAATAGCTAACATTATTCTGACGGCTTTGGAACAACACATCACCACCATACTTGTCATTCAGCCCACCGTTGGCATTAACCAATGCGCTGCGGCCGTTAGTCTTGTTCTTTTTCATGACCAGATTGATGATCCCGGATGTTCCATCCGGATCGAATTTTGAAGACGGATTGGTAATGATTTCTATATTTTCAATCGTGCTGGCAGGGATTTGCTGTAAAGCATCAGTGGCATCCATTATAGTCGGACGGCCATCGATCAATAACCGGAAATTGCCGCTGCCGCGCAAACTCACATTGCCCTCGATATCAACAGTGACCGAAGGTACATTTTCCAGCACCTCTACGGCCGACCCGGATACCGCGGTTTGCATTTTGCTGACATCGACGACCTTTTTATCGATTTCATAAGTCACAGCAGCACGGTCAGCCTCGACAGCCACACTCTCCATATTCAACACCGTGGGTTCCATAGGGATCACGCCCAAATCCACAGGAGTACTTGTCGGCTCGACCTGAACCGCATCTACAGTCTTGTTGTGATATCCGATAAACCGCACCTGCAAATAGTAATTGCCGGGTCGAACCCCCTTGATAGTAAAACGACCGGCTTCACCACTGGTTGTACCGGTGATCTGCGTACTGTCTGTTCGATCGAATAAAATGATATTGGCATATTCGATGGGTTCGCCTTGATTTACATCATACACTGATCCGGTGACCGCTTGTCCGCCGGAACCACTGCTTTGCCGGTTCTGGCTGTATACCAGTCCGACAGTAAAAAATAAAACTAAAAGTATTGTTCTAAATTTCATTTTTTTCCTCCAAACCTGCATTCCTTTGCAGAGCACACTGTAACAAATGTTTGATCGCTATTGTTCCCGTTCCTGCAATTGCTTGTGGCGCCAGGACCAGTCTATGTCACTCGTTTTATGGGCAAAGACGTGAAAATCCCTGATATGTTCTGGATTTGGGCAAACTGTGACAATGTTTTACAAGTCTTTATATCTTTCCAGATATAGTGTTCAATGATTCTCTCATTATGGCAGACGATACCAACACATTTTCGACGTCCGGGGTTGGCAAAGCCAATCCGATGCATTCCCTGCCATTGGCTGCGAACGAGATTCCGAGATTCTTTGCCGGAAGGTTTCATATGGTAAATTTTTCAGAATACCTGCCTCTCAAATACTGTTATTTAAAGCAAATCCTAAAGTAAGCAAAAAGCCTTTTTGATATAAATACCTCTCACAGGAGAATCTATCCATGAAGTGGCTTTTAATGAGCTCTTTTCATATGTTTATCATCACATCCCTGACGTTTTCCCAATCCATCAATCTAAAAGATTTTTTTAGTCTGGTAAGACAAAACCACCCCTCATTCAAAGCGCTGGACCTGCCTCCGAGAATTCAACAGATAAATTCAGAGCAGATTGCGACACGACAGGATTGGAGAATAGAGTCCCGACCGGCACTCGTATACAGCCGGCCGATACCCACAAGCCCCTTTTCACCGACCCGCGTGACAAGTGCTTCCGTTGATGCGTCGATGAACCGAACATTTTGGTCTACAGGCGGCCGGTTTTCCGTGGGGTGGGCATCTGACCTGACCGATCAAAACCTCCCCCCTATCTCATTTCCGACAGCAGGTGGACGATTTCAGATTCCGACGGGATTCAACAGACTTTACACGCATACATTCTCTCTGAATTATACACAGCCCTTGTTACAGAATTATGGGGGAGAGCTCGACCGTTTGCCCTATGAAATCAGCGAAATGCAACTTTCCATCACAGAATTGCAAACTTTTGAACAACAGGAAAAGATTTTATTGTCATTTGGCATTTCTTTTCTGGAATGGATCCTGGCCGAAGAAAAAGTAAAAATCGCCCAGGATCGTCTTGATCTGTCTACAGAGGCGTACCGATTGATTACTGAAAAACACGAGTCGTTTTTAGTCGACCAGGTCGATGTGTTACGGTCCGAAGATGCAGTCATTCTGGCAGAACAGACTCTGATGTTATTTCAATCACAAGCAGAATCAAAACGGGCAGAATTGGCGATCATGCTCGAAAAGCCCGATCTCGAAACCATGAATCCGGTTTATGCGCTTTATGAAACACGAGAGATTTCTTCTCCTGATGACGTTAAAGAAAACATTTCCGATTTACGCCCGATTATCATACAAGAACGTTCGATTGAACAGCTGGAAAAACAAAAGCAGGGGTTTGTGGAAGCGAAAAAATCACGTCTGGATCTCAATGTGGGATTTCGGCTATTGGGTGGTGATGATGCCATTGGACAATCCCTGGAAATGACCTATCCCGATTTTTCCGCAGTTCTGGTCTATTCCCAAACATTGGGAAAGCGATCGGCAGAACTGGACATACAAAAAGCTACGGTACAATTGCGTCAGGCAGACTATGAACAAAAACAGGCCAAACTGGAAATATTGTCTCGTATACGAAATTTATGGGTACAAATTGAAAACATGAAAGAAATCATGGAGCTCAGTCGCACACAAATTCAAACCGCAGAAAAAAAGACCGAGCAAGAACTCGAGCTCTATAATAAAGGTAAAAGTCAGCTGAATTTCGTCATTCAGAGCAGGGACAATGAAGAGAATGCCAGATTACGATATGCTGAGAACGCTGTTCGTTACCATCAGATGATCATGCAATACCACGAATTGACAGATCGCTTAACCGATGTTCAGGGAGAATAAGCCATGAAGGCCCTTTTTCGATTTTTTGCCAAACGACACATGCTGGCAAATGTCTTTACCATCCTTGTCATTTTGCTTGGAGTGGTAACCCTCTTACAATTAAAAAGAGACACCTTTCCGAATGTCGATTTTGGCCAGGTAATCATCACCACGAGATATCCCGGCGCGTCGCCCAAAGATGTGGAGCTCAATGTCACCAACAAAATCGAAAGTGAGATCAAAGGGGTATCAAACATAGAAAGCATTACTTCTTATTCTATGGAAGATATTTCCGTGATTACGGTCAGTATCGATGTACAGGCCGATGATAAGGAACAGATCAAAACCGATATTCGACGAGCGGTAAACCGTGTGACAGATCTGCCCGAACAAGTCAGAGATGCCCCCATGATCACCGAACTGGACAATACAGAGGTCCCCATCATAGAAGTGGGAATCGCAGGCGACGTCCCCTATCGACAATTGCGCGAAACGGCCAGACTGTTCAAGAAAAAGCTAGAGGAGGTAAATGGGGTCTCGCGCGTGCGTGAGTACTGGTATCTTGATCCTGAGGTCAAAGTCCTGGTGGATCCACAGCAATTAAAATCGCTCGATCTCTCTTTACAAGAGATTGCCAATGCGATCCGAACCCGGAATATCCGCTCGACCGGGGGGACATTCGAATCCTATCGCAGTGAGCGCAATCTCGTCACCCTGGCACAATTTGAAGAACCCAGGGACGTAGCCAATGTAGTTGTGCGCACCACGTTTAACGGACCAGCGATTTATGTGCGTGATGTGGCAGATATAGAGCAGGGTTTTGAAGAACCCAATATTCTTTCGCGTATCAATGGCAGGCCCGCCATTACCTTTCAGGTGCTCAAACGAGAAAAAGCCGATATCATACGCACCGTTGATGCAATCAATGAATTCATGACTGAACAGCAGGATCTCATGCCTGAAGGCGTAGAGATTTTGCAGACAGACGATATTTCACAATCGGTGCGCAGACGATTCGAGGTGGTTTTGAACAACGGGGGGATCGGTCTGGTTCTGGTATTGATCATCCTGGCACTTTTTCTGTCGGTTCGCACAGCCTTTTGGGTGGCATTGGGTATTCCGGTGGCGCTCTTGGGAGTGATCGTTCTTTTGCCTTTGATGGGAGCCTATCTGGATATCATCTCGCTGACAGCTATGCTCATCGTCATTGGAATCATTGTGGATGATGGCATTATTGTCGCGGAAAATATCGTCCGAAGACGAGAACTCGGCGACGACCCTCTGGATGCTGCCACCAATGGCTTGAGCCAGGTGGCAAAACCGGTCTTTACCACCCTGATCACCACCTTTTTTGCTTTTGCTCCACTCTTTTTTATGCCGGGAGTGAGTGGTGAATTTGTCAAAGTCATCCCCCTGGTTATTTCTCTTGCACTCTTTATTTCTCTTTTCGAGTTGACAGTTGCTCTGCCTGCCCACCTGGTGCCTGGCCTGAAGCGCATCAAAACCGAAAAAAAGCGCAATCGGAGTTGGTTTTTATTTTTGCGCCACATTTTTGAAAAAATCCTCAAAGTGGTCCTCAAACTGCGCTATCTGTACATCCTCCTCACGGTGGGTCTTCTCATTGGATCGCTGTGGTACGCCAGAACCTATATGAGCTTTATTCTCTTTCCGGACAAAGCTGCCGATGTCTTTGACGTCTATGTCACTGTACCGGTCGGAACACCTCTGGAGCGGACTGCCGAGCGCGTCAAAGAATTGGAAGAGTTGATTCTTGGCTTGCCAGATTTTGAAGTGGTCTCTTTTGCGTCCAAAATCGGCAGCCACGGCGAACGTGAACCAGGTGAAAAAGACAACTGGGCCCACCTGCGCATTAATCTGACTCCTTTTGCAGATCGTCAGCGCACAGCCGATCAGATCGTCAATGCCCTTAAAGATTCTACAGATGCATTCGAAAATATAGAGCTGCAATATGTCATCCAGGCCGGAGGACCGCCGGTTGGAGATCCCATTACCATACGAGTCATTGGCGACGATGACGGGCAACGTCGCAAACTCGTGGATGCGGTGATCCAGTATCTTAACGAGATGGGAGGAATCACCGATATCGAACGCAACGACCAGCTCGGTAAAGATCAAATCAGTGTCGACCTCAACTATGAAGAGCTGGCCCGGTTGGGTCTGTCTGTTGCCAATGTAGCACAAACCATTCGCATCGCCTATGACGGGCAAGTGGTGACCAGCATTCGCTATAGAGATGAGGACATGGATTTTCGGCTTTTGTTGACTCGTCGCGCTCGCTCCAGTTTCGAGCAATTGAAAACGCTACAAATCCCTAATCAACAAGGTCGCCTCATTCCGCTGGAAACCATTGCTTCGTTTAACAGACGCCCAGGACCTAGCAGCTATTATCATTACGATGGAGAACGCACCACCACAATCACTGCCGGCATCAGCGGGGAACAGATCACGCCCATCCAGGCCACAGATAGGGTACTTGATCATTTTGATCTGGATCAAAACTGGACTGGCATGCGCTTTTCTATCGGCGGAGAAGCGGAGGAAACCCGGGAATCCTTCCAGGGCCTGTATTTTTCGTTCATCTTTGCCGTCGTTGCCATCTATTTTGTGCTGGTGCTGTTGTTTAATTCCCTGACCCAGCCATTTTTGGTCCTGGTGGCCATACCCTTTGGCATTCTCGCGGTCATTATTGCCTTTGCCATACATAACGAGCCTTTAGGATTTCTGGCATTGATGGGTCTCGTCGGACTGACCGGCGTCGTGGTGAACGACTCTTTGGTGATGGTGGATCACATCAACGAACTCGAGGCAGACAGCAATCGTCCCATGCTGGACATTGTCATAGAGGGTACGGCTGATCGGCTACGAGCTATCATCATGACCACGCTGACCACCGTTGTAGGGCTTTTACCATTGGCTTATGGTCTCGGAGGATCCGATCCCTTTGTTGCACCCATGGCCCTGGCGCTTGGTTATGGCTTGTTGTTCGCCACGCCATTGACTTTGTTCTTTGTGCCCAGCATGATTATGGTGCGATATGATTTCATCCGATTGTTTCGGCGACTAGCGGGTAAAAGGTCTAACCAAAAAGATTCCTGATAACGGATATAAATTCATTCACTATTCAGTGAAAAGAGGTGGTGAAAGTAAAAGTCGGGGGAATAGCACATATTTGCGCATATAGAGAATTTTATTGGCGTTTAAAAATAATTAAAAGCAAATAAGCGGTATGACCTACATCAGAAAAATTTCACCAGCATAACAGATCAATTCCCGAAAAAGAGTGGTGAAATGACTAGGGTCACGATGAATACAAGGCTAACCATTATATAGGGTACTGTTCGGTCCTTTGAGATCTCGGTCGAGCTTTGTTTGGATTATTATCTCACACTAGTTCAATTCCAGCACCAACCGCAACCCTGCGTTCGTAAACGGCACATCAGGGGCATGTCCATGCCGGTTGGCAGACCGCAGGGTCTCAGAGAGATTGAACCAGCTTCCACCGCGATAGATCTTGTGCTCACCACTGTCGGGTCCTGTCGGATCGATCTGCACTTTCGACTCGTAATCACCGCGCCAGTCCGAGCACCACTCCCAGACGTTGCCGCACATATCATACAGTCCCCAGGCATTGGGCAATTTTTGTCCGACCGGATGGCTCCTTCCTTCGGCACGTGAAAAGGCCCAGGCATACCGATTCATCACCCAGCCTTCAGGATCGTTGCCCCAATAGAAACGCGTGGTGGTCCCTGCGCGGCAGGCATATTCCCACTCTGCCTCAGTGGGGAAACGAAACGTGCCTTGTTTGAGATCATTCATCTTTTTGATATAGGCCCGACAATCATTCCACGACACCCAGTCCACCGGATGATCGAGAAAGTCGGGTTCATACCGAAATACAGAAGGGTTTTCTCCCATAATAGCCATCCATTGTCTCTGGGTCACCTCTGTTTTACCCAGATAAAAGGGGTGGTCAATAATCACCTTGTGCACCGGCCCCTCATCTTTTTGCCGGCCCTTTTCGGTCTCATCACTCCCCATCATAAACTCTCCGGCTGGAATATAGACAAACTCCATCACCACATCGCCGGGCAGAATGATCGTTTGACTCTTTTCATTTTTGATGTCCTGTCTCGGGCTGGCATCGGGTTCCCAAACCAAACGCAAGCCAATGGCCGGATACCCCTTGTCTGTCTGATGCTTGTGCCGGTTCGCAGAGCGGTGAGATTCCGGCAAATCATACCAGCTGCCACCGCGAAATATTTTCAGTCGGCCCGAATCCGGACCGGTTGGATCAGTCACAGGATCGGCTAAATAGGGGCCAAACCAATCATCGCACCATTCCCAGACATTACCGCTCATATCATAAAGCCCCCATGCATTGGGTTTTTTCTCACCTACCGGGTGGGGCTGAGCAAAAGACCGGGAATTGGCCCAGGCATACTGATTGATCACCCATTCACCCGGCGAATCATCCCAATAATAGGGAGTCTGTGTGCCAGCGCGACAAGCATATTCCCACTCTGCTTCGGTGGGTAAACGAAACCGCCCGTTTACAAGAGAACTCAATCGCGAGATAAATTCCTGGCATTCATTCCACGTCACGGTTTCTACAGGATAGTTTCCACCCCCCTCCAGAACGCGAAAGGTCGATGGATTTTCACCCATAATAGCGGTCCAAAGAGATTGGGTCATCTCATGAGTGCATAAATAGAAAGGCTGTGATAGAGTCACCTTGTGTAACGGCCCTTCATCCCCATCCCGGTTCTTTTCATCCTTGGAACTGCCCATCCAAAAAGTTCCGGCAGGGATCTGTCTGAACTGCAGACAATGATCACGATCAATTTTGAGCACCTTTAAGGGTAATGTATCCTGGTGAGTATTCATCATTTGAGCGAGAGCAGCAGAGTATATGGTGAAAAACATAAGACTAAACAGTCCCAGAAATCGTACCTGCATGAGTCACCTCGTAGAATTAAAAGTCATCGCTATAATCTCTATAAGGACCGAGAACGTCGATTTTAACGATCATATCCTCTCTGACCAAACTTTGTTGCAACGCGTCTATATCGAGATTGTGCAAAGAGTCGGTTGATTTTATCGCAAGGGCTGCTGCAGTCCCGGAAACATGACCCATCTGCATCCAGGTGGGTTCAAGGCGATAGGAGCAAAACGCGACATGGGATAATGAAGCACATACCGGTACGAGCAGATTGGTGCATTCGGTTGCTTTTGGTAACAGCAAACGATATGACAATTCATAGGGCTGGGTTATTTTTTCCCAGATCCGGCCTTCATTGGTAAACGTCGTATCTGACAAGGCCACACGTTGTACATGGTGCGAATCGATCCAGTGAGATCCCAGACAAACTGCATCCGCTTTACTGCGCTGTTGTAATATATCATGCTCTGTCCCTACAAAATCTCCAATCATACGACGTGCCTCGCGGATATACAGATAATAGGGAAAATGATTGTTATCGGGATACTCGTCTTTGGCAAAGCCATAAGAAAGCATCTCCTGACATAATTGCTCGGGCACTCGCTCATCATGACCCAAAAAATATAATAACCCCAAAGTATAATCTTTATGATCTTGCACAATTTCCCGTCGTCGCTTATAATCCGCATCAGGATAATCGATATTACCGCCAAAGAGTCCCAGGGATATGATGGCGTTTTGTTGATTATTAAACTCGAATTTATTATTTCCTCGCCTATAAATGCCCACCAGATTCCATATGTGGGTATCGGGATGATGTTCCAAATAATCGGCGAGAAGCTGATACCGAGTAGAATCATAATTCTCTGGCCGCTTTACAGGGACAAAGTTATCCGGATCTTGGGTCATAGTAGGGCGAAAATTGTAATTCATGACCCGGTTGTCTCCTTGTCCCGGTACCAAGCCCTCAGGCCGACTAAAATATGGCAACAACTCGCCATTCTCATCTACAGTTCGAGTCTCGAACTCCTTGTCGTAAAGACGTATTCCTGCCAAAGATTCGTTATAGGTCTCGATGCTTTCACGACCATACGTATAGGACACACCGGAGCGCGCCATGAGGTCGCCTTCATAAGTGCAATCGATAAATATCTGTGCATCGACCCATAAAGTGTCGTTCAACACAATCATTTTAATATCGGTACCGCTTTTTTCGACATGTGTGACATAGGCTTGATACATGAGCTCAATATTTTCTTCCGCCAACATATCCTGAAAGGTTTTTTCAGCGATATGCGACTCGTAAAAAAATGCCGGATCTCCTGCTTGAAAGTCGAGTTTTCGACCGCTTGCAAACGTATCAAAATATTCCGGAGAAAAATGATCTCCCATACGGATATAAAATTCACAGGCAATCCCGGTGATGGCTTTGTTGATCATGTGATTGGTTTCGGAGGTATTCAGACCACTCGTCGCCAGTCCTCCGACATGCCTGGTCTGTTCTACAAGCAGTACAGTCATGCCATTTCGGCTCGCTGCAATGCTTGCAATAACACCAGAGGGAGTACCGCCATAGATACAAACGTTATATTTCTGCACAGCCCCTGAAAGTGGTGGATAAAGCAACCCCAGAAGGAATAGCCATATGATATTTTTCATCATTTCTCCGTGCTGATTAAAATAAAGAAAGGTTTCTTTTGGGCACAAATCTTTGGAGAAAGACAAAATATAGGGCTTTACCCTGCCATTGTCAACAGCGCTTGAAAAAATATTTTACATTGCGCACGATGATTATTACGGGATTTTATCCATCGAGCGCAAAGTATCCTGCACTTAGATAGACCGGCCATCAAAGGGAATGCCAAAAAGATTTCAATCGTTTTAAAAGGCTACAAACAGGACTATCATTACCATCTCATATTGCGGCCGGGAGTTTATGAGGTAAAGGCAAGGTATGTTGCAAGAATTGGCGATGATAGCAGAA
Organism: Candidatus Zhuqueibacterota bacterium; assembly: GCA_014728115.1. Lineage (GTDB taxonomy): Bacteria > Zhuqueibacterota > Zhuqueibacteria > Residuimicrobiales > Oceaniaggregativiventaceae > Oceaniaggregativivens. Next base: position 77,431 of record WJME01000139.1, on the reverse strand, counting down.
CATATACCCTGAGTACATCAGATGAAAAATTCCGGGTGTATCCTGAACAACGGACGGTTTTGGAAATCACCTTTGACAAAAAATTGAATGGAGAGTTACGGTCTGAAAACGGAATGCTCGAAGAAAAGAGGGAACCTTTGGAATGAGTCAGAGTGGTCAAGCCCTACCCCCTGCGTCCGAATGCACACCAAACCGATAAAGAGACAAAAAAGAAAACCCCTGATAACATGAATATCAGGGGTTTTTAGTGGCGCCTCCCAGAATCGAACTGGGGACACAGGGATTTTCAGTCCCTTGCTCTACCGACTGAGCTAAAGCGCCAACACAAAGCGAATACAAATATAACAATTCTTATACAAATGTCAAGTCAAAAATCTATATCTAATCTCCTTTATTACGGTTACGGAGGGGCTCCCAACTGACGAAACGTGAAAAAACATGGGGCAGTAAAATTTTGTCTGTGAGATAATAGGCCAGGATTAGATATCCCACGCCGATAAAAAGATCGATAATATAATGTTGATTTAAATAGACAGCAGAAAACCACACGCCAAGCGGATAGAGAGAAAGTAGAAAAGGAAATTTGCGAAATTTTTTCCAGGTAAAAAATGCCACAGCTACAGGATATGATCCATGCAGAGAGGGGATAGCGGCAAAGTGGTTTGGATTGAATCCGCCCCACAGAGTCTGGAAAAAATTCATACCAATCATTTTATCCACATTGACCAATGCCCCCGCCCCCAGACCCCAAAACGTGGTTTGAGGGGGCTGTCCAAACCCATAGCTATATACATACCATGGGGGGGCAGCAGGATAGAGAATAAAGGTGGCCAGTGCTGCAAAATTCAAGACGGTCATGGTCCACACAAACCGGTAAAACATTTTACGGTCGTCAGTGGTGTGCCAAAATAACCATCCAAGCAATATCGGCATGCCAAAATGCAATGTATAAAAGAGCCCACCCATGCCGTCAAAGACTCCTTTTAAAAAAGATCCTTCCAGCATCACCTGCCAGTCTTGCAGGAGATAACAGGGAATCACGCCCCCGAACAAAGGACCAAAAATTTTCAACTCGGTGACATACGGCCAGGTGATATTGATCAAACCTCGCCAGTTATCGGCAACACCACGCATCATATCGTAACTTATCCAAAAAATGATCCATGGCGCCCAATCCATCACAAAATATTTTATACGTCCGCGACCCAGGGCGAGAACAAAAAGCATCAATGCAATAAAAACATGATCCGGACGCACGCGTATGATTTGATTAATCAGCACTAAATAGATGGCAATCCCGAGAAAAACATAACCTCGCCACTGATTGGAGCGCAGTCTATCCCAAAAGGAAGGTTTATCAGCCATTCATTCCTCAACTCTATATCAAAGGGAACAGCAAAACAATTTCTAGCGTAAGATGACAAGGTACATAAAAATTGTCTAATCCGCAACCGTTCTATTTTTTGCTTGAGAAAATGCCAAATTAACAATATATTAAAGGTCACGAATATTTACAGATTGGACTTATGAAAAGATATAAAACCATAATGCTCATAGCTCTATTAGCCGGAATGACGGGTTGCGGATCTTTACGCACATTGACCAAACCAGAGCCGGAAAAAGAAACAGAGCCAGAGCCAACGTATAATCGCGAAGCCATGAATCATATCATCTCGGGAGCAGTGGCTGAACTCCTGGGGCAGCCTAAAAATGCTCTCGTCGAATACCATCAAGCTGCGGAAATCGACACATCATCACCCGGCATATTTCTCTCTTTGGCTGAAAATTATTTTGTGCTGGGTGAAATAAAATCGAGTGTTCGCTTATGTAACCGCGCCCTTGCGCTGGACCCTGATAATGTAGATGCTCTCGAATTACTTGCATTGAGTCATGAAAAGCTCAAGCAATATAAAGAGGCGCTTTCCGCTTATCAAAGATTAAGAGATATTCGGCCCTATGATCTGGAGACGCTGTACAGCCTGACTTCACTTCAAATTATCAACCGTAATTTCGATCAAGCCCTGAATACATATCATGATATGGTCGCGAAAGGCCTGGATGATCCTGAATTCCGGTTACGTATTGGCCACCTTTTCTTACAAAGCCGTAATTTTAGCGCCGCCAACACAGTTTATTCCGATGTTTTACAAAGCGCACCTGAAAATGAAGCCGCATACCTTGCTCTTGCAGCCACAGCCAAAGCACAAAAAGATACCAGCAAAGCCATAGAATGGTATCACCGCGCAGTTCAGCAAAATTCAGACTTTGATGATGCCAAAGCCGAACTGCGCGTATTGTATGAAAAAAAGAAATCTTGGGATAAAGCCATAAATCTTTATGAAACTCTTGTCGCCAAAGATACGACTGATCTCACAGACAAGCTCCAGCTCTTGCAGTATTATTTCCAGTCAGGTGACACCCTTGAAGCTCTCTCGTTTGCTCAAAAAACGCTTGACGAACATCCCAAAAGTGAGCGGGCATTTTTAGCTCTGGCATCGATTCATAAACTCGTTGAAAACGATGAAAAGGCTAAAGAAATCTATGAACAGGCACTGCAAGTAAATACCGGTTTTCTTACGGTACGTCGCAGGCTACGCGACCTCTATGTAAAAGAAAATCGGTACAATGATGCCATTGCCTTGTATGAACCCCTCAAAGATGCAGATTCCACCTTTGTGGGGGCACGAATTGAAATTTCAAATTTACTGATGGAAAAAGGGGATACGCTCAAGGCCATTCAACAAGTAGAAGATCTGGTTTCCGATCATGGCAAAGATTGGCGAGTGCCAGTGACTCTTGCACGTTATTATTTTATGATTGATAAAAACCAACGTGCTGCACCCTATTTCGATCAGTCTATAGAGTTGCGTGCAGATCTGCCCGGACTTTGGGTGTTACGAGGATTGAATTATTTACGCATGGATAGTTTGGGCGTTGCCCTGCAAAATTTCGAGACCTCTTTGAAAAAATTTCCCGATGATCCTGAAATCAATTATTATACGGGGTTTATCTATAATCGTAAAAGAGAATTTTCCAAGGCGATTCCCTTTCTCAACAAAGCCATGGAGATCGAACCCGAAAACCTGCAAACGCTCCTGACACTGGCCAGCGCGTATGATGAATTAAAGCTGTATGAAAAGGCAGAGGACCTTTATGAGAATGTCCTCGAAAAAGACAATGAAACACCATTGATCCTCAATAACTATGCCTACCATCTGGCGGTGCGAGGGATCCGACTGGAATATGCACTGGAATTATCACAAAAGGCTGTTCAAGCCCATCCGGATAATGCCGCATTTCTGGATACGATGGGTTGGATCCAGTATCAATTGGGAGAGTACACTCACGCCCTGGAGTATATAAAAAAATCTATCGCGATTCAGGATAATAACGCTGAAGTATATGAACACCTGGGTGATGTCTATTTCAAACTGGGTGACAAACAAAAAGCTCGGGAAGCATGGGAACGCGCCTATGAACTCGACAACAATCGCGAATCTGTAGTACAGAAATTGTCCGAGGTCGACCATAATTAAAGTCCGCTCATACCTTTTCTCACTCGCAATCATAGGTTTGGCTTTGATCGTTAGCGGGTGTGCACGATTCGGCTCGATTCTTTCACTCGAAGAATCGAGCATCGATGTGGTCAAACGGGCGCTGGCCCAGAATTATACAAGACTGCGTTCATTCGATGGAGTAGGAAACCTGACCGTCGAATCCCCCAGGGAAGCATTGACAGCAAATGCATCCGTGCTTGTAAAAAATCCGGATTCGGTCTATGTCAAACTCGAAGTCGCCTGGGGCATGGATGTGGGATTGCTCTTTGCCGACACAGACAGTTTTATTATCTACACCCCCATGCAGAACACATATTATGCCGGCATGACTGCAGAGTTGAACCTCGAGTATTTTATCAACTTTCATGTATCCTATGACCAGCTCCTCCGGGTGCTTGCCGGTTTGGAACCCGCCACAGAACTCCGAGACGGCAAACTGATACGCGGCGACTCACATCTGATCCTTGGCGGCTATTATGGAGAACACAAAGTCGCGCATTGGATCGATCCACAGCATGGGGTGGTGACAGAAACCCAATTGTTCGATGATCAAAACGAGTTGATTCTCAAAGCAGAGTATGAGCGCTTTAGGCGTATCGATGGAGTTCATCTTCCTCAAACGATTCGCATTACTCGTCCGGTGATGAAAGAAAAGCTAACCCTGTTTTACAGCGATATCAGGGTCAATAAAGATATTGACCCCAAAAAGTTCAGAATAAACCTTCCGTCCAGCGCAACGAAAATAAGATTATGAATAGTCAGACACGACAATCTCTAGACTTGTCCCTGGTCATTCCTTTTTATAATGAACAAGAGTCTCTTCAAGAACTCTATAATCGCATTGTTGACACCATTGGGGACAGAAATTACGAAATTATCTTTATCGATGATGGATCCCTTGATGAATCTGCCCGGGTGGTGGACGACCTGGTATACCAGAATCCGCGTGTCAAATTGATCCAGTTCCAGCGAAATTTTGGCAAGGCAGCAGCATTAGCGGCAGGCTTTAGAGCGTGCCAAGGCAATATTGTGGTGACCATGGATGCTGATTTGCAGGATGATCCAGACGAAATCCCCAACCTCATCGAGAAACTCGAGTCGGGGTATGACCTTGTTTCCGGATGGAAAAAAATAAGACATGATCCCCTGAGCAAACGTCTGGCCTCCAAGGTGTATAATTTTTTCACCTCGTTGATGAGCGGTATCTGGTTACACGATTTCAATTGTGGACTCAAGGCCTATCGAAAAGAGGTGATTAAAACCATTCAGGTGTATGGAGATTTACATCGTTATTTGCCCGTGTTGGCTCATCATAGCGGATTTCGAGTGACCGAGTTGCCGGTACAACACCATCCGCGACAATTCGGAAAGTCAAAATTCGGCGCAGCTCGATTTACGCGTGGCGCATTTGACCTTATCACCATCACTTTTTTGACCCGCTATCGCAAACGTCCTCTTCATCTGTTTGGCCTGATCGGCATGATCAGTGCTTTGATGGGCACGATTGTTTTGCTTATTCTCACCTATCAGCGACTGGTGCTGAATATCTATCTCAGCAACAGACCCATTCTTTTTCTCGGGGTACTGCTCATTATTGTCGGAATTCAGTTTTTCTCTATGGGATTGTTGGGCGAGATGGTAACCTCACACCGCGAAAGCAGCGATGCCTATTTAATCAAACGGGTCAACGGGATTGATATAGACTTTTAATCAGAAAAACTTTTGTTATGCGTAAAGTCCTCATTATTGCCTATTATTTCCCCCCTTCCGGCGGATCGGGTGTGCAACGAGTCCTGAAATTTGTCAAATATCTGCGTGACTATGGCTGGGAACCAGTCGTGTTGACGGCATCCAATGCCGACTATCCTGTGCTGGACACTTCCCTGGCAGAGGATATACCATCTGATGTAAAAATCTACCGGGCTCGCATCATCGAACCTTATGCAATTTATAGAAAACTTACCAAGCAAAGCGATCGTTCTGTAGACGTATTGATTTTTTCCCAACAACATACAAAACAGTCAATAGCTCAACGCTTTTCCGAATCGATTCGGGCTGCACTGTTTGTACCGGATGCGCGCATTTGTTGGTTACCGTTTGCTATTCGAATGGGCAAAAAGATTATCACCCGTGAAAAAATTGACCTGATTTTTTCCTCTGCTCCGCCTTATACCACCCATCTCATCGGACTGGGCTTGCAACACTATTCCGGTTTGCCATGGATTGCGGATTTTAGAGATTCCTGGATCGGCTGGTTTACCACCCCACAACGACGCCCCTATTTTTCACGTGCCCTTGAACGAAAAATGGAACAGAGGGTCCTGAAAAAAGCAGACAAGATCATTGCCGTCACCAAAGGGGTAAAAGACGATCTGGTCTCAAGACATCAGGAATGCCTGGATTCGAGATGGAATGTGCTGTGTAATGGATTTGATCCAGATGATATCGAACCCATAGAGCCTGTACAACGTCCAAATGATAAAATCATCGTTACCTACACCGGGACAATCGTCAGTCATCATATTCCTCTGGTATTGACTAAAGCACTGGAACTATTGTACGACACAGAACCAGAGGTCGTGGGAAAATTTATCTTTCGTTTCATCGGTAGAATGGGAGATCCGCTTAAGCAACAAATCAAGGACTCGCGGGTAGGTCAAATTTTCGAATTCAAGCCTTACATGCCTCATACCCGGAGCATCGCCCATTTAAAGTCAACAGACTATTGCTTGCTCATTATCGACGATGTACCGGGTAATTCTGCGATTTTAACGGGTAAGCTTTTTGAATATATCGGGGTGGGCAAGCCGATCCTGGCTCTGGTACCACAAGGCAATGCTGCAGAGTTGATCGAGGATCTAAACCTGGGAAAAGTCATAAATCCCCAAAATGCAATTGAGATAAGCCAGGTTCTGCGATCTATTGTGAGTCATCCTATCGTAGTGAAAAGCGATAAACAGTATCAATACAGTAGAAAATTCCAAACAAAAGTCCTGGCCGGTTACTTTGATTCTCTGGCTAAATAGTGATCGAGCAGTTCTCCTGCTGGACCGCAGGTTCCTCCGTTCTTTTTACACCAATCGATTATTTGCCAGTACACTTGGGCATAACCGGGGTATTTATAGGATGTGAAATAAGTATTATGCCAGAGAACTGCGACCATCCCATTGACCTGCCTGACTGACTGTAGAATTTCTGTTGACTGGCTATATGCTTTCTCAGCGCTTAATCCGAGGTATTGTTTTAGAGTTGCATCCATGATCACAAGAGGCATTTCCCAGATGGTTAATCGTTTTCGTGTTTGCACGTCAAATGGTTGAAAGGGTCGAGCCAGACCATTTCTAAAACCGATGGCATCTGCATATCCCAGCGTTGTATCATAAAAAAAGCCGGCATCGCTTTGAGTCGTCCAGGAATCCGGAATAGTGAATCGCAAAAAGTGTTGTCTGCCACCTCGAACAGAATGACCCAGCACCTGTTCGAGTTCTCTTTTTTCCTGAACAAGAAAAGCCTTGTCTGTGAGTGAAAAAAAACTGCCATGAAGGCCAATTTCCCACTTTTCCGCGACAATATCTCTCATCCAGTTCAAGACTGAAGGCTCGTTCCATTCATAATTGGCATCCTCCGAATATCCTGTTTTTTTCAGCATGTAAAACGTCGAACGAACGTCCCGGGCTTTTTCATTTTTAACAAGATCGTGCAAATTATCATAAAGATCACCATGCTGTAAATGTTCGGTGATGATTCGCCAAATGGCAGATAAAGTGTGACGATCGGGGTGGCGAATCAGTCGATCATAGAGCGCTTCCAGAGTGCCTTTGTTAAGAGAATCGATATCATGAGAAAGTGCGATAGCAAAACGAGAATTTATGCGATGTGACTCGAATTTAAACGACTTTGACATTGATTGCGCCCATTCATCCACCAAAGGTCGTTTAATCAGGCCTGGCCATCGTAGCGAACGGTTTGCCGGGAAACGCCCCGCATGATCGCGATCAGGAATAATGGTTTCTTCATAGCCGCTTGTGACAAAAAAGGTGGCAGCGACAATATCTGCCTCCAACACATTTGAGGCCCGTACATCTTGCATTGACCGATCAACGGACAGTAACCACTCTTTTGAAGGCAATTTCTTTTGGAAATAAAGGTCAAAAAATTCGCTCTCGGGAATATAGAATGACGCTGGGAAACGGGGCTTGTTTCGTCCGTAATAGAGCCAGGCGGATTCAGCAATTTCGTGTGCAGGCAAAAGAGCAAAGTTTATCCCCAGGGATCTCAGCAAATGGGAAAAGGCATATTCAATTTCCGGTTTATAATCCCAATTCTCAACAGCTATAATGTATGGAGAGTGTGGATTCAACTCTTGATAGCCCTTTCTCTTCTTTCGATCCACCAATAGGCCATGTTCGCCAAAAACCCGTTGGTTTTGTAGATTTTGAAATAGGGTTGTCGATGGGCACCAAATCCACGAAAAAACCGTTCAACGCCTTTGACCATAGAGCCCTCAAAATCAAACCGCAATTTTTTTTCAGATGCGAGCCTGATAGCGTTCCACAACAATAGACTCATAGCACCGCTCGAGCGAAATTTATCATCGGCACCACCCAAAAGATAATAGAGGGTATTTCGATCCCATACCACAAAGATTCCTGCATGGATATTTTTTTGTTCATCCTTTGCCAAAAGGATCTTTCCTGCACGTCTGATCAGGCACTCTTTAATAAGGGCAGAAATCATCTCTTCATTTATTTTGTATTCAAAATTCTTTCTGGCAAATGTATGTCTAATCATCTGAATCAGAGCAAAAGAGTCATCACTTTGTTGTATCTCTACTTTTTTTCCAGCCTTGCGAATTTGTCTTCGTGTCGATTCTTTGAGTTCCCGCCAAACCTGATCCAAATCAGAGAGATCGTCTTTTGGAAAACAATAGGTATAAAGGGTAGATTGTCGAAATCCGTGCCAAAAAAAGGGCAGCCAGTTTTGGTAGGATGGGAAAAGTCTCTGATTGAAATAATCGAATTTGGGCAGTCGAGTCACCAATTCCTCTAAAAACTCCATTTCTTGCGAAGCTCGAGATTCTCGTTTTTCAGCGGACAATGACAAGACAGGACCAAGATGAGGAGTAAACGGAGGCATGGTGATCCATCTCAGGCCATATCGTTTACGTAAAACGAACTTCCAGGCAGCCAAAATTTCGCCGTTTCTTTCCACTTTTACTTCTTTCCACTCATCAGGAGCCACAATATCCAGCCACCAGGGTTCCTGAAAAAGAGATAATGTCTCTATGGCCATAACTCTTGCACCTTTTTTCGTATACGCTTGTCCGGTTGATGGGCACGAAGGGTAAATGGCTCCAATTTATATCCGGGTCTTTTACGCAGGTTTACATTTAATTCCACAAATTTTTCTTTCATTCTTTCCAGAGAAGCATTGGGCTGTTGGCAAAATTCTCTATAAGATAGATCAAAAAAACGATCCGGCGCACGCTTTCGATCCGCTTCTATTTGTCGATAACAAAAATAGACTTGCTCTACGACTTGATCCCAATAGGGATGAGCCTTGATTATGGAAAACTCTTGGGGAGGCACAGACCACCAGGGCTCAGGAGACCCAAAATTTTGTATGCGGGCCTGCAAAATGGACTGTGCTGTATCAGCCGGATCTCTATGACTGATGATAAACAGGCAATCAGGAAATATTTCTAACAAGGGAGCAATACGCATGGTGTGGAAGGTATTTTTGAAAAACATGGGCTGCCCTGCGATTTTGCTCATTTTATGGACAGTGTGTGCAAGCGATGCTTTTACTGACTGCGCCATTTCATTGGGACCGACATAAACATGAGGTGCTCTGGGAAACCATCGGTACCAAAATTGCCCTCCCTCATGCGGACCCCATAAGCCTGATGTCTTACCATAGAGAGAATGGAACTCGTTTTTAGAAACCGTGAATTTCGAAAAAGCAGTCGCTAAAAGGGGAGCATGATAGAGCTCTGCCATGAGATTGGTCATATAGGCGATATCAAAATAGTAGATAAAGGCCTGATAAATCAGAGTCGTACCTGAGCGAGGTGCGCCTATAATAAAAATTGGAGGGAAATTTGGTTCATCGTCGTATTTTTTTTCATAAACCTTGAGCCAAAGGGGCTCAAAAACACGGGCAATCGAGTCTGCGCCAATCCACAGGACTCGCTCGAGTCGGGTTTGCCAGTCTTTTTTTGTCATGCCCTCTCCTCGATTTGCAAAACCCAGTAGTGCAATGACCAAACCTTTTTCGATTCCGTGATATTATAGCCACTCTGTTGAAAAAGAGATTCGAGCTCTTTTTTTGATCGGTTGAAAAGTCCCATCTCCCAAAAGTGGTGCATCGCCAGAATGCGCTTGCGGGGAATGGTGAGATCCAGCACATGGCGGCCTATCAAAGGCAGGCTCCATTCACAACGAAAGAGCCGGTATTCACTGACCGGGACACTGAGAAACAGATTTTTCCGGGCATGATTTTTCATGATCTCTAACAACTGTTTTACTTTGATAAAGGGAATATGTTCAAGAACTTCAAAAGCCAGGATATGGTCCCAGGATTGCGGCCACTCCCAGGAGACGATATTGGCCACGATATCGGGTTTTTTTTCAGCATCGATATCCACTGTGGTGACCTCGACCCCTTTACTTTGCAAATAATTGGCCGTAAAATGAGTACCGGGCCCGATCTCCAAAACCTGATCCCCGGGTTTGATCCGTTTTTGCATGAGGTGTTGTTGAAACCAATAGTATCGCCAATGCAATTCGGACTCGAGTTCGTGAATCCAGTCACTGGAATAGCGATAAACCGTACCATCGACAATATCTTTTTTTTCGTTTGAATCCATCATTCATTTTCCATAAAGGTATAAAAGGATACAGCTCATAGCATTTTCACTACTTTTTTACCGATCATCAGATAATAGAGTCCGGTCAAAATCGTGCAAATCCCGACTATCCAGACATCAGCCAAATTGAAATATTTGGCTCCACCGATTATGGCGAGAATACTCACAACCCAAACTTTATCCACGGCAAAAAGCTCCATGAGGGTGTCCTTGAATCGCACTCCGCTCAGAATACCCGTCCATACTAATAGCCATCCATATGTAAAGATGCCGGTGACGGAAAAGAGGATCAACGCGACATAGGGATTGTCCAACAGCCCTCCGATGATCAAAGAAACAACTCGAGTGATCAGTATGAGCACATTGATATAGAGCCCTGTTTCCTGACGCTCTTTAATCGCGATTATCGTAGACAAGGGAGAGGAAACAAACCAAATAAAGGCCCATATGGAAAGGATCTGGACGTAAATGCCAGCTTTTGCATAATCCGCACCCATGGCTATGGTAAAAATTTCTTCTCCCGCAAGAGCGAGAACAATGGAAGGAACCAGTCCGATCCTGGACAGCATACGCAATGTCTGACGATAGACTTGATCCAATACCTGCTCTCGCAGCGCATGTGTTCCTTTTTGAAAAAACACCTGTGCAATTGCCCGGCCGATAATGGTCATAGGCATACGAACAACCCGCTCGCCAAGTGTATAGAATCCTACAACCTGGAGATTGAAAAATCCCCCTAACAAAAAAGCCGGGGCTTGCCAGGAAAGCGTATTGACAAGAGCTGACCAGGTATTGAACTTTGGAAACTTTTCATATCTTTTGGCCAAAGCCAACATCCGCGTTTTTGTAGAAAAGGAATGTAATCCATCTCTTTTCTTGATCGTCCGTAACAGAATCCCATTCTCTACGAGCTTGCCAAACATAAAGCCACCGATCAGGGTTGTTGGCGCAGCATAGAGCACCCCTGTGATAAATTGAAAAATAGCGGCAAAAGTATTATTTGCCACTTTGGCGCTTCCCAGCACAGAATACCGTTCCATTCGGGTGTTCCAATAATTGAGACCATTATAGAGACCGAAAAGCAAAATACCGATTCCGATCAACCACATGATCGAGGGGAGTACCGGATCACCCAACCACTGCGAAAACTGAAACCGATAAATCCATAGGAACACTCCTGCGATCAGGCTCGTCACGAGAGTGATTGCGATATTTAAGATCATCAGGTCATAACCGTCACGGTGTTTGCGGGGTAACAGAATTGCCTGTTCATATCGCAACCCGGAAATGACCGCGATAGTCAAGACAAACGCATTAAAAATCCCTAATGAACCAAAATCTTCCGGTGAGTAAATACGAGCCAAGATCGGGACCGAGGCCACGGTCACGACTTGTCCAAAAGCAGTACCCGTTCCGAGCTTGAGGGTGTCGCCAAAAAACTTTTTTGCATTCATGTTTTGCGTCATAGATTCCTTGAAATTCAAACCATAAAATAATAATATTTCGTCTATGTTCCAAGTATTCTGTTTGCATGCAGGATGAACGAATTTTATCCTAGATTTTATAAAAAAGTTTTGATACTTTAGAAAAATTCATGAATGATGAATTCTAGACGATGAGGTCATTGTGGCAAAAAAATCATCAAAACAACAAGCAACTCTTCAAAAGGAAGAAAATTTCGTGACAAGACATCCGGTTATTACGGTCCTTGTTCTTTCCTTTGTTCTCTTATTGATTTTGTTTTATAAAGTCATGTTGGGCGGGTATTCTTTTCAGCCGCCCGATCAAATGACGTCCAATGCCTATATTCCTTATGTAGAGCAATCTTTTGAACATGGGGATTATCCATTTTGGACACCTTACATTTTCAGTGGTATGCCATCCTATGCAAGTTTATCAAGAATCCCCTTAGTTAATATTATTGATTATAATACACGAAAGATATTACATTGGCTTCATCCAATCATTCCTAATCCTCATTTTGCCTTTACTTTTTTAAACTTTTTTCTATTAGCATTACTAATATATGCATTACAAAGGAATCAACGGCTTTCACCTTTTATAGCAATAATTTCTGCGATAGCCGTAATTTCATTGCCCCAATTTGTGGCATTTGTATCTTTTGGTCATAATACAAAACTAGCTACTATTGCTTTAATACCCCTTATCTTGTTATTGGTAAAAAAGCTAGTATACCAAAGAAATCTACTCTATTTTGGATTGCTGGCCCTGGTAATGGGACAACAGTTGATGCGCTCACACGTTCAGGTGACCTATTATACATTATTGTTGATCGGTCTTTATCTGCTTTGGGAGCTGATTTACCATCGGAAAAATCCTGAATTCAAGAGGTATTTAGCCGGAACAGGGATGGTATTGGTCGCTTTGGCGATCAGCATTCTCCTCACTGCTGTGCTTTATCTGCCCGTATGGGAATACCAACATTACTCAATCCGGGGCGGGGCCGAAGGGGGAGGTCTGGAATACAATTATGCCTCGAGTTGGTCATTCCACCCCATCGAGTCATTGACATTCGTGATTCCTTCTTTTATGGGATTCGGAGGCCAGACATACTGGGGACAAATGCCTTTTACCGATTATCCCCTCTATTTTGGGGTCATTGTTTTTTTTCTTGCCGGGCTGGCATTTCTTTTGCGCCGAAACAGGCAAACATGGTTTTACGGAATCGTGGCTATTTTTTCTCTGATCGTCTCTTTTGGAAACCATATTCCGATTCTCTACAAACCCATGTACAATTTTTTGCCTTTTTTCGATAAATTTCGCATCCCCAGCATGATCCATATTTTACTGGATCTGGCCATGATTATTCTCGCTGGCTTTGGTTTGCAGGCAATATTGGATTTTAAACATCTTTCACAAAAAGAACGTGATGCCAAATTCAACAAGGTAAAGCGTTACTTTTGGTTCTGGGCAGGTATCATTGGTTTCCTGACCTTGCTGCTGCTGGTCGGAAAATCGGTGTATCTAGAGTTGGTTGCCAGCAGTCGCTCCAATCTCACCTTTGCCCTCAGACAACAGGCTTACCAGTTGGCCATGGGGGATGCGTTCAAATCGCTTGCATTCATTCTTGTCAGCGGGTTTGTCATTTTACAATATCTGCAACAAAAATTATCCGCGACCGTCATGTCAGGAATTCTCGCCGTCCTTATCATTATAGATCTGTGGGTCATCGACCTAAAAATAATGAATCCACAGCCAGCGACACAAGAGGAAGCGCATTTTGCTGCAACACCGGCAGTGACACAAATGAAACAAGACGATGATGTTTTTAGAATATTGCCCGTCCTGGATCGTGAAGGATCAAATTGGTACATGTACCACCTGATTCAGAGTATTACAGGATATTCACCCGCCAAACTCAAAATTTATCAAGAATTTATGGAAGAATCCGGATATACCCAGCGACTGAATGCATTTATTGCCAAATATTGGCGTCTGGCAATGCAAAACAATCAGCAACGTTGGGTGCCTGTACCTTTGGAAGAGATTCCTCAGGGACGAAAAAATTTCGACTATGCCATGCTCGATATGCTCAATGTCAAATATCTCGTGGTCAATCATCTGCCGATCAATGATCCCAGATATCGACTGATCATGAATCAGCAACAGATGCTGTATGAAAATACGACAGTACTGCCTCGTGCCTTTTTCTCCAATTCAATTCAAGTTTTAACAGGGCGCCGGCAAATTTTCGATCGCATGAAAGACGGTCTGTTTGATCCGAGGGAAACTGCCATTATTGAAGAGCCCCCGCCCTTTAACGTGCAGGCGGCAGACAGCAATTCCGTGCAGTTGGCGAGCTTTGAAAATCATGAAATGAAATTCAATGCAACTGTCAAATCGCCGACCGTCATGGTGGTGAGTGAAGTCTATTATCCTGCGGGCTGGAAAGCCTATGTCAATGGCCAGGAAACAAAAATATACAAAACAAACTATTTTTTAAGATCGATTTTTTTACAGCCCGGAGAACACGAAATCGTCTTTACATACGATTCCTCTACGTTTAGAACGGGAATGTGGATCAGTATCAGTACATTGATCTTATTGTTGGCAATGGTCGCGGTTGGATATTGGAAGAGAAAACCAACATCAACGGATTAAACGATATGGCTCTTCATTGGCGAAAAAAACTTTATCTGTTTTCCGGAACACTGCGTGGCATTTTTTTTATTTTGATGCTCGTCACAGCACTGGCGATCCTTTTATGGACACAAAAGCTTGTGCATGATCTGCGTCAGGAAGCTCGCCAGGTGTTGCAGAGTCAAGTGCAGACCCTGCAAAAAGTAGCCACAGACGAAGAGGCAGAAGAAGGCCTTTCATGGTATTTCGAAAATGTAGTGCTCAACACCAATTTTCCTCTGGTATTGACCGATCCGGAAGGCAATCCCATTTCCTGGAAAAATATCAAATTGCCCGAAGATGATGCATCCGAAGAAAACATCGATAAAGTGCGGGCTATCACCCGCAAGATGGCTACAGAGAACAAGCCGGTGGCCATTACCTATAATGATCAAGTCATTTCCTATCTGTATTATGGAGATTCGAATCTGATCACACAATTGGTTTACCTCCCTTATGTCACCCTGAGTGCGTTAGGCATGTTACTGCTGGCCGCATTTCTGGGATATCGGAACATTATCCGCAGTGAACAATCTTATATATGGGTGGGAATGGCCAAAGAGACCGCTCACCAGCTGGGAACCCCCATATCATCTCTCATGGGATGGATAGAAATGATCTCGTTTTACAAAGATCAGCCCGACCGTATGGATGAGATGGCCAAAGATATGGCGTCCGATGTCAAACGGCTGGAAAAGGTGGCACTGAGATTTTCGCAAATAGGTTCTCAGCCAGAGTTTAAAAGCCAGGATATTCATTCTGTATTGCGGGATATTACCGATTATTTTCGCAGGCGGTTACCCCACATGAGCAAAGAGACACAAATCGTGGAAGACTTTGGTGAACTGGGCCCCATTCCCATCAACCGGGAGTTGTTCGAGTGGGCCATCGAGAATCTTTTGCGCAATGCTCTGGATGCCATGCGGGGAAAAGGAGGGACCATTCATATTAGTACGGGTGTCATCCCGGAATCTTCCAAGATCTTTATCGACATCAAGGATAATGGAATCGGTATTCATCCCAACAAACGCAAAGATGTGTTTAAAGCAGGATATAGCACCAAAAAGCGCGGCTGGGGGCTGGGCCTCAATTTCACTAAAAGAATCATACACGATTATCATCGCGGGAAAATTTTCATCAAAGAATCGCAACCTGAAAATGGCACGACCATGAGAATCGTATTATGAAATCCAGAGTGATCATCATCACGGGTGGACATTCGGGATTGGGCAAAGCCCTGACCACCCATCTCGCGGCTCAGGGCGCTGACCTGATTATACTCTATCGAAATAATCACACCGCAGCACAAGAAATAATAAAAATCGGAAAACAGCACAACAGATCAATACAAACGCTGCAAATAGATGTAACAGACTATAAACAAGTTCTTGCCGGTTTCGATGACATTATCAAAACACACCCTCGCATCGATGCGCTGATCAATTGTGTTGGAGATTTTATGAACCGGCCTCTTGACCTGACCGGCATCGATGATTGGCATCGAATGCTGGATAGCAATTTGAATAGTGTTTTTTATTGTTGCAAAGCAATATTGCCCACTATGAGAAAACAAAAATATGGACGCATTATCACAATGGGCGTGGCAAATGCAGATCGTATTCAAGCCTATTCCAATGTGGTTCCTTATGCTATTGCCAAAACAGGGGTGCTGATTTTCACCAAATCCCTGGCCCGGCAGGAAGCCCGTCACGGTATCACAGTGAATGCCATATCCCCCGGTTTGTTTGATAATGAAAAAATAACGGACAATGAAATTATCGAGCAAAGTAAAAAGATTCCCTTGGGAAAGGTCGGAACAGGTAAAGATCTGCTGGGGGCGTTGAATTTTCTTTTGTCCGATCAGGCCGAATATGTCACAGGCTGCAATCTCGTTGTGAGCGGGGGCTGGGGTCTCTAGGGTTCTCTATTTCTTTGGGCCATAAAACCTGATTCAGTCACATAAATATAAAATGTTTCATTATAATCAGGTCTGTTGAATGTTGTGTTTCCATATCCGGCATCAATGAAAGGAAGCTCTTCTCCAAATCGATCGACAAAGTTCCAAAACGGACTTTGTTCGGCCTTTGTAAGAGAATAAACGGTTTGTGGACTCGTTTGTTGATCACTGGCTTTAATATATCTGCCTTCCAGTCGACTCAGACGATACATCGTTTCCATGCCCAAAAAGCTGACCCAGGGTTCCCATTTTATGATATTTCCGCCGATCGCCCATTGTTGACCCTTGATTTCATATCTTCCGGCAGGTTGAGGCTGCCCTTTAATAATCCTGTCGAGTTGTATTTCAAAGTTGGCATCGCTGTCGCGAGCAGGATAACATTGTATCATAGCAACAAGTTGTTTTTGTGTAAAAACATGAAAAGAACGTAAAAAGAGCAATGTTGTCAAAAGAACCATTGCAGTTAACGTCAAGATCAAAATCACAAAGCAGCCCAAACGCGAAGGGGCTCTGGATTTATTCTTGCGTTCAGACACGGAGCGTATCCCCGATGCAATGGACATAATGAGGTAAGAAGCGATCAGGGCGAGCACAAATAAAAGCAGATAAACCATCCATGTATTCAGAGACTCTAT
Source organism: Candidatus Zhuqueibacterota bacterium (assembly GCA_014728115.1). Taxonomy (GTDB): domain Bacteria; phylum Zhuqueibacterota; class Zhuqueibacteria; order Residuimicrobiales; family Oceaniaggregativiventaceae; genus Oceaniaggregativivens. The sequence goes on along the minus strand of WJME01000139.1, from coordinate 60,274 downwards.
GATCTCTCTCATATCTTATCCTCGATCTTTTCCATCAATTTAGACAATACTGTTTCAACAGAAATACTATCCATACAATTTTTTTCTGTACAATTCGATTCATGGACAGGATAATTTTCACAGGATTCTGGCATAATAACAGAATATGGCCTGCGATAAGGTCCCCATCGGTTCGGATGACAAGCCGGCAGCGAGCAATAGAGCCCAACCACATATGTGCCGACAGCTACTGCCAAATGAAGAGGTCCGGTGCTATTTGCAACGACACCGGCAGCCCGATTGTAAAGCGCGGCGAGCTCCTTGATGCTCAATTGGCCATCGAGCCGATAAAGACAGTAATCGCAATAATTCTGTATCTTGTCGATGAGTTCCTTTTCGTTTTTACTTCCCGTGAGTATAACGCTGACGGTTTGCAATTTTCCAATGTGATGGGCTAATTGAGCGAATCGCTGCCAGGGCCAATCCCGTGCAGACCCACCGCTCCCAGGATGCAGTACGACAAAGGGGGATTTTATTTGGTGTTCGGCCAATAAAGAGTGTATTCGTTTTTCAGCCCATGGTGGGATATGAAATTTTAAATCAAAATTCTGCATATGATAATCGGATGAAATCATTTGTAAATTAAGCTCAGCTTCATGCTTGCCAGAGTTTCTGCGATGCAACTTGACTGGCTGATTAAATAAAAAAGAATATGCACGATAGGAGGTGCCCACCCGAACAGGAATACCAGCCAGAAATGCAGCCAAAGCCAGACGAAATCTCGGATGGAGTAAATAAAATCTTGCAAGCGTCTGATCTCTGAGATTTTTGACCAGGGTGAAAAAGCCGGAAAATCCCTGATGTTTCCCGTTATCATCATAAATCATGATAAAGTCGAGATCAGGATGTCCGTCAATGACATCCCTGGTATAGGGAGCGACCATCATACCGATTTCAGCATCTGGGAATTTTTGCTGCAAAGCGGTCAAGGTGGGCGTGGAAAGAATGACATCTCCCATTCGATCAGGACGGACAACGAGAATTCGATTTTTTTTCTTTATATTGGGTTGGGACATGTAAAGACCTGTTACATCGATTCCAGATCCAATACAGTGTTAATTTCCAATGCGGATATGGCGCCTTGTCTTAGGATGCGCACCGGTTCCTGGGTAACGTCCACAATCGTTGATGGAGCGCTTGAAGGTGTTGGCCCCCCATCGATAATGAGGTCCAGGTGTGAGCCAAAGGAGTCGATGACTTTATCAGCATCTGTTGAATCGGGTTGTCCGCTTTTATTGGCGCTTGTCGAGACAATCGGAAAGCCACAGGTTTTGAGTAGAGACAGGCATATTTTGCAATCCGGGATTCTGATCGCGATAGTATTGGTTTTACGAATAGGGAGTTCTTGAATATGCGTAGCAGCTTCGAATACCATGGTGAGGGGACCCGGCCAAAAATTTTCAGCCAATATTTCGGCTGCCTCTGGAATATATTCAACCAGCTCTCTGATTTGCAGAATATCCGCTGCAATGATTATCATCGCTTTGCTATGATCTCGTTGTTTGAGATCATAAATTCGATTGACGGCTTTAGCGTTATGGATATCACATCCGATGCCGTAAACCGTTTCCGTAGGATAACCAATCACACCGCCTTTTTGCAATACTCGAGCGGCCTGACCGATCAAATCTTCTGCCGGATTATTGGGATCGATTTTTATTACTTTCATAAATTTTCAATCTCTTTGTAATTCCTTAAGGATTTTATGTACCTGTTGAGGCAAAATTTCCTTTAGGCATTCATGAGTACCAATAGGACATTTATAACTACCATGCCGACTGCATGGTCGACAGGATAATGATCTTTCCACCACTTTATGGGGAATTTGATAGGGTGTAAATCCAAATTCCTTCACTGTCGGACCAAACAAGGCTACCACAGGGGTATGCAAAGCAGATGCTAAATGCAAGGGTGCACTGTCGTTCGTCACCAAAAGGTCCATATGTTTTATCAATACAGCGGCTTGGCATAAATCTGTTATTCCAATTAGATTAATGACTTTAGGCACGGCCAGTTTTATGACCTGTCCAAGAGTTCTGTCATCTTTTCCACCAATCAGGATAACGCGCGTGTCTTCATTCACCAGTTGTTTGGCCAAATCACGAAAATGTTCCACGGGCCAGCGTTTCGTGGGCCAGACAGAGCCAGGAGCAAATCCGACCACAGGTTTTAAGTTCAGCACATCTGAAAATGATACAAGGGTTTCGGCTTCATATTTTGTATCGATCATAAAATGTAAAGAGTCATCGATCTCGTCGGCCCATGGCATCAGCAAGGACAGATTGCGTTCAACCTCGTGCTGCTCTGGTCGATATTTTATTCTGCGGTGAAAGAGCCACGCACCGGCACTCTTGTCGAATCCCACACGGTATTTTGCCCCACAAAAAACAGCCAATAAAGCACTGCGCAGTGAGCGATGAGGCACCAGGGCGAGATCATAAGAGGCTGAACGGAGATTTTTGACCGTGCGCCAAAAACCACACCATCCGGCATTTTTGCCTCGTTTATCATAGATAACGACCTTATCGACCTCCTGATTGCATTGCAAAAGCTCTGCACTTGCAGGAACCACAACAATATCCACACTGGCGGAGAATATTTTTTTACTTTCTCTTAAAAGAGAAAGAGTTAATATGGTATCACCGATAAAGGCCGTTTGAATAATAACAATTTTACGAATATCTCTCACTTTTATTGTTTTGGCTTTGTTTTCCATCGTTTGTGCATCCAAAACCAGTGATCGGGATAAAGACGAACATATTTTTCCAAGACCTTTGCATGCCTTTGTGTAAGCACTTTAACCGAGAGAGGGTCATTGGGATCCAGATCATCAAAGGGTATGAGTTCCAAAATAATTTTATGATGACCATTATTTTCCCGAATGGCAGCACCAAACAAAAGTGGCGCTCCACTTTTTAAAGCAAAATTTGCGGGTCCCGGAGCAGTGGACGAAGGCAGACCGAGAAAATCTACAAATACGCCTTCGTCGTGAGCATCCTGATCCGTCAGCATGGCGACGAAATGATTCCTTTTCAGGGCACGAATCACTCCTCTCAAGGCCATTCCCAACAAGATTGTCTTTACCCTAACTGACTCCCGGTGCTTTTGTATCAGTCGATCGATCTTGATATTTCGCTGTTCACGCGCGATGGCTTCCATCGGAAACCCTTTTGCGGCGATGGCTGCGGCCATGAGTTCCCAGTTGCCAAAGTGTCCGCTGATACAAACCGTGCCCTTGCCTTGACTATGGCACTCTGACATCAGAGGCTCATTTACAAAGCTTGACACGTTTAAAATGTCTTTTTGATCACAGGCAGGTAATTTTATAAATTCAAACAGAATTTGCCCAAAATTTTCAAATGTCGATTTTGCGATAGAACGGATCTGATCATCGCTCTTTTCGGGGAATGCTTGTGATAGGTTGTCGATGACCACATTCTTCCGAATCGGGATAAACCTGTATAGAAAACAACCAACTCCCCGACCCAAATTTTGGACCGTTTTCCAGGGTAGTCGTTGAACTATACAGGACACAATCTGTACAATAATATACTCTAGTTCACTTTGTAACCGTTTCGAGATCAAGGCCATAAAGTTCGTTCTTTTGATTTTCGTACAAATAATCTAACAATGTACAAAAATCAATCAAATTGATCAACACTCATGTTGTCTTGTTCGTCCTCGTTCTGCCAGTTTGCGATTTTTTGGCGGTTGCGCCACCGAATAATAACGATGGCCAAAACAGCCAGCAATAGGATCAAAACCCAAATAAAAGAGTCTATTTCACTTAACCAATACCACTTGTAATTATCATAAACCCATTGTTTCCATTCGTTCTCAAACCCGGAAAAAGTACTCCCTGTGGCTTTGCGAAACGACCGATCCATAGGCCAACCCTGGCGGACACCTTGCAGAATAGTTCGAATCGCTTCTGTATCATATGTTCGTAAAAGATATTCTACGGCAGAATAGCTTTGCTGATAAGCCAGTTCGGCCCGCGCACGTTGAAATTTCAGGACGTGGTCGATCTCGGTCAATGGTATCAGAGAATGAGTCGTTGCAGCTTTTGAGAGAGCGGTCATGGTCCGCCATCGTTGTTCCTTGGAATAAAAGGTTGCCAATCCTTCATCCATCCAACGCGGTATTTCGCGATTTCCGACAATCTTGTGCGTCACCAAATGGACCAATTCATGCGCTAAAGTATATTCAAAGTCTGCACGACCGGGATCCCAACGGGGTGACTTTACCATCATGGTATGTGCCGAGGGAATGGCGAGTGCCTGGGTCCAATCTGGCAAATCAGCCCGAAAAGAAAAAAAGCTATCACGGGTCGGTGCAATGATCACCTTAAACGAATCATTTTTGCTGATACGGAAATCAAATACCAACTCGTTATAAGTATTTTGTAAAAATTCAGCTGTTTTGTGGGCGATTTGAGAATCCGCAGGAGCATGAAAAACAAATACCGAACCCTTTTTGAGTAAAACAGGTTTTTCAGGCCAGTCTACTTGGCTTAAGGGTGGTGATGAGTGGACGTAAAAAACGCCCAAGCCAATAATCAACAAAACTTCAAGTACGATTTTATAAAAAATTCTAGTCTCCAAACAGGTACTGATCCAAAACCTTAGAAAGCAAATCGATTTGTTCTCGTGTGCGAGCGGTTTCGATGGTGCTCTCATCAATATAAATTCTAAGATCTGTCCACTTTTCTTCTGCTTTTCTATCAAACTGTTTCATGGCGATTTTGTTCAACTGACTGAGCAATTCTTCTTGGGTAAACTCTTTACCCTTGACAACCATTCCGAGTTCCAGTGTTTTTTCCCAAATAAAGTTATACAACTCGACCTGTTGTTTCGCTGGCAAAGCACCCCAAACAGCAAGAATAGATTGACGATGGAATATTCGATAAATCACCTCCATCCGCCAGTCCAGACTCGAAGGTTGGGTTTGTTGTCGAGAATCCGCCATATTATCCTCGTTCATCACAGTATTGTATAAGCATATCGATGAGAACGGCGAACACCTGTCGGATGCTCTTTTGATCGTCACTATTGTAAAATACAAACCTGGACAAATTCTGCAATACCAGCCCGGAGAAAAGTATTTCGGCTGGAGCAGAAAGTGAGAGTGTATCCGTGTCTGCAGCGATAATGACAGGTGTGCGAAAATGCATTTCGGTGAATCTTGCCAACGATTTTGCTTGCTCAAAAGAACTGCGCTCATTCCATTTGAAGAGAATGATCATACCCAACACTTTTCGTGCAAAAAGACACCAATGCAAGTCATCCTTGTGCGATAAACCATACAAAAAGACAGACAAGTCTGCGCTAACGGTTAAATCACCAACCAAGACGTCTTGTTCACTCGAGAACAAGGTGGAACAAATGGATTGGATAAAGGTATGTTTATCAGCATCTGAAGCACTGAGAACGATGACTTCTCCGACTCGCTGGCTTGTAGAAACAGAACCGAATTCAACCATAACGAACATAACCCTTAGTGAAAAAACATCATAAAGTTGGCAATTTTTTGTCGTATCAGCAAGAGATCACTTTTACTTAAATGAAGACGAAAGGGAAGAGGGTCATCCATCTCTGTGGATTGATTCAGAATATTGGAGGACTGGACTTTTTTTTTAAAAAATGAGACGATTCGAGAATAGGGATTATGGGAGGTGTTTTCATCTCTTATTTTTTTCTGAGATTCTGCACCCTGTTTTTGGACAGGTGTCAACAATCCAAGATCGATGAGATTCTTGATGGTCGTCAAACTCGTTATATCATCCTTTTCGCTGTTATTTACAATTTGTCGGATAGAACTGACCGTTTCGAACATTTTTAGATATTGTACTTGTAATGGTTTTAAAGAGTGTTGACCGTTTTCACTTTTGAGAAACCACAAAGAATCAAGATCAGGAAGTTGTCGGCATAATTCCTGGGCGCGATGATAGAGGGATTGACCCTTTTCCAAAATTTCAGCAAGTGATTGGCGAATCGTGGCATCTCGTTGCATGGGTTGTAAGACCACCCTAAATTCACCCCACGTCCATGAAATCATATTCATCAGCGCGGCAAAGGGGGGGAAATTTTTCCACGATGCATCGATGATTTGGCCATGATGCATATATATACGGCCTTCTCCACCTGGTCTGATCATCGTGATCATACCGGATTTCTTTGCCAATTCCATTGTCTGAATCAAGTCTATCAGACTCATTTCCTGTAAATAACCGACAAACCCGTGTGCTGTGGATCTTTTAAACTCCTCAATGTGATCGATTTCATCCAAAACACTTTCTATTCTGGCGGCCAATTCTTCGGCATAATAGGGTTTTGCGATATAGTCATCGATAGCGAGTTTCATGATTTCGAGTCTTTTTTCAAGACTTTTTTCAAGAGTGGTGACTAGTATAGGCATCTGACGAGTAGCAATGTGATTTCGCAACTTTTGAATCAGCCAGACTCCATCGTGTGCGCCTTCAAGTCGAAGCTCAGTCACCAATATCGCGACCTGGGTCCGGGTACAAAGTTCAAAAGCCTCGTCAGCTTTGCTGATCACTTTGATGTGAACCAGATCTCCCTCCAGCAATGAAGCCACACGACCCAACTGTGCAGTACCCCTGTCACAAATGACAATGGTATATTTCGCTTCGATCGTTTTCATCTTATTGATGCTTTGGGAAAGTGACTTTGAAACAAGGCAAATAATGCGCTTTTGAGTTCTTTGGCCTCAAATCTATCAATGCGCTTGATTGTATGTCTCGGTTGCAACAACATTTGTGTGCGAATGACTTTATCACTCAATGACTCATCACTGGTCGCTACAAGGCCAGGTACAGCCATACGATCATTGAGCACCTTGAACAGATAGCTGTAATAAGTCCAATTTATCGACTGACCGGAAATCAGAAAAATGTATCCGAGAGCAGAAGGAGCAACCCATTCCAGCAGCTGGGGAAACTCTTGCCCCGGTGTTATGCCAACGACATTCAACAGGTGTCTCTTGCCGATTGCCACTGTACCGGCATAGGCTTTATTGTCGCTCTGTCTGGAGATCGTTTCAGACAAGACTGTTTCTGATAGTGTTGCCACAAATCGTTCAATCAATTGAATTTGATTGCCTAATACAAGTATAGTTCCCTTTGCATTTTGAAATTTTTGGCGTGCGTGTTTTTTCGCCTTTTCAATGGAATCGAGATCCGCACTCTCTTCACGCAATTCCTCTTCATGCGGTACTTGCAGCAAAGAATCAGCCGGATGTTCTTGACCCCAATCCGTAGGATGAATTTCAAGGTCTTGCTCATCAAATTCAGAAGGTTGCCAATCATCCAACCCAAACGGTTCCGATTCCTGACCTGTTTTTCTAAATATCGAGAAAGGATCGCTTTCTTCTTCGGAATCCATTTCCAGAGAAGACTCTTTTGTCTCGGGAATAAACTCCTCCCATCCTTCATCCTCTAGTTCATCGTTATCCTCGTCACGTTTTGGTTCAGAAGGAGGTTCGATCGATGCGTTGTCTTTAGGCTCGGTATCTGGCTCTGACTTGTGTTCGAATTCTCTGTCAAGCTCGGCTCTAGGTTTGGGTTCGGTTTTTTCTGTCTTTTTTTCAAAGGGTACACTGGCATCTGACTCTGAGAGAATATTCAAAAAGCCCAAATTAAACAACTTTATGATTCTTTTCAGACAGGTTATCTCATCATACTTGCTTTCATCGATGATTCGACCCAGTGTCCTTTCACCGTCAAAGAGTGAGACGAATGCAGCCAAATCAGCTTCCAATTCTTGCGACTCGACAATCCGTTTAAAGTTCTGTGTGGTTACGAGTATCGCATCAAGTGAAGGAAGTTGCTGCAATAGCTCTTCCCGTTGTTCCATTCTCTTTGCTCCCTGTAGTAATAGCCCTAAATTGCTCACGCCAATAGCGTCTTTCACATCGATCTGGCAAAAGAGCATAGAAAAGCGCCCCTTTTTCCAGGTCATCATATGATAAATAGCATCCTCGGGTCGCAATGATTTTAGTGTGGCGTTTACGACAATGCCATTATGGAAATAGATTTGTCCGCTCAGTCCGTTTATGTTGAACATGGAAAGCAGACCGGTTTTCTTTTCCAGGCTAAAAGATTCGATCAATTCGGTCAGAGAAAGATCTTCCAGTCTGCCTACAAACTTGTGCTGTGTCAAAGTATGCTCATACGAACGACGTCCTGCTCGCCTGGCGATCATATCGACCCGTCCCACGATCTCACGAACGTGCATGGGCTTTACGATATAATCTTTGGCACCCAATTTTAAGCCGCGGACCCGGTGCCAGACATCATTTTTTTGAGAGAGAAAGATGACCTGGGTATGAAGGCGATTGTGCAAGCGCTGTATTTTTTCCAAGAGTGCATATCCATCGATTCCCGTCACCTCCATTTCCGTCAGAACGATATCAAAGGGCTGGGAATGAATAAAATCGATTGCTTCGCGATCACTTTTTGCCTGTTGAACCTGAAAACTTGCCTGGGTAAAATGGTCATGGAGGATTTGCAAATTTTTAGGGTCATGGTCGACGATGAGTATTTTTCTTTGACTCATAAGGCCCGGAAAAAATGTCTGTCATTGGATGCTTGGTTATCCGAAGCATTGTAGCTATATTATTATAATCACTATATTAAACTAAATTATTCAAAAATTATGCCGTTGTCAAGTGATTTCTAAAAATAAAAAATTCGAGTCCACATTGGATGCAGACTCGAATTGAAGGCTCGATCGTGAAAAGAAAGTGATGAATCAGGCCTAAAGACACCCCCCTTTTTGCGACTGGAATTGGAACCTGTGTGAAGAAAATTATTTTAAAAACAACATCCGCTTTTTATCCATCACATTATTATCTAAAGAAAAAACATACAGATAAACACCTGAAGACACAGGGTTGTTATTCATATCCGTCCCATTCCACTCGACCTGATGATGACCGGGGGAAAATGGTTCGTTTGTACACGTTTTGACGAGTTGGCCATGAACATTATAAACACTCAGATTCACATGGCCCGCCGTTTGGATTGAAAAAGGTATGGTCGTGACCGGATTAAAAGGATTGGGATAATTTTGACCGAGCCGATATGCCATGGGCTGTGTGTCACTGCCCCCTTTATGTCGCACAGCTGTGGATAGCTGTCCCTCATTGATCACGACATTGAATTCCGTGATCAGGAAATCGGTCTTTGTTTCTGCGGTGAAACGCAGGAATCCCAAGATATCCGTTCCTTGAAGTGGATCAGTATTGGCAATTGCATAACGGATTTTTCCTGGTTCCACATTGAAAAATTCATTATAATTCAAAGTCAGATTGGGTTCGAATTCGATAAACTGTAAAGAGGTATCATCGTAAACCATTTCCCCAGAGAGTGCATATATATTGTTTGTTTTTTCCAAAAGTATGGGAATCACTGCCTCAGTGGTGGAATGCCAAATAGGCTGGCCGAGCACAATTTGTCCTGAAAAACTGTAAACAGAGCCTGTATCGGTAACAGGCAGACGGTCGATTCTTTGATTGAAATATTGGAGAACAATACTCGCATCAAGAGCGGTCACATGACCGTTGCCACTCACATCGGCGAAAACAAATTCTTCCGCAGATATTTCCTGTTTGTCCAGCACAATATCCAAAATATATTCGACATCAGATTCATCGATAAGGTTATCCCGATTTGCATCCCCAAGGTGGACTGTATTGTAAAGCCCGCCCTGAATAAGCATGGGCTGTTCGGCAACCCCACCGATTTCAGCAGATATCACTTTGAGGGGTATGTTGACTTTGTCCAGAATACGCCACTTTAGCCATAAAAGATTTCCGTTTGTTTGCATCGGATCAGGGCTTGAAATGTCGACAAACAGGGTATCACCAGCCAATTGACTGCCGATAAAGGTTTTTTCAATATTCATCATTTCGCTATTGGGAATTATCTGTTCCAGAGTGGCGCGATCTTTGAATCCCGTGAGGACAAAACTGAGATGAGTGAACGGACTGACAGATTTAAAATCGATATGCAACGGCAAAAACACGGTAGTCGAATCGATCATTCTGTTCTCCATACGAATGACATTATCTCCTGGGACCATGTCACGCGGGATAAGTGTGGCATCGTGTAAGAGAATACCGTGATGATTATTCCGAGTTAGATCCCTTATAAAGAACAAGAGCTCCTCCTGGGATCCATAAAGAGGATAAGCATCGTCAAAGCGCCAGTACGCGACCAGGCCACTATCGGAAGTAGAATAATATTCCGGTCCAAGTGTATCCTTCATTACAGTTGTTATTGCCTCAGCGCTGAGCGCTCGATTCCAAATTCGAAACTCGTCGATCATTCCATTAAAGAGGCCCCAGTCAACACTATCATAACGATGACGGCCGATATCAATAAAATCAATATCTTCAGTATAATCTCCTGACTGAGAATGAGCCGAGCTATTTACGAGGGTTCCATCCAAATATATTGATGCCCTTGAGGGTTCGACAATAAATGCATAATGATGCCACTCTCCATAAGGCATCGTACTAGATTTTATAAACTCTGGCGAATTGCCTGGTGTTTGTAAAACAATTTCCAACATACCATAAGGATTCTCTGATTGTGCGAGGATAGTAGAATAAAATAGCTGGTCTCTATTGCTTCGTTGCTGGAATAATGGATTTTGGGATGCTCGACCTCCTCCTAATGCACGTTTAAAAGCCCAACATTCGATGGTAAAATTATTTGAGGTGATTATGGGTCTTGAAAATTTAACAAAATCTTCTTGTCCGTCCATAAAAACCACTTGATCCGAATCCGATTTGGCAAAGAGTATCGACGAAATAAATATTAGGGCTAATAAGTGTTTAAAAAACATAACCTACCCCTTTCAGACAATGAATGAGAGATTCTTCATATATAATCTATATGATTATTTAGACAAATCAATAAAAATTTGAAAAAATTATTGCTTTTAAATTAGAATTTCATTCAGAGATCAAGATAGGTCCTAGATGAATACACGGAGGGTCGTTTATTAAAGTGGACCTGAATCCAGCGTAATTCTTTACACTACCGGGTCAATGGATTCAAGTCCAATCCAACGAGTCGATCGAGTGTTCATGTGTCCGGGCTTGATGAATCAATCAAACCATAGATTCAAGAATCTTTTCAAATCGCGTGGTCTCTTGCAGAGACGTGGGACGAAAATTGAAATAGACATTCTTGTCGTCGAGTCGGTCATGGAACAAGTAGGGAATTTTGACGACCCCATTGGCCGCCACAAGAAATGGATCATCTCCAAATGGCAGATCAAGGGTCCAGTTTTCATACTCTTCCAAAACCGCATTCCACAGATAGCAGACGGTAGTTTGACAATCAGGATCAATGACGAGTCGCAAGACAATATGATCTTTGGGCAAGGCTTTTAGATCAAACTGCGTCATTGATTTTGCCGGATCTTGTGAGGAGAGATGTAAGAGTTTGACATGATATCCTTTACCATGACCATTTGGTTTCTCATCCAAAGGCTCACAATCAAACAGTGCAACAAGTGTCTTGTTGTTACACAACTTTTGACTAAAGTCGAGCAGTCGATTCGAAACAGGTCTTTGCATCTCTTTGACAAGAATGTTGTAAAACGCGTCGATCTCTTTTGACTCTTGTCGACATTTGCTGCATTGTTGTAAATGCAGCTGCAGGCGCTTTCGTTCTGCATCGCGGGGATCTACATCCAGAAGCAACATTTCTAATCGCTTGCTATCCGGACAGTGTCGTTCAATAGGGCTCTTCATAGGCCAAACGGTTTTTTTGTACCATGTTGTTACAGTGTCTCTTACTGTACTGTAACCATACAGGCAAACTGTTTATTTTACGGAAAATTTTTATAGTAATTCTTTAAGATGTTTCCGAAACTCCCGTTTAGCCACTTTGGCAAGATACTCAAAGACGGACCGTTCTTCTGAACGATATTCTTGTTGCGATAGTTCTGGCAGGTAATATTTCAAATTGCGGTAATAAGAAGAGTTGTCTTTCTTTTGAATCAAATCATGCAACACATCGCGTAATGCCTGATAATAGATATCTGCTCGCTCCTGATCCAATTTACCTGTGCGTAGATACTGTGATTCGATTTTCTGACCCACCGTTTTCATGACCACACTGATGTAACTTTCGATTTCCTTGGATTCGAGCTCATCGACCGGAGTGGCGACAAAATCATCTTCCAAAAGTCGTTCCCGAAAAGCATCGAATTTGATATTTCTTACCAACTTTACAATGGAATCAAGAGACAAAAAGTTTTGATATTCTTCATAATAGTAAATACGTTCAAATAATTTTCGAATACAGGTAGAGACAGAATCATTCGGTTGATAGATTTCAATAAACCGCGAATTCAGCAGATCTTCTGACATGGATGATTTGTCCCGACGCAGAAACTCGTTCATCGCTTCTTGATCCATGGGATCGATATGATGGCCATTGGTATAATAGATATATTCCCGGCCCATTTCGCGAAACAGATTCAATTTGTCGGAATTTCGTACGGCAACCTTGATATTGCGAACAATTTTGGCACCTTCCGGATCGCGCTCCCGAAATATCCGCGATAATTCTTGTTTGGTTTTGCGAACGACGAGCCGGCGGGTTAAAACCAGTACATCCGCATCGTTCAGATCCGCCTCTTCATACTTTGGCACATAATATCGTACGAGTTGAACAAATTCTCCTTTGTCATTGCGACTAAAGAGCTCTGCAATGCAATCCATTGCAAGATCTTCCAGTTCGACATCTGTCTCCATCCGCTCACCGGATATTCGCTTGCCGAGGACTTGTTGAAATTTTAAATAGCTCAGTGAAATCTTTTGAGCCAGATGTATGAATTGCACCAGATCTGTCTGACAATAGTTTCCCGAACAAATACTTGAAACCAGGGAAGATAAATTTACCGTTTTCATAGGATGGAGTAACTCTTTTTATTGGTTAAACACTCTATTATGAACTCGAGTGCAATCCAGGGTGTCTTGCAAAAGTGCTAAACTGCGCGGATCACTCGCATATGTGGTGTCGCATTTTACGGCAGTGTGCGAGTTGAAATTCACATACTTTGTTTAAATTGGCAAATCACGTACCAGATTTGCAAAAGTTAGAAACTATTCAAATTATTGATTTTAAAGGACACTAATTTTAGACACTCGGGGATTTTTGAGGTATTTTTGGTGCAATTTGATACACTGTATCATTGCGATACAGTGTATCTCCGTTGGAAGGAATAAGGATGTAAAAGAATATTGATTAGCCTTTAACCATGGGCAAACCATATTTTTTTGCTTTCCTATATATGGTTGCTCGGCCGATACCCAATTTTTTTGCGGTTTGTGAAATATTCCCTTCACATTCGAGCAACGCTTCGCGTAAAGCCTGCTCTTCGAGTTTTTCAATCCAGCTGGCCAATGTATTGTCCGATTCGTATATCTTTTTCTCGCCCATCGCCCGAACAGCTGCAGGCAGATCATTGGCCAACAATTCCGGTCCATTAGCCAGCACAACGGCACGCTCGATGGCGTTTTCCAATTCTCGAACATTACCCGGCCAATTGTAAGCCGTCATTAATTCGAGAGCATCCGGGGAAATTCCTTCGATTTGTTTTCCTTCCTGGGCATTATATTTGGCGAGAAAATGAACAGCCAGAGGATAGACATCCTCCTTGCGGTCACGCAGAGGTGGAAGCTTTATAGGAAAGACGGAAATGCGATAATAAAGATCTTCTCTAAACTCACTTTTTTTCATTGCTTCTTCCAGATCTTTATTCGTTGCCGAGATGACACGCACGTCGACTTTGACGATCTCATTGCCGCCTACCCTCTCAAATTCTCTTTCCTGTAAGACTCGTAAAAGTTTACTTTGTGTCGCCGGTGACATTAGCCCGATCTCATCCAAAAAAATGGTACCGCCATTGGCCTGTTCGAATTTACCGACACGACGGTTGGTTGCACCGGTAAAGGCTCCCTTTTCATGCCCGAACAATTCACTCTCCAGCAAAGATTCGGGCAGCGCAGCACAATTGACCGCGACAAAGGGCTTTCCACTCCGGGTTTCCGAGTGGTGATGGATGGCTCGGGCAATCAATTCTTTCCCCGTTCCGCTCTCCCCCTGTATCAGAACCGTGACATTGCTACTCGTAATTTTTTCCAGAGATTTGAATACGTTTTGCATAATGCCGCTTTGGCCAATGATATTTTCAAAAGCATATTTATCTTTCAATTCTGCCCGCAATTCATCGACCTGGTGACGTAGGGAAGAATTGATCAAGGCATTGTTCACGGTGACCAGCAACCGATCACGCTCAAAAGGCTTGGTGAGAAAATCATAGGCACCCAGTTTCATAGATTCAACCGCACGCTCAATCGTTCCATGGGCGGTCATCATGATCACCGGTATACGCTGATTTTCTTCCTTTATCTTTTTGAGCGTTTCAATACCATCGATTCCAGGCATTTGAATATCCAACAAGACCAAGTCCGGAATGGATTCCCGGATGTATTTTAAACAAGCCTCTCCATTAAGAGCACTTTCAAGATCATATTTTCGTTCTTTGCGTAGACTGGCCTCTATCATTTTGTTGACATTCTTGTCATCATCAACAATGAGAATGGTGGGTCGCTTGCTTTTTGATTCCAATGAATTCTCCAAATCTAATTTTGGCGTACCCTAAATTGGTTAATTCTATTAATAATTTGCCAAATAATCAAGCAGTTTTTGTATTAATGTGAGACACCTTGACAATTTGTTCAAAAACTAAACACCTGTTTTAATATCATTTCAGCCTGTTTTTTGTCTATCGGCTGAACAGAAATTGCGAGATAGCTCCAATTTTCTGGCAAGTTCTCTACAGGCAATTTCACCCAATCTTTTTGAGTCGTGATGATCCACTTTGCCCCTATATCATTCCGCCACTTTTCCAGGTTGACAACATCATCGTTTTTATACTGATAATGATCCTTAAAAACTTTGTAATCTAAAACTTTCATCTCGAGGGTTTGCAAGGTAGAAATAAAATTCTCTGGTTGGCCGAGCCCACAAAATGCGACGGCTGTTTGATTTTTTACATTAGAAACACCATATCTGGTCTGATTACTTGCAAACTCCTCGACCTTATAAAACGCATCGATTCTGGGAATAGATGAATAGTCGTGAAAATCACTCTTTTGTTTATCGGTTCCATTAAACCAAAGCAAATCCACCCCACCGAGCCTCTTTTTAGATTCGCGTAGCGGCCCGGCTGGCAAACAAAAGCCATTTCCAAACATGGATGAACGCTGAAAAGTCAGGATATCAAAATCATGAGCCAACCGCCGGTGCTGAAAACCATCATCCAACAGGATAATATCCGGACTAGAATGTTGCGCCAAAAACCGTCCTCCCGCAACTCGGTCGCGATCCACAACAATGGGCACCCCTTTAAGTTCCAGAGCCATCAAATATGGCTCATCACCACATTGATCGACCTGAGCGTGGATGCCATTTTCATCTGCGACCACTATACGATGCGAGGTTGTTCTTCCATATCCACGGCTAAGAATGGCTACTTTTTTTCCCTGGGATGTGAGCCAGCGTGCAAGATAGAGCACTGTCGGTGTTTTGCCGGTTCCACCAACCAGGATATTTCCCACACAAATCACCTTGCAATCCAAGCGGTGCTGCCTGAAAAGCCCGATATCATACAACAAGTTTCGTCCTCGTGCAAACAGGCAATAGAGTAAACCCAGGGGCCACACCAGGATTGCGGGCCATTTATGCTCAAAAAATCTTTTCCGCACGTTGCTCCAATTCAATCATGGTTTGCTCCACTTTAACACGATACTGTTCAAGTTCTTCGACCGAACAGTCTCGGGGAATCGTTATGGGACACCCATAAATAAAGTGTACTTTAGACAAGGGAAGCCAGAGCATAAATCGATCCCAGGATTTTAAACGGATCGACTTTTTTGCTGCAAAGGTCATAGGTAA
Organism: Candidatus Zhuqueibacterota bacterium; assembly: GCA_014728115.1. GTDB lineage: Bacteria > Zhuqueibacterota > Zhuqueibacteria > Residuimicrobiales > Oceaniaggregativiventaceae > Oceaniaggregativivens. The sequence goes on along the minus strand of WJME01000139.1, from coordinate 44,232 downwards.
AATGGGAACACCGGATCGCTGTGCGATCACGATCGCTCCCAGCTTAAAATGATGCCGCGGGCCTCGGGGACCATCTGGTAAAATGGTGCAGATTTTACCTTTTTTCAGTTCTTTCAACATTTGGCGAAAGGCTTTTGTTCCACCCCGTGTACTGGATCCGCGAACGGTTTCATACCCCAGTCGCTTTATGGTCCTTGCGATCATTTCGCCATCTCGGTGTTCGCTCACCATGGCCACGATACCGAGATTGCGATGGATATAAATCGGTAACAACATTTTTCCATGCCAGGCCACAATGATAAATCCGTGCGGACGTGCAACCAATTCATTCCAGACTTTACGATTCTTAATTTGAATACGTCCTGTTTTGCCAAAGAGCAAGATAATCAGCCAGGTCAGCTTTTCAGCCAATATAAACAGTACTCTGGCTCTGATTTCTTTGGAAAGATATCGATTCATAATCTTTTTCAATGTGTTAAATATCACAGATTCTCAATAAAGAGATTCCCAAACCAGGCGAGCGGTTCGATCAATAGCTCCCGGAGAGCCGAGTTTTTCCCGGACAGCAGATAATTGGCGTTTGATCTGCTGTCGTACTTTATGGTCAAAAAGCAATTTCTCCATATGGGGAACCAAAAGATCAAGTCGAATATCGTCCTGAATAAATTCTCTGGCGACACGCTCTCCGGCAACCACGTTTGCCAGACCAATGTGAGGAATTTTAACAAGACGTTTGCCCAGAAAATAGGTCATTGGAGCGACTCGATACAGAATGGCAAAGGGCATATTCCAGCATGCAGTTTCCAGGGTCGCTGTGCCTGAAGCGACCATCCCGGCAGAGCCATATTTCATGAGTGCATAGGTCTCTTTTTGGATCACAGACACTTTAAGTGTCGACGGAAGCATAGAGCGTATGCTATCCGGACGAATGGTATCCGCCAATCCAACAGCAACCTGTACCTCCTGATGGGCCTCCTGTATCGATTTGGCGGTCTGTAGCATGGCTGGCAACAATCCATTTACCTCTTGTTTTCGACTTCCCGGTAAAAGAACAAGCAAAGGCTGGTCAACTGCAAAATGATATTTTTCGAAAAACTGTTCTTTGCCAAGGCTGACGTTCAACTGATCCAACAGAGGATGGCCGACAAAATGGGTATCCAGACCATAGCGGTTAAAAAAATCGGTTTCAAATTCAAAAAACACCACCAATCTATCGATATAACGCGCCATCTTTTTTGCTCTTCCGCGGGCCCATGCCCATACCTGGGGCGCGATAAAATAAAATATCTGCGCTCCGCGCTTTTTAGCCTGCCGCGCAAAACGAAGATTAAAACCGGGATAATCGATGAGAATTATTAAATCAGGTTTTCGCGTTTCGATCTTTGCAAGAAGATCATAAAAAACGCGTCGAAAATAAAAATAATGTTTGAGAATTTCTACAAACCCAATAACGGCGAGATCATCGATATGATAAAAGAGTTCCATTCCGGCACTCTGCATAGAATCTCCGCCTACCCCAAATATTTCCAACCCGGCATGCTGATGATTTAATTCTCTGACAAGTGCACCGCCATGGTGATCCCCCGACGCTTCTCCGGCAATGATCATGATCTTTTTCGACATGGTAGAGTCCTATTATCATTTCGGGAAAGAATGGTCAGAAATGCTCTGGGTGATTTGAACGGCGACCTCCAGAGCTCGTAGTCCATCTTGACCACTGACAAAGGGCTCTTTATGGTTTTCGATAGCATCTTTGAAATACTTCCACTCCGTTTGCATGGCATTTTCTTCGGGAATTGTTGGACGTTCATATATAATATGGCGCTTTTGACTTCCCTTTTCAATCTGACCCAGGATAACCGTACTCGGGGCGTCAGAGCTTTCCTGATTTTGTATTTTAAACAACTCTGTGTTTTTTTGCAAAAAATCCACAGACACATAAGAATCGCGCTGAAAAAGTCTCATTTTGCGCATCTTTTTTTGAGAAATTCGGCTGGCTGTCACATTGGCGACACATCCGTTTTCAAACTGGATACGAGCGTTTGCGATATCGATTTGATCCGACACCACCGCTACCCCATTGGCGTCGATACGACGGACGTTACTATCGACCAGACTCAGTACGATATCGATATCATGAATCATGAGATCAAGGACTACCGCGACATCAGTTCCCCGGGGATCGAAAGGAGCGAGTCGATGCGATTCGATAAACATAGGAGCCAAATCATAGCCCTCCAGGGCCATTATCGCCGGATTAAACCTTTCTATGTGACCGACCTGAAGGAGGACTTTGTGTTGCCTGGCAAGATCAACAAGATCTTTCGCTTCCTGGATCGTGCTTGCAATGGGTTTTTCGATAAAAACAGCTTTGCCAGCTTTTATCGCCTGGGAAGCGATATCGAAATGATCGATGGTCGGTACAATCACTCCAACGGCATCGACCTCATTTAACAAATCCCCTACGGTGTCAAAAGCGCGGCAGTGATAGGACTTGGCCGCCTGCTCTGCAATATTTATATCGACATCCACAATGCCTACCAGATCGATATCCGGCATTTGCGACAGCACATTGCAATGAAAACCGCCCAATTTTCCGACGCCAATAATACCTACACGTAATCTTTTCATATTACCTCCTCGCTATTCTGATGCACAATTCCAGATGGATGCCAATTGCCCTGATATTTGTTCCAAATAGTTTTGATCCGTGTCATCAAAAGAATCAAAATGAATGCTGTCGATATCCAGAACAGCACGGATTTGACCGTTACTATCAAAGGTCGGGATAACGATCTCAGAGTTGGATCTTTCGTCACAGGCAACATGACCCGGAAAGTCATGGACATTGGGAACCAGGATCGTCTTGCGCTCTTTGACAGCCTGTGCACAGACGCCCTTGTCCAGTGTGAGCTTGACACAGGCAGGCGGACCCTGAAACGGACCTAAAATCAAATGCTCGTTTCTGTAAAAATAAAAGCCGACCCAAAAGAATTCGAAATACTCTTTAAGAATAGCTGTAGTATTGGCGCATGTGGCGACAATATCGACGTGGCGCTGAACCTGTGCTCTGATTCGCTTGCTAGCCCACTTGTATGATTCTTGTTTATTCATTTTTCACAACCTCATTCTGTTGCGCATCGAGCTGTTTCCGTACATGAGGGATCAATCCTCCATCATTGAAAATAGCGACAATTTCTATCGGTAAAGGTGGAAACGCGTAGAGTCCATGTTGAGTGGATATTTTTCCATTTTGGAGGTCGATGCTGATTTCTTCGCCGGACTGAAAATCGTTGGTTTGTTTCAGCGTTAGTGCAGGCAGCCCGGCATTGATGCAATTTCTGAAAAACAGACGCGAGAAAGACTCGGCAACCACGGCCCCGACGTGAGCATGTTTCAAGCAAAATGCAGCTTGCTCACGGGAACTTCCGCAGCCAAAATTCGATCCCGCAACGACAATGTCGCCCGGACGCACTGACTTTGCAAAATCAGGATCCAGATCCTCGAGAGCTATGGCAGCCATTTCCTGGGGATCAGTGATGGTATATGTATATTTACCCGGGAAAATGACATCTGTATTGATGTCATTTCCATATTTCCAAACCCGGCCTGAGATAAGATTCACAAGATCCTCCTCTCTGATTAAACAGGTAGTGTTGTCAGATCCAATGTTCTAAAATCTGTGATTTTTCCGGTCAATGCGCTGGCTGCGGCGGTCAATGGACTGCACAAATATATTTCAGATTCTTTGCAGCCAAAACGTCCCTTGAAATTACGATTAGAGGTACTCAATGTCCGTTCTCCGGGCGCCAATACTCCCAGATGGTTTCCCATGCAAGGTCCACAACCTGTATTTCCGATCACTGCACCCGCGTTGGAAAGGATCTCAATGTATCCGGCTTTAAGAGCTTCGGTAAAGACCTGTTGCGAAGCCGGAATGACGAGCATCCGGGTTTCCGGTGATATTTGTTTACCTTTGAGCACATGCGCAACAATGGCAAAATCTTCCAATCGAGCATTGGTGCAGGACCCGAAAAAAATCTGATCTATATGAGTTCCCTCGACTGCGGAGACGGATTCCACATGATCGACAGCATGCGGCAGGGCAATTTGAGGCTCAAGATTATCGACCGTGACTTCAACCACGTCCATATCGACATCAGGATCAGAGGTAACCACCTTAAAATCTGTCCGGGCCCGGGATTCCAGGTAGGCAAGGACCTTATCATCGGGTTCCATATAGCCGTTTTTGGCCCCCATTTCCACAGCCATATTCGTCAGCACCATACGGCTTTCAAGGCTGAAATTGTTTATCACAGAACCGCTGAACCAGACAGATTGATACAATGCACCGTCAGCACCAAGACGTTGCATGATAGACAACATTACATCCTTGGCAGAAATCCCTGCTGGCAAAACCCCATTGATCTCTATTTTCAATGTTTCTGGTACTCGCAGCCAGATCTTTCCTGTGGCCATGATCACAGCCATTTCACTGCGTCCGATACCTGTGGCAAATGAACCAAATGCACCATAGGTCGTGGTATGTGAATCACTGCCAACGAGAACTTTGCCAGGTAAGGCAAATCCCTCTTCCGACAACACTTGGTGACAGATTCCTCGTTGAATATCATAAAAATTTCGGATGCCCTGTTCCTTGACAAATTCGCGAATAGTTTTGTGGTTCTGAGCAAATTTTTCATTTGCAGCTGGAACACAATGATCCAAAACAATCACATGCCGATCAGGATCAGCGAGGTGTTTGACACCGAGTTCCAGAAACGTTTTTGAGATGGCTGCGGTATTGTCGTGGCTCATGGCAAAATCGGGTTGGATTTCAACGATTTCACCCGCTGTAACGTCCTTGCCCGATTTGATTGACAAAATCTTTTCCGCAAAGGTTTTACCCATCTGGCAACTCCTTGACTAAATGATCAAAATTTTTCCTCGTCAGCAAGCGATAACTGGGACGATAGAGTTCCCGATAGGGTTGTGAGTGATGTTGTGCCGGGAATCCCTGCTGTTTCATGTTTTGTATCCACCTCTCAAGATCCTCAAAAGGGATGGGCCATGCAGGGGGTTCTGATAGAAGAACATCCCAGATGTTCACCAGTTCTTCAAGATGACCCTTTTGCTGACTCGACTCTATAAAAGCCTGCAGGAGCATCCGCCAATTTCCTCCGGCTTGCTTAAATGGGTGTAAATAGACTCTTCCCCATCTCTCGGCCGGGTGGACAGATTCCCAAAGGTAAGCGCTGGGGAACGTTTCCACCTGTTGCCATTCCCGCTCGAGTCGTTGGGCAGCATAACCGTATTGAACGAGATGTTCTGATCCCATCACTCCCTGATAGATCAGTTTGTAGAGATCCTGGTTTTGCATGGCAGGGTATTTCTGCCAATGTTGCTCGCATAAATCGATCCATTCAGAATATTTCATTTCACACCGTATTGGATGATTTGTTCACAAATGGAATCATAGATCAACAGGCCCTGACGGGTCAAGGCCAATCTCTGATGGGTGTAGGTCAAAAAAGCATTGTTCTTAGAGGGCTCAAATGGCTCGCCTCCCTCATCGATGCCCAGTTCTTGTATATGTGGATCCTGCAACAATGACTGTCCCACGAGTTGCTCCCAGAGGACACAATCAATCCCTGTTCTCTGCCTGAGCCCAAGCATAACCATTTCTGTGGCCTTGAGTTGAAGGTCGAGACGCTCTGATTGTTCTACAGCTCTTTTTCCCTGATTGACAAGATTCGAATACCGATCGATATCCGACACATTCCAAGATCTTTCAGAACCATAAAAAGAATGGGCTGAAGGCCCAAGACCAAGATACGGAGAGCCATCCCAATATTTAATATTGTGCTTCGCTTCAAATCCGGGCTTGCAGAAATTAGAGATCTCATAATGCTCATAACCTTGTTCCCTTAGAAACTGGCAAGCGAACCCATACATTTCCCGTTCGAGTTCCTCATCGCAGGGAGTTATGGCTTTGCTTTCCACCATGTTAAACAGGGGCGTATTGCGTTCAAAAGTGAGTCCATAAAGAGAAAGGTGTTCTGGTGATAGCTCAACAGCACGGACAAGCGAGTGTTGCCAGGAATCGAGAGTTTGAAACGGTATGGCGAAAATCAAATCAAGCCCCAGATTGTCAAAGCCTCTTTCTCTGGCCAGAGTAAAAGACGTTTCAATTTGGCCGGGGCCATGGATTCGTTGCAAGAATTCGAGTTCGTTTGCATGAAATGATTGCGCCCCTATAATCAGCCGGTTGATTCCGGCATGATTCATCGCGCTCAGACGGCTTTCATCGAGATGACTTGGGTTGGACTCACAAGAGAATTCCAGAGTAGCAAAATGGAAGCCCTTTTTGAGTTCGTTTGACAGGGTAACAAATTGGTTATCTTTAAAGAGCGATGGGGTACCACCACCCAAAAAAATTGTTGAAAACTCGGACTCTTGCCAATACGGATCTCTGGAATAGAGATCAATTTCACGGATCAAGGATGATAAAAAACGCGGTACAGACAACAGATCCGTAATCGAATAAAAATCGCAATAGACACATTTATGCCGGCAAAATGGCACATGAATATAGAGGGCTGCATCCCTCATAGCTCACCGAATGATATTAAAAATACGATCCCATCTGATCTTTTCCCATATCTGCCATAGAGGTTCAACATGATCCCAGGACCAATAAATGACGAGTGCCCTGCCAACGAGATTCTCTCCTGGCATAAAACCCCAATAGCGGCTATCCTGGCTATTGTCCCGATTATCTCCCATCATAAAAAAATGTCCGGGGGGGACCACGAGTTTGGCATTGTGGCGTACGCGTCTTCTTTCGTCGCTATAGTGACGAACGGTATATTGTATTCCGGAATTCAAGGTGATCCTATAGTAATCAAAATAGGCGCCATGCTCTTTGTCATACTCTCGTTCTTTGATCAGTTCTCTTTTACCTTCCGGATGACCATTGACATAAACATGCCAATCTTTAAATTCAAGAGTATCTCCGGCTACCCCGATACAGCGTTTGATATAATCCAGTTTTTCATCCAGGGGGTACTTGAATACAATAATATCCCCGCGTTTAGGATCCCGTATAGAAGGAAAACGAAAATGCGGAATTTCGATATCCGTAAAGGCAATGCGCGTTGGAGTTTGAGAGCCATAGATTACTTTATTGACCAGCAAAAAATCTCCTACCAGCAAGGTATCCTTCATCGACCCCGTAGGAATGCGAAAGGCCTGAATGACGAGGGCGCGCAGGATGAGCGCTGCGATCAGGGCAACACCAAACGCTTCGACGTATTCGCGAAAGGCACTCTTTTTTCTAGATTTCATTGACCGTACTCCGAATCATTTCTAGTCTGTAGCTAAAGATTACATCAACCATTCCTGACGTTGTAAACGAGCACTACTCAACCGGGTTCCAAACCAGATCGTACTTGTAGCCCAAAGCATCAACGGAATTAAAAATCCAATATTTAACCAGGTACGAGAGATCCAGCACCCGATAATCCCCAGGGAAAACAATGCATTGCTGATCATCACCACCAGCATCCCCCCAGGTGTAAGCATGCGATTTGGATTTTCCCATCGAATATCGCCGAACCAAGCTCCGCTCAAAAGACCCAGGGTTGCCGCTCCCAGATGGGAAAAAGCAAAGAGAATCCACCACTCATAAATTGGGCCAGAGAGGCGTTGTTGGAACACAAGCCAAACACTCAAAATAGACACAATCATCCAGGCGTACAATGCCGCTATACTTTGTTTGGCAAACAGTATTCTCTTGATCGAGAGCGGGGCGCTTTTTAAAATCCAGAATGATTGGCGTTCATATGGCAGCATCATTGCAGCAAAGGATGCTGCCATCATATTGCTCATAATAATCAGGATAAAAGCAGTCATGAGCGATTTGTAGGAATCATATTCCGACACCATAAAAGGCAAAACCGCGGTCATAACCGTGAGCAGAACAATTTGCAACGTCATGCGTGAATCACGCTTAAAAGCCAGAATTTCTTTGGTCCATTGTGCCAGCCAGACGGATCGTTGAATCAGTTTCGATCGTTTTACCGGAGCAAACTGACCATCGAATCTCGGTCGGCGCCAGGCATAGACCAAAACACGATTCAATAATATAACAAAAATTCCCGCCAAAAGCATTAAAAAGAATGCATACAACAGGGATGTTCCATAATTTCCTCTTAACCAGGAAATGTTTCCAGTGATCAACCAATGAGACGGAAGCCAGGATAAAGACTGTGATTGCGCCCACTGAGCTGCCCGAGCCACTGTTTCTTGATTGATCAGCCCGCTCTCATGACCAGATTGCCCGAGATGTAAACTCAACCAAACTCCAATCATCACCAGCCCGAAAACCGTACTTGTAAATCGCTGGCTGCGTTTGGCTGCAAATAATGCGACAATGCCGCATGATAAAAGGCCTGCAAGACTGCTTGTTAGTATGAGAAAAGCAATCGAACTCAAAACAATATACAGAAAAAAACCTAAAGGGTTCACAGCCACAGGTAAAAGGGCAATAAGAAAAGGCAACCCGATATAGATATAGAGCAGACTGTTCGCGATAGCCACTTCTACGAGTTTGATCAAAAGTATTGACAAAGACGACAGCGGTTTTGCTCTTAACCAGTCCAGATCAGAAGACAAAAAATAAAAATGTAATGAAAGGGAAAGACCTCCCAGAAAAAGCAAAACAAAGAGCAAGAGAAATTTTGTATCACCAAACATCCAAACGGTCTCCAGAGACCAGCTTTTCACCAGATCGCTATAGCTTTTTATCAAAAAAATCGGAAGAAGAAATGAAAAAATCAGGCCAATACGTCGAATCCGTTTTTTGCTGGTGGACCCATATAAAAAAGAGTTTTTAAAAGCAATCACTTTGCTTTTTAACAAGATCAGAATCAAAGGATAGTCTCTGTATTTACCACAGCGCACCATAATCAGCAATTTGATCAGAGTCTGTCAACTGCAGAAATAGTTGTTCCAGGTTGTTTTCAGCCTGGGGATATTTATGATACAATCGCTCCAAAGAATCCGCTTGCAACAGCTCTCCCTGATGAATGATGCCGATACGATCACATACTTTTTCTGCAAGCTCGAGAATATGAGTCGACATGAAAACCGTTCGCCCTCTGGATACAAAATCGTGCAATAATTTCCAGAGAATATGAGCAGATTGGGGGTCGAGACCAATGGTAGGCTCGTCCAGAAATAAAACCTGAGGATCATGGATCAAGGCACCAATGAGTGCAACTTTGCGTTTCATTCCATGACTCAGTTCTTCAATCATATCACGTTCTCGGCCAGCTAACTGGAACCATTCGAACAACATATTCATCCGCCTGCTGGCCTCTGCCACTGGTACCTGATAAAGGCTGACCACCAATTGCAAATATTCTGTGATGCATAGCTTTTCATACAAATGAGGTTGTTCCGGCACAAGACCAATGATCTGTTTGGCCCTTTGCGGATTTGCGAGCAAATCAATCCCCGCAATAGAAATTTCCCCACTGGTGGGAGGTAACAATCCGGTTAACATTTTGATCGTCGTCGTTTTTCCAGCTCCATTGGGACCGAGAAAAACAAAGAGTTCCTTTTCCACTTTGAGATCAAGATGTCTCACAGCTTGAACGGATTGGTAATTTTTGCTCAGGGCTCTGGTTTTAATCAATTCACCCTCGTGTCGCTGGGTTTAAAAGGTGCCAACCTCATTTTCCATCAAGGCACTCAGACTTTGAGAATTGCGAGAAAAGCTTCCTGTGGAACTTGCACTTTTCCGAGTTGCTTCATCCGTTTTTTTCCTTCTTTTTGCTTTTCCAGCAATTTCCTCTTTCTCGTAATGTCGCCACCATAGCATTTGGCCGTAACATTTTTTCTTATCGCGTTTACCGTCTCACGTGCTATCACCCGACTTCCGACAGATGCCTGTATTGCCACCTGAAACATTTGCCGGGGAATGAGTTCTTTTAATTTTTCACATACTCTTCTTCCCCATTCGTAGGCTTTGTCTTTATGAACGATCACAGACAAGGCATCCACCCCTTCACCATTGAGAAGAATATCGAGCTTGACCACGTTTCCCTCTCTGAATCCGATAAATTCGTAATCAAATGAGGCATATCCTTTTGTAAGGGATTTGAGCTTGTCATAGAAATCAAAGATCACCTCTGCCAACGGAAATTCATAATGAAGATAGGCACGCTCTTTATCGAGATATTCGGTGTTGATATACAGACCGCGCCGTTCCTGGCCAAGAGTCATGATTGCGCCAATATACTCGGCCGGAGTCAGTATGCTTGATTTTATATAGGGTTCTTCGACATGATCGATATCACCGGCATCAGGCAACTGTGCCGGATTATCAACGATATGTTTATTCCCGGACTTGTCATAAACGTGAAACTCTACATTTGGAACGGTCATAACGAGATCGAGTTCATACTCTCTTTCCAACCGCTCTTGAACGATTTCCAGATGCAGCAATCCAAGAAACCCCGCCCTAAACCCAAAGCCCAACGCGGTCGAGGTTTCCGGTTCAAAGAATAAAGAACTGTCGTTGAGTTGTAACTTTTCAAGAGCCGTTCGTAAATCTTCATAATTTTCAGCCACTGCAGGAAACAGACCACTGAACACCATGGGTTTGACTTCGCGATATCCGGGCAGAGGAGTTTGGGCCGGATTTTTCAAGGTAGTGACGGTATCTCCTACCTTGGTATCTTTGACTTCTTTGGCTCCCGGAATAATGTACCCGACTTGTCCGGCTGACAAACTATCGGTCTTGATCTGCTTGAGTACGAGTATACCCACCTCTTGCAACTCAAATGTTTTACCGGAGGAAAAAAACCTGACATCGTCTCCGGGTTTGAGAACACCATGCACGACTCTGACATTGGCGATAGCACCGCGATAAGAGTTGAACATCGAGTCAAAGATAAGGGCTTGTGTGGGCGCATCAGGATCCCCTTGCGGAGGGGGAACGCGTTTTACCACTGCTTCTAAAATGTCTTCAATCCCCAACCCGATCTTGGCACTGGTCAATAGAATCTCTTCTTCTGTACACCCCAGTATATCCATCAACTGATGCTTGACATGTTCTGTTTGGGCACTCGGCAGATCGATTTTGTTGATAACAGGAATGATTTCCAGGTCATTCTCGAGTGCCAAATACAGATTGCTCATGGTTTGAGCTTCCACGCCTTGCGCCGCATCTACAACAATCAATGCGCCTTCACAAGCGGCCAAACTGCGCGAGACTTCATAGGTAAAATCAACATGCCCCGGTGTATCTATCAAGTTCAATGTATATGTATGTCCGTCTTTGGCCTTGTATTTCAGGGCAATGGCGTGCATTTTAATGGTAATGCCCCTCTCACGCTCCAGCTCCATACTATCGAGAAGCTGTTCTTTCATCTCGAGCTTGTCCACTGTGCCGGTCTGTTCCAGCAGACGGTCCGACAGGGTCGTCTTGCCATGATCGATATGAGCAATGATACAAAAATTTCGAAGATATTGTTGTGCTGACATATATCCTTTTCTTATTAAATGACCTTTATCTTAGGAAATTTTTTGCAAACAATCAATAGAAAATAATGGGCATAAAATTTCTCCCCTTTTCGTTGCTTGCTTTAGGAAATAATTGTATATTAAACCCCTATAGCCTCTCTATCTATGTCCTTTGACAGGAAAACCTTGGGAAAAATCACATGAATATAGCGATTATCTGTTACCCAACTCACGGCGGAAGTGGAGTCGTCGCGACAGAACTCGGTGTGGGACTGGCGCAAAAAGGCCATCAGATCCATTTTATATCGTACAGCTCTCCATTCCGGCTGCGCGGATTTCAGGAAAATGTCTTTTATCACGAAGTCGATGTTTCTGCTTATCCCTTGTTCAAATATCCGCCCTATGACCTCAGTCTGGCCACAAAGATTATCGAGGTGAGCAAAGAATACCAGCTCGATGTGGTTCACGCACATTATGCCATTCCACATGCCACCAGTGCATACCTTGCCGGGCAAATGATGAGAGGAAAAGGGCCCAAAATCGTGACCACCTTGCACGGTACGGATATCACACTAGTCGGTAAAGATCCGACATTTTACGAAGCGGTTAAATTCAGCATAGAGGAATCAGACGGGGTCACGGCGGTATCCAATTACCTCAGAGACAAGAGCGTCAAAGAATTCCATCTCAACAATTCTATCCATACTATTTATAATTTCGTGGATACCCATCGCTTTAGCGGCCGGGTAGAACGATGCAGCAAGGACACATTTGCTCCACAGGGTGAAAAATTGCTTTTACATGCATCTAATTTTCGGTCCGTCAAAAGACTGGCTGACACGATCAAAATTCTGGCGCAGGTGCGGGAAAAAATCCCTACCAAATTATTGTTGATCGGTGAAGGACCGGAACGACAAAAAGCTCATGAGCTTGCCGTGAATCTGGGTGTGCACGATCATACCATATTTTTAGGGACCCAGGATTATATTGAAAATTTGCTGGGGTGTGCAGACCTTTTTCTGCTTCCCAGCAGCGAAGAGAGCTTTGGTCTGGCAGCACTCGAAGCAATGAGTTGCCAAACCCCGGTCATTGGTTCTAATATCGGTGGCATTCCCGAGGTCGTGGCCGACGGTGAAACCGGTTTTTTACATCCTGTAGGTGCCATCGATTCTATGGCCACAAGCGTGTTGACCCTGTTGAGCGATTCAGTCAAGCTGAATCAATTCGCCAGGGCGGCCCGGCAGCGTGCCAGAGATCTGTTTTCCGATGAAAAAATCATTCCACAATATGAACAATTTTACAAGGATATATTGTCCAAATAATTCAGAATATCCCACTATGAATGGAGGTGCTGACATGCGTAATGTGCTCGGAATTATCCTTGGCGGTGGCAGAGGAACCCGCTTACACCCCCTAACACAGCTGCGCGCCAAGCCGGCTGTTCCGTTAGCCGGAAAATATAGACTGATCGATATTCCTGTAAGCAACTGTCTCAACAGTGCCATCCAGAAAATATACGTTCTGACCCAGTTTAATTCTGCATCGCTTAACCGTCATGTTTCCCGTACTTATCAAATCAGCCCCTTTTCTGAGGGATTTGTGGAAATTCTTGCTGCCCAACAAACTCCGGAACACTCTAATTGGTTCCAGGGCACAGCAGATGCTGTGCGCCAGTATCTCACTCCAATCCTGGAGACCAATGTGGACACCTTTCTGATCTTATCCGGTGATCATCTCTATCGTATGGATTACCGACCATTTATTGAACACCATCGCAAAACAGGCGCCGATATCACCCTGTCCGTGCTTCCCATCGGCTATAAGAATGCTTCTGATTTCGGTCTTGTCAAGATTGACGATAAAGGAGGGGTGATCGAGTTTAGCGAAAAACCCAAAGGCGATGCGCTCAAAGCCATGGAAGTGGATACACAAATCCTGGGACTGGAAGCGGAAAAGGCCAAGAATATGCCGTTTATCGCATCCATGGGCATTTATGTTTTTACCCGGGAAGCGTTGAGCGAATTGTTAACCGAGAATCAATCAGAACAGGATTTTGGCAAAGAGATCATCCCGGGGGCAACAGACCATATGGATGTGCAGGCCTTTTTGTTTAAAGGGTATTGGGAAGATATCGGAACGATCGAGGCGTTTTATGAGGCCAATCTCGCGCTGACAAAGTATCCGAATCCGCCGTTTTCTTTTTATGATGAATATGCACCTATCTATACCCACCAACGTTTTCTGCCTCCCAGCAAGATCCAGAACTCGGATATCAAAGAGGCCATGATCTCTGAAGGATGTATCATCGAAAAAGCGGTAATTCAGAATTCGATTCTGGGTATCCGTTCCCGTATCGAGAGCGGCTGCAATATCCAGGATTCACTCATCATGGGTTCAGATTATTACCAAACCCTGGAAGACAAAGGTTTGGCATCATCGGATCAGCCCATGATAGGAATTGGAGAAAACTCTGTAATTAAAAGAGCCATTATAGACAAGAATGCACGTATCGGCAAAAATGTAAAGCTGATCAATAAAAAGAATATTCAGGAAGCAAATGAGCCCATACCCGGGGTCTATATCAATGCCGGAATTATTATTGTGACAAAAAACAGTACCCTTCCCGACAATACGGTCATATAGAAACCATAGAGTTGTTAAGTGCGGATTTGAAAAAATATATCAATTTAGAATTCCAGATTTCATGAAGGGGAAAACGCATCGGGTTGATAAACATCGCAAAATCAGTAATATCCCAAACCACTGCTTCGGCCCCCGTGTTTTTCGAGCTTGATATCGCGAAGCATGGGAGCTTTTATACTGATTTTCAGGTATATCCGCTTGGCCACTCCCGAGGGAACCCAATTGATCTGTGCTTCCCAGCAATGCAGATCTCGATAGATGGAAAAGCGGTGATGTGAGATCATTTTCGTAAGCAGGTCCATGTGGGCTGAATAGTTGATACGCCATTTTCGGGTCAATTGCAGCTCTGCTCCGGATATATCCATATAATAGGTTTTGCGGGTTTCTGCAGGATTGCTTTTATCCAGGGTAAAGCTAAAGGACAAATTCGTACGCCAGGTAATATGATGATCTCGAAAAGGATTTTCTTCCTCAAAGCGGTTGCCGGTGCGCCGTAAATCCTCTTCCAGGACGCTCAACTCTTCCGTTGGTACCAGATCCATCTCGTCTGGGGGAATTTCATCGCCCCATTCCGACTCGACAGCACTGGTGGGTTGTTCACTCTTTTCCTTTCCCTGCAGTCGCAATGAAAAATTAAAACTAATATTGGTCAGCCGGGCAAATCGTCCCTGGCGCCAACCGCCATCCTCAAAAATGTATTCGTTGATACGACGACGGGTCACGGGATCATTTTCATAAAACGTATGCGTGGTACGGGCGCTGAGGCTAAAATTGCGCGCCGGATTGGCCCGCCACGAGCTGGTGAGATTCGATAATTTATATTGCTCGGCTGCAAAATTAAAACCGGTGTTAAAATCCACGGTAAAGAGATCGATCTTTTTCTGATCCTCACCTTGTCCCCATTTCATCTGAAACAAATTACGGACGCTCAGTGAAATATTTTTTGCGGCCATCGGAGTACCGCCTCCAAATCGGTCTCGCTCTGCCACATTGCCTTCGCCGTCACGTATTTCCTGGTAGTATCCCCAAAACGAGTCAGTGAAATCCGGTGTATAGCGAAAAGAAACAGAAGGCGTCACCACATGCCGAATAGCCTCAACCTCGGCTATGCCGGGCGCAAACAATCCATAGAGTTTGGTATTTGCTGAGGCACTATAGTTAAATGTATGCCTGGCAGCG
Organism: Candidatus Zhuqueibacterota bacterium; assembly: GCA_014728115.1. GTDB lineage: Bacteria > Zhuqueibacterota > Zhuqueibacteria > Residuimicrobiales > Oceaniaggregativiventaceae > Oceaniaggregativivens. The sequence continues at coordinate 28,878 of WJME01000139.1, read as the reverse complement.
AATTCATCAATTTTCTGAGATTCGATACGCTCGGTTTCGGGATTATAATCCCAGTTCTGTATCTGATCGAACCACTCTTCCTGAACATTCAGATTTTGATTCAATGCCAGCCAGCCAAAGAATTTCTTGGGACTGGTCAACGACAGGGCCAGATTGTGATTGATATTGAGGCGTTGTTCGGTTGTAAACTCTCCATTATTCTGTGCCAGTTTCGATCGGGTGTTGTTGAGATTCGAATTATAAGAATAATACAGGTTGTGATACCACCGGGGTTCAGGACGACGACGATTTTTTCGATCCTCGCTTCGCCTCGGCTTGAAAATCTGATCCTGACCTTTGCGAAACGAAATCGAGGGAAGCGTTTCTCTGACGTTACCGGATCTCAAATTTTCGGTTCTCGAGACATTGGCACTCAGACTGAGATTATGTTTGGGCCAGCGCTTATCAAAGGTAGCATTGGAACGCAATTCCTGGGTTAAACGGGTATTCAGATTGGAACTCGTTTCCCGATAGTAGCTGTTGTCACTGACAAAATAACCACTGGCCGAAAAGCGTGTGTTGGGATCGAATTCCTGACTATGGTTGAGACGAAGGTCCCATCGCCGTTCCTGGCGTAAAAGAGTAGGATCAAAATAGGAGCGAAAATTCTTTCGCGTCAAAGAGCCGGACAGGGATCCGCGCAATTTATATCGAACAGCATAATTCATGCCGCCGCGAAACATCCAGCCAGACCGTTCGAAAAAGTCGACCATCACCCGAGCGTCATAATAATCGTTAGGTGCCCAATAATAGCCCAATCCCCTGAAAAAGCGCCCCTCTCTCTGGCTCTCTCCATAACGAGGCACCAATACACCAGAGTGCCGGCCATGCCGGGTCGGGAATACGGCAAAGGGCAGTGCGGCAATAGGAATACGACCCAAAAACATGACGACAGGCTTGGCAATCACCCGGTTATTGATCATCATTTTCATTTTTTTAGCTTCAAAATGATAATGAGGAGCGCTGTCCAGTTCACAAGTGGTAAAAGACGAGTTGGCGATATAGAATGTTTTGTCATCTATGCGCTTGATCTGCTCGCCGATATAATAGCCTTCCTCGACCTCGGTTCGACCCCGCACGACTCGCCCTTTTTCTGTGTTATAATTATATATCATGGTATCGCCGCTCATGGTCTGACTGCCCTCAATCAACACCGGAGCATTTTTGATGCGCATCACAAGCGACGAGTCTGTATGATCTTCTGTGTAGATCCAGGCACTATCGGGCAATCCCTGCGCAGTGATGAGCTGCTGATCCCAATCAACCGTTATTTGACCGGCCTTGAGGGTTGTATTTTTAAAAGTTACTTCGGCCTGGCCGGTGAGCAATGTGATTCTTTTATTCAAATAATTATCAATGATCGTGGCATGATAAGTGACCATCGTATCGAGATCGCTTTTGCGGGTGGCTGGCGTTATCGTGGTATCTGGAACCGCAACCCTCACCGTATCCTGTTGGGCAAAAAGGGATGGGACGGGCTTGACACACATCCAGATGAAAAGAAAGATTATATATACTCGGGACCGCTTCATCGTTTTCTCTTTGGCCACAAACCCGATAGCCGATCTTTGATCTTTTTTTCAATGCCATTCTCTGTCGGTCTATAATAGATCCGCCTGGAAACGTCGGATGGAAAATAATCCTGATCGGCAAATCCCCCCTTGTCATGAGGATAGATATATCCGGCAGCATAACCCATAGATTTCATCAGAGAGGTTGGGGCATTGCGCAAGTGCAAAGGGACATCTCCTGATTTGCTATTGACCAATTCCTGCCGGGCCTCTTCAATTGCAAGATAAGCGGCATTGCTTTTAGGCGCCGAAGCGAGATAAGTGGTGGCCTGGGCAAGCGTGATTCTCGCTTCCGGCATGCCGATAGCATGAACAGCATGAAAAGCAGAGGTGGCGACCATCAACGCATGAGGATCAGCATTGCCAACATCTTCGGAAGCCAAGATGATCAACCGCCGCGCCACAAACAGCGGATCTTCACCTGACTCGAGCATTCGTGCCAGCCAATAAATGGCAGCATCAGGATCAGACCCCCTTACACTCTTGATAAATGCAGAAATCACATCATAATGATATTCACCTTTTTTGTCATAGATCAGAGTGCGGCGCTGCAGAGCTTCTTCCACCAGCGAGCGGGTAATCTGTCTTTTGGGCTGGTCTTTGGATTCTGCCACTCGAACGGCGAGTTCAAGCGCTGTTAATAGATTTCTCGCGTCCCCACCACACAGGTCGATGAGGATAGACTCGGCATCTTGTGTGAATTCGATATCCAGGTCTTTCAAGACACTATCCTTCTCCATGGCCCCATGCAGGATTTCTTTGAGATCGGATTTATTCAAATGTTCGAGTTTGTATACACGACAGCGGGAGAGTAATGCAGAGATGACTTCAAAACTCGGATTTTCTGTGGTGGCTCCGATCAACAACAAGGTACCGTCTTCAACCGAATGCAACAAAGCATCTTGCTGAGCTTTGTTGAAACGGTGAATTTCATCGATAAAGAGGATAAAAGGCTGGCCTTTGTTCGACCTGGCCCGGGTAATGGTTTTCCGAATGTCAGCCACCCCTGAAGTGACTGCACTGATATTGACAAATTCGGCTCCGGTTTCACGGGCCATAATCCGGGCCAGTGTGGTCTTGCCCACTCCAGGAGGGCCCCACAAGATCATGGAAACCAGTTTTTTCTGTTCAATAGACTGTCGCAAAACCTTGCCGGGTGCCAAAAGATGGGATTGGCCCACAAATTCATCCAATGATTTTGGCCGCATACGGTCGGCCAGAGGCCTTGAAGTATGGTCTATTTGGTCAAATAATTCCAAAATTTTCCTCACATTAACTTGAAAAGGTAACTAAAAATGTCTGCAATTGCAAGAACGAAGGAAAACGTCACTCTTTGAATTTATCTCGAGGTTGTCTTGAGAAATTATACGAAAATAAACAGTTTAGGTTCTTTTGAAAATTTTTGTATCAATAAACAATTTATTTGAAACCTTTTTTCAAAATATCAGTATGTAAAGTTGAATTACTTACCGACCGGTAGGTACAAAGGAGGATCCATGAGTCATTCCTACAAAGAGATAGATACAAAATCAAAAATATTTCTCACTGCGGCGCACTTGTTTGCTCATAAAGGATACAATGGCGTATCGATGCGAGAAATTTCGGAAAAATCGGGTGTGAGTAAACCCACTATATATTACTATTTTCAAAATAAAGAAAAAATATATTCCGACCTCCTCGAAGAAGGTATAAGCCTCGCATCAGAAAATCTGGCCAAAATCAAAGAGTCGGAGTTATCTGCACCGCAAAAACTAATGGAAATTTTAAATTTTCGTTTTCAAGCCAGTATCGATCATCCGGATTTTTCACGATTTTTTCTTTCCCTGTATAGCTCACAAGGCCAATTCCCATTCGTGGAAAAATATCGACATAAAATGCATGTTCACAGAGCGATTGTTCGTGAAATCATCGAACAGGGTATAAAACATCATGACCTGAATCCTGATCTCGATGTAGAAATATTTCTCGATATCATCGGCAGCATTGCCATTAACTTTAGTCGTCTCTATATTTTTGGTTTGGAGACTCGTTCTCCCAAATATCTCGCTCAATCCGTGGTAAATTACTTAATTAACGGAGCAGGAAACACCAACCACTCGACAATGCAAGAAACGGAGGCATGATGCGTTCGCTATTTTTTCTAATGATGGCTTTCTGGGTCAGCGGAACTCTGGCTCAGGATGTCTTGACCTTATCACTCGATCAGAGTGTTTCCCTGGCCTTTGAAAACAACCCGGAATATCAGATGGCCCAAAAAGAGGTGGCCAAAGCCCGGGCCGGCGTATGGCAATCATATTCTACGATATTGCCAAAATTGGATGGATCGGCCAGTCTTCAACATGCCTGGTCTATTCAAGAGAATACGATTCCCAATTTTATTAAACCTATGCTTGGAGATCTGGTCAATATCATCCCCGAGGCACAAAATATGCCAGACTTTGTAAAATTGTCCTTCGGACTTGAAAACACGCTCAGATATGGTCTGACACTGAACCAGCCACTATTCCTGGGGGGCGCGGGTATTGCCGGGATTCGAATTGCCAAAGCTTCTGAGCGTATTGCCGAATTAAATTTACAAAGCCAACAACAAAGTCTGATTTATCAAACCAGCAACGCCTTTTATAGTTGTCTTTTGGCTGCTGAATTGATTAAAGTTCAACAACAGGCGCTGGAACAGGCACAAGCGAACCTGGAATTGGTCACCAAAAAATACAATGTGGGCAGTGCTTCAGGATTTGATCAAATGCGCGCCAAAGTAGAAGTGGCTAATCTAGAGCCCGAACTCATTACTGCAAAGAATAACTATCAAATGGCTCTTACACAGTTGAGAAATGTGCTGGGATTAGAAAAAACCACCCAAATCAATGTCAAGGGTTCTTTTGAATATAAAAGCGATGAGTTTGGTCAGTTGTCTTTGATAGAGCTGCAAAGACGAGCAGAACAAAACAGACCGGAAATCACACAGCTGAGAGCACAAAAACAAATCACTAAAAGCTCTGTTGCCGCAGCCCGCAGTAATTTTTTGCCCAAGGTGGTCTTTACAACAGATTATTCTTATCTGGCCATGCGAAATGATTACGAATTTGCTCAGGATGATTTTAGCAAGGGGTTTACGTCTATGATCAGCCTGCAAATCCCTTTGTTTCAAGGCTTTAAAAACACCAAAACCTATCAGCAGGCCAAACTCGATCACAAGATCATGTTGGATACTGAAAAACAGATTCGAGATGGAATTTTTGCCCAAATTGAACTCGCATTTAACGGCTTTCAAGAGGCAAAAGAAAAGTATCAGGCAGCATCGGAATCGGTTGAACTGGCAGAAGAATCGCTACGTCTGGCGACCCTGATGTACGAAGAAGGTGCCAGTACACAGCTCGATGTACTCAATGCACAGCTGGCATTGAATCGGGCTCGGTTAAATTATGTGTCTTCCCTCTATGAATATACGATGGCGCGCTATCAACTCAGACAAGTCACTGGCACGCTGGAAGGAACTCTAAGTCGCTAACAAGGAGAATATGGCATGCAAAAAATGTTAAAATCAACCTCTATTCTGCTTTTGGTCTACCTCATTGTCTGGGGATGTTCGCCACAACAACAAAACGACCAGGAGCAATCAGCAATCCCCGTAAAGATCCAAAAAGTGAACAAGGGGCAAGTACTTCAAACCCTGTCCTATAATGGGGATATTGAAGCAGAATATATGGTCAAGGTTTTTTCAAAAATACCGGACCGCATTCAACAGTTTTTTGTCGATGAGGGGGACCAGGTTAAAAAGGGTGACCCCATTGCAAAAATTTATGCCGCCACCATCGAACAGGGGGTGCGACAAGCTGAGGCTGCGTTGGTGGCTGCACAAGCTCAATTTGCCAATGCTCAGGTGGAATATGAACGTGCTCAGCGTCTTTACAGTGAGAATGCCATGAGCAAACAACAATACGATGGTATTCAAACTCAATGGGAAGCTGCCAAAGCCGGTCTCGAACAAGCACAGGCTGCCTTGAAAAGTGTCAAGAGTCAACTCGACGACGCCTCTGTCACTGCGCCCATCGCCGGCGTGATTGGCATCCGCAACTATGAAGAGGGGGATATGGCCAATCCCGCTTTGCCATTGGTTACAATCGTTCAAATGGACCGCGTGACAGTCACGTTTGATGCCACAGAAAGAGATTTGGGTAAATTGCAGGTGGGACAGTCAGCGACCATCAAAGTAAAAAGCTACGATGACGTGGAATTTACCGGCGAGTTGGTCAAAATCAGCCCGGTTTTGGACCCCTTGACACGCATGGCAAAAGTCGAAATCATTATTGATAATCCTGATCATCGTCTCAAACCCGGTATGTTTGCCAGTATCATTGTCACGGTGGGAAATCTCGATGATGTGATCATTGTTCCCAGATATGCTGTCATCGAAAATACAACCGCTGAACGCATCGGGGGTAAAGACGAAATCATCAAGAATTATTATGTTTTTGTGGAAAAAGCTGACAGTGTTCAACAACGCAAATTGCATATCACTTATGCCACCGATCGGGTGCTCGCTGTGAATCAAGGTCTGCAGCAGGGCGAAAATATTGTCATACAAGGTCAGCAAAATTTACGGGATGGAAGTGCAGTCACCGTGATCGAAGAGGAGTAATCCATGAATATTACAAAAATCGCCGTCCGCAGGGGCGTAACCTTTATCATGATCTATCTGATCGCCGTAGGATTCGGATTGTTCTCGCTTTCCAGATTGAATATCGATCTCTATCCGGAACTCGAATTCCCCATGATGGCGGTCATTACCCAATATACAGGGGTCGGTCCTTTTGATATGGAGACCGTGGTCACCCGTCCTTTAGAGGAAACGGTTGCATCTGTTGAAAATATTGAAACCGTATCCTCTTCCAGTTCTCAGGGTCTCTCTGTGGTGTTTTTGGAGTTTAGCTGGGGCACTGATATGAATCAGGCAGAGATAGATGTTCGAAATAACATTGATTTTATCAGGGACATGTTGCCTGACGATATCACCGAGCCCTTGATTTTTGCCTTTGATCCATCACAGCAACCCATATTGTTTCTGACTGTTAATTCAGAGATTCACGGCCTGGCTGAACTCCGGCATATCTCGGAGCACGATGCAGAGCCCCGCATCGAACGTATTCCAGGTGTGGCTTCGGCATTCACCTCGGGAGGACTGCAAAGAGAAATTCGTATTCTTTTAGATCCAGTCAAATTAAAAGCACACAATTTGTCTGTTCAGCAGGTTTCTTCAGCCTTGCAAATGAACAACCTGCAAATACCCTCGGGATGGATAGAAAACAACATGCAGGAATTTACGATCCAAACAGCCGGCGAATATGTTTCCGTGGATCAAATCGCTCAAACTTCAGTCGCATCCATGAATGGCAGCGTGATCCGAATTAAGGATGTTGCCGAGGTTCTAGATGGCTTTAAAGAACAACGACAAAGAGTGTGGTCAGACGGTAAACCCGCAGTCATGCTGATGGTGCAAAAACAGTCTGATGCCAATACCGTCAATGTCGCACAAAATGTAGTCGGGCAATTGGACAGAATACAATCAGAACTGCCCAAAGGAGTGGAACTGGCTGTTTTCTGGGATCAATCCCAGTTTATTACCCGTTCGATGTCTAATTTAGGCCTGACCGCGATTCAGGCTGTTTTCCTGGCATTTTTAGTGCTGCTATTCTTTTTACATAATTTGCGCAGTTCATTGATTGTTGCAGTAAGCATACCTGTATCCATGGTCGTGACCTTTGCGGTGATGGACCAGGCGGGACTGACGCTGAATATCATATCCATGGCTGGGCTGGCACTTGCTGTGGGCATGCTGGTGGACAATTCAATCGTGGTTCTGGAAAGCATCTATCGATACCGGGAACAGGGGGAAAATGCGCGTGATGCCGCAAACAAAGGATCAAATGAGGTGGCCATGGCCATCACCGCGTCTACCCTTACAACCCTGTCGGTCTTTGTTCCGGTGTTATTTGTGCCCGGACTCGCCGGCGAAATGTTCAATGACATGGTGGTCACCATTTGTTTTTCGTTAACCGTCTCGCTCGTTGTTGCCCTAACCCTGATTCCTTTGCTTTCATCGCGGCTGCTCAAGGTGGAAAAGAAAACAGTATCTTCCTGGACAACAAGACTGAGTGATCGGGTTTCAAACTGGCTAACCGGATTGGAAAATTTCTATAGCAAGAACCTGAACTGGAGCCTCAATCATCGACGGTTACTCTTTTTGGGTACGTTAATCATTTTTGTCGGTTCGATTTTTCTCCTCGCGGCTCAGGGAGGCGATTTCTTGCCAAACAATGACAACGGATTCCTGGAAATAAGAGTCGCTCGGGCTCCGGGAACAAGTTTGGATGAGATGGAGAAAACCATTCGAAAAATGAACCAGATCGTCCGTGAAAAAGCACCGGAATCTGAAATTGTCTATTCTAACTTTGGTCAGGGAGAAGGAATTTTTGCTCTTTTTTCGACGCAATCCTCTGCAGAAGGTGAAGTCAGCATTCGATTTTCCAAACTAACAGAACGCGATCGGACGATCTTTGAAATCGAGGACGTCCTTCGAGAAGAATTTAACAAAATTCCCGGTGCAGAGATTACCTTTTCCAGTGGCGGTATGGGGGCCATGTTCGGTGGAGGGGATATCATTGTCAAAATATTCGGGCACGATCTGGATGTGTCAAGAACTCTGGCGCAAGAAATCGAGGATAAAGCCAGGTCTATTGAAGGGGTGATCCACGCAGAAGTGGATATGCGCAAGCCCAGACCGGAATTACAGATCAATCTTGATCGACAAAAAATCGCTGACCTGGGATTGTCAACCGCTCAGGTCGGCAATGTCGTCAGTACGAGTATCCTGGGAACTGTGGTCACGCGTTATCGCGAAGGCGGAGATGAATTCGATGTGAGGGTACAGCTGGCCAAAGATGCACGCCAAAACAAGAGCGATCTGGAAAATATCATGGTCATGACACCCAGAGGCCGTCAAGTTCCTCTGCGTGCCATCGCGACAGTGGAATATAGTCAGGCTCCTCAAGAAATCGGCCGTGAGGATCAGGAACGTGTGGTCAGTGTAAATATCAATATCGCCAATCGCGATCTGGCAGGAGTGACCCGCGACGTGCAGAATATGCTGAAAACGGTCCCGCTTCCTCCTGATTTTAGAGTGGAAATAGGGGGTCAGGCGGAAGAACAACAAGAGTCGTTTAAATTTCTGGGGTATGCATTATTGGTGGCAATCGTGTTGACCTATATGGTGATGGCATCACAATTTGAGTCGTTTTTGGATCCGTTCATAATATTAATCACTATCCCGCTGTCGCTTATCGGTGTGGCACTGGGATTGTTCATCACTGGAACCACATTGAGCGTCATGGCTTTGATCGGTATGGTGATGCTCGTAGGGATTGTCGTAAACAATGGTATCGTGCTGGTGGATTATATCAACCAATTACGCGAAAGAGGATATGAGCTGTTTGATGCGATCAAGCAAGGCGGTGTCGTGCGCATGCGTCCCGTCTTAATGACCGCACTCACCACAATCCTTGCCATGCTTCCGCTGGCATTGGGATTAGGAGAGAGTGGAGAGGCATGGGCTCCCATGGCAAGAGCTGTCATGGGCGGCATGACCGTGGCCACGATTCTGACATTGGTAGTGGTTCCCTCGCTCTATGCGAGTTTTGAATTGATCGGCGAAAAAATTAAAGCCAAACGAGAGGATCGCAAGGCCAGACGGCTGGCAAAGGCGTATAAATAGTAAAAAGGGCTGGAAAAATTCCAGCCCTTTTTTATCAGGAGTCTGATTCAATTTTGCTCATGGAAATCGGCATAGCAGGAGCTTTGCCGGTTTTGTCCTCGCCTGCATAAAGAGTCACATGTGGAAATGGAATTTCAATATTTTTCTCATCAAAGACCTTTTTCATGCGACGGTTGAATTCTCTGCCGATTCGCCACTGTTTGATCGGTTTGGTTTTGGTGCGCGCTTTGATGATGACGGCTGAATCCGCAAATTCATCCACACCCAGAATTTCCAGCGGTTCCAAAATATCATCACCGAAATCAGGATCGTTCCGCAATGACTCGTCGATCTCGGTGATCACTTTCATCACTTCATCCACATCTTCCCTATAAGCGACACCGATATTGAAAACAAAACGCGAATAATCCTTGGTCATGTTGGTGACCACATCGATGGTTCCGTTAGGTACATAATGTACATTGCCTGCCAAATCTCTGAGGATGGTCATCTTTAGATTGACATGCTCTACTAATCCTCCTTTACCGGCAATTTGTACCACATCTCCCACTCGAATCTGATCTTGCAATAGAATAAAAAAACCTGAAATAACATCCTTGACCAGACTCTGAGCACCAAAGCCTACAGCCAGGCCAATGATACCGGCAGCTGCAATGATTGGACCCACCTCGATTCCCAGCTCGCCCAAAATCAACATCAAACCAACAATAAAGATGGTTATGCGCAATACATAGCCGATGACAGAACTCAAGGTATCTGCACGTTTTTTGTATTCTTCGTCTCTGTTTTCTGCTGCCCTTTTAAACAATCTTTCGGCGAGCAACTTGCTGGCCTTGACTGCAACCAGCATCAATATCAATATCAGGATTATGGCCAAACCCGGCCCCAAAAACCAATCCCCCACGAATTTAAGATAATTGGTCAATTCCATCATTCCTCCTGCTTTAAATGAAATATTTCTATTATTATTAATAATATACCGAAGGTAATTATTCCTCTAAAATCAATCTCTTATGGATACCCATCCGTGTAACACTTTGTCTTTATTAACGTACAAGATAGTGTTTAAAAAGAGGAGCCTATCCCATGGTAAAAAGAATTTTTCTGATTGTATTGGCGCTGAGTGTATGCTCTCTGCCTTTATTGGCCGGAACTCTTGAAGAACGAATTGAAAAAGAATTGGATTGGCCGGGTGGCAAGGTCATCGAAATCAAGACCACAAACGGCTTTATCGATATACAATCCTGGGAACAAAACAAGGTACGCATAGAGGCGGATATCAAAATAAAATCCGGCAGCAGTAAAGAGGCTCAAGAATTGTTACATAAAGTCGACATTGTTACAGATAAACAAGAAGACAGGCTTGTTGTTTATGCTGATTACCCCCATAAACAGGGTGGAGGATTGCTTGACTGGATTTTCAGTTTTTCAAAACCGAGTGTCACGGTTTCATTTACGGTCACTCTGCCCGGGCAATCGGATCTACGCGCCCATTCCGTGAATGGCACAGTCAAAGTTCGTGGCGTGACCGGCCAAATCGATCTCGAAACGACAAACGGAAAATTGTATGCTGAGGATCTGGCCAGCATGACCACTGCTAGCACCGTAAACGGTTCAGTCAAAGCCCGGTTTAACCGCATCGATAACGCAAATACCTCGCGATTCAGGACCACGAATGGATCAATCAAAATATTTATCCCGACTCGTGCAGATCTGGATGTGAATCTTTCAACAGTGAATGGAAAAATTCATACCGATTTTGCATTAAAAGTCAATGGTGGATATGGCGGCAAAAAAATCAGGGGCACGATCAATAACGGAGGAAATGCCGAATTAACGGCAAAGACAGTGAATGGCAGCATAGATTTGATTAAATATTAGAGAATGCCAGGGAAGCACAATGATCGTCACGCATATAGTTCGGGTAATGGGATAAATACGATCCTGGTGTTGACGCGATATTGCTTTTCTTGAACAAAGGACAACTGTTCTATGGCCTCTTTATAAGCATCGAGTTGGTCCTCTTCATAATCACCCGTTTTAAAATCGACAATTTGAATGGTCTTTACCGCATGATCGATCATCAATCTGTCGATGCGGATTTCTTTTTCACCAGAGATGTTGAGTGCAGATTTGGGACGATAAAAAATTGTATATTCTGTAAAAACAGGATTCCATCGATCCTCAAAGAGCCATGTTTGACTTTTTATCATCTCATCTGTATGATCCAACAATTGAGCGATATCCTGCCGATCGAGCAAATTTCCATAATGTATCAGTGTGCGTTGCCGAGCTTGCTCCAACTCTGGAGCAGTCGCATAAATGATCCATGACAAATAGTAATGGACAACATTACCCCGGTCAGTATGCCGGTGACGCGAAATAAAATCTCGAAAAGAATCCTGGAGTTTTTGTTCCACTCCCTGCCGGGGTACATAGTTTAAAACATCCAGTGTATAGGATGAAATACCCATAGAATCTCGTTCAACAGCCGTTTCACTGATCTCATCATCCAGTTCATTCCACTGAAACTGGAAATGCCCTCCTTGTTCAGAAACAGCTCCTATTTCATGACAGGTCATAATCAGTGAAGAAAGCCACCAGCGATCGATATAGGAGTCACTGTTTTTTAAAAATACCTCCAACCCTTGCTTGCTCTCATACAATCCGAAAAAAAACAGATGCTTTTTGGGACGAGTCAGGGCCACATAAAGGGTATTTAAGGTCTCGATATCTTTTTGATTCTCTTTCAAAGCGTGCAAAACTCTCTTTGGTGTGTGAGGTAAAAGATAGTCATAATTAAAGGTCATGGCAAAGTCTTGCAATTCGAAATTTGAGTCAAAAGAAGCATAATCTTTAAGGGAAGCCCGAGTACCTGAGGCATATGAAGAAAAGTCCCATATGACATAGACCCGGTCAAACTCTAATCCTTTGGCCTTGTGGATACTGAGCAGCACGACAGCATCCTGTTCAGAGAGGCTGCTCTGTTTGAACCAGTCGGCCTGATTGTTTTCAGCGCAAAAATCAAGAAATCCTTTCAAAGACTTTTCGTGTTCGCGATGATCCGACTCGAATTTGATGATGATATGAATAAAAGAATTGATATTTTTTAGATCCGATTCAAGAGGAAAATGGTGGGCCCAGTTGAATTCTTCAATAGCCGTTTTCACCAGATCCATTACCCCGGCAAATGTACCAGATGTTTTCCTTCCGACATGTCCGTTTTCAAAAACAAGCTTTCGTAGATCGATCACTTTTTTCACCGCCGGATGATCTTGCATGGACTCGAGCAATCGAGTGATTGGGGCCGGGTCATTATTTTTCTTGAGAACTCTCCAGTAATCGAGTGCTCGCTTTAAATTCTCACTGTCCAGCAAAACAACATCGGAACGCAGAAAGCAGAACAGATCATAGACGTGGTCATAGACTAAAAAGCGCAACAAATGCATCAATGGTTTTAAAGAGCGGTGATCGATGAGTGAATTGGCTGATTCAAGGACATAGTCAAGCCCTTCCTCGTCCAGAAAGGACGCTATGGTTTCAAGCGTCGAATTTTTTCGTGCCAGGACGGCACAGTTTCCTCTAAAATTGCGCATCTCCGGGGCAAGGAATTTTCTCACCCACTCACGGATACGTTGATAGTCTGAAGGTAACTCTTTATTCTTTGCATAATTTTCCAGATGCACTCTGACCGATCCTGCAAGATTCTTGCGGGCGGTCTTGCTCGGAAAAAAGGGCCATTCGAGATCATTTTCAGCCAGGTCATTATGGAGGTGTGAATGACCAAAAACCCGATTGATAAATTCGACGACCTGAGGAGAGCTGCGAAATGACGTGTCGAGCTGCAATTGTACAGGATCATGAAGAATGTTAGGTATGCCCAAAAGCAATTCCCGCATTCCACCCCGCCAACCATAGATGGATTGTTTTTCATCTCCCACGATGATCACCCCACCATAGGGTTTGATGCCGGCACCGCTGATCAGCTCCCTGATCATGGGCAAAAGGATACGGAATTGTAAAATCGAAGTATCTTGGAATTCGTCGACCATGATAAAACGAATGATCGCAGTGAGATATTCGTAAAAAGAGTTGGTTACACAACCATCCGCAACGAGGGAGAGATTGGGATCATAGAGATATCGGAAGGTGAGATAAGAAATATCCCCATGAGTAAATTTCTTGTCCCGAAATGCAATTTTTTCATAGCTTTCAATAATCATATGAGCCATGTCGAGCAGCTCTTTTTCTTCTTGCTGCCACTTTATGACAAATATCCAGCTTGCCAAAGCATCGGTTGCATCTGTCAACTTTTCGGATAATTCAGTCATCAACTCTTTATGCTTTGCTTTTCTTAAGCATTTATTTCCATTCCAAAACGTTTTTTCAAGCATTAATCTATGATGATCTAGGAGAAAGGACTGGTCTCTGCATCTCTCACGAACATTTTCTATCCAATTACTGTCACCAGGATCCAGATTCCAAAACGAGACATAATCATTTTTCAACACCGACGATGCCGGTTCATCTGCCTTTGCATCGGCTTTGAGATACTCGGCAAATCTATCCAATACCTGATCAAAGAGAGCATAAAACTGCTCATAAAGTTTATTCTTTGTGGTTTCATCGTCAACAGGGGATTGTGTGTCCAATAACGCTAATAACCACCTCTTGTCGATAATTGATCTCACGAGATGACGGTAATCATCGAGTTGCCGTTTCCTGGATCGCAAAAACAAATGTTCCAGGCGATGCAGGGATTCGTCTTTTAACAGAATTTCGCTGACCTCATCGAGCACCCGATCTTCTATTTCATTCACGATCTCGAATTGTGCCAGACCTAAATATGGAGCGATAACAGCTTTGAATATGGATTGCGTAAAAGAATCTATGGTACTGATTTGGACCTGATGTTTGTTGGTCAACATTTCTTTGTATACGGATCGCAAATATGCACGATCATGATCAGTAATTCGTAAATTCAAAAGATCAGTCAAATTCTCTTCGAGTATTTGACCGGCTTTGGTTCGCTCAATCAAGTTCTCCAGATGAGAAAAAATCCGCTCTCTGATTTCAGCAGTCGCTTTCTTGGTAAAGGTGATAACCAGAATCTGACTGAAATGAATATTCAGAGATTTGAATTGCAACAAGAGTCCGATAAACTCCAGGGACAAACGATAGGTTTTTCCTGTACCGGCACTGGCTCGAATGACTTTATTGATAAATGTGTCCATTCTTTCTAGACCACTAGAGTTTTTCTTTTTAGATCATTCCGGGTTATATCACCCATTTTTTCGGCTTTGGATTTTTGTGGAGGCAAGGCATATCCCTGGCCTAAAAGTGAAAAGAGAATATCCAAAAGGGTTTCCTTGATATCCTGAAAAAGGGTTTGTGGATCCTTACTTCCTTTGCGCATTTCAACGATCTCTTTTTCAAACAAAGAGACAAAATAACTGTTAATTCGGTCGAAACGATCGTCCGCTTTATTGATATAGTAAAACCATGAATAGAGGACGAGTTGGTCTTTTTGTGGCAAATGTTTCCCGGTTTTATAATCAAAGATATAAACGTCGGATCCATCGAGATCCTCTATTCTCAAGTCCGCCCGCATTCTGAAACGGACATTTTTTTGCAATGGATTTTCGGCGGACGGCAATAAGGTTTTGTATTGTCGTTCCTGCCGGGTACTGTGTTCCTGTTCCGGGATAAATCTCAGCAGTCGTTGATCGAGCTCCAGTTCCTTCAAATATGAAAATAAATTGCGCGCACCATCTATCAATAAAGGGACAAGGATATGATCAAAATAAACCCGAACATGACCTTCGGGCAAAAGATATAGATATTTGGGGTGGTCCAATAGGCGGTTCAGGATCTGGTATAAATAGTCGTTACTGCTCAGTGTTTCTATATCCAAGCGCTGCTGCTCTTGGGCCATCCAGTGAGTCCAAATCGCATTCATAAAATCGTGGGCAAAATTTCCCAAAAGCCTTTTGGATAACACGCTGTAGGTCCGAAAAGAGGGTTCATCCACCCCGCCTACATGTCTGATATAGTAGACAAAAGGATTGTCTGCCAAATCCGATAAACTATAAATCGTGAGATCGAGTGATTCGCCAAGGTCTTCAGGTGAAAAGGAAAGCGCGAAAAACGATTCTTTAACGCGAAAAGGAGCTCTGTAATCGCAATGCCGGAAGAATGAATTCATTATTTCTACATAGGAGGGCTCTCGTACCTGAACAGCCTTGAACGGAACAATCCACTTTAATTCTTCCACAAAAGAACTGGTCTGGATATTACTTTCTATATCATTTTGGGTAAATATAAACACCGTATCTGACGTCAGAACCAGGCGAAAAAAATAATACTTTTCTCTTAACCGGATATCTTCATACGTCTTTAAACCCAGATAGTGACGCTGGCGTTCGGTAAATAAAAAGAGGGTTTGTTTGGCATGAGGCAACTTCCCTTCCAAAACATTGATCAGTACCACAGAATCATAGTCGATGTTACGCGTATCCAACAACAAAGTGCGTCTGGCACTGGGTTGAGCTGTTTCCTCCAGACTCAATTGAATTGTTTTGGCTTTCATATAATCGAGGAACAGCTTTAATAAATTTTTACCCAGTGTCCAGGGGCTGTGGGCCGGACCAAATATTTCCGTCCAGTCCGTAACGATACCCAAACTCTCCAAGGATTCAAAATCGATGAGCATGCGATAAAATGTATCCATAAAGTCACTGCAATGATGTTCATGCTCAAGGCTGACTTTTAGCGGTGAAAAGTCTGAATGAGAGATAAAGTGGGTCCAATCAGAAAGGCTTTCGAATGAGACGACCGAATTCAGAGTTTGTAAAATGCTCTTCAATAAAGGGACACCCTTGTGGTCTGCACATCCAAAGTACTTCAGGCCTTGGGCTTCAAGATCGATTGCATGGCACTCGTGATCGAATAGCGTATAGATCAAGTCGCGTAATGCTTCTGTCGCTTGTTGTGTATTGATATCAAATGCAGCAATGAACTCTTGGCAAGAGATAGCGTCCAAAAGTGCCGATAGGTCTAACAGAGCCACTTTATTCTGGGCATGAATATGAATCGCATCCAAAAGCTGATAGAGCTGATAAAATGTTTTATACAAAGAAGAATAGCGAAAAGGCATGGCGTGGCTTTTTTGAAATATGCTGCCCGAGATCAATGGCTGACAGGTATTTCCTGTGGGATCCAGATCCACGACCGTACGTAATTCGCTGTTATTCTCCAGAGTCGATAAAACAGACATCATCATGGCAAAAGCATTTTGGCCCTCATAGACATTCACATTCCGGTATCTATACTCTGAGATCTTTTCAATATCAAACCGTTCCACTGTAAGCGAGTCAGGGTTCATAAAAGAGGCCGGAATTTGACTGATAATGTGTACCTCTGCCTTTGATAAAAGGCGGGTGAGAATGGTCTTTTCCAGGCGTGTAAAGTAGAATTGATTCACAACATAAAAACGTTCAGCAGGCCCGACAGCAAAAAAATCAAGGTTTTCCTGGGTGTGAGTAAAAATGGCATCCTGGAATCCCAGTTGGGTGATGAGCGATTTATATTGTAATTTTATCGCCCTCAATCTGCTATAAAGATCCAATTGCCAGTCCAATAGCTCACAATCGTAGAAAAGAAACTGTTGAGGATCCAGTTCCGGATCTATCTCTTCTTCGGCAAATTCTTGCCATAGGTCAAAAAAATGATGACCCAATTCAATTGATTGAAAATAGGAATTGATATTAAAAAAGCGTTTATCTTGCTCGGTTAAAGATTTATAAAATACCAGAGAACGTTTCTCTTCTTTTAGCAAGGGCAAAGAACTGCTGAACAACATATCCTTTAAAGCTTCCATAGTCGCGAATCGCGTATTCGTGAGCTCCCATTGTTTCATGAATTTGCGGATGAGCACTCGCTTGTGATATTCAGTAGGAACCACGACAAATGCATTCTGGGGAATCAGTTTGGAAAAGAAAAAATCATCCAAAGACTGATCAAACGAGCAAAAGTGGTGTTGAAAATTGTTTTTCATGAGGATATCGTCTGAAAAAATCCTGGTAAATCTTTTAAATCTGTTTTCAATTCAAAACCAAACTCTGTTAACCATAACGAGGTCATTAAAGTATCGACACATCTAATCCCTTGCTGCTCCAGATGTGCGTTATATTTACTTTTAATCGCTAAAACAGGACGACCCAGCTTTTTAAATTCGAGGGCCAATTGTTCGATTTTTCCACCCGGTGAGGCAGAAACAATGAATATCACCTCTGACAATGCAGCGATCAGACGATTTCTTTCCATGGCCGTTTTGCTGCTGGCCCGCATTTCGGGTGAAAGAAAAGGAGAAAAAAATATCAGCCGGCCTTTCATCAATGGAGGTTTGAGAATTGCAGGGACTCTCATCTTTGAAATATTGCGAGCCTGACCGATCAAAATGGATTGCGTGCCGTTGAGAAAAATGCGCAACATTTCCTTTTCCAACGGAGAATGAAACCCACTCGATACGGTGACCCTGTAACGCCGTAATGCCTGAGCCAGATCATATCCTTTGGACAACAGTTCTCCCGGACAGTGAGTGGAGGAAAACAAAGCCACTTTGGGATGCGAAAATAGAAAGGGGGAACCAATAATCATGATATGCCGGGGACGATATTCAGGTACGCATATCGGAAAGTGGCGATTGCCCGGAAGAAGTATTTTTCGCTCCAATACTTTCATGAGAGGTTCAGCTCTTTTTAAACATAATCAAACACCTGATCCAGAGATTTTAGCAAGGGTATGGACAAAGACTCTAATTTGGTTAGGGGATGATGACCATTGGTTAACA
Organism: Candidatus Zhuqueibacterota bacterium; assembly: GCA_014728115.1. GTDB lineage: Bacteria > Zhuqueibacterota > Zhuqueibacteria > Residuimicrobiales > Oceaniaggregativiventaceae > Oceaniaggregativivens. Next base: position 10,649 of record WJME01000139.1, on the reverse strand, counting down.
AGATACAATCGATACCCAACTCCCGAGCTACGTGATAGTCGTGTACTGTATCGCCGATCATCAAAATTTTTCCCGGATCGATTGCCAATGTGCGTAAATAGGAGAGACCTATCTCAACTTTGCTGGTGGCATAGTGATGATCGAGCCCGATCAAGTGAGAAAAATAGTTTAACTGAAAATGCTGAACGCCCAGCCGAATCATATTTGTATTGGCAGCGGAAAGCACAGATTGAGAAATACCAGAATCAGAGAATGTCTTTAAGGCTTTCTGGGCTCCGGGCTGCAAGGCACATTCTCGCCAGCGTCGCTGATAGTGCTCAATAAATTCCAATCCCACCTTTTCGAATTCTACGCGCGTGAAATCAAACCCCAATCGGGTATAGTAATCCCGGACAGGAAAGTCAAAGGTTTCCAGATATTTTTTTTCATTTATACGGGCAAGGCCGTATTTTGCCAACATTCCATTCATAATATCGACACATAACCAGCGGTCATTCAACAGAGTGCCATTCCAATCCCACAATATGTGTCGATAGTTACCCATGTATATGTTTTTTTTAATGATCTTGAGTCTAATAGTCTGGCAATGATTGCCTGTGAGCCGAACAGGTTATGTCAATATAAAAATTTATGTATCAAATACAAATAGAGTATTGACCAAAACATCAAATAAATGATTCAAAAGGGAATAAAGATGCCAAATTGCGGGTTACTAATACAAACATTAAATGTATGTACATACAATAGACATGAAACTAGAAAACGAAATTAAACAAAAATCGTTCAAAAATGAGCTCGAGAGATTGTGGGTCAACATTATTTTCACGAGTCACTGGATTCATGAGAAACATGAACCGATTTTTAAGGAATACGGTCTGACCCGTCAGCAATACAATATTCTCAGAATATTGCGCGGCCAATACCCGAACCCGGCAACGATACAATTATTGATCGAACGGATGATGGATAAATCATCAAATGCATCAAGAATAGTCGACCGTCTATTTCAAAAAAAATTGGTGACTCGAAAAATTTGTGATAAAGACCGTCGACGAGTAGACATTCTTATAACGCAGATAGGATTGCAGATTTTGAGTGAAATCGACAGCAAGATGTTAAACCTGTATAATGAATTTAAGGCTTTGAACAAACAACAAGTTACCCAACTAAATCAACTATTGGATAAAATGAGAGATTAACCCCAGGAGGAATAAAATGAAAACCATATATAAACTAATCGCATCCATGATGACTTTGATGGCTTTAAACAGTTTTGCCACGGCCCAAACTCTGCAATTGGATACCAGCGAAAGTAAAATCGAGTGGATAGGCCGAAAGGTAACCGGACAGCACAATGGGACTCTAAACTTTGCCAGCGGCTCTATCAAGATGGATGAAGGAACTGTAAAATCTGGAGAGTTTAAAATAGATATGGCGAGTCTGACCGTGCTGGATCTGACAGATCCTGATATGAATGCCAAATTAACCGGCCACTTGAAATCAGATGATTTTTTCAGCGTGGCCACACATCCTAAAGCTGTGCTGACTCTCAAGAGCGTCGAAAGCAAAGACAAGCAAAACTCTCTTTATCATGTGAGTGGGGATCTCACCATTAAGGGGATTACAAACGAGATCGTTTTTCCGGCGACCATCATCAAAATGCAAGAGGGTTACCATGCCCACGCTGATTTCAAGCTGGACCGCACCTTGTGGGATGTGCGTTTTCGTTCAGGAAAGTTTTTTGAGAATCTCGGAGACAAACTCATCTATGATGACTTTGATGTAAAGCTCGATTTGAGATTTCTGGACGAGAGTATGGCAACAGAATAATCAGTCAGGGAAAATCCTTGGTATTTATCAACCATAATTCATATCATATAGAGCATGCTGCAAAGCCGCGGCATGCTCTTTTTTTGTAATCTATTTGTGAGAGCCTATGAAAGTATTGATGATTTATACTGATGAGTTCAGGTATACCCCCCAAAAGCAAGCTTTGGGGGATGACCTCGCAGATCAGGCATCAGAGGGAGCCTTTGAGAAAAGCTTGGCAGGATTCATCCATGTGGAGCAAAGTGATAAAGAAAATATTCAGGCCGTGGAAACCAAACTCGTCAAGAATCTCAAGTGGGCTGCCCGTAAAAACGAAACGCAGTCAATTATTTTGCACTCATTTTCTCATCTTTCAGACAGCAAAGCAGAACCGGACCTCACCAAACAACTCTTTAACCGCGTAGAAAAGAGGCTTTTGGATGCCGGATATTCAGTCAGCCAAACTCCATTTGGATATTTTCTCGATCTGCAATTAAGGGCTCCCGGTCATCCATTGGCGCGGTTGTTTAAATCATTCTAAAGCAGAAGATCCTTTTTGTGCCAATAACAATGCCCCATACAATGAGGCCACCTCAGCAAACTGTGAAAGCCGAACACGGGGAATGGGGACAATCTTTAGATTCGATCGCATGAGATCTGTGGCACGGGGAACCAATCGCTCTCCTCCCCCTACAGCGACACTACCACCCAGGACAATCAGATCAGGGGTATACAGGGCAGCCATGTTTCGCAGTGATTGGCCGAGGTTATAGGCAACCTCATGCCATTCATCATCATTTAATTCTTCTGCCGGTTTTTGATAAATTCGCCGAATCCCATTCCCAGAAATCAGAGCTTCAATACAGTAATCGGCTCCACATTCACATTCAATTCTTTCGGGAAATGAACATTGAAACGGTATACTCTGATGCCCAATTTCTGGATGCGCGCCCCGGGTTCCTCTATATAAATGACCCTCTGTTAAAAGTCCACCCCCCACCCCCGTACTGATCGTCATATAGAGAAATCGTGATACACGATTCTGTAATTGATGAAATTCAGCGAGGGCAGCCACATTGGTATCCACATCAACAGCAAACGAACACTGCCATTTATCCTGCATGATTTGTTTTAGAGGGATATTTCGCCATTGAGGCTGATGCAGGGGGGACACGATTCCTTTTTCCCAGTCCAGAGGACCGCCAATCGCTGCACCGATACCGGCAAGAGTTTGTTTTTGACGCACCTCATCTATCATATCATGTAAAAGCGTCAATCCTTGTTCCAAATCCAAAGGGGTTGGGCGACGTATTTTGTGGACGATTTCGCCTTTTTCATTCGCCGCAGCAACAAGAAACTTTGTACCCCCGATATCCAAACCGACAAATAAAGACATAAGTCTATCTCGAGTTTTTCAACATGTTATCCACACCCGGTGTTGAAAACCACAAAAAAATATCCTCCCTCCGATTCGAATAGCGAATCAGAGGGAGCAAATTATCGAATCAACGTCATTTTTTGCATTTTTGAAAAATAAGTTCCTGTCAGTGTATAGATATAGATACCACTGGGCAATGGATTGCCTTGATTATCTCTGGCAGTCCAGGTGACAGCATGCACACCCGATGGTAAGGCTTCCTGTATAAGCGTTGCGATCTTTTTACCCTGTACATTGAAAATTTCCAGCGCAACCCGATCGGCATGAGCCAGATAAAAACGAATTTCTGTTTCAGGATTAAAAGGATTGGGATAATTTTGCATCAAATCAAATGAATCGGGTTGTTTTTCAATTGTCAATTGTTTTTTATCAACCGCAGTGGTTACAGAACCCAAAACTTCGACATAGCTGGCAATGGTAAAGTCTGGGTTTGTCTCGTTCTCGAGACTGGTCACCGTTGCCAAATAAAACGATTCTTTTGAGATCCAATTATATGTAATATCAGAAATGGTCAGGGTTGGAACGACTTGTCCACCGACAACGGTCTTGGTAACGGTCGTGGATTCCTGCTTCCATCGCAAGCACTCAAAATCTCCGGCCGGTACACGTAGGGTACCCCAGCCATCGATAATATTGTTGGTAGTCGTTTCATCAATGGTCCTAAAGCCCCCGAACTCAAAGGTATCCACTGCTGTGGTATTCCATGTGGTGCCATAATTAAGGGGCATAGGAACTCTATCACCTGCCGTATCGGTTTCAATGACCGGAGTGCCGTTTTGGTCATATGCGTATCCCAAAGTCTCTACCTGGTCTGGCTGCACATTCATATAAGAGTAAAACATACCGGATCCATCACCAAATTGAGGCGATGTAATTTTCATGACAAAATTGGCCTGTGGAAACTGGGCTTTGTATGGGCTGCCATTCGTATCCAAAAATTCATATGTTCCCTGTAAACTATTACCGGATGTAAAAGAGCGAAAATCCCAGGTCTTGTTTTCACCCGCCGGCCCGACATTGACATTAACATTTTCAGATTCTTGAATAAAAATGGTCTGAGTCGTTCCTTTGAATTTTAACAAATCATTATGAGTATAGCTGATCTGAGACCACACCATGGAACTTGAAATAAAGAGTATCCAGGTAAAAATCATGTAAGACCGTTTCATATGCGTTCTCCTGTTTTAAGGTTTTGATTCCCTAAAACAGCAGATTGGGATGTTCTATTTCAATCATGATCCTTAAAAACGGCAAAAACCCAATAATAAAGAAAAAAATTTTTAATTAAATACCAAAACACCAAATCTCCAAGGCCTATGAAAATCGATTTTGCCGGTAGGACTCCAGGCATAGAATTCCTGATGAGAAGGGGCAGGAGCGTCAATACGATAAAAATTCACCCGCCATTCATCGCCCGTCCTGGGCGGATTATGAGGCGCTCCGAAAAGTTCATCAAATGGAATCGCATATTCGACTGACCATAATTCCGCCTCGTTTGGAACATCTGCCTTGCCTTGGATCCAAACTTTTGTTTTCAATTTCTTGATATCAAAGTCGGTCAATCCCAAAAATCGATCAGAGGGTCTGTCAATCGTCCGGTTATTCAAAATACATGCATCAAACACCACATTTTTCGGACTAACATTAATCTCATAATAGTGAAAAAGAGACCCCGATGGATTAATAAATGCTTCGACACATTCCTGAGTGTAAATCGCTTCATCCCGGTTTAACAGGGTACCCCAGACATAGGTGTCCTCGCACCTGAATGCGATATAGAGATATCGGTCATTATACAAAACTTTAACCTGACTTTTAAACCGGCCGGGTTGACCGTTAACAGGATGCTTCAGATCATAAAATTCAGCTGTTTGCCATAAAGGATCATCTATTTTACCGGTTATCTCTAAATCTCTGTCAATCTTTATACATGTCATTTTATAACCGGATGGATTTTCCTGATTAGACATTGTAGCACCTCCCTGAAACAGGACGAGAAATAAAAATTCTGTCAAATAAAATATAATATACTTTTTCAAAGCAAAGGACTCCATAATCGCCAGACATTTTCCCAAAACCGGATAACAGCAGAACGGTTCAAAAAATCTTTGGTCAAGCGGGTACTGTTACTCAGATCTTGTTCAAATATGGTTTCTGCCTGCAAGGCAAAAGGTTCACCATAGATATGAACATTGACCTCAAAATTATAACGAAAACTTCGGATATCGGCATTTGCAGAACCAATGATGGTCAAATGATTATCCACGACGAGCATTTTCGAATGAATAAATTCGCCATCGAATTCGTGTATTTCAACTCCGGCTTTGAGCAGATCATCATAATAGGAACGCCCGGCATACATGACCAGCGGATGATCCGACTTTTTTGGAACAAGAAGCTTTACCTCAACATTTCTCATGGTAGCCATCTGTAGCGCCAAATTCAGAGGATCATCTGGAATAAAATAGGGGGTTGTCAAGTAAATACATTTCTGTGCAGCGGAGATAGCCATAAAAAAGGCCTTATACACGGCATCACCCCGCTGATCAGGTCCACTGGCAACAATTTGTACGATCTCTTTTCCCTGCACTGGATGAGAACTAAAATAATCGGGATACGTAAGAATCTCATCGGTAGCAGAATACCAATCTTCACAAAAGATCCATTGCAACTGAGCAACCGCAGGTCCTTGTAACTGCAGCATGGTCTCGCGCCAATTGAGTCTTTTGAATTTTTCGCCGATATTCAAACTACCAGTAAAGCCGATGCGATCATCGACAACCAAAATTTTTCTGTGGTTACGAAGGTTGAGACGCCAGGGTTTTAAAAAGGCTCTCCAGGGCAAAAATTTTACGACCTTGACACCACTCTCTCTCATTTCGCGTTTAAGCATCCACTGATGGTCGAACCTTCGAGATCCGATCCCGTCATATAAAAAATTGACCTGAACCCCTTGTCTCGCTTTTTTCATCAACAAATCAGTAAAGTGCCGTCCGATACTATCCGGTTCAAAAATATAAAAGGAAATATTTATGTGATGTTGTGCCTGTTCAATCGCATTGCACATCATCTTGTACGACTTTTCTATATCCACAATCAATTCAATCGCATTATCAGAAATGGCATCGAAAAGACCAAATTTTTGACTTATGCGAATTATCCGTTCCAGATCCGGATGCAAGTCTGCATTCTTTCGCCTCTGGTGGGTAGGCGCCCAGTCTGCTTCCAAACGGTGCAATCGCTCGCGTACATTCTTTAAAGAAAAAAGCTTTTCCAACCCCCGGTTACGGATGCGTTCAGTGCCGAAAATTAAATAAAGGGTGGGACCAAGGAATGGTAATAAAAAAGTGGCCATAATCCAGGCCAGTGCTGCTGCTGGATTTTTTTTCTGAGTAATAATGACAGGAATAATTGCCAGTGTCAGGATATAGAACCACATCATCGAATCGATCCCCAATTCCGGAAATACACTTGCCATAAAGAAGCAAAAAATTATGGCAAATTCAACAGGAAAGATTTTACACCGAAAATATCATCCTTTTGCATTTTTAAGCAGGGTATTGTATATTAGATGAACAGTTGACTAATAACGAAAAAAGTCATTTGTGTAGACTCGAGCGATGGTGAACGAATGATCACTTTGAGTGATATTCTTTATGAAGATGATGAGGTCATTGCAGTACTCAAGCCGGCAGGGATTTTTGTTCATCGGACAAGTTTTTCCCCTGAAAAAAAAGTATTGCTGCAGACTGTTCGCGATCTGATCGGTACAAAACTGTGGCCCATCCACCGGCTCGATCGTGCAACCTCCGGAGTCATTCTTTTTGCAAAAACTCCCCTCGCGGCCAAACAGTTGTCCCTGGATTTTTCTCTGCGCCGGGTGGAAAAACACTATTTGGCAATCGTCAGAGGCTATATGGAAGCCAACGGAAAAATTGACTATCCGCTTGGAGACCCAAAAAAACAACCCAAAGAAGCCATAACCGAATACCAATCTTTGGGCAAAATGGAACTCCCCATCCCTGTGGGACGATATGCAACTGCACGATATTCGTTGATTAGGGTCATTCCGGTGACCGGCCGAAGACACCAGATCAGAAAACACATGTCTCATATTTCTCATCCCATCATCGGTGACACCACTTATGGCGAAGGCAGGCACAATCGGTTATTTCGCAATGAATTTGGCATCTCTCGCTTGTTACTTTTTGCTCATAAACTTTCATTCAAACACCCCAGAACAAACCACCAGGTGAACGTATTGTCTCCCTTTGATCCTGTGCTCGATCAACTCTTTTCCTGTTTTGGGTGGCCAGATAAAAAGGAACAGGAACATGATTAAAGCCATGGCTTTTTTAGGAAATCCGGGGGCAGAATACGCCTTGACGCGCCACAACTTTGCATGGATGCTGATTGACCATAGCTCCTGGTCACAACTCTCATGGCAAAACAAATTTCAGGGACAGTTTGCCACGGCTTTGACAGATCAACAAAAAATATGGATGCTCAAGCCGATCACCTTTATGAATAAAAGTGGAAAAAGCGTTCAGGCGTTGCTCTCATTTTACAAATTACAACCCGATGAACTCATCATTGTGCATGATGATCTGGAGATGAACTTTGGGGTGATCGGCTTTAGAAAAGGAGGGGGACTGGCAGGGCATAACGGCTTGAGATCAATAGCCAATAGTATGGGCACCCAAGAATTTTATCGTTTTCGCTTAGGAATATCGCGTCCGCAACACGGGAATATTTCTTCATACGTATTGAGTAAATTCAATGACAAGGAAAAAGCGCAATTACCTGGCATTATGGAACATGCAACGGTCATCCTTAAAGAATGCATAAAACTCGACCCTTCATTGGCAGAACAAAGATACAGGAAAAATCGTATTTTGTGAAAAAGATGAATAAAATGTGATAAAATCATTGAATCTATTGTTTAAATGAATAGATTTGGATGCACCAAGCTCTTTACACTGCTGACAAATGAGCAGTACCTGGATTGCAGAGATTTTAACCAACCGGGAGGTGGTATGAACATTCTTGTCGCAGATAAATTGTCTCAAAAGGCTCTCACCGCCTTGCAAGATATAGGTGCAAAGGTGGATTTTCAACCGGATCTATCATCGGAAAAACTTGTCGATGCCATAAAGCACAAAGAGATTTTGATCGTCCGCTCTACCCGCGTAACCTCTGATATCATCCAGAATGCAGACGACCTTTCTCTTATTATTCGCGCTGGGGCGGGTGTCAACACCATTGATCTCAAAGCTGCCAGTGAGCGAGGCATACATGTGGCCAATTGTCCGGGAGAAAACACCTCTGCCGTTGCAGAATTGGCGATTGGCCTGCTGATTGCAGCAGATCGGCGTATCGCTTTTGCTGATCGCGATCTGAAAAACGGGCGCTGGCGAAAAAAAGAGTATGGCAAAGCAAAAGGTCTGGCAAGCCGGACACTCGGCATCATTGGATATGGGTCCATCGGCAGTAGGGTTGCTCACATTGCCAGGGCAATGGGAATGTCCATCATGGCCTGGTCGAATAATCTCACACCGGAAATAGTAAAAGATGAAGATATTATGCAAACCACAGATCTGTTGGATATCGCTCGTAAATGCGATGCAATCAGCTTGCATATCAGTTCTTCGCCAGAGACATTTCATCTTGTTGACAAATCTTTTTTACAAGAAATGAAACCAGGTGCTATTTTGATCAATACTTCACGGGGTGAAATCATAGACACTCACGCCCTAATGGACGTGATCCCCCAAAAAGAGTTACATGTCGCTATGGATGTTTACGAAGACGAACCCGGTAGCGGAGAGGCTGAATTTTTACAGACGGATCTGTTAGAAAAGGTCACCGGAACACCTCATATCGGCGCGTCCACAGAGCAAGCGTCGGATGCGATTGCAGCGGCTGTGGTGAGAATCGTTAAAAGCTACATACAAACCGGTAAACCGCTGCATGCGGTGAATATCCAGAGCAAATCTCCCGCAAGAGTCAATCTCGTTGTTCGTCACTTTAACCGAGTAGGGGTTCTTGCCGGTGTTTTGGATGCCTTGAAATCAGAGGGAATCAATATTGAAGAAATGGAAAACACTATTTTCGAAGGAGGTAAAACAGCATCCTGTTCATTGCTATTGGACGATCCTCCTTCGTCAAAATTGATCGATGATCTGAGTCACCAGGAGCATATCATTCAGGTCATGCAAAAATAGAACTTTCTGGGATCTGAAAATTCAAACTTTATACGGACAGCTGAATGAGTTCACTCTTGGAGTTTGGTCTTTTGAGCTTTACCTCGCTCTTTACTATGGTAAATCCGTTGGGAGTTATACCGCTATATATTGGCATGACATCTCACCTACCGGCCCGTGAATCACAAAAGATCGCAGCCAAGGCAACTTTTGTGGCAGCGATTATTTTAATTCTCTTTGCTCTTACAGGAAAGTTTTTATTCGACTTTTTTGGCATTTCGGTGCACAGTTTGCGAATCGTCGGTGGAGTGATCTTTTTTATCATGGGATATGAAATGCTGCAAGCTAGATTATCTAAAACCAAACATGACAGTATGAGCGACAAAGAATTCGCAAATGATATTGCCATCACCCCTCTTGCCATCCCTATGATTTGTGGTCCAGGAGCCATCACGACCGTTATTATATTTATGAATGATAGTCCTACTCTGATGCACAAGGGACTTTTATTCATTTCTGTTATTTTCATTTGTGCCCTTACCTATATCCTCCTTAAAAGCGGCAAACGAATCATACAGGCCTTGGGCGAAAGCGGCAATAAAGTCCTTTTGCGTTTAATGGGTCTCATTGTTATGGTGATCGCTGTGGAATTCTTTTTCAGCGGTTTGAAGCCCATATTTCAGGACATGTTGAATATAAAAGTCATGGAAATGTAATGAAGTTCAACTATCAGAAATATGGTCAGTATTTTGCCCAGGTCGCGGGTGGTATGGAATCTATGGGAGAAATAGAATTAAAAGAGCTGGGAGCGGTAAATATCAGCAAAGCCTACAGGGGCTTGCACTTTGAAGCAAATCATGAAACTCTGTACAAGGTGAATTATTGCTCCCGCCTGTGCACACGATTTCTGGCACCGTTGGTTCACTTTCGCGTTCACAATACCGATTACCTTTACAAAAAAGCCAAAGAAATTCCCTGGGAAATGTTTTTAGATCCAGCCAAAACATTTGCGGTTTTTTCTACAGTCTCACACAGTCACATTAGACATTCACAATATGCCAGCCTGAAAATCAAAGATGCGGTTGTCGACTCTATTCGGGACAAAACCGGAGTACGCCCTGATATCGATCGCCTGACACCGGATCTGTGGATTAATTTACATATTCAAAACAATAAAGCATCCATCAGTGTCGATACAT
>WJME01000138.1 GCA_014728115.1 Candidatus Zhuqueibacterota bacterium | reverse complement strand
GTACTGTTTTTCATTGCGTGATCTGCAGCAGTTCTCAATGAGTCTTAATTTAATGAACAATGAGGAGACGCTCAGCCGTGAAAAGACGGTTGTCTGCGGGTGGGACCTTTATAAGAACGGATTCTCAGACGAAGAGAAGATAGCTCTGAGGACCATCATATCAAAGAAGTTCGGTATTGATTTGGGAGCAGTAAGGAGAAAATTCGTCTCTGACTTCCTGAAGGATAAAAGCGCCTCAGCTATGGATAAATACGGTATATGCCTGGTTTATTCCTCTCCTGAGATATACAGGACGATCCAGGATTTCCTTGAGACAACAGCCGCGCGTTTGGGTTGCGAAGGTGATATTTTGGGTAAGTCAGGCATGATATTCGAAGGGTTCTCAGGAGTCGGTAAGGACATGATGCTCCTTTATGTGCTTGATGAGCTTGGATACGTTAACGGGTATAAGGTGCCTGATGCGCCTGCTCACAAAAAGTATTACGTCTTCAATGCCAACCCCGCGCGTGTTGATGAGCTGGTAAAACTTATACGCAAGACACAGAAAGAGGGATCAATAGTTATAATCCGTGAGATGAACCTTCTTCGGTCAGCTTTTATCGAGGGTAAGCTTAATGATGTTTTGACCGGTTCGGCTAAAGCAGGATTCGCCCTGTTTGCCACTATTAATTCCATTGATTACAGCAGAAGGGAAAGCTTCTCTATTGCTTTGCTTAACCGTGTCATATATTACCGTGTGCCTGACCACAGGCAGGAAGACCTTTTGAATATAGCGTTGGCGCGCGCCAACTATGATCGTATCGATGATGTCAATAGGATAGTAAGCCTGCATTGCTGGATAAGGCAAAGTCTGACCAGGAAGAACCTTTATCCGACAACGCGTGAGATAAACAAAACAGTTGATCTTCTGCTATCCGGCATGAGCTTTGCTGAGGCATCGGCTAAGGTGTATGGTCAGTTCTATCTGAAAAGGGCGTTAAAACAGGATATGCCGGATGATACTTTTCTTGATGAGTTCACGGAAGAGATTTTGATAGATAAAATCGCGGTATTGCGCAATATCGCCCACCTCATACTTCCAGCACGGCTAAGGCCTATTGATGTTATTGAGGACCCGTATGTTAAGGGAGGCGCTGTATACAGCGCGCGGGATAATGCTGTAATAGTCGGCAGGAACGACCCGTTAGCTGAGCAGATAGAGTATGTGTATGAGGTATCTCTTGAAGGCCTTTTCCACAGGTATATGCCGTGCTTATCACTTGATGAGAATGAGAGGATGTTCGGTCTTTACCGGAAGCTGGAAGAAATAAGGCTTAAGAACGCGATATCTGTGTTCTTTAAGGACGACGCTGATATAAGAACGATAAGGAGAGAAGATCTTAAAGCCTATCTTCTGCATGAGCTTTTTGTTGATAAGGACGATAAAAAGGCGGAGCTTGCAGAAATTCTTGCGGATGAATACTTGGAGCAGGTTAATATCTTCTTAAACTGTATTCCTGACTCTTTATCGGAAAAAGATATCCTGATAAGCGCTTTTGAATCCTTGAGGGCATTTAAGAAAATAGATTCTGATCTTAAACAGCGGTGTGATAATGCCGGGAGGACTGTTAGGAAGATGTTAGATGATATTGATAAAAAGATACTTAAAGTGAATGATAAACAGCTTGTTGAAATATTGATCGAGGCTGAAAGCATGATGACAGAGCATGGTTTAAGGCAGGATATAGCAGATAGTGTCAGGATATTAAGTGATGATGAGGTATCGGAGTTGAAGTCAGATATAGAGAGATTAAAGGTAAGGATACGCAATGAAATAGACAGGCGTGAGGCAATACCGTCATGGGCAGGTGAGATTATATTGTGGCTGAGAAAGCTTCCAGGCAATCTTATGCGGCGGGTATCGGCATTTCTCAGAGGCCTTACTAGTATTTTTGTATGGTCTGAGAAGGCGAAGGCGAGAATAACAGCAAAACTGCTTAATTTTGAGGAGAAGATAGCAGATGGTCTTAAGAGCGTAGGCGATTCTACGGAAGGTCTTTCATCATGGTCGATAAAGACGATGTTCAGTATCATAAAACCTTACGCTGAGGTCATAAGCCAGTTCAATATGGTCATGAAAATATTTTTCTGGATATGGATAGGGTCTCTGGTGTTTTTAGGCGGCTGGCCGGTATTGGTTCCGTTTGTTTTGTTCTATGCTTTTATTTATTTAATCAGGCACATAGTTAATAAGTATCCGCATGTTATGAAGAACCTGCTGGAGAGCATGGGCCCTGAATTTGTAGGAGAGTTTCTGGAATGGATGTCAAAGACAGACAAGAATTTTATGAAGGAGATGTTAAAGAAGGTTGATATGAAGGATCTATCCGATGATCCGGGCTTTGAGGAATTCCTTGAGAAGGTCAAGGAGAATATGGGTGATTCCGGGATACAGGAAGTCTTAAAGGAGCTTTCCGAAGAAGACCCTGCGGCAATGAAAAGGCTGTTGGCTGATATGCCGGTAGATTTTTATAAGCAAGCTCTTGATGCTTTAATGAAGGAGAAAAAGAGCTTGGATCAGTTATTGTTTGAACATATGGAGAAGGAGGCATTACATGCTTCAATAGAGGAGCTTCTTTTATCACATCCTGAGGTTCTTTATGAGATGTTATCTTCTATTCCTGAATCAAAACTTGAGTTTATAGTATTGTCGCATGAGGCAGAAACAGAAAATGGGAGTAAGGCTTCAAGCAGTATTGTTGAT
>WJME01000137.1 GCA_014728115.1 Candidatus Zhuqueibacterota bacterium | reverse complement strand
CCTTTTCAGCAAGGACAAAAAACTATTTTCCAAGACTTTTCAGATACTTTTGAAAGATCGCACTCCGTCCATCCACAGTTAAATATCTAAGAAATATTGGAAGTCAAAAAAAGATTCATTGTAAAGTGTATAATAAACAAGACATGATACAAGATAATGTATATTTAATATGTTCTCATATTTCACATAAGGCACGAAAATTTAACATTCTCTTTTTAAACCTTAAAATATAGTTTTTTATGTTGCATTTTAATGATGACAGTATGAAGTTCCCGCCTATTCAGGCAATACGGTTAAAAGAGTAGCCAGTAAACCAAAGGGATATATCGCAGATACAGGCATTGCCTGTTCAGCTCAGGCGATCTCTTCGCCGCAAGCGATTCCCTCTCACCCGCTTTGGGGGTCATTATTTGAGACCACGGTTGTGGCTGAAATTCGAAAACAATGTTCCTTTATTTCTCCGAATCCAATCCTATACCATTGGCGAAGCCATCGACAGGCCGAAGTCGATATTGTGCTCGAACGAGATGGGATTTTTTATCCAATTGCAGTCAAGGCCAAAAGCAGACCGACGCGACAGGATACAAGCGGTATTACCGCATTCAGAAAAACATATCCCCACCTGAAAATTGAGAAAGGAATGGTGATCGCACCAACGGAGAAAACCATTCCGTTGTCTGAAAATGATTTTGCCATTCCCTGGCATATTCACATCAACGCTGAATCATCGGGAAGAATGTAATTCCTGCTTTTTCCGATCACTTCATCCGTCTGCATGGAAACATCCTGTAAATATCGTGTTGCCATTTTAAGATCAGCGTGGCCAAGCAATCTCTGTACCGCAACTGACCCACTTTTGACCCACTTTCGTGGCCAAAGGTCATTCCCGCCAAAAAAGAGCCAAAATAACGATTCGCAAGCACTTGAGAATAAAAGACTTAACAACCGTCCCCGAGAGGATTCGAACCTCTAACCTTTGGCTCCGGAGGCCAACGCGCTATCCAATTGTGCCACGGGGACATCTACGTTTCGGATTATACCCGATCCGCTTTTTGCTGTCAATACCGCTGTTTTTCTTGCAGAATCGGCTGTTATTATTGATTTTTCCTATTCCATTGCCTTTCTTATTCATTTGTATAATTAAAATTAGCAATCACATTTTTTGACAATAAAGTCAGGAATTGACAGAAATTAAATTATGGACTATGCTTGCCTTTTTATCGACATAAAGGATTTTCGGAGATGTAGATGAAATATATTGTTGACATTGCGTATCTGTTTGGAATCCTGGCTTACAGCCCTCGGATCCTTTACAGGATGTGCAGGCAGGATCGATATAAAGAAGGATGGGATCAGCGGTTAGGAAAAATATACCGCAAGAATCCTGATAAATCCTGCATCTGGATTCACGCAGTAAGTGTGGGGGAAGTAAATGCAACCCGAACTCTCGTTTCGAAACTAAAAGAGCAATTTCCGGATTTCGATATCCTGATTACCTCTACAACCGATACCGGGCTGGCACGTGCGAAGGCTCTTTATGAAAAGGATCTGAATGTCTCCTACTTCCCTTTCGATATTTCCTGGGTAATGAAGAGGGCCTTTGTCAATATAAAACCGGCGATCATCCTGCTGATGGAACTGGAAATCTGGCCGAATATGGCACAGATATGCCAGGAAAAAAAGATCCCGCTTGTTGTCGTTAACGGTCGGTTAAGCGATAAAAGTTACCCTCGATATCGAAAAATTCGCCCGATTACAAAATGGATGTTCAGTAAAGCAACCTCAATTCTGGCCCAAACCGAAGAATACGCACGGCGGTTTATCGACCTGGGCTGCCCTGCCGATCGGGTCCAGGTTACCAGTTCGCTGAAATATGACACGGCCCAGACCGAAGGCCCGGTGCCTGGTGCAGAACGATTGCAAGAACAAATCGCTCTTGGAGACAATCGACTGCTGGTCGCTGGAGGTACCGGACCGGGAGAAGAACAAATTCTTCTGGATGTTTTTAGAGAATTGAAAAAGCAAACCAAGTTTGAAGATTTGACGCTGGCAATCGTTCCCCGCAAACCCGAACGTTTTGATGAAGTTGCCCAATTAATCGAAAACACCGGCATAAAGTTTATTCGATACAGTCAATTAAAAGAGAGTGACTCCGTTACTGATCAAAAGCCAACGATCTTTCTCGGCGATACAATGGGGGATCTGAAAAAATTCTATGCAATCGCAACGGTCGTATTCGTTGGCCGAAGCCTCGTTAAAATGGGCGGCTCAGATATGATGGAGCCAACCGGCCTTGGAAAATGCACACTCTTTGGCCCCTTCACCTTCAATTTCAAACAAACCGTGGATGTTTTATTAAAAGGACAAGGAGCTATCGAAGTACAAAATCAAAATGAATTACTTGAAAAAAGCTCAAAATGTTTGATCGATCATGATTTTGCTGATACAATCGCACAAAATGGAAGGAACGTGATCCAGGAGAACAAAGGAGCAACCCAAAAAACCATCGAAATTGTAAAGTCGATATTACACACAGGAAAGTTGTAAGAAGCTGTGTATCCCTCCCTGTGCCCTACCGAGCTTGTCGAGAGCCAGTCCTGAGCGTAGTCGAATGGAAATCTGTTTCTCAGAGAATTCCAACCTGGCTATTTTAATTCCCTTTGTTTACAAAAGGTGGTTTTTCAAAAACATCAGTCAATCGAGGATCGCCTGTTTGACTCCTGACATTTTGAAGCTTCTGCCTAAGTCCATCTTTGATTTCTTTGTACTTTGAATTCCCAGCCAGATTATTAAGCTGCAAGGGATCTTTATTGATCTCATAAAGCTCTTCTGCCGGCCGTTTGGCAAATGTCCAGTCCCAGTATTTTCGGTACTGTGTATCATCTCGGATGCTCATAATCCATGATTTGGTTGGGCTGCCGTCCATGTCTCTAAATGCAGTATATGTCTCTGATCCCTTCTTTGCAAGGACTCGCTGGTCAACTTCATTGGCACTACCAAGCGGATCTCCCAAAGGCCATCTGTCAGGAAAATAATTTTGGATATACAAAAAATCTTTATTCCTGATCGCTCTTGAAGGATATGACAAATTTCCCTGCCGGGCGTTATGAACATGGCGTTCACGGCCAAAAATAACATGGTCTCTTGCCGGATCGATCTGACCGTTGTCTTTTGATTGCAGAACAGGTAAAATACTTCTGCCATCCATGCTTTCAGGGATATCTCCCCCGGCAATATCAATAAAAGTAGGCCCTAAATCCATTAGGTTGACAAAATCATCTACGACTCGACCAGGCAGAACAACACCCGGCCATCGGACAAGTAAAGGCGCAGCAGAACCAAAATCATACATATTGGTTTTCCCCCTGGTAAAGCCGGGAGGACCATTGTCTCCGGTGGCAATAATAACGGTGTTATCAAGCTGTCCGGCACGATCCAACTCTTCCATAAAACACGTTAACATCAAGTCTAAAGCCATTATCTCACCAAGATAATCTGCCATATCTTCGCGAACCTCAGGAACATCAGGAAGAAAAGCAGGCATTTTGCCTTTGAGCGAATCCGGATCAAGCCCCCAAAGATTTTTACCTGAACCACGAATCCAGGGGCGATGAGTATTGATCGGACCAAAAACAAAATAAAAAGGTTTATCCTTGCTCTTGGCGAGCAGATTTTGAATAACCTGTCGATAGCCGGCTTCCAGGTTTTTGCGTATTTTCTGTCGCTCAGCTTCATCTTTGCCTTTATATATTGCCAGGGAATATCGCCTATCAACAACCCCCTTAATTGGTCTGGATTTGATCCATCTTTTGTTCATGGTTTTGCCGGAAGAACCGATATAATAACCCTGCCGGATAAGAACAGGGCCAAAGCCCGGCAGTTCAGTACCTGCATCGTAGCCTTTGAAGCCATCTTTTTGATTTAAGAAAGCTGTTTTTCCAGTACGCCAAAAATATGAACCCGTCGCAATGGAAGCTCGACAGGGAGTACATTGCGGAACCGGAAAAAAAGCATTGTCAAACCGAACACCCTCTTTGGCCAGACGATCAAAGGCAGGAGTTTTCGCCACACTGCTAATTCCACCAAAATAATGATCATCTTTATAGCATCCGGCAATTTTCCCCCAATCGTCACCATAAAAAAACAGAATGTTTGGGCCTCTCAAATCCTGGCTCCCAAGACAAGTGAGCGCAAAACAAAACAGCATAGACACCAATAGATATACATTCCTATTCATTATTATAATCTCCAATACAAAATATCAAACCCCCTCATAAGAACGCCGATATTTCGTCATCTTGTTTCCTTCTTTTTGGTTTTTGTAAATTTATATTGGTACCGTTGGGATTATTATAATATCCATACACAGGAATGAAAAGGAATTTTTCTGTTTGGATCAGCATGGGTGGCACCTTCAAGCCAAAGCAGTATCTTGGCTTGTGGGTGCTCCCTGTGCTTACAATAGCAGAAAAAACAAAACGATCTTCGCTGATGCATTCAATCCTTACCAACAGATTCGTAGAGTGCGCCACGCGCACGCTGATCCATTCAACCCTCGCCAACGGCGAATCAAATTCAATCCGCAAAGGGGATAAATTCCTAATAGCCATGGGCAAGCACGTTTTCAAACGTGCGCAACCCATGGAAACCAAACAAAACAGGTTGCAACCCTGAAAGGGATTGAATTAAAAATCGACAATCGTCCATCATCAATATATATCCCCCATACGTCCCATTACAATCGAAATTCGAAATTCGAAATTCAAAAAGTGTCATCCTGAGCGACCATCGGGAGTCGAAGGATCTATATCTCAGCAAAATTCCACTAAGCCCCAACAGGGGCAACAAGTTTATTAGCCGGAGCGTGTAAACCTCCGGGACAAGAAAACTCCCACACTCTCGAAAAGCCCCAACGGGGCGAAAGTATTCATTCATAATTCCCGTCATCCTTCTCCTCCATCCGCGCCTTAGCCAGTGCCGAAGCAAAAAGCCCTGATGGAACTGCAACAACTCCCAAACCAATAAATAAAATAAAAAACGTAAAAATCTTACCGCCTGTTGTTATTGGATAAACATCACCATAGCCCACAGTGGTTAATGTAACAATCGCCCACCACATACTATGAAAAACAGATTGAAAATTTTCCGGCTGTACCTACCTCCCAAAACGGGGGCCTCTACAGCGGACCCTTCACAACTCGTTTTCGAGATAGGATTTAGATCAATTTTATTCATTAAAAAATGGCCTATAGCAGTATCCATTTCGCCCGATTATTTCATTTCTTCCAGTCTTTTTCGCAAGTGCTCATTTAACTTGTCAAAGATCTCTTGCAGTCGCTTAGCTAACTGTTCATTTTCAAGCTGGATCGCTTTTTCATCATTCGGTTCAATCTTGGATTTCAATAGTACCTTATGTAATTGGTTTCGATATTCATAAAGAAGTTTTTTCGCTTCTTTATCCAAAAGCAAACCATATCCCTGCTCATAGAAAACCCGGCTAAGCTCGATCATATACTCTCGGGCCTGTACCGGGCGAATAAAATACGTCGTAAAACCGCCGGATTTTTCCCAAATCAGAACAGACTTCGGATTCTCAAATTTCGTAAGATATCCCAGCATTGACCACGCTTTCAGGTAAGCCTCCAGTTTCTTTTTATACAAATGAGCTTTG
>WJME01000136.1 GCA_014728115.1 Candidatus Zhuqueibacterota bacterium | reverse complement strand
TCGATTTCACCGGGGGCTGGTTCCCGGCAGATTACAATGTCATTGCCAATACCATGCGCTGGGGTGAAAGTTATACCGGTGGAAACGTCGTGCTGGCAGCAAAGGATTATAATTACGAAGGCCAGGTGGTCCCCTATTCACTGTTTGTACCCACCCCGCCTGATCAGCCTGAAGGCATGACCACAGAGCCTTTGCAAACCGCTACACGATATGGATATCAGCCGAGTGAAGTCAATTTTGAAAATGTAACTCTGGATTGGTACAATGACGTCAATCCTTCCATGATGGTGGGGAACAGCGACCAAACCGTGACCTATGCGACTCGATATCAAAACGGTGTGGAATTGAAACGCACGATTCTGGCTTTTTCCAATCAGAATCACGACGATTATATTATCACCGACCTGGTATTCGAACACAAGGGAGATCAGACTCTGAACGACTTTGTGATCTTTATGAAACAGCAGGAATCCGGTACTCAGCGTGCCAATGGCCGTAACCGGGGTCCCAATGACAACGAAGAATGGAAAGATCAGACCCAGTGGCTACACTATTACGGGGCCAGACCCGGTGATAGCTTGCGTGTATTCTATACCTATATGGCAGATGATCCGCTGGTTCCCGGTGATATGATGGGCGGCCCGATTATTTCTCAGGAAGGCCGGTTGATCGAATCCGGATTCGAGTGGTGGGCTATCTTGCATGCTTCTGAACAGCCTTATACCGGTGATAAATCTGCTTCGGTAAATGACATAATGCAGCCAAAAGTAACTTTTACAATGACCAATCAATTATTGCCTATTGATGAACCTTCCGGGTATCCCAATGATGAACTGGGTACACGATGGCAGCCCTTGCTCGAAGGAAAATTCGGAAAAGATCAACCTTTGCCGGGTGCCTATGATGGAACGTTTCACCGACTCAATAGTGATGAGGTCGGAGATCCTGACTTTACAGCTCTTGGTGCCGGCCATGGACATAACGGCGCATTTCCTGGCCGATATGTCGTATTTGGTCCGTATACCTTTGAACCCGGCCAGTCCATTCATATCGCTTATGCCAGTGGTGAATCCGGGATCGGTTTGGAAAAGATGAAAGAGGTCGGAAAAAAATGGTACGAAGGCACTCTGCAAGATCCTCCGGGCATTCCTGACCCGCGCACCGGCTTTTTGCCCTCGAATTTCGCATTTCCTGTCGATGCCACTGAAGTGGACAAGAGAAAGGACCGCTGGATAAGCACAGGTATCGATTCCTTGCACAAGGCTGCCTATTCTGCCCAATGGAATTACGATCACGACTATATGGTGCCCATGTCACCTCCTCCGCCTGCTGTGACGATTACCGGTTACGGTGGCTATGCCGAGGTCAAATGGTCTGATCCCGAAGCAGAGGCAATGGCCAATTTCGCTGGCTATCGGGTCCTGCGACGTGTATCGAATCTCGATACAGCCTTTTTTGAAATTGTACACACCACCGGTCCATCTGACAAAGCTTCTGAGCATATCTTCAAGGATCAAAGTGTAATACCCGGCGCCTCTTATTATTACTATGTACAGGCTGCCGTCAGAGTGCCGGAAAATGATATGAATGCCCTGCCATGGAACAGAGGAAAAATGGTTTACAGCGGACGTGTCTACAACCCAACGACCCAGTGGATCAATCCTCCGCGGCCCTCGCAAGCCAATCTGGATAAAATCCGAATGGTGCCGAATCCATACAATATCAATGATCCCTTGTTGCTTACCTATGGGTGGACAGATCAACGCGGCATCGCGTTCTTTAATCTGCCCCCCAAAGTAACCATCAAGATCTGTACCGAAGCCGGAGACCTGGTCCAGACCATTGATCATGACAGTCCGGTCCTTTCCGGATCCCTGACCTGGGACATGCTGACATCCAGCCAACAGGTGATTGCCAGTGGTGTCTATATCGTGGTCTTTGAAAAGCCTGACGGCGAGGTTTCCTATCAAAAACTCGTGGTGGCTCGTTAATTACATGTAGGAGAAAAAATACAATGAAACGAATTTTATCCTTTATAGCAATTCTTTCAGTCGTATTCTATATGACGAGCCCGGCACATGCTCAGGTAGGACTGAAAAAATTGGGTCAAAGCACCATGAACTTTCTGCAGGTAAGCGTTTCACCCAATGCCAGTGCATTTGGTGATGCGTACACAGCAGTGGGTACGGGTGCAGAAGCGATGTTTTATAATCCTGCTGCGCTGGCAGAAACGGATGCCAAATTCGATGCTGTCTTTACCACCACCCAGTGGATCGCCGACATTCAATATGTAGCCGGAGCAATCGCCTGGAACATGGGAACAGTTGGAACCATCGGCTTGAGCTATCTGGGTGTCGATTATGGCGATATCTATGGAACCAGTTTGCTGGAAAGCTCGGCAGCAGGTGCCGATAATCTCGGATATATCGATAATGGCCTGATCGATAATGTGGGATCTTATGCCATTGGTCTGGCCTATTCCAGATTCATCAGCTCCCAGTTTCTCATGGGCGGATCTGTCAGACTCGTGAGTCAACAGTTGGGTGAATCCGTGCTCGCCACTGGTCCCACGACCAACGAAGCACAAAAGCTGGTATTTGATTTTGGGTTGAAATACTATCCCGGCTTTAAAAGCTTTCGTTTTGGCATGAGTATACGCAATTTCGGTACATCGGTAAAATACGAAGAAATTACCGCACAACTGCCACTGGTTTTCGCCATCGGCGCTGCCATAGATTTGATGGATTTTATCAGTCCTGACGATTCCAAAACCCACTCACTCTTACTCTCCTCGGAATTTTCTCATCCGAATAATTATACAGAACGGGTGAATGTGGGTCTGGGATATTCGCTGATGAATCTGATCAAAGTCAGTGCAGGCTATCAGTCCAATCTCGATTTTGGCGGGCTTTCTGCCGGATTTGGCATTACCCCCTCCATATCGGACAAGCAGGTGGAAATCAGTTATTCCTATTCGCAATTCGATGTGTTTGAAAATGTGAACCGTTTTGCACTAAAGTTGTCTTTCTAAGTCTCTCTCATCTCTCTCTTCCTCGCCAGGCCAGTCATCCGCTGGCCTGGCTTTTTTAAGAGTAACAGAGAAGGAAGGGTATACGGGTCATTGTCAAGAATTCTGGAATATAAAATGTTTAAACCAATCAAATCTATCATTTCCAAAAATCCGTTTTTGCGGGTATGTTTGTTTTTTTTAACAGGTATCTGGTTTATCTCGATTTCAGCTGATGCCTCTGCTGCTATTAACCGGAAAAAGCTGGTGCAGCGTCATAATCCGCTAATCGATTCCGTCGATCCATTGGCTCCATTATCTGTCGGCAATGGTGATTTTGCATTCACAGTGGACATAACCGGGCTTCAATCTTTTTCAAATTTTTATTATGAGAATGGCATCCCCCTTGAGACACTGTCCAATTGGCTCTGGCACGCTTTTCCCAATACCAAAGGGTTCAAATTTGAGGATGCCTGCAAACAGTACACGGTGCATGGCCGCCAGGTCTCTTATGCCAGCCTGGAAAAAAGTCCGGCCGGACAATATTTTCGCATCAATCCTCATCCTTTGCCCATGGGCACAATCGGCTTTGAAATGACAACATCTGAGGGTGACGAGGTTTCACCTTCAGACCTGGAGAATATTCATCAGACTCTGGACCTCTGGAGCGGTGTGATATTCAGCCAGTTCGAGCTGAACGGCAAAACCGTCACAGTTGAAACCGCAGGTCATCCTAAGAAAAATTGTATTGCCGTTCGGATCCGTTCGGATTTGCTGCTGGAGGGGAGCATTAAACCCTATATCCATTTTCCCTATACTCATGACCCGTCGATCAAAAACAAACCCCCTATCGATTTCGGTCATCCCCGGGCTCACCAAACCATTGAAAACAGAGTGAATGCAAATCACATCCGGTTTGACAGAATAGTCGACCATACAAAGTATGCTGCTCATGTGGTCTGGTCAGCCAAAGGCGATTTTAAAAAAGCCGAACCCCACCGGTTCGTATTTGAATCCGGCTCTGATGAGCTGGAGATGGTGTTTGATTTCTCCCTATCTGGTTCTGTAGAGAGGTTGCCCTCATTCGCAGAAACGGTTTCCGCCAGCAGTAAAGCCTGGGAGCATTATTGGATGTCCGGCGGAGCCATAGACTTGTCGGAAAGCACCGATCCCCGCGCCCAAGAGTTGGAAAGAAAGATCGTTTTATCCCAGTATCTGGTCAAAGTAAACTATGCCGGAGGGTTTCCGCCGCAGGAGAGCGGGTTGACCCATATCAGCTGGTATGGCAAGCATAATACCGAAATGTACTGGTGGCACTCGGCCCACTTTGTGCAATGGGGACGGCTGGAATATCTGGAGAAAAGTCTGCCCTGGTACCGATCGATCTTGCCAAAGGCAAATGCATTGGCTACATTACAGGGGCTGGAGGGTGCCCGATGGCCCAAGATGACGGATCCTTTGGGTGCACCGAGTCCGGGCAATATCAATCCGTTTATTATCTGGAATCAGCCGCATGTGATCTATTTGGCGGAATTGCTTTACAGACAAAAGCCTGATCGTGAAACTCTGGAGAAATACAAAGACCTGGTTTTTGAATCGGCAAAATATCTGGCTGCTTATGCGCATTTTGAACGCAGTGAAAACCGGTATGTCCTGGGCCCTCCGGTCAAGAGTGTATCGGAAGATTTTAATGAAAATCAGACCAAAAATCCGACGTTCGAGTTGGCCTATTGGTATTATGGATTGAGCCTGGCTCAGCAATGGCGCGAACGTCTGGGAATGGCTCGGCAAGAGCAATGGGATCATATTCTCGGCCATCTTTCCGCGCTTCCTGTTCAGGATGGACTGTATCTGGATATAGAAACGGAAACAGATATGTATGATGGGCACGGAGGGGTCTCTTCCTCTATGCTGATGGCCCTGGGGTTTTTGCCACAAACATCGGTGGTAGATCCGGATATTATGAAAACGACTCTGCATAGAGTCATTGAAAAAAACGGCCTGAAAAATCAGGTCAGCTGGACGTCCGGCAAGGTGGCAATGACTGCGGCGCGACTGGGCGAAACCGAAATGGCCATCGATATTCTCACCAACGAGGATGACAAATTCAGGTTTCTCGCCAATGGCCATTGCAGACGTCCCAAAGAACCGCTTAAATGTCCGGCTTATTTGCCGGTCAACAGCTCTTTGCTCTCCACTGTTGCGCTCATGGCAGCCGGATGGGAGGGAGCCCCGGAGGTGAACGCACCCGGGTTTCCTCAAGATGGCCAGTGGGTGGTAAAATGGGAAGGGCTCAATCCCTTGCCCTGAAAAAAGTACAAGAAATCGATATTTAAATAAATTCAGGACTGTTATGAAAATTTCCAAATGTTTGATCGTGTATTTGCTGTCCATTCTCTTTTTTGTGGGTTGCCAGCAGAGTATCGACCGCCGCGCGGTCGTGATGAGAAACAATCCCACCCTGAAAAAGGTCGATCCCTTTGCACCGCTTTCTGTCGGCAACGGGGATTTTGCGTTCACAGCTGATATCACCGGACTCCAAACATTTCCGGATTATTATTTTGAAAACGGCATCCCGCTCGAGACCCAGGCCCAGTGGGCATGGCACTCTTTTCCCAATCCCAACAACTATGTCTTGAGTGATGCCAATGATATCTATGATGTCCATGGTCGCGAGGTGGGCTTTCCGACCAGAGAACGCAGTCCGGCCGGTCAATGGCTGCGCCTGAATCCCCATCGTCTGCCGCTCGTGCAGATCGGTTTTGATCTGAAAAAAAGCGATGGCACGGTCATCCGGGTCGAGGATATCCAGGGGGTTCACCAACAGTTGAATATGTGGACAGGTGTGCTACAGAGCTCTTTTACCATTGACGGAGAACGTGTGAATGTGGAGACCCTCTGTCACCCGGATATCGATATGATTGCTGTTCACGTCGAATCTCCTCTCCTGGCAGAGGGTCGTCTTGGGGTGAACATCAGATTCCCTTATACCCATGATCCAAAGGTAAAGAACAAGCCCTCTGTAGACTGGAGCCACCCGGATAGCCATACGACCACCGTTTTATCGCAACAGCAAAACTCTATCCGCTTGCAACGCGACCTGGATGACACCCGGTTCTATGTCGATCTCGAGTGGTCCGATGGCGGAAAGATTCGTGAAACAGCCAGGCACAGCTATTTATTGTCTGCTCTGAATGAGGCCCGTTTATCGTTTTCCTGTGGTTTTTTTCAGACCGAATCGACTGTTCTGGCTGATTTTAACACGACAAAATCGGCTTCGGCCCAAGCCTGGCAGACATTTTGGACTCGCGGAGGGATAATCGATTTTGGTCATTGTAAGGATCCCCGCGCCAAAGAACTGGAACGCCGGGTGGTGCTGTCTCAATATCTCACCCGTATACAATATGCCGGTTCCATGCCGCCTGCCGAAACCGGGTTGACGCATAGCAGCTGGTTTGGCAAGCACAATACTGAAATGTATTGGTGGCATGCGGCACATTTTCCGCTGTGGGGCCGTCCGGAATTGCTGGAAAACAGTATGCCCTGGTATCAATCGATTCTTCCCCATGCCCGTGAGACAGCACAAAAACGAGGCTACAAGGGAGCCAGGTGGTCGAAAATGGTGGGGCCAGACGGACGCGAAAGCCCGGGGGGCAATCCGCTCATTATATGGAATCAACCGCATCTGATCTATCAGGCAGAGCTGATTTATCGTGCTAATCCTGTTCAGGAGATCCTGGAAAAGTACGAGGAACTCGTGTTCGAGACCGCTGAATGTATGGCCGATTATGCCTATTGGGAAGAGAATAACCAACGCTATGTGCTGGGACCGCCCCTGTGGATCGCTCAGGAGATCTATAATCCCCGCCAGAGCCAGAATCCCACCTTTGAACTCGAATACTGGGTGTTTGGTCTCGAGCTTGCGCAAGAATGGCGGTCACGTCTGGGGCTGGACCTCGATCGCAAATGGGATCATGTGATCAAACACATGTCTCCCCTGCCAGTCAAAGACAGTTTATATGTCGCGCTGGAATCCAATCCCGATACCTTTGATAATCTCGAAAGCCGGAGAGATCATCCTACCATGCTGGCCCCTCTGGGTATTCTTCCCGGCAAACGGGTGGACAGAACGATCATGCATAACACCTTTAACCGGGTGCTGGAGACCTGGGACTGGGAAGCCAAAATCTGGGGATGGGATTATCCCATGATCGCCATGACAGCCACCCGGCTGGGTGAACCTGAAAAAGCCATCGAAATCCTCCTCATGGACGCTCCCAATAACCATTATACGGCCAATGGCCACTGTCCGCAGCGTCAGGATCTTGCGGTTTATTTGCCTGCCAATGGTTCTCTGCTCTCTGCACTCGCGCTTATGACCGCAGGCTGGGAGGGCGCCCCTCAGGATACACCGGGATTTCCAAAGGATGGAAACTGGGATGTACGCTGGGAAGGACTGTTTCCTTTGCCATAACATAAAAGTTTGATTTGTGAAAAAGAGGTCAATAACCGATGAAAAAAATTTTTCTGGTTCTTTCAATCTTTGTTTTAACTCTGACCTTTGCCTGTGATCAAGAAAAACAGGAAGAACAGGTCTATCTTTTTTCCTATTTCATAGACAACGGACAGGATGGGTTGCATCTGGCCTATAGCTTTGATGCCCTCAATTGGACAGCATTGAATAACGGCAGCTCTTTTTTGACACCCACCGCAGGACAAGATAAATTGATGCGGGATCCGTGCATCATTCAAGGTCCGGATGGCAAATTTCATATGGTCTGGACAGTGAGCTGGGGCGAAAAAGGTATCGGTCTGGCCTCTTCCAGGGATCTCATTCACTGGTCAGAGCAAACGTATATCCCTGTGATGGAGCATGAGCCCAAGGCCCTGAACTGCTGGGCACCGGAAATCTTTTGGGATGAGACCACACAACAGTATATGATTTTTTGGTCAACCACTATTCCCGGGCGTTTTCCTGAAACAGACGGTCAGAGCAGCCAGGGTCCGCCAGAACCGGGCAAAAATCACCGCATTTATTATGTCACCAGCAAAGACTTGCTCGAATTTAGCGAAACAAAGTTGCTCTATGATCATGGTTTCAATGTCATCGATGCCACCTTGCTCAAGGATGGCGACCGGTATATCATGTTCATCAAAGATGAAACCAACAAACCATTCAAACCGCAGAAAAATATACGGGTGGCTTTTGGCGATCATGTGACCGGCCCTTATAGCCCCCCCTCAGACCCCATCACAGGCGATTACTGGTGTGAAGGTCCTACAGCTATCAAAATCGATGATACCTACTATGTCTATTTTGACCGGTATCGTGAAGATCGGTTTGGGGCGGTTCGGTCAGATGATCTCGAAACCTGGACAGATATTACCGAACAGTTACACTTTCCTCAAGATGCCCGTCATGGAACCATTTTTCGGGTTTCCCGGGATGTTTTACAAAAGCTCAAGAATCTTTGAGTTTAATCTGCTATACTCTCGTGGTTAAAAGAGAGATATAAAGAGGGCCTGTGTTCTCGATTGTCAACGGCAGAGATATTCATTTCGAATCCTTAACAGGGCCGGAAACCTGTGATGTATTTTTTGAAATCACCGGAAAGAGCCGGGAGATACAGCTGGCAAATATTGTCTACAAAAATGCACAAAAGAAATTCAAATTATCTCAGGATGTCTCTGAATCGGCGATTATCATGCATTGATCGATATCGATCCGACACCCTTGATGACAAGAAAACCTTATTATAGAGAGAATAAATGAAACGACGATTTTCAAAGGGTTTACCGTTTATCGTTCTCATAACATTGCTTTTTTGCCAGTGTACACCGGCAGAAATGGAAAAGCGCATCGTTCCACAGGAAATCGCACCCATCAATGCGCCCTTTGACATGCCCCAGCCAGAGCGTCCTGTGTTTGCGGACAGGGCCTTTCTCATTTCCGATTACGGCGCCAAAGGTGATGGCCAATTTAAAAACACAGATGCAATCGCCCGAGCCATCACGGCATGCCACCAGGCCGGAGGAGGAAAAGTGATTGTCCCGCCAGGAAAGTGGCTCACCGGTGCCATTCATCTTCAAAGCAATGTAAATCTGGTACTGCAAAGTGGTGCTGAAATTCATTTCAGTCAGGATCCTGAGGATTATTTGCCGGTGGTGTTTACTCGCTGGGCCGGATTCGAGTGTTACAACTATTCTCCCCTGATCTATGCCCGGGATTGTGAAAATATCGCCATCACCGGCCCGGGCAAGCTCTATGGCCACGGTCGATCATGGTGGTCATGGTCGGAACGTCAGAGCGAGACCGGCCGGGCCATGTATGAAAACCAGGTGTTAAAAGGAGTGCCGCCCGAACAGCGCATCTATGGAACTCCTGAGGCCGGGTTGCGTCCGCAGATGATCAGTCCGATTAACTGCAGGAATGTATTGCTTGAAGGATTCACCATTGCCGATCCCGGTCCGTTTTGGACGATCCAGATGGTCTATTGTGAAAATGTGATCGTTCGTGACCTGGATATTCACACCAAAGGCGGCCCCAATACTGATGGTATCAATATCGATTCTTCGAGCAGGGTTTTGATCGAATATTGCCTTCTGGATGTGGGAGACGATGCGGTATGCTTGAAATCCGGTATCAATGAGGACGGCTGGCGGGTGGGAAGGCCCACTGAAAAGGTTGTGGTGCGCCACATCAACGCTCTGAGCAGTCATGGAGGCATTGTCATCGGCAGCGAAATGTCCGGTGGAGTGCACGATGTGCTGGCACATGACTGTCTGTTCGATGGATCCGATCGCGGAATCCGCCTGAAATCCAATTCCGCCCGGGGCGGTACGGTCGAGAATATCCATTATCGCAACATCACCATGCGCAATATTCGATCTGAAGCGATCCGTATCAACACCCATTATGGTGCCTGGCTGGCTGCAAAAGATGCCTCTGCCTATCCGGTTTTTCGAAATATCTTTATCAAAGATGTCGATTGCAAGGGAGCTGGAATTGCGGCAAGTTTGCGCGGTACCTCGCACATGCCGATTCGGAATATAAGTCTCGAGAATGTCACTATTTCTGCAGACAGGGGAATGTCCTTCGAATGGGTACATGGCCTCGATCTGATCAATGTCCGCTGTGAGCCAGTGACAGGCGATCCAATGTCTTTTACAAACTGTCAGGATGTTAATGACAGGTAATCTGTTATCTTTGTAAAAAGGTGAAACAGGATGAAAACCATTATATTTAACATGCTTTTGGTATTTTTTTTAGGGTCGGCTTTGGGCTCGGGCGAGTGTTATGCCGAGAGAAATGATGCTCTGTCCGGCGAGCGCTTTCGGGTACTGGTTTCCACTGATATCGGGGGCAGTGATCCGGATGATTTTCAGTCCATGATACACTATTTGCTCTATGCCGATCTGTTCGATACCGAGGGATTGATCAGTTCACCCTGGGATGCTG
>WJME01000135.1 GCA_014728115.1 Candidatus Zhuqueibacterota bacterium | reverse complement strand
CGCAGCACCGTCAATGACAACCAGGCCGCCAACCTGAGATTCACCGGCAAAGAACTGGATAAAGAGAGCCATATCGGGTTGTATTATTTTGGGGCGAGGTATTATGATCCGGAGGTGGGGAGGTTTATTGGGGTGGATCCGTTGGCGGAAAAATTTCCTTCCAATAGCCCATATGTTTACGCTTTAAACAGCCCATTAATTTATTTTGATGATGATGGAAGAAGACCTTGGCTTTCACATGAAAGAGATGAATTAATAAATGCAATACGAAATGCGGATCAACAGTATTTCACGGCGTGGGGACAAGGATTGAGGCTGAATGACCAAAATAGGCCTGCAAATGGTGTTTGGCCAGCTAGCTTAGACGTTCCGATTGAAAATATCTATAGCTTTGATGAAATGAAATTGGCGCACAAAACCAAAGCATTAACTCTGTGCTTTAAAGAATATTTGCGATTGTTAAACCCATTATCAGACGCTGATCCAGAGATGAATAGAATTAGTGGCGAGGATCCCACCTTTGGCGGAAAGATTGAATTTGAAATACCAAATTGGGATTCTGAAACTACAATTACTAATCTAATAATTGGTGATAGAGGTGGAGAAAACGTACTTCTTTATTATGTGGCAACCGGTCCTGATGGTAAAATAATTCATCTTGTCAAGAGAACATTTACGCGTGATGAATACAATAAATGGCGGCAAGAATATGGAAAAATACGTGACAAAGTTCGCAATGGCAATGAGAAAGATGACGAGGACTAGATATGAATAATACTACAAGTATTTTTTTATTATCCTTACTTTTAATAATATCCATTATTCTACTATTGTATACATTTTTAAAAACAAAATGCAAAAAATCACTTATCCCAAAACGTTTAATAATTTACAAAATTGTGATAGTTTTTTTGATTATTTATGGTATATTTACATATTCAAAAATGCTAAAATTGGGTATAATATATACTTTTTCACGACAAATTGAAGATATTTTAATTTCATATTCTTCAATTAATGGTAACTTTCCAACCAGTATCAATCAATTAAATGAATTTAAGCCATTTATTGATTCAAAAAAAAGAAAATTCATATTCACCAAACCAAATTTTGACTTGATTTGTAATTTTACTAATGGAAAATATGAATATGTATTTTATTCTTTTGGATTAGATGGGGACGATGACAAATTAAATCCGACATATGAGCCTGATTTATCCTATGCTTTTTTGCCAAGAAAAAATGGTGATATCATTCTCAAAGATGGAAGCTTGTATTTAAATTCGGATTCCTTAAATTTGCAAGATATGTTACACTTTCCCGAGATTAAGCATTAAGGGTTCAGTAAGTGCATTTTAAGACAATAGCAACCTTTTATTTCTATTAAAGCCAACCGGTACTGCCAGAATAATTGTTGGGGTATACGTTGGAAAATAAAAATACTGGCTTGGTAAAGCTAGAGTATTTTCCTGAAAATGATGGCTGAGAACTTGCATCAATGTCTTTTATAGAAACAAAAAATGAGTTTCGAAAATGCGGTCAAGATCACATTTAACAAACCCGATGCATTGGTTTGTAGTTATTCCTCACATCATCGATTAATGGGGACTGAAAAATTTGAACCGCACTACCCCTTGGACTCCTCTGGAATCATTAACTGACTACACCAGAACTATAAAAGTCTCAAATTCAGAACATACCAAAAATCATTTAGGTCGAAAAGTACTGTATCTCTGCAATTTTTATTCCCTCTCTCTTGACTCGCTATTCATATAAACATAACTTCATTCCTTCCAGGCTTGACCATTTCTCATCATAAATTTATTCCTATTAAAAAATTCCCGCTGTTATTTTCATTCAATTCTGGATATCCCACCAGGGTGTCAAAAACTGACACCCTGAATTTTTCAATAATAACATATACTTATGCACTTTCACCAACTCAGGGTGTCAATAATTGACACCCTCATCTTTTTAGAGAAAACAATGCCTTAGGGGAAATATCACATTTTCAGGGTGTCAGAAATTGACACCCTGACTCATTTTCAATTTTTTGCCAAGCCACAAACTAAACATCTAAAAATCAAACCCTTAATAACCCTATGTCTGATTTGGCATGAAACCTGCATAAGGCAGGGTAAAATCGGCTTCCGATTCGTCGGAATTCAGGCAAAAGAAAGGAGATGTAGAAATGGACTTATTAAAACAAAAAATCCCACAATACCAAAAATTTCTCTCAAGGATTTCAACTCTGGTGTATCTGGTTTGTGCAAGTTTTTCAATCGCACAAACAGATGTAAACATTCCGGTTACTCCAACCGACCCCACGGTTTCACATTTCAGCATTGAACGAGGAGACGGCGATCCTCATTATACCGGTGATTTGTCATACCAGATCCCTCTTTTGACTGTGCCGGGAACTGGTCAATTAAATTATGATATCACTCTGGATTATGTTATGGGAAACGGCGTCCCGGCATCCGAATCCGGTTCCTGGGTCGGCTTGGGCTGGAATATAAATTTGTATCAGATCACCTGTTCACCCAATACAAAATCAGCGCCCCTGGGTACTGATTATACAGACACTTATTTTGAAGGGGCAAATGATTTATTCTATCTCTCATTTCCTGGAGGATCAACGCCGATTTACAACTTTTCAGGAACCTGGGCACCGATCAAATGGAGTGCACTTGATATCGAAGCCATAGGATGGGGGACAAAATCCTGGTCTATTGATGGTGTAAATTGCCAGTTTCAAGATTATGACGGATTTATCGTAACAGATCTGCAAGGAACAAGATATGTATTTAAAGAAGCCTTGAAGCAAACCTCTCGGGATTATCTGAGAAACAGAACCTTTAGTGCAGGAGGAAATCAATACTATAATCAAATCTATGGCGCTTTTCATTATACGTTCAAGCTATCAGCTATTTTAGGAGCAGATTATGTTGACGGTGGTGGAAATAATCTCGTTCCTCTCGATGGTGGAACCGATAAAGGTAGCTGGATAAAATTCGAGTATACGACCGCTCAAGTCTTTACCTATAGGGACGGCACTGTTTATCAACAAAAGACTGAAATCAATTATCTGGATGAAATCACAACACCGACGCATCGGGCCGAGTTTATCCTGACAACTGACAATAATCCCTATATCTATAATGGTCTTATCGCGCAAAATGATAGCGATGAAGATTTGAGCAGTCTGGATGAAATCCGTCTTTATACCGACCAAGGAAGTACAATCCTAAAAAAGGTGAAATTTACACAATCGGATTCATTTGGTACGGTTTATCATGAATACGATCAGGGTGCAACTCTTGAACATTACCAGTATTTTTACAATCATACAGGCATCCCGGATAGGCAAAGGCTAGATACCATCAAGATTTATAATTCATCGAGTTCGGATTATCTTCAATACCAGTTTGATTATACAGGCGAACCGGGCAATGTTCAAGATACCGCGTATGTTCTTGTAGACAATTGGGGGTTTTTCCAGCGCAACGATACTGTGGATACCACTGATACTTCCTGGTTGCTTGAAAAGGTCACTCTGCCAACAGGCGGAACCGTCGAGTTTACTGTAGAATCGGATCGATATCAGACTTATTTTCATAGTGTCCACGGCAGTACCGGAGATAACACGCGAAAAAAGGGTGGCGTAAGGCTCATCAAAAAGGTCGTGACTGACCCGGTAACCAATCTGACCCAAGAATATCTCTATGAATATGCCAACGAGAACAATCGAAAACCCGGGTACGGGTTTTTAAGTAGCGAACCCTCTGACCGAACACCCACTCTTCCCAGGCCTTCAGGGGTTACCATCGCTCATAACCTGCATACCGATGTCCACTATCCTGATGTCACCATTATAAATCCTGATGGAAGTAAGATTCAACGATTTTATTCCAGTGCTTGTACCTCTGTAAAACTACAAACAGCAACAGGCACATCACGGGATTATAAATGGCATGAGGAATTGACGGCAACTGATACAACAGATTTTTCTGATTGGCCGACTGGATATGGTTATACGATTGGGCAAGTTTTATTGCCTTTTTGGTGTCATCTGGAAAGTAACCCGCCAGACACTACTTCATGTGACCCTTATTATACATTTTCAGATGTAATACCATTTCGGAGTTTATATGATAGTCTTTTAACCGGACTTTTCTGCTCTTTTCACCCGTATGTCTCAGAAAATAATGCCTATTTAGGTGAATTGACTGACTTTGATGATTGTAACTGCAAAGCACTTGATGATTACAATGTGCCTACTTTGGACAATTCTTGGAAACGTGGATATGTTTTAAAGGAATGCTATTTTGATGAATATGATTCAATTGTTAAAGAAATTCACAGATTCTATACAATGAAACCATTGAAGGAAGATGCATATAACATCAGAATAGAAGAGTCTATCAGTGGTCAACTAAGTACATCCCATAAAAAGGGATTTTGCATTGCCGGTTGGGCCCGATTGGATACCCTCAAGGAAATCCATTATGACTCCTATGGTCAGAATCCGACGACTCATCTGACTCACTATCTTTACAATAGCACCAATGGATTGGCAGAGCAGATTCGGGAAAAGGGCTATCAGAACATCAGAGTGACGGCAATCGATTACGCTTTTAACCATTACAACAGCACAGGGAGTAGTGTCGATATGCTTGATAAAAATATGCTCTCTGCAAAAGCGCAGGAAACCATCTATATTTATCCCATGCTTTACAGTGTGCCTACATCACTGAATACATTTCATACAACACGTGCGCGAAAATCCATAGTTACAACCTGGAAAGAGAATTGGAACAGTTACAATGGCCAATGGGCACCTGAACGTTCGTTTCAATGGACTTGTAATGGGTCCTCATACGATTTACCGGCATTCAATGCCTGGTCGACAACACAAACCCCAACCAGTTCAGAATGGGTTCTCACATCAAAAGCATTGACTCGCGATACATTTACCCGACCCACCAGCATTATCAATGGAAGAGCCGATACGACATTGTATTATTACGGTACAAACAGCGATCCCTATGCCGATCAGAACAGCGGGCATTATCTGACAGCTAGCCAAACCGTCATCGGTTCTGCAGAGGAGCCACCTGTTTCACTCGGAAGTCGGCCCGGGGATGATCTTTTTGTTGAGTATGAATACAATGACCTGGGGCAGTTGACAAAAATCACCGATGAAAACCTGAAATCAAGAACATTCGAGTACGATTCGTTTTGGCGGTTTTATAGAGAAAAAAATCATGGGCTGAATATTGTCAATACATTTCAGTACCACTACAAGGCAGATGGCGCTGATGGCGTGTTCGATGCCGACGACCCAAATGCTATTCTTACAAAATCATATTTCAACAGTACAGATATCGGTGAATCTGCAACCTATTTTGATGGATTCGGACGTGCCATCCAGACCCAAATTGACGAAGGCAGTTCGATGATCGTTCAGCAAACCGTATATGATTCCCTTGGCCGAAAAGCCGTTGAAACTCTTCCGGCGCGTGTTTTGACCCTTTCGAGCTATAATTATAAAACAGACTTTATCGAATCCGGATGGGAAATCGGTGAATCCATGTCATCGAGTTCTTATATCGCAAATTATTATGACAATAATCCTGTTGAAAGTCATGCGCCGGATGCAAACGGTTATCCCTATTCTCAAACAAAATATTGTGCAGATCCTCTCAACCGAATCTATCAAACAGGAAAACCCGGTTCTTCCTTTCGTATTGGGAGTACAAACGAGACCAACTATTATTATGACACCCATTCTTCAACGATACACGTTGGTGGTTTGAGTTATCCGGCAGGTACTCTGTTGCAATCTAAAATCAGCGATGAAAACCAGCTTGAAATAGTAGAGTATGTCGATGAGCTTGGAAATGTTGTACAAAAAATAACAGATCCAGGCTCTTCCCCCCATTTGAATCTTTTAACCAGCTTCCATTACGACATTGTTGGCAACAATACCCGAATCATACCACCAAAAGCCAACAATTCAGAATCAAGTGCCTACTGTACCAATATGAGCTATGATACCAGGGGCAATCTGGTTGAAAAAACCACTCCTGATGCAGGACCTGTTCGGTATAAATATGATGTCAATAATAATCTTCGATTTAAACAGGATAGCTTGCATTGTGCCCTTGGCAGAGATCTCGTTTTTCATATTTATGACGAGTTGAACCGGCTACTCATCACAGGCCAAGCCAGCAGAGACGCCTCTATTCCTCTTTGGGATAATCTCAACGGCAATACCGATTATCGTAACGACGGCACCTGGAATTTTGAAAACAGCTCTACAGAGGGAACCACCTATCAATTGGTCAACATCTATGGTGCAGAACCTTCATATGGATCAGGTGTATGGTCTGATGCCACCGACCCGGGAACCCTCTACAATCTCAAAGGAAAACTGGCGGCCAGTGCATATTATGATAAGAACGAGGAGGCCTGGGGATATACGTTTTACTCGTACAATAATGATGGTTTGGTGGAAAAGATGATTCAGGCGTTACCGTCAGAAGACGTGGGGATTAAAACGATCTCTTATGAATATGACCGGCAAGGAAATATAACCAAAACCAGCTATCAGAGCAGTCAAAATGATGCCTTTTTCATTTGGCAGGACTATGATCTCGCCGGAAGACTGGAAAAAATCTATACAGATACGGTCGATACCAAGCCAACTTATGCACTTGCCGAGTATTCATATTGGCCTACAGGACAAGTAAAACGCAAAAAACTCATTAACCCGGCCACCGGAAACAAAGTCCAGGGTGTTGATTATGTTTACCATATTCGGGGATGGTTGTCTCAGATTAATGATCAAAATATTGGGAATTCATCATACGATCCTGGCGGAGACAGCGATGACCGGTTTGGTCAAGTCATCGGATATGAAGCTCAGGGTCATATTGGTTCCACATTCGGTTCCACCAATCAATATAACGGCAATATATCCTGGCTCATTCAAAGCACGCACGGCTATACGACCTATATGACCGGTTCCACCTTTGCATACGACAATGCCAATCGTCTGACAACCTCGGATTTTGGATACTATAATGCAGGAACCGATCAATGGCTGCAATATTCATCATACGGCTATGATGAGCGCGGAATCCAGTATGACGATAATGGCAACCTT
>WJME01000134.1 GCA_014728115.1 Candidatus Zhuqueibacterota bacterium | reverse complement strand
TTCAACTGTTGATATGTATGTTCGAGCTGTTAGACTGCTATCAGAGCATTATCAAAAAGAACCCGATCAAATTTCCGAAGAGGAATTACGCCAATATTTCCTCTATAACAAAAATCACCGTAATTGGTCACGTACTACATCTACAATTGCACTATGCGGCATTAAATTTTTCTATACCTATTCTCTGCAAAGAGAATGGACAACGCTACGATTTGTTCGACCCGAGAAAGTAAAAACACTTCCTGCAGTATTGAGCCAGAGCCAAGTTCATAAAATTATCAGTAAAGTCCGGTTCTTCCACCACCAAGCTTGTCTATTTACAATCTATTCTCTGGGCCTGCGACTGCAAGAAGGCAATCATCTTCACCCCGTGAGATAAGTGTATTTATTCACTTACCTGCTACTACTTCTGCGCTTTTTCTTCTTTAGTAAAACAATAGCAATTTACCTATCTCATGGGGTAAAGTTATCTGATATCGATTCCGATCGCATGTTTGTCCATATTCATCGCGGTAAAGGCAACAAGGATCGATATATCCCTCTACCCCAACGTACTCTAGAATTGCTTCGAAAATTCTGGAAAACGCACCGCAACCCCAAATGGATCTTTCCAGCACCTGGTCGCGGTGGAAATAAAATGCCTTTTGCTGATAAACCGCTACCGCTTTCCAGTATTCAAATCGCTTTCAAAGAAGCCAAAGTGGCTGCCGGTATCACCAAAAAGGTGTCGGTTCATCATCTCCGGCATTCTTATGCGACCCATTTGCTTGAAGCAGGCGTCGATCTCAGATTTGTTCAAAAATACCTGGGACATGATTTACCCCGTGAGATAATTTCTCAATCTGTTTTTTATATATCTTTTACCCCACGCGGTTTTCAGGTATTTTTCTCGATTTATTGCATCATTCCGGTTTAAACAGCCTTCCCAGTAGATTAGCTTTAATGGTTTTCTATGCTTTGTTGAATCGACCTGACCACTATTATGCTCTTCGAGACGTCGCTTTACGTCATTGGTATATCCTACATAAAAGTTTTTGTCAATTGTAGATTGTAATACATAAATATAAAAAAATTGCATTTGGCGATCCTTATCTCACGGGGTGAACCCCATGAGATGAATTTATATTTTTATTCTTTGTATGGAACGACTTGCTCATGACATCACACCTCACATTAAAATTGAGGCTATCTCACGGGGTGAACCCCATGAGATTTTCTAAAATATATTTTCTATGAGACTCTTATTACTAAAGACATTATACCAAATTATCAAAACGATCATATCTCACGGTGTCACCCCATGAGATATTTCTAAAATATATTTACTAATGTAGACTCCTATTACTAATGACATTATACCGAATTATAAAAACGATCATATCTCACGGGGTGAATCCCAAAACAACCATGATCTATACCCAGTTGATCAATCAGAATTTGCCAGATCCCATTCATCTGATCAACAAGGTGATGAACGATCTGTGATCACACTGGCGGACATTATCCGTCAATATGGAAATGAGACCATTGCTAAATACGGACCAGGCATTTTGCCGAGTCACTATAAAACCATGCAGAATATCGTTGATTGCCGAACCTCTGCATTGGGTGGTCAGACATGGCAATGTGAAGAATGTGGCAAAATTCATTACAGTTATCACTCTTGCAGAAATCGACATTGCCCAAAGTGTCAAAACGATCGTGCCCAACAATGGCTTGTTAAGCAATACAATAGCCTTTTGCCTACACCATACTTTATGGCCACTATTACAATACCAAGTGAGCTTCATGGTGCTTTTAAAAGACATCAAAGAAAACTTTATTCATTATTATTTCAAGCTGCTGCTAAAGCACTATTGATTTTGGCAAAAGATCGAAAATATCTCGGTGCCGATATTGGCATGCTGGGTGTTCTGCATACGTGGACACGGAATTTAAATTATCACCCACATATTCATTTCCTTATACCCGCTGGCGGAATAGTTAAAAATGGCAAACGCTGGAAATGGGCAAAACCCGATTTCCTCGTTCACGTCAAACCCTTGTCCATACTTGTTCGCAGACTGTTCAAGAATGCCCTTAAAGAGATGAGTTTACATCCAAACTTGTCATCGGGCTTTTGGAATA
Source organism: Candidatus Zhuqueibacterota bacterium (assembly GCA_014728115.1). Classification (GTDB taxonomy): domain Bacteria; phylum Zhuqueibacterota; class Zhuqueibacteria; order Residuimicrobiales; family Oceaniaggregativiventaceae; genus Oceaniaggregativivens. The sequence continues at coordinate 988 of WJME01000134.1, read as the reverse complement.
AATATTGGGTTTGCCATATTAAAACTGTTGGCAACGGTCAATCGGCGCTTCAGGGGGTGGGATAATAAAATCAAATGAAGAAAAATTCATATTTAATTATTTTTTCTGCTTAATTTTCATCATACCCTGAAAAGTAGCTATCCCACCCCCTAAAATACCTTGCCCCATACATCATGCGTGTGGCGATATCTGATAAAAATATTCTCAATCTCAACAACGGCAGGGTCACTTTTCGATTCAAAGATGCTCAGACAAATTCCAGTAAAACTCGTTCTCTTGATGCACCTGAATTCATATATCATTTCCTGCAGCACATTCTTCCAAAAGGCTTTGTTAAGGTCCGTTATTTTGGTTTTTTAGCCACCAAAAAGCGAAACGAATTGCCATATGTCAAAGAACTGATCGGTAAACGTCTGGAAATAGATATTGATGATTCCGTATTAAAAGAAAAAGTGATGAAATGTCCGTATTGCGGACATGTTCTGATCTTTATTTCTGAAATTCCTAAAAAGAGAGGACCTCCATATGTATCTTTTACAATCTCAACATTTTAAAATAACCACTGGTTATAAGGGATATGTACGTCCTTTTCAAAGAAATTACGATTTTTCTATTAATATTCAAGCATATATCTCTATTTCCGATATTTATTTTTATGTATATATCCCGATTTGTCTCCATATCATAAATTTAAATCTACTTCTAAACCTTTCCTGTCACTTTTCTGAAAAAATGTAAAATCCATAGATAATTCCCAACCCTACACCGGCTTAGTCCAACCCCGCGTTCGCACATCGACCTTCGCTTCGCTCAGGTCGAGTGCAACGCTTATTCGTTAGGCTATGACTATTAGTTTAATTCGATATCATACTTTTTTGATATACTTTGAAATTGAAATGGATGCCTTTCTTTTATCACTTCTAATAGCTCTTTACAAGCATCTTGTAATTCATTGGAATCTGGTAGTGGATTTAGCACCATACTAAAT
>WJME01000015.1 GCA_014728115.1 Candidatus Zhuqueibacterota bacterium | reverse complement strand
AAGGAACTGGTGGCCAATGCCCTGCATGCCTGCAGTATCCGATCGGAAAAACCACTCGTCCGGGTCAATTGTAGTGCCATTCCGGATAATCTGCTGGAGAGCACCCTGTTTGGCCATAAAAAAGGCGCGTTTACCGGAGCAATCCAATGCGAGGATGGATTGCTCCAAAAAGCAGATGGGGGTACATTGCTCCTGGATGAAATCGGCGAAATGAACATCGATCTGCAACCCAAATTACTTCGATTTCTCGAAACCTGCAAGTACAGAAAATTGGGAAGCGCTGATGAAGTCCATGCAGATGTATGGATATTGGCCTCAACCAATGCCTTGCTGGAAGACATGATCGAACAGGACCGGTTCAGGGAAGACTTGTATTACCGGTTGAACGTACTCAGAATCAAGCTGGATCCACTACGCAAACGCAAACAAGACATACCTCTGCTTACAGATGAATTTCTCAGGCAGGAAAACAGTGTAATAAAACTTCGAAAAGACGAGTTATTATCTTTACAAAACTATCACTGGCCGGGTAATATCCGACAACTCGCCAGTGTCATCAAATCCATTACCATTGGTAAAGAAACAATTGCGACTTTGGTAAAGCGATGGAAATCCACAGAGGAAGATAAGGTCGCCAGGTTTCCCTGCGGGTTGACACTGGCAGAACTGGAAAAACGCTATATTATCATAAAATTAACCGAAAACGATTACCGCATTCGAAAAACGGCCCAGCAACTGGGTATATCAAGATCAACATTAAAAAGAAAACTGGAACGCCATGGTATACCCAATAGCTGGGAATAAAAATCTATTTAAAAACCTTAACCACAGAAAAACAGAGGCACTTGGTTGTCTTTGGCTGCAACCACTTGAACAACTTGAAAAAACGACAAGATTACAGGATAAACAAGATGATCATATAATTCATTTTTACCCCCCAAATTGACCCTTTGCACCTGAAAGGTGATATAAATCGTTTGGTGTAGACCGGGATTATTTCTCTGTGTTTCTATGCGTCATCTGAGGTGACAAAAATCTATAAAGCCCTCTTCTTCAACAAAGAACCTTTATCACTGTTTAAAAGTGGATATCATTTCTTAACTATACTAAAAACCGAGGTTTTACTATCAATCACATTTGTTTACCAGTCCACGGTATGCTTGCAGCTGTTATCCTATCCAAAAATGAAAAACAAAGTTGTAAATATTTTTCAATAATCCGTAAAGCAAAACATTGACAAAATCAACATCAGTTCAAAAAAAGGTGGGTTCATTTTGAGCCCATACCAGGTTATTGATTTTTCTACATTTGAACAATTTTGATTTTCAGGTGGGTTCAGAATGAGCCCAGCCAAGTCTTGAAATATTAATACTTTGTAAAAAGGTGGGTTCAAAATGAACCCACCTCCGGCGAATTGCATTCGCCCGATCAGCGGATCTTTATCATTCTTTCCATTTTTCCTTCCAATAAAAACAACCCCTTATCCCCTCCCTCACCGGCTTTAGAGATAATGGCACAGATTCTGTATATACCAAACCCAAAAGGAGCTGTATACACTCTTAACTGCATTAGTAACAATCTATTACATTAATTGAAAGGAGAGGGCATGAAAACACCAAACAATCCCTGACAGATGCAAGTCTGTCATAGTGTAAAAACATGAATCATTATCATTTCTTTCAAAATTATGAGGAGGCACAAAATGAAAAAGTTTAGATTTACAATCGTATTATCGATTCTGATTTTATGTTGGTCGCTTTTTGCGTCAGAGGTAGAAGATGAATATATTTCCAATTCATCCAGCTATGAAATAAAATTTGAACCTATTTCTGCAACTGAAAATGTCGATCTGTATACCGGTGTATTTACAGCCAAAGTTAACTTGATGGAACTTTTGGGACAAAATGACTTGTCGTTTCCGGTTACCCTCACTTATAACAGCGATCTCAACCATAAAGACAAAGACAACTACCAACGCCAAGCATCTCAATGTGGGTTGGGATGGAAGCTGGAATTACCCGTGATTACGGCTAGTACATTGTCATATGAAAAGTATTCAGGAACCGGCTTAACCCAACCAATCTCCGGATCGTCTATAACTTCAAGCCATATTAGACCGATATATAACCAATTTATTTACAGTTCACCATCCGGGGGGGGAGAACTCGTGTTTCATGCCAGCAATACATCTTGTGATTCGTTTTACATACGTGATTATAAACCCTGGAAGATCATTTGTGATTATGATAATTACAAATGGGAAATAGACAGCTGGAAGGTTATAGATGAACATGGAACAACCTATACTTTTAATCACAAGCGGAAACGAATCTGGAGAATGTATATTAATGATATTTTGGGATCCTGTACATCGGAGTGCAGTCTGTTAGAATATCTGTATAATACCCAAGATGATATGTTAATCAATCATTATATCATCGGATATCAATGGGATCTGACTGAAATAAAAGATGTTTTTGGCAATGAAATCGAAATTCAGTATCTGTCGGATGTTGAAGAAAATGTACGAGATAGATATCGTGACGGAGTAACATGCCCTGAAATGCCATATGATTCTCTGAGTCATGATTATGAATACACCCGTTCTTCGTACATTAACAAAATCGTATCAACCGGAACGGGAAGAGAAATACGTTTTTATTGGGAAGATCGTAGTGATGACGATTGCCGGTGGGACGATGCCTGGACAGGTTCAATTCCTCGATCGTCTTGCTTTACAGATTGGGAAACGAATGGTGATGAATATCAGGAAATTTTTGATTCAAAACGACTTGCAGCATTAAAATTGGTCAATACAAATTCAGGTAATCAAGTTTTAAAACATGTAGGTTTTGATTATTCTGAATCCACATTCGATTGGTCTTTAGATGTCGTAAGGAGTTTGTTAACCAAAATCGTGCAATACGATCCCTCGGATACGGTACAATCATTACCGGCTTTAAAATTTGAATATGATATGTCAGATAGCGCAAATGCAAATGTTGGCGCACTATACCGCATTACTTATCCGGATGGCGGCACAAAACAAATTGCTTTCAACCAAACAAATCCATCTACTATCGTATCCGGGTATCATTACGTGGATACTTTTCAGAATGACAAATATCGTGTTGCCTCCATAACCACAAACGATAAAATGGGTAATTCTTCGGTTAAAACCTATACCTGGTCGTCTACACAATCAGATACATGCGATTATCTCTATACATACGGACATGACCATGTGATTGTGAGTTTACCCGATAATAAAGGTAAAATTAAATATAATCACATCACCAATGCAGCTACAAATAAACATGGTTTGATCAGCAGTATTCTTTATTATCAATCAGATTCTACCAACTATGACAAAAAGATCAGCAAAACATGGACAGTCACACATATGGAGACCGATACAGTACCCAAAGTTTCCGGGGCTGACTATATTCGAAATTCTTATATGAAAACTTTAACCGAAGAAACCACCGTTTTGGATGGTGTGAGTTCAACTGTTGCCTTTTCATATAACGATTTTGGAATGGTATCAAAAACAACAGCTACAAATACGGATGGCAACAAAAAAATCACTAAAATAAAATATGGCTGGCAAGATTATAGCCTATTAGAAGGTACAAATCAACTCTCAGATATTACCGGTGAGACTGTTTATCTTGATACTGTATTGACCTCAAATTTGAAATCTGATTTTAGTATGACAATGTATTTATGGGGTTATGATATGGCGCCAAAGAATTATCGTAGGTGGGATGGTTCAGCATGGGTCAGTCAATCCGATATAATTACCAGAAATACCGATTTTGGAAATATCCTGGAAACCGAAGATGGCAATGATATGCGTACCACCACCCGATGGGACAGTTCAGGACTGCCCATAGCCACGGTTCAAAATGCCGAACACGAAGAGTGTTCTTATCTAAACTTTGAAGGTGGTGATCTTTTGGATGGGTGGTCAAAAACAGCTTCTGCTTCCATTACCTCGGACATGTATTTTACCGGTTCTGCATCTTTTTCAGCCGCAAATGGTTACTGGGCTTTGGCAAATGACTGGTATGACGAAGGCAGCAACGAGGACAGAGAATATGATTCGAACAAAAAGTACAAAGTTTCTGTTTGGGTTTATTTGACCAATGCTGCCGACATTGGTCAGACAATACTGGGCATCGGTTCGCATCCGACAGGTTACGGTGCTGATTACGGTTCGGCAACCAAAGCAAAACAATGGGAGCTGGTTACAGCTGAATGTGATGCAGGTTCTATATTAAACGATGAAGTGATGCGTGTCTGGATCGCAGCAAAATATTGCAGTGGGACAGTCTATTTTGACGATCTCAGAGTGTATCCGTCTGATGCGATTATGGAGACAACTGTATATGAGCCTTGTACCGGTACTGTTCTGGCCAAAGCAGATCCCAACAATATGCCAGTCATTTATGATTATGATCCTTACTTACGATTAGTCCGAACCAGAAATGCTGACGGAAAATTGTTAACCTCTACACAACACTATTATTCACGGGATGTTCGCGAAAATTTTTTAAACACAGATCCCAACTATTACAGAACAATCACTCTGACATCTGCGAACGGATATTCAAACTTTGCCGGTTCAGACGGATGGACAACATCAGGTTCGGTTT
>WJME01000133.1 GCA_014728115.1 Candidatus Zhuqueibacterota bacterium | reverse complement strand
CCCCAATATCACCGCCGGGGAACTCTATGAACAGCTCAAAGCGCTGGGCAGCGATCTCGTTTTGCAAACCATAGAAGGATTGGAATCCAATACCCTGCAACCCAAATCTCAGATAGGGGAGGTCACCAAAGCTCCTAAAATCAATCGCGAATTGGGTTTCCTGGAATGGCAAAAGCCTGCACCAGAGCTACACAATTTGATTCGAGGCCTTTCACCTGTACCCGGATGTACGACCTTGTTCAGAGATCAGGTGATAAAAATTCTTCGTTCCAGAGTTGCCGATACCCAGGATACCGAAAAAATATCCGGATGCATCACAGAGGCCGGTAAAAACGGTCCGCTCTATGTTCAGACCGCCAAAGGAATTCTGGAGATTTTGCAACTACAGCCCGCAGGCAAAAAGATCCTGTCTGCTCCGGAGTTTATTCGTGGCTATCGGGTCACAGAGAGCGATTGTTTTCACAATATGGTTGAGGCGGATGAAAAGATCCAATAGCGTGCCCGGCCTGTATGTTCGCCTGCTGGTTCTGGACGCATTGCAACGCATCCAAAATCAGGACGGGTATTCTGATGTCGTTGCAGAACAGACATTGTCCACTCATCGTCTCAGTCCGGTGGATGCTGCACTTTTTAACGAGCTGGTGCGAGGGGTTGTTCGTTATCGCCTGACGCTGGACTATTATCTGGCCGCATTCGTAAAAAGCATCTCCAAGCTCGATCCTGTTGTTCATATCATTTTGCAGATAGGTCTCTATCAACTTGCCATGCTCGAACGTGTTCCAGCCCATGCGGTGGTGCACAGTTCGGTTGCATTGGCTGCTCAAAAAAAACGAGCACACTTGAAGGGACTGGTGAATGCTGTATTGCGAAATTATCTCCGTCAGCCTGTAGCCTTACCCGATCCCCGTCATGAAAAGAATCCGGTTTCAGCTCTGGCTATCTGCTATTCGTTTCCTGAATGGTTAGTAGCACATTGGGTCGAGCAGCTTGGAGTGGCAGAAACGGAAGAACTGCTTCAGGCCAGCAATACTCATCCTGGTCTTTCGTTGAGAATTTCCAATGACCCCGACGCATTTTCCCGGTTGACCAAAGAAATGAATTTAAACATCACATCCGGTGCAGTGCCAGGATATGTGACTGTCAAAGGAATGAGCTATGCGCAGCAACAACGACTTTTACACGAGACCAAAATAACCGTTCAGGATGCGAGTGCAGGATTGGTAGCACTGGTGGCCCGACCTCGTTCTGGTTGGAAAATCGCGGATGTATGTGCGGCTCCGGGAGGCAAGAGCCTTCATCTCGCAGAGTTGACAGCCGGTGAAAACGAACTCTATAGTGCTGATCTTCAGCTATCGCGATTGCAAAAAATCGCGCAAAATTGTAAACGCCTCAATATTCAATCGATCCATTTATTGCAAGCCGATGCCAGATCTATTCCACTCTTACCGGTTGATCTGGTCATGCTCGATGCCCCTTGCAGCGGACTGGGGGTCATTCGTAAAAAACCCGATCTCAAATGGAACAAGACACCACAACACATTGCGCAATTGGCCGAATTACAATACCACTTGCTTACGAGTGCAGCCACCCGGGTGAAAAAAAACGGTTTTCTCATTTATAGCACGTGTACCACTACAAAACAAGAAAATGAAAATGTAGTATTTGCTTTTCTCAAGAAAAATTCGGATTTTATAGCGCACGACTTGAAACATGAACCCATAGCAAAATCGTTTGCCACCAGGGACGGCTTTATAAGAACCTGGCCACATCGCCATGACCTTGATGGAAGTTTTGTGGCCAAAATGCAACGAGTTAGTTAGATGAAAAAAATGATCGCAACACTCAAAAACCACATGACCAGAAAAAATCTAACGTTTCTGGGACTCTTTTTTGGTATTCTGATTGCCCTATATCTTTTAATGGATCTGGTTGTCATGCCCTTGTATACCAGACAACATCAATCCATTGCAGTACCAACAGTGACCAATATGAGCCTGAGCGCCGCCGAAAAAAGACTAAGAGATAATGGCCTCAAAGTCGTTATCGCCGGTGAAAAATATGATGAAAATTATCCACCCGGACACGTTCTGTTTCAAAATCCAGAGGCCTCTTCGCCGGTGAAAAAAGGAAGGCGAGTTTATCTGACAGTGGGCAAAGGCAAAAAAGTCCTCAATATGCCCAAGCTCGTGGGATTGTCAGAACGCGATGCCCGTTTCGTTCTGGCTGATCATAATCTGCAGATCGGGAATGTTTTTTATGAATTGGATAATTTTTACCCTGAAGGAGTGGTCAGTAAACAAAGCCTACCCGAAGGAAATACAGTGGTTATGGGAGAAAGTATCGATTTTACGGTAAGCCTTGGACTAGAGCCTACTGAATTTATCGTTCCAGAATTAATCGGCAAAACCCTCAAAGAAGCCAGATTGAATTTGAAAAAATCCGGTCTTGTCCTTGGCCAGGTGACCTATCAAACAACAGACAAACTTTTACCTGATACGATCATTCATCAATCCATTAAAGCAGGGGAAAGCGTCGAAAAGGCAGATACCGTTCATGTCGTGCTCAGTCAGCTACCAGAAACGGAGAGTCATAATGAATGATGTAAAAATTGCACCTTCTCTGCTCAGTGCGGATTTTGCTCGGTTACCGGAACAGGTAAAAGAAGCGCTCGATGGGGGCGCCGACTGGCTTCATCTCGATGTCATGGATGGCCACTATGTTCCTAATCTCACGTTTGGTCCTATTTTGATCAAGGGTGTTCGCAAGCTGACCGATAAAACCCTGGATGCCCATTTAATGATCTCCAATGCCGATGATTATCTCGAGGCCTTTGTAAAAGCAGGCGCAGATATTTTAACGGTACATGTCGAGGCCTGTCCGCACTTGTGGCGAACCTGTGAAAACATTAAAAAACTCGGTGCTAAAGTCGGTGTCACATTGAATCCGGCGACGCCCATTCAACATCTTGATCCTGTGCTCGAATTGGCTGACCTCGTTCTGGTCATGTCCGTCGAACCCGGATTTGGCGGTCAGTCTTTTATCTCGTCATCGACACGCAAGATCCAGTACTTGAAAGAACAGAAACTCAAGCATGGATACTCGTATCTCATCCAGGTCGATGGCGGAATAGATGCCAAAACCGCTCCCATCGTCGTGAATGCCGGAGCCGAGGTTTTGGTGGCAGGAAGCTCTATTTTTGGCAAAGAAAATGTTGCCCAAGCCATTGCCGCAATCCGTATGGCGATTCAACCTGAGGCCTGATTCCGCGTCTTTCCCGTGAAACCTTTGTTGGGATCTCACGTCTTTAAGGTACAATGTTCTATAAAAGGTGTAAGGGTAGAAAATATGAAAAAGATATTTGTCAAAAAAGATCTCGACAAGATTGCGCAAGTCCTTGAAACTGATTACAAATTCAAAGGAAACAACTATCGGTTTGTTATCGAAAATAAAGAAAATAATCAACATCTTTCTCTGGAAATCTATCCCGATATTCCCATCGGCGAACAAACCGGTAATCTGATTTCGATATATACGACCAATTCCCATCTTCAACTCCATTTCTGTACCGGATATGTCGTCAGCGAAATTTTGGGCGAAGTTACATTTGTAGGAGAATGCGGAAATCGTCTCTCCGGGCTCATTATCGAAAAGAATGGTGGTTGCTCGCTATATGCAAATGTCGATAATCGGCTCCTCTCCGGTGATTTTACTCAACTCGGACCCGAAGTCATGCTGTCTGGTATTGCACTGTCTCTGGCTGAGCATATTTTGCCGGAAAAAGATGAACCGCAAACTGAACCATGACTCTGCATGATCATCTCTTTAATTTCATTGACTATCTTCGTATCGAACGCCAGGTCGCAAAAAATACGGTTGAATCATATCAACGCGATCTTGAACGATTTGTGGGTTTTTTGCAAACACAGCATATAACTGATCCCCAAAAAATCGATCATACTCATATCTCTCATTTTCTTGATTATCTCGCTGATCACCTTCTTGTCGCATCTACCATTTCCCGGTCTCTTTCTGCCTGCAGAACCTTTTTTCGTTTTCTCATCAATGAAAATATCCTCGATGCCGATCCCAGCGAAAATATCACCATTCCCAAACCCTGGATGAAATTACCCGAGGTGTTGAGCATCGAGCAGATGCAACTCTTACTCAAGGCCCCTGACCATCACGTTCCCACCGGACTCCGGGATAAGGCGATGCTCGAATTCCTCTATGCAACCGGAGTGAGAGTCACTGAACTGGTCTCTGTGACCTTGAACGATTTTTTTTGGGATGAAGAATTTGTAAGAATCATCGGTAAGGGAAATAAGCAAAGACTTGTGCCTGTTGGCCAGGAAGCGATTTACTGGATCAATAAATATATCGATATTCGATCCCCGCATGCCCTTATTTCCAAGGACTATGTATTTCTGAATCGCTTTGGAAAAAAACTCAGCCGGCAAATGGTCTGGAAAGTGATCAAACAGTATGGTCGATTGGCAGGTATCGATGTGTTTCTCAGTCCGCACACGTTTCGGCATTCTTTTGCAACGCATCTGATCGAAAATGGAGCTGATCTTCGCGCTGTCCAGGAAATGCTCGGACATGCAGATGTTACCACCACACAGATATACACTCATTTGGATCGGGAGTTTTTAAAATCTGTTCATCAATCCTATCACCCTCTTGAAATCGGGAAATTTTCGGCATGACATTCCATATTCATTACCTTGATAGTGTCGATTCTACCAATGACCGGCTCAAAGAAAAAGCCCAAAAGGGGGCTCCGGAAGGAACCGTTATCTGGGCTACAGAACAAACCAAAGGACGCGGACAGCGTCAACGGAAATGGGTTTCCCTAAAGAACAAAGGCCTATATATGTCGATTTGTATTCGGCCCATCAACCCGGTTTCACCATTTATGTATACACTCTTTCCCGCTGTGGCGGTAGCCGAATGGTTGGCTGAACAATATAATCTGGCAGCAGGAGTAAAGTGGCCCAATGATGTTCTAGTGGATGAAAAGAAAATATGCGGTGTGCTCACAGAAGGAAGAACGAGCGGTTCCCGTATCGAGTATCTTGTCATCGGACTCGGGATAAACGTCAACCATTCCCGTAATGACCTGTACGACCTGACGGGCGCGACATCAATGACCCTGGCAACAGGCCGTTCTTTTGCCCTGGAATCACTTTTGTCCGATTTTGAGCCTTATTTTCAACGATATTATCGCGCTCGTGCATTGACGATCTCTCCTGCGGAATTGATCCAACGCTGGATGAACCGTTGTGTTCACATCCAAGAGTGGGTGACAATACATAACCATTCAGATAGCTGGCAGGGAAAATTTATGGGATTGGATGATTCGGGCCAGGCACGGCTGAAAACAGAAAATGGACAACTCTATACTCTAACTTTAGGATCGCTTTCATTAAGGAGAACTCATGATTCTGGCAATTGATATTGGCAATACACATATCGCTGCGGGACTCTATCGAGGTGATGAACTGCAAGCCCATTGGAGATTATCGAGTCTGTCTGATCGCACCGAAGATGAAACGTGGGTCATGATGGACTCTATATGTCGGGCAAATGGCTATGATATTCGCCAAAGCCGAGGAATTGCCATCTCGTCAGTTGTGCCGGATATGACACCCACGTTTATCAAACTGGCTCAAAAATATTTGCATCAGGATGCCTTGGTGATCAGTCACGAACTCGAGTTGGGGATCGAAATCCTTTACCATCAGCCTTCCAACGTCGGGATTGACCGTTTGTGCAATGCCGTTGCCGGCCTGGAAAAATATGGTGGCCCTTTGATCATTGTCGATTTTGGTACTGCCACCACATTTGACGTGATCTCCAAAAACGCCCAGTATCTGGGGGGGATTATCGCACCCGGTATCGAAACCTCGCTTGCCATTTTACACCGCAAGGCAGCCAAACTTCCCAGAGTCGGCCTGGCCTTTCCGGACAAGGTGATCGGGGATTCTACGGAAAAAAGTATTCAAGCGGGGTTGATGTATGGGACTGTTGAGATGATCGATGGCTTGATCGAACGAATTGTTAAAGAGCTGGGACAACCGGCAAAAGCTGTGGCAACAGGAGGGCTATCGAGGTTGATTATTGCAAAGGTGTCGAACATAGAAACGGTTGATTCACATTTGACACTGGATGGAATACGTATGATCTATGAAAAATTCGAGAGTATCAAAAAGAGCCAGCATAAAAAGTCTTGAGATCACTTCAATACAGAGGGCCATATGAAAAAGGGGGCGGTTTGCTCCTTTTGATACTCGTTTTGTCTGACTAGATAGCGACCACTTCTTTGACTTCCGGAACCTGGCGTTTTAATTCTTTTTCCACGCCCATTTTTAAGGTCATTTGGGCCATTGGGCACGTACCACATGCGCCACGGAGCTGCACCTGTACAATACCGTCTTTTATACCGATAAGCTGGATATCGCCCCCATCAGCTTGTAACATAGGTCGGATGGTTTCCAGGGCTTTTGTTACTCGTTCATCCATTGATTCAGTCATTTTTTTCCTCTTTTGCTTGACTCTGTTCTGCTGTTTCGGCCTCGGCTTGAGGGATCCTGATTACATAGCTGTTTGCAGGGCATTTTTTTGCGCCTGCATACACTTCTTCATGATATATATCTTTGATCACCGGAAGATTGCCATCCATTTCTATCGAACCTTCAGGAGCGACTTTGGGGCTTGCACAAATTTTACACGCAAAACAACCGACTTTGCAAATCGATTTGACCGCTTTGGCTTTGTCCTGTGAGACGCATCCCAGATAAACGGGTTGGGAACGCGGAATCAATGACAAGATATTGCGCGGACAAGTGGTGACACATACTCCGCATGCCGTACATTTATCTTCCAGTATCACCGGCAACCCATTCTCGTTCATTTCTATCGCATCAAAAGGGCAGGCTTTGGCACACGAGCCGAGTCCCAAACACCCATATTCACAAGCTTTGTGACCGCCTCCAATCAATAATGCAGCACTACAATCCTCGATGCCTTCATATTTGAATTTTTCCACGGCTTCGGCTTTTCCGCCCTGGCAATGGACAGCAGCTACCTTGGGTTCCTCGGTTTCTACGCCTGTGATACCCATGATCAGACTGATTTTTTCAGTGACTTCAGCACCTCCCGGTGTACATTTATTTGGAGGCACTCTGCCTGCAGCAACCGCTTCTGCATAAGCGGCACATCCCGGGTAGCCACATGCCCCACAATTGGCATTTGGCAGGATTTCCTTGATATCCGCGACTTTGGGATCGACTTTGACTGCAAATTTCCTCGCAGCAAATGCCAAACCACCCCCAAAAAAGAGTCCCAGACCTCCTAACGCGAGTATCGATGAAAGAAACAGGGGATCCATAAATAACATCCTTTGCTTAATAATTCGTCCGTGAATATACCCATTCACCGAACCAATTGCAAGCCGAAAATACAATGTCTTATCCCAGGATTAACAGACGATTTTCCGCTTGCATTTTGTCGTAAAAACCTTTAAACTTGCCTTTGCTCTCCAAGTTCCTAAATATCCTGATGATGTCCTTATTTCCGTTCAAAAATTCAATTTTTCACGACCCCGTACAGAGGAGAAGAAAAGATGGAACTCAATTGGTTGGACATTGTGGTGTTTGTACTGTTTATCGTTGCTGTAATCGGCACGAGTATGTACAAAAGCCGCAAGGAAGAAACAGGTGAAGACTATTTTTTGGCCAGCCGTGGACTCTTGTGGCCGCTCATCGGTTTGTCGCTCATCGCAGCCAATATTTCTACCGAACAATTTGTTGGCATGTCCGGACAAAGCGCCGGAAATGTCGGTCTCGCCATTGCCAGCTATGAATGGATGGCCGCCATTACGCTTGTGATTACCGCATTTTTCTTTCTGCCAAAGTTTCTGCAGAGTGGCATCTATACCATACCCGAATTTTTAGAATACCGGTATAACCGCACTGCCCGGTCGTTAATGGCTTTTTATACCATGGTCATCTATGTCGGCGTGACGATTGCTGCCGTTCTCTATTCCGGGGGGCTGACCATCTATACCATTTTCGATATTGATCTGACCACTTCTGTATGGCTGGTCGGCATTCTGGCAGCGCTCTATACCACCTGGGGGGGATTGAAAGCCGTAGCCTGGGCCGATTTGTTCCAGGGATCTGCGCTGATTCTGGGCGGATTGGTTGTCATGGTCTTTGGGTTTGTGGCTGTCGGCGGACCGTCTGGTTTTATGGAGCATAATGCGGACAAAATGCATATGATTCTGCCTGCCGATCATCCGGTGCTTCCCTGGACCGCGCTGGTCATCGGGTTGTGGATACCGAATTTTTACTATTGGGGCCTGAATCAATATATCACACAGCGAACCCTTGCCGCTAAAACCTTACGACAGGGTCAATTGGGGATTATCTTTGCAGCCGGCCTGAAACTTATCATCCCCTTTATCATTGTCGTTCCCGGCATCATGGCTGCTCAACTCTATGGGGGCCAAATGGGGACCAGCGATGCAGCTTATCCGTTGCTCATTCGTAATCTGATTCCTATTGGTCTGCGCGGTTTCATGTTTGCCGCAATCGCCGGTGCTGTCATGAGTTCATTGGCTTCCATGCTCAATTCTGCCGCAACGATTTTTACTATGGATTTGTATCGACAATATATCAAACGCGATGCCTCTCAAAAAACACTCGTCACCATAGGCCGCTCTATGACACTGGTGTTTGTTCTCATCGGATGTATTATTGCACCCAGTTTAGGGGATCCCAAGTTTCAGGGGATTTTTACCTACATCCAAGAGTTCCAGGGATACATATCACCGGGAGTTCTGGCTGCATTTGTTTTCGGACTCTTGGTTAAACGAGCTCCTGCTGCAGCGGGGGTTACAGCTCTGGTTCTGACTGTCCCTGTCTATGGATTTTTACAATGGCAGTTTGGAGAGATCGCATTTCTGAATCGTATGGCTATCACCTTTGTCATCGTGCTTTTGGCCATGTGGATCATCACCTTGATGCGACCCCTTAAAACTGAAAAAGTATTGCCTGTTCGTGCTGACTATGATATGACCCCGACTCCTCAGGTTTTATGGTTGGGTATCGCTGTGGTCGTCATCACACTCTTTTTGTACATCATTTTCTGGTAAACGTGGAGCCTCTTATGCCGTGCCGATCCTTAAAAAAGACATTTGTCAATTTATTCGACTCAGAACCTCGTATTTTTTGTGCCCCCGGTCGGGTTAACCTTATCGGCGAACATACCGATTATAATGATGGCTATGTTTTTCCCATGGCACTGGCAGAAAAAACCTGTGTTGCCATTTCCCCACGAAATGATCGAAAACTGGTCGTTCAATCCCTGCGAATCGATGATAAAATCGAACGGTCTCTGAATGAACTCGAGCCACGAAAGGACTGGAGCGATTATGTCGCGGGCATGGCATGGGTCATCGAACAAGCAGGCTATCCTCTTATCGGCGCCAACATGTTGATCTCAAGCAATGTCCCTCTGGGCGCCGGACTCAGCTCTTCTGCTGCTATTGAAATTTCTTCCGGCCTGGCCCTGGCCAGCACTATTGGCTTGCAAGTGGATTCCAAAACATGGGCCAAATGGGGACAAAAAGCAGAAAACCAGTTTGTTGGCATGAACTGCGGGGTCATGGATCAGTTCATCTCTATACATGGCAAGGAAAATCATGCCTTGTTTTTGGATTGTCGAACCCTTGATTATCAACTGGTGCCCTTGCCTGCTGATCAGATTCGAATCATCATTTGCAATACCATGGTAAAACATGAATTAGGTGCTTCGGAATATAATACCCGACGCAAAGAATGCGAAAACGGTGTAGAGTTGATGAAATCCATGTATCCGGATATCAAAGCATTACGCGATGTTTCACCTGAACAATTCTATAAAGCCGAACATTTACTGGATGATCCGGTAAAGAAGAGATGTCGCCATGTCGTGACCGAAGATCAACGGGTTTTAGATTCTATACAGGCACTACAACAACATGATTTAAAGACATTTGGACAATTCATGAACGCCTCCCACGACAGTTTGAGAGACGACTATAAAGTAAGTTGCAAAGAATTGGATCTGATGGTCGATATTGCCCGAACTCTGGACGGTTGTCTCGGCGCCAGAATGACCGGAGGGGGATTCGGTGGCAGTACGGTTAATCTTGTGCTTGAAGAATTTGAACGAGATTTTGTCGCGGCAATCAAAGAATCCTATCAAACAACAACCGGAATCGATCCGCAAATTGTCGTTTCCGTGCCTTCTGCCGGTGCAAAAGAATGCTGAACTTCCGATCAGGTACCATGATCCTAACCTGTGCAAAGGAACTATAAACCGTTAATCGGGGTGATCTCAATAAAGGGATCACCCCTTTTTTTAGCTTTTATTTGTAAAGGGCGATAAAAAATATCGATGTAAATGCATAACGGCTAAATCTGCTTGAGAAATTAAAGGAAATTGCTTAAATTAATGCATTGAAAAATGAATATAGCGATACAATTGGAGGTCGTGTGAAAAGTCTAGGTGAAATTCTATCGCCATTCAAAAGTGAAAATATTATAGAGTGGTTTCTCGATTTGGTTACGCTCTGGCATGAAACCGGTCCTATCGAACCCGAAGATCGTTACACCCCAAAGGGTATGTTTCAATGGATTCATTATAATAACTTTAAGCTCTGGCATCTCGAGGATGAAGCGCGAAGAGATGATGTCAGCGAGTCTCACATTGTGAAAAGCAAACGGTCCATTGATCGTCATAATCAACAGCGAAACGATGCCATCGAAAAAATCGATATCTGGCTCGATAATGTGTTCCAGACCGCAGAGATCGTTCCCGGAGAGCAAGTCACTATAAATTCAGAAACTGTGGGCAGTATAATCGATCGTCTCTCGATCCTTACTCTAAAGATTTATCATATGGGAGAGCAAATAGAGCGTAAAGATGTCGAAAAACAGCACCGTGAACAGGCAGTTCACAGATTAGAGCTCTTGAAAGAACAATTATTGGATTTGGGTAAAGCCCTGGATCAGCTGTTACTGGATTTGCGCCAGGCTAAAAAACGGCACAAAATCTATAGACAGTACAAGATGTATAATGACCCGATGTGGAATCCGGCAATATACAAGAACAGGTGATTGTTGCAATAGATAAAGGAGAAAAGAAAGGACAAAAGGGGCTCGTAAGAACACCTATTCATTAAGGGGAAATTAATGGAAGTAAAACTAGCCTACGGCAAAAAGGGTCTAAAAGCAAGAGTCCCGGAAAAAAACCTGATTAAAATTCTTTCAATGCGAGACTTTGAACCGGTCAGCGATGCGCCGATCGCGATCACCAAAAGTTTGCTGCAACCCATTGCCAGCCCGTCATTATTTGATGCTGCAAAAAGAAAAAAAAGCGCCTGCATTGTCATCTGCGATATTACTCGTCCTGTACCCAATCGCGATTTACTCCCTCCTATATTACGTACATTGCTCGCTGCAGGGATTGCAAGAGAGAATATCCTTATTCTTATCGCCACAGGGTTACATCGACCGAATATTAAAAAAGAGCTCGTAGAGCTGGTCGGAGAAGACATTGCTCGTAATTACCGGATTGAAAACCATTTCGGCCAGGATATCAATTCTCATGGTTATCTGGGCAAGTCCTCCCGCGGTACACCCGTCTATTTGGATCGCCGGTTTCTGGAAGCAGATTTTCGTGTGATCACCGGTTTCATTGAACCTCATTTCATGGCCGGTTTTTCAGGTGGACGTAAAGTGGTGGTGCCCGGTATTGCCCATTTTAAGACCATGCAGGTATTGCATGGTCCGGAATTGCTCTCGCATCCCAATTCTCGTGAAGGCATGGTCGAGCATAATCCTTTTCATGACGAGGCTCTGGAAATCGCCCGCATGGCTGGTGTGGATTTTAATGTCAATGTGGCCTTGAATGAGGATAAAGAGATTATCGGAATCTTTTCCGGCGATCTGGATCGTTCACATCTCGCTGGAGTTGAATTTGTGCGAAATGTCGTTCGTTCTTCCGTGACCGATCCTGTCGATATCGTGATTACATCTGCTGCCGGATACCCTCTTGACAAAACCTGGTATCAGGCAGTGAAAGGGATGACCGCTGCCAAATCGATTATAAAGCCCGGCGGCACCATTATCATTGCGAGCGAGTGTTCCGAAGGCGTCGGCAGCGCTGAATTCACTGAACAGATGGAAAATTTCAAATCCGCTGATCAGTATTTGGATGAACTGTTCCAACGCGATGAATTTCTGTTAGATCAATGGCAGGTGCAAAAATATGCAGCAGCACGTAAACATGCCAAGATCGTTACGGTTTCAGATGGGTTATCCACCGAGCAAAAAAATAAACTAAACATCGATTGGGCCGAGAGTGTCGAAAAGGCTCTTGACGTTGCTATGGCCGAATATGGTGAAAAGGCCACAATTGCCGTTATACCCAAAGGACCTTATGTTCTCGCAGAACTCCAATCCGAAAAAGAGACTCTGGATTCCGGGAACACTTTGACCGAAAAAGCGTTAACTTGATAGTTATATTGAAGTTTAGTAAAAAATACTTGATTTGTATCATATTTTTTACTATATTGCTAATCGCCCCGATTTTGCTTTTTGGTACCTTTGGTTATTATTTTCATCATAAAACCCCTGTTTCATATGGGCATTAGAGCAGGGTAAGGAGGTTAAAGTCATGACTCATAAATTGACCGCCATAGATACAGATGACGGCTTGAAAATTGCAATTCAAATAAGTAAAGATATGGGTCGCTACTATGAAAAGGCATCCACTCTTGTCATCGATGACGACG
This sequence comes from Candidatus Zhuqueibacterota bacterium, assembly GCA_014728115.1. Classification (GTDB taxonomy): domain Bacteria; phylum Zhuqueibacterota; class Zhuqueibacteria; order Residuimicrobiales; family Oceaniaggregativiventaceae; genus Oceaniaggregativivens. The sequence continues at coordinate 29,198 of WJME01000133.1, read as the reverse complement.
CAAAAACGATATTGACTCGTATGGCCGAAAAACACCAGACTCACCAAGCCGAGCTCATCAAAGCTTATGCAAGGGTTTCAGGAAAAAAGATTCTGTATCTGAATTTGGGAAGAAAGCACAAACTCAACACGCTTGTCAAATGTCCTGATGAGCCCAATGATTCTGTACGTATGGCAAAGAAAAATGAAAGCGAAGCGAGAACATTCTATCTGACACTCTCCCGTCGAATCTATGAATCAGAAATCCGTTCTATTTTTCGGGATCTTGCCCAACGCGCGGAACAAAATCTGGCTTTGCTCGAATCATCGTTTGTCGAACCCCTGGCTCTCGATAAAGCGGATCAGGAAGATGATTCCAATATGTATGATGATGTATCTTCATCGACTGCAGAGAATGCAAAGTCCTGGTAATCTGTTTTTGTTTTTCCGATTTAGGCTCGCACGTTGTGCGGGCCTATTTTATGTAGGAGCAAAAATTTATGAATACGATATATATGGATCATCATGCCACCACACCCGTTGATCCAGTGGTCCTCGAGACTATGCTTCCTTTTTTCAATCAACATTTTGGTAATCCCTCCAGTACCACTCACGAATATGGACATACTGCAAACCGGGCCGTACATCATGCCCGGCAACAGATTGCTAAACTGGTTGGTGCAGAACAAAGCGATGAAATACTTTTTACCAGCGGCGCAACCGAGTCCAATAACCTCGCATTAAAGGGCGTGATAAAAAAATCAAAACCGGGTTCTCGCCTGATCACGATCGCGACGGAACACAAGGCGATTCTGGATACGTGCAAGGCTTTGGAAAAAGAAGGGTATGGGGTGGATTATTGCAAAATCGATTCCAGCGGAAAAACCGACCTGGTTGATCTTGAACAAAAAATCACGCCCCAAACCGTCCTCATTTCCATACAAATCGCAAATAGCGAGATCGGCACGATACAGCCTGTCGCTGATATTGCTCGCATCGCCAAAAAACATGATTTGTTGTTCCATACCGATGCGGCACAAGCGTGCGGAAAACTCGATCTCAACGTATCCCGTGATAACATTGATCTTTTGAGCCTTTCCGCTCACAAAATGTACGGTCCTAAAGGCGTGGGTGCTCTTTATGTCAAACAGGGCATTCGTCTTTATCCCTTGATTCATGGCGGCGGGCATGAAAGAGGAATGCGATCCGGCACGCTTAATGTTCCAGGGGTCGTCGGATTTGGTGCTGCAGCTGAAATCGCCAGGCAGGATTTGCTCACCGAGGTGCCTCGTCTGACTGCCTTGCGAGAAAAGTTGATTGCGGGTATACAGAATCGTCTCGATTTTGTCCAACTCAATGGTCATCCCACTGACCGACTGGCTAATAATGTCAATTTTAGCTTTGCCTTTGTTGAAGGAGAATCGTTGATTTTGGCCTGCAAACCCTTTGCTCTCTCTTCAGGCTCTGCTTGCACAAGTGCCTCTTTGCAATCTTCCTATGTGCTCAAAGAAATCGGCGTCCCGGATTCATTGGCACATTGTTCCATTCGATTCGGTCTGGGGAAAAGCAATACAGAGGAGCATATCGACCTATTAATACAAACCCTTGAAAAACAAGTCACGAGATTACGGGAAATGTCGCCATTATATGATATGGCCAAAGAAGGTATCGATATCGATTCTTTTCAGTGGTCAGATCATCACCATTAGGTTCTGATCGAATCAGCACCAAATTTGAATCAAGTTATCCAAAGGGTTGTTCTCACCGTAGGTGACGACAACTCGGTCTTTTTAGAAGCACTGAGGTTGAATATGAGTCTTTCCATGGAATATTCTGAGCGAGTGATGGATCATTACGAAAACCCGCGCAATGTGGGGGTGATCTCTGATGCCGATGGGATTGGTATCGTAGGGAATCCTACCTGTGGTGACGTGATGAAATTGTCTATCAAAGTCGTGAAAGGGATTATCACGGATGTAAAGTTTAAAACATTTGGATGCGGAGCTGCCATAGCCACCAGCTCTATGATGACTGAAATGGTTAAAGGCAAGACCATCGAAGAAGCCCTGCAAATCACCAACAAGTCCGTGGCTGAAGAATTGGGAGGGCTGCCAAAGGTAAAAATGCATTGTTCGGTGCTGGCTGAAGATGCGTTTAAAGCTGCTGTGGATGATTACCAAAAAAAGCACGAGTCCGGCTCTTAAAGGAGGATAAAATGAACCAGGAATATAAACTTTATCGGGTTTACTATCTGGGAGACCGCCCCTGCTGGAAATTAAGAGTTGCCCGTTCTCCTGAAGAAGCGCTGGAAGAATGTTTATCCAGGGAAGAGCGAATCGCCGGACTGGAAAAAACCGATCGTTGTTGCAGGGTGGAACCGGTAGAAATAAAAGGCTTTCGCATAACCATCGAAAAGATTGCCGAACCCCAAAGCAGCGAAAACTAGATCGCTGCTTTTTTTTGCAAAGGATTCGACGTTCATAAAGAACATGTTTTTGCTAAATGGAGGATTTATGAAGCCATTTGAAATTACAGAGAATATTCACTGGGTGGGTGCATTGCATCCCGATTTGCGTACTTTTGATATATTGATGCATACTAAAAATGGCACCACTTATAACAGCTATCTGATTAAAGATGAAAAAAATGCCGTCATCGATACTGTTAAAAACAAGTTCAAATCGACTTTTTTTGAAAATATTCAAGAACATATCGACCTCAAAGATCTCGATTATATCATCATCCAACATAATGAACCCGACCACTCGGGAAGCCTGGTCGAGTTGCTCGAACACGCCCCCAATGCCAAGGTCGTTTGTGCACAAGTCGCCAGGAAATATGTCGAAAATATTACCAACCGCGAACTCGATATTTTGACCGTTAAACAAGGGGACACCCTCGATCTCGGGTCCAGAACCTTGACCTTTATCATGTCACCTTTTCTCCATTGGCCCGATACCATGATGACCTTTTCTGAAAAAGATGAAATCCTTTTTTCGTGCGATGTCTTTGCCAATCATTTTTGTGATAGTCATATGGTAGATGAAGCAATAGAGAGAAATTACTGGCCTGATTTCGAGTATTACTTTAAAATAATTTTCAGACCCTACCGGAAACATATACGCAAAATGTTGCAAAAGATAGACGGATTAAAGATTTCCAAAATTGCGCCCTCACACGGGCCTGTACTCCAAGACAGGTTGAACCGCTATATCGATGCCTACCAAATTTGGTCTCAAGAGTTGCCCCCTAATGATCCTAAAAAAATTCTGATCTATTATGCCACTGCGCATGGCAATACTGCTATTTTGGCAAAAACGATTTGCGATACTTTAAGAAATGATGGGTTTCAAGTCTCTTATTTTGATATCACTGAAATCAACATCAATGAACATCTGGATCGCATAGAGGCCGCCGATGCATTATTCATCGGCTCTCCGACAATCAATAATGATGCAGTCAAACCGGTATGGGACCTGCTGAGCAGTTTTGCGACCCTTGAATTAAAAAACAAGATCGCAGCCAGTTTCGGCTCTATGGGTTGGAGCGGTGAAGCTGTCTCGTTTATCGATCAACGCTTAAAGGATCTCAATTTCAAAGTCCCTGCACAAGGATTTACCTGTAAATTGGTACCTGGTCAGGGTGAGCTTGAATTATGCCAAGAGTTTGCTCAAAAAATAGCCGGCGCATTCTAAATCAGGAAATATTTTTTCGGCTATAGTTTGTTACTTTCTAAACTGGACCATCCAGGATCCATTTTATACTATTCTCTCCTGTGATGCCATCCAGCTTGCAAAAGTGATATCGAGAATACTAGGGTAGCGGAGGTTTTGTTGCAGGCTCGGCAAGGTTTTTCCGATGAAACGCTATTAACCATTTATAAAAATATATATACCAGCCGCTCACTTGATGAGCGTATGCTTGTTCTTTTAAAACAGGGAAAAAGCTATTTCCATATCGGCGGGGCAGGGCACGAAGCGACTCAAGTAGGCGCCGCTCTGGCATTTGATCCTCAAAAAGATTGGGCTTATCCATATTACCGGGATCAAGCTTTTGTTCTGCAATGGGGAGTGTCTGTCAGAGACATCCTGAGGAATTTTCTGGCCAGAGCCACCGATCCTTCATCAGGCGGCAGACAATTGCCCCAACACTATGGCTATGTCGAAAAACATATCGTTACACAATCCAGTTCCACCGGTACTCAGTTTTTACAAGCTGTCGGTACGGCCATGGGCCTGAAAAAGCGCGGAGGTGATCAGGTGGTCTATGTCTCTTCAGGAGAAGGAACCTGCAGTCAGGGTGACTTTTATGAAGCCATCAACTGGGCCACCCGCGATCAATTGCCCGTGATCTTTTTTATCCAGGATAACCAGTATGCAATCTCTGTTCCGCGCGAACATCAGGCAGCAGGCAGGTCGATCTATGAAATGGTCATGGGATACGAAAACCTGCACCGGCATGAAATTGACGGTTTGCACGTTCAGGAAAGTTTTGAAACCACGCAACATTGCATAGATCTTGCCAGAAAAGGACAAGGTCCCAGTCTCATCCTCTCTCATGTTGTGCGCCTGCTTTCTCATTCGTCTTCTGACGATCAAAGAAAATATCGTCAGAGTGAAGAACTTGAACAGGATAAAATTCGCGATCCTTTGATTATATTTAAAAATAATCTCCTCGATCAGGGCGTGAGTCAAGACAGGCTCGAAGACATTGAATCTCATGTAAAACGAGATATCGATCTCGCTGCTAAAGAGGTGTTGGAAGAACCTATGCCAGCTGTTGATCAGGTAGAAAAGCATCTCTTTAAAGACGTTTTATTTTCCAAACAACCTGAAGAGGATTCGGATAATGAAAACAAGGTGACGATGGTAGATGCCATCAATCATGCACTGCACGAAGAGATGGCCGAAAACAATGATCTCTTGATATATGGTCAGGATGTTGCAGATAAAAAGGGGGGAGTGTTTACAGTAACCCGCGGTCTCTCGTCAAAATTTGGACCTGGTCGCGTTTTTAATTCACCCCTTGCCGAATCCAGCGTTATCGGAACCGCTATCGGACTGAGTGTGGTTGGCTACCGGCCTGTGGTTGAAATCCAGTTTGGGGATTATATCTGGACGGCCATGATGCAAATTCGCAATGAATTGTCCACCTTTCGCTGGCGTTCCGCTGGCCATTTTAATTGTCCGGTCACAGTCAGAATCCCGGTGGGGGGTTATATTCATGGCGGTCTTTGCCATAGCCAGAATATAGAGGGATTTTTTGCACATATCCCCGGGTTATATATTTGTTACCCGAGCAATGCAAGAGATGCCAAAGCTCTCTTAAAACAGGCGATGCGTCTGCAAGATCCGGTGCTGTTTCTTGAGCACAAAGGGTTGTATCGCCAGAGTTATGCCATGAGTGTCGAACCTGATAAAGATTATTTGCAACCTTTTGGCCAGGCAGCCATCAAACGTACAGGAAGCGATGTAACCATCGTCACCTGGGGAATGATGGTTCATAAATCTCTTGCGGTCGCCAAAGACTTGTCCCGGGATGGTGTCGAGGCTGAAATCATCGATATCCGCACCCTGGTTCCTTTGGACCTGGAGACGATTTACAACTCTGTTCGAAAAACGAGTCGCGTCGTCGTGGTGCACGAGGATTCATTGATCGGAGGGTTTGGAGCGGAAATCGTTGCAAAACTCTGCGATCATGTTTTTCATCACCTGGATGCACCGATAAAGCGTGTCGCAGCAAAGGATACACCGATTCCCTATAATTGGGACCTGGAAAAGGCTGTGCTCCCGCAGGAAACAGATATTTACGAAACGGTCAATAAAGTGGTTCAATTTTAAAAAGAAAGGTCGATATGGCAAAAGAAGAGTCTCATGCTTCGCCAGAGATTCAAGTAGAGCTTTATCGCATGATGCAAAAAACCCGCATGACCGAGGACCGCATCATTGCCTTATACAGACAGGGCAAAATTGTCGGCGGCGTCTATACCGGTCGGGGAATTGAGGCAACGACTGTAGGCTCGGCTTTGGCTCTGGAAAAGGAAGATTATTTGTATCCCATTCACCGTGATCTCGGTGCTCATCTTGCAAAGGGCCAATCGGTGCTCAATATTCTTTTGCAATATTTGGGGCGAGGAAACAGTCTCACCAAAGGCAAAGACAGTGGCATACATGCCAGCGATACCTCTCTTCATATTATCGGAAATATCAGTCATCTTGGATCCATGATTCCGGTTGCTGTCGGTACTGCCCTGAGCATGAAAATGCAGAAAAAAAAATCTGTGGCACTCAATTATATCGGTGAAGGAGGCTCGAACATTGGCGATTTTCATGAGGGATTGAATTTTGCCGCTGTTCAGGATCTGCCCTTTATTCTGATTATCGAAAATAACCAGTACGCGTACAGTACCCCGACAGAAAAGGGCTTTCGGGCCAAAAGACTTTCCGATCGAGCGATCGGATATGGCATTCCCGGCCACTATATTGATGGTACCGATGCCATTGCGGTTTATGATACGGTCAAAAAAGCCATCGACCGCGCACGAGCCGGCAAAGGCCCGACTCTGATAGAAACCAAGAGCTTGCGTATGGTCGGCCATTCTGCACATGATGATGCTTCGTATGTAGATAAATCCTTGATAAAAAAATATGAACGTAAAGATCCCATCCTAAAACTCGAGAAAAAACTCAAAGCCGATGAAATTTTGGATGACGATGGGATTAAGAAAATCATCGACGAGTTGCAGCAGGAAATCGATGATGCAACCGATAAAGCTGTGAACAGTCCCTTGCCCGAACCTGAATGGGCCAAAGAAGGTCTTTTTGCTGATTAAACAAAAGAGAAAGAGACATGGCCGAAATTACATATTTACAAGCTATCAATGATGCGATGCGCGAGGAAATGGAACGAGATCCCAGCGTGTTTCTACTAGGTGAAGATGTGGGTCATTATGGCGGCGCTTTTAAAGTGACCAAAGGATTGCTGGATAAATTTGGCGAAGAACGGGTGATCGATACCCCGATATCTGAATCAGCCATTGCAGGGGCGGCCATCGGCGCTGCGATCACCGGTATGCGTCCTATAGCTGAAATGCAATTCGCTGATTTTATTACGGTAGCCTTTAATCAATTGGTATCCAATGCCGCAACCATGCATTATCGGTTTGGTATCCCGGTGCCCATGGTGGTGCGTGCTCCCTCAGGTGGCAGAATTCATGGCGGCCCTTTTCATTCGAAAAATCCTGAAGCCTGGTTTGCTCATCAGCCCGGACTTAAAGTCGTAGCGCCTGCAACGGTGTATGATGCAAAAGGGCTGTTAAAATCCGCTATCAGGGATAACAATCCGGTTATTTATTTTGAACACAAGTATTACTACCGGCGTTTAAAACAAGAGATCGATGAGGATAAAGAGATTCTGGTGCCACTCGGTCAGGCCAATATTGTTAAATCCGGTGATGATTTGACGATCATTACCTATGGCGGAACCTTGCACATGTGTATCGAAGCAGCTGAACAAGCCGAAAAAGAGGATGGCCTCGACGTACAGGTCATGGACCTTCGCACCCTGGCACCACTGGACAAATCCGCAATCCTGGAATCGGTGCGAAAAACAAGCCGTGTTGTTATTGTACACGAAGATGACCTGACCGGTGGCATTGGCGGCGAAGTTGCCGCGATTATTGCTCAAGAAGGGTTTGAATATCTCGATGCCCCTGTCAGACGTGTGGCATCGATTGATACGCCTACACCGTATAGTCCGGTTCTGGAACAAGTTTATTATCCCAATGTTAGCGATATTCTCAATGTTGTTCGAGAGACTGCTGCATTCTAGTCCTTTAATTGCCAGAACAAACATGAGAGGAGTGTTATGACTGCTCTAAATAATGACGAACTCGTTTCCATGCAAGATATTTTACGCATGGCCATCGAACGAGAACAAGAAGCGTATGAATTCTATATAAAAGCCAAAGAGCATGCTCGTACTCCGGTCGAAGAGCAAATGTTCCAGGAATTGGCCGATGAAGAATTGGTGCACAAAGAGGAGCTGGAAAAAAAGTTGCAAGATCTGGATGCGCAAGCAGATATTGATCGCGCCCTGTCCTATGATGTTTATTAAGTGCCGGCATTCTCGTCATTAATGCAAAAAACAGGAAGCAAACATGAAAGTTGACATGGTTATGCCCCAAATGGGGGAAAGTCTGGCCGAAGGAACGATCGTAAAGTGGCTAAAATCCGTGGGTGATCCGGTTGAGCGCGACGAAATAATTCTGGAAATCAGCACAGATAAAGTCGACTCTGAAATTCCTGCACCTGAATCCGGTACTCTGGTGGAAATTTTGGCTGACGCTGGCGACACCATCGAGGTGGGCAAGGTGATTGCCAGAATAGACAAAGAAGGAGGGGCTGCTGCCAGCAGCGAATCAAAATCCGCAGAAAAAGAACCCCCAAAACAAGAGACAGAAGCCAAAACAGAATCTCCCCGGGACGACAGGACAGAACGCAAAGCGTTTCTCTCACCCGTCGTTAAAAAAATCGCCCAGGAACATGATATTTCTCTGAGCGTCGTTGAAAATCTTGAGGGCAGTGGTGCCAACGGACGGATCACCAAACAGGATATTCTCGATTATATCGAACATGAACAGCCCGAACACGATGAAGAACCTAAAGAGCAACTCGAAGGTGCTGAAGAAAAGGCCGAAAAAGCAGAACCAAAAGCCGCACCAAAAGCAAAACCAGAACCAGAACCCGAACCTGAAGGGACTGGCAACGTTCCCGCGCCAACAGCCGACTATGAGGGAGAGGTCGATGTGGTCGAAATGGACCATATGCGTAAACGTATTGCGGATCATATGGTGATGAGCAAACGCACTGCTGCACATGTAACCTCGGTTGCAGAGTGTGATCTCTCTCGCATTGTTGCCTATAGAGAAAAATACAAAGACCGCTTTAATGAACAAGAAGGCGTAAAATTGACCTATACCGCCTTTTTTGTCATGGCCGTTGCCAAAGCACTGAAGGAATTTCCTTTGATCAACAGTTCAGTGCAGGACGATAAAATATTGCAAAAGAAAAAGATCAATATCGGTATCGCAGTGGGGATGGAAAAAGGCTTGATCGTTCCGGTCATCAAAAGCGCTGACCAGCTGAATCTTATTGGAGCACAGAAACGATTGTCCGAATTGGCAGCCAATGCCAGAAACAAAAAGCTTTTACCGCAAGACGTTCAGGGAGGGACGTTTTCTATCACCAATATTGGTACCTTTGGAAACCTCTGGGGAACACCGATTATTAACCAACCACAGGTGGCGATTTTAGGCACCGGAGCCATTAAAAAGCGCCCTGTGGTGGTCGACGATATGATCGCCATTCGCTCCATGATGTATCTTAGCCTGACTTATGACCACCGAATTATCGACGGACTGTATGCAGGCTCTTTTCTACAAAGAGTAGTGCAATTATTGGAAAATTACGAACCCGAATCGCTGTAAATCACACTGTGGAAATTATAGAGGAAGACATGGCAGACAAATATGATCTAGTGGTTATCGGTTCAGGTCCGGGTGGATATGTCGCCGCCATCCGCGCCGCACAAATGGGAATGAAAACAGCATGTATAGAACGCGCCGAGGTCGGCGGTATCTGTTTGAACTGGGGGTGTATCCCCACAAAAGCACTGTTGCACAGCGCTTCTCTGTACCATGAAATGCAGCGTGCCGACGATTTTGGCATTCATGCCGACAATATCGGGGTCGACCTGAAAAAAATGGTCAAACATAGCCGTTCTACTGCCGGCAGGCTTTCCAAAGGGGTTGAATATCTGTTTAAAAAAAATAAAATCGATTCCTATAACGGACAAGGTGAAATAACCGGTCAAGGCAGGGTCAAGGTCATTGATTCCAAAGGCGAATCGCAAACCCTGGAGGCCAAAAATATCCTGATCGCCACAGGGGCCAGGCCCCGCACCATTCCCGGACTCGAATTTGACGGCAAACAAATCATTACCAGCAAAGAAGCGATGATCCTCGAGAATAAACCCGATCACCTGATCGTGATCGGTGCCGGCGCTATTGGGGTGGAATTTGCCTATTTTTATTCCACTATCGGTGTCAAGGTCACTCTGATCGAAATGATGGATCAAATACTGCCAATAGAAGATCCTGAAGTCGCACAAACCGTGCACTCTTCCTTTAAAAAACAGGGTATCAAGGTTCTGACCTCGACCAAAGTCGATAAAGTCGACAAGGCCAAAAACAGTGTGACGGTCACTGTTTCCACAAATGGCAAAACCGAAACCATTAAAGGCGATGTCACGCTCGTGGCGATTGGTGTAACCGGCAACATTGAGAATCTGGGACTCGAAAATCTGGGGGTCAAGGTCGAACGGGGCGCCATCATGGTCGATAAAACCACTTTTGAAACCAATGTCAAGGGTATCTATGCGATTGGAGATGTGATCGGACCCCCATGGCTGGCTCACGTTGCTTCCCAGGAAGCCATCAATGCGGTAGAGATCATGGCGGGCCATCAACCGCAGGCCATCGATTATGATTTTATTCCAGGCTGCACATACTGTCAACCTCAAGTCGCCAGCATGGGATTGACCGAAAAAGAAGCAGAAAAGCGTGGCTATCAGATCAAAGTGGGCAAATTTCCGTTTAGACCCAATGGCAAGTCATTGGCAATGGGACATACAACCGGTTTTGTCAAACTCGTTTTTGATGCCAAATACGGTGAACTTTTGGGAGCACATATCGTCGGATCCGAAGCCACTGAGATGGTTGCTGAACTCGGTGTCGCAAAAACTCTGGAAACGACAGCCGATGAGATTATCAATACCATTCATGCTCATCCCACTGTCAGTGAGACCATCAAAGAAGCAGCTGAAGCTGCCTTTGGTAAAGCGATTCATATATAAATGGACTCATTACGCCTGAACCGCAAGCAAAGGTCCGGTGGATCCTTGTTTGCGGTTTTTTTTTATGTCCAGAAAATCTTTTTGCGGTTATGAAAAAAAATACTAAATTAAAGATTCTTGAATTGAAAAAAAAAGTGTCCGGATGGGTGAGTGCAAATATTATCAGTGGATCAATAAACGTGGTTGCTTATGACATCTCTTGTACAAAAAGACGTGCTCGATAACGGCTTTGTAACGCTGGTTGATTTTATGGGAGGAGATCTCGCGGTCGTTCAGTCTGCGCGCGTCTCGTTTGGAAAAGGCGTTACAGACAGGTTACGGGATAAAAAACTGATTCGTTTTCTGTTGGCCAATCATCATGAAACTCCTTTTGAACATTCGGTGTTTAAATTTCATGTAAAGTGCCCAATCTTTGTCGCTAGACAATGGTTCCGACATCGTATCTCGAGTTATAATGAAATTTCTGGCCGCTATACGCGTATGAAAGAAGAGTTTTGTCTGCCCGAGGTTCTGCGTGCCCAAAAAGCACGAAATTATAAATATGAAAATCTTGACGAAAATGACAACCAGGAACTTTTGGCTAAAATAGAATCGTTTTACCAAAAAGCCTCAGATCTTTATAATGAACTCTTGAGCAGGGGGGTGGCCAAAGAACATGCCCGTATCGTTTTACCCCTCTCTCTTTATACCCAGTTTTACTGGACCATCAATGCTCGTTCGTTGATCAATTTTTTAAACCTTCGTCTCGATGAACATGCACAATTCGAGATTCGCGAATATGCCATCGCGATATCAGAAATGTTTAAACAAAAAATGCCATGGACGTATGAGGCTTTTGAATCCTTTATCGTTCGTGGTGAAAAATGGACGGAAGACTAGTGTCTGAAGCAACGTTACAACGACGGCCTCATTGGCTCAAGGTACGTCTTTCCGGAGGGACTGAATTTTATAAGGTCAGAGACCTTGTCAAAGGGAACCGCTTACATACTGTGTGTGAGAGCGCACACTGTCCCAATTTAGGCGAATGTTGGCGCCGCAAAACCGCAACCTTTATGATTATGGGCGATCGATGCAGCCGCAATTGTCGCTTTTGCGCTGTTGAACAGGGTGACCTAGTCCCGTTGGATCCCCAGGAACCCCAACGTGTGGCAAAAGCGGTCAAAGAATTGGACCTGAAATACGCCGTAATTACTTCCGTCACCCGTGATGACCTGAGCGATGGCGGTGCTGCTCATTTTGCAGATACAATAGCCGCGATTAAAAAGATGAATCCACGATGCCAGATCGAAGTGCTGATTCCTGATTTTAAAGGCGATCAAAAGGATCTCGATACGGTTATCGATGCCCGACCGGATGTGCTGAATCATAACATCGAGACGGTAAAGGCCTTGTATAGCATTGTGCGTCCGCAAGCCGATTATGAACGTTCTTTGAGAGTTTTGCAATATGCAAAGAATAAAGAATGTACAACCAAATCAGGTATCATGCTCGGCCTGGGCGAAACAGAGGCAAACGTCCTTGAAACCATGCAAGATCTGCATGCCAGCGGGTGCGACCTCTTGACGATTGGCCAATATCTTCAACCGTCCAGAAATCATTTGCCTGTGCAAAGGTTTGTGCCACCGGAGGAATTCGAACAGTTCAGGCTAAAGGGGCTGGAAATAGGGTTTGATGCTGTACAATCAGGACCACTGGTAAGGAGTTCATATCATGCCGACGAACAGTACGCCGACAAAACCAAACGTGAAACACATAAATGAGTCGCAGGTCGTGACCCAACTCATCGCACAACCCAAAGATGCCAATACCATCGGATCTGTGTTTGGAGGTACGATCATGTATTGGATGGATATGGCAGCTGCTATTTGTGCGCGTCGGCACTCTAATCTGCGAGTTGCCACTGTCAATGTTAAAGATGTGCAATTCAAAGAACCTATCAAGGTCGGTCATGTGGTGATCATTGCAGCAGAAATGGAAAAGACCGTCCGAACTTCCATGTCTGTCCGCGTAAAGGTCCAGCTGGAAGATACATACACACAAATCACCAAAGTCGCTGCTTTGGCGCAGTTTTTAATTGTTGGATTGAACGAGTCAGGCAAACCGAGTGCGGTTCCTGCTCTTGCTGAGACCCGGAATACCTCTCAGTAGACTGCTCAATATAAACAGATTACAAAATGTCCACGACACGAAAAGAAAAAAAATCCCTTCATCTCGCCCAGGGGTTGCGTCGATTATCCCGGCGATTGGCTTCGATGATCGACTATGACCGGATTTTGGAACAGTTTTGTAGCGGCCTGGAAGGCTTGTTACACACGAGAAGAATTTTGATCCTGAAAACCAGTGCCACGGGAAAAAAATTTTCAGTGATCCATGCCTGTAGATTTACCGAGCCTGTTGCCCCGGAATCGACATTACTCGACCTACCTGCTTTACATGCGCTGTACCGCGCTAATAAAACGATATTTTTTAAATCCGAGTCTGTGTCAGTAGGCTCTTTTGAGGGTTTTGACCGTATCGACTTTCACCCTGATTTGGTACTCAAACTCACCCGCCGTAATCGCTGTGTGGGCTTTGTATTGCTGGAGCAGTTAAATCCAGATCGAAATCTCGCGCATCTGCAAAAAGCCTTTAATGAACTGGGAGAGCGTACCGGTACAGCCTTGCGTCACGCACGTTTACTGCAGCTCTATCAAAGATCAGCCAGAGAAAAGGAACTCTTGCTCGAACTGGGACGGAAAATCAGTTCGATTCTTCATCTCGATGAACTGTTGGAATCCATTATCGATGAATTGAGCAAAGTGGTTCAATATGACAAGGCTGCGATCTTTTTACTCAGCGATCGAAACCGCAAGATTTCGCGCCTTGCCAGAAGAGGGCCTTCACCGCTGTTCGATGAATCAGAATTTATCAAAAAAGGAGAAGGCCTAGCCGGGTGGGTATTAAAAGTCCAAAGGCCGGTCATTGTCCGCGATGTTCATAAAGATCCAAGGTATTTTCCGCTGTATCTCGACTCAAAGTCCGAAATGGACGTGCCCATCATTCACAAGAAAAAGATTCTGGGGGTCTTTAATCTCGAAAGCAATACCAGAAATGCTTTCAGCCGCAGAGATTTGCACCTCGTACAAGTCCTTGCCAGTCATGCTGCGGTTGCCATCGAAAATGCACGTTTGTATGAAGAATTCACAGAAAAACGGGAAATTGAAAAAGAGCTGCGGACCGCAAAACGATTCCAAAAAGCACTTCTCCCGAGATCTATGCCCAGGGTTCCGGGATATGATTTTGCAGCCATTAATATTCCCAGCCGAACCATCGGCGGTGATTTGTTTGATTTTATTTCATTTTCTGATGGTCGCATCGGTGTGGCTATAGGGGATGTGTCTGGCAAAGGGACTCCCGGTGCTATTCTTATGGCAACCTTGTTTTCCATGTATCGAGGCCTGGTGCGAATGGGAATGCCCATCGATCATATGATGTTTGACCTGAATAACCAGATCAAGAAGAGAATATCCTCGTCGAGCTTTATTACCTTTTTTTACGGGGAACTTTTTCCTCACACCGGTGAGTTTATTTATTGTAATGCCGGCCATTGCGCACCCAGCCTTTTGCATCTGAATGGTCAGGTCGAAAAATTAGAGATGGGCGGTACTGTTTTAGGCTTTATTGAAAATACGGGCTATGAAATTGGCAAAACTCAGATCCATCAAGGTGATCTGCTGGTTCTCTATACCGACGGATTGACAGAAACAATGGATTATTCAGAAGAAATTTATGGCGAAGAGCGTTTGGATGCTCTTTTGAAGCAAAATATCAATGAAAAGCCGTCCAGACTCTTGCGCTTATTATTTAAAAGCATACAAATGTACAGTCAGATGAAAAAACCTCAGGATGATTTTACTACGGTGATCGTTAAACGTTTGATACAGTGAGGATTTGTTATGGCACTCTATGATGTGATTACTTTTGGTCATCCCACATTGCGAAAAAAAGCAAAAGAGATATCTGTGGATGAAATCGACCAGGAATTTATTGATGACATGCTGGAAACCATGTATGAAAAAGATGGAGTCGGACTTGCTGCAACTCAGGTCAATGTTCTCAAAAGGCTGGTTGTGGTGAACGATCTCAAATCCGAATATGTACTCATCAATCCTAAAATTATTGCCAAGAGTGAACAACAGGAAACCGATACCGAGGGATGTTTGTCTCTTCCAGGATTTCAGGCAAAGGTTCCGCGCCATCTGAAAATTATTGTCAGAGCTCTGGATAGAGAGGGCGATTCGGTCGAATTTGAAGCAAAGGGACTGCTGGCCCGCATTATTCAGCACGAGCTCGATCACCTGGATGGCATTCTGTACATCGATCGCGCCGAACCCGATTCTTTGCGCATGATTATGGAAAGTGATGAAAGCTCGCTCAAAGAGATCAGCGAAAAAGAGCTCACCGATTTTTTCAAAGATAACTTTCACGCTGAACGTCCGGATGTTGAATTCGAACGGGTACAACCCCTGGTTTGATTTTGCTGACACCAAAGGTTTTTGAACCAATTGTGACCAGAAACTCTGGAATGGCCCCCAAACATGAACAGGAATTGATATGAAAGCACTGATATTGGCCGCCGGTTACGCGACCAGACTCTATCCTCTTACAAAAGATCAACCCAAGCCTTTATTAAAAGTAGCGGATAAACCGATTGCAGAATATATGCTCGATCTGCTGGCGCGGGTCAGGGATATCGATGAGGTTTATGTGGTCACGAATAGTAAATTTGCCCCCCATTTTATGGACTGGGCACGCTCTCTTGAATCCTCTGAGACCTATCCCTTTCCCGTGACGATTGTTGACGACGGAACAGACACGAACGAAACACGCCTGGGCGCCATAGCAGACATCCAGTTTGTTCTCGATCAACATCCCATCGTGGATGATCTTTTGGTTGTGGCAGGGGATAATATCTTTACATTCGATTTTAATGATTTGACAGATTTTTTCAAGCAAAAGCAAACAGATACAATACTGGTTCGTAGAGAAAAAAACAGAGAAAAACTTTGTCGTTCAGGCGTCGTTGAACTCGATCCATCACAAAAACTCGTCGGCTTTGAAGAAAAACCCCAAAATCCTCGATCCGAATATGTATGTCCCGCTGTCTATCTCTATCGCGCCGAGTCCCTTTCCCTGATTCGCGATTATCTGACGCAAGGGGAAAATCCCGACGCTCCAGGCAACTTTGTAGCCTGGCTTTATCGTCATAAACCTGTGCACGCCTTTATTATGAACCACACTTATTTTGATGTCGGAACTTTGGAATCCTACCACCGTGTATGTGAACATTTTGGTTTTTCTTGCAGTTGATAGTGAAAATTTTTACCTTAACGTTTATATTTATAGAAAAGAGAGGAATGTATGGCGTTGGAACGGGAATTCTTTATTGGAATCGATTTTGGCGGGACGTATGTAAAATATGCCTTGTTTTCCGGCGATGATCGTGCGATTTTATTCAAAGATAAAGCACCTTCCAAAGCCGATCAACCTCAGGATGTGATATTCGCCGGGCTCTATGATATTATCGACGAGTTGCTCGAAAAGGCACAACAACAGGGCGGAACCGTTGTTGCCATAGGTATGGGATCTCCCGGAGCCATCGATTTCGACCAGGGAAAACTCATCGGGTCCACGCCCAATATTCCTTCTTTTACCAACGCCGATATCCGCGGCAAATTGAGCAGCCGGTATGACTTGCCTGTTTGGGTGGATAACGATGCCAATCTTATGGCCCTGGCCGAAAGCCGTGAAGGAGCTGCTAAAGGTGCAACCAATGTCATTGCATTGACCCTGGGCACCGGCATTGGCGGAGGGATTATTATCGATTCAGAGGTCTACCGCGGATCCTTTTTTGCCGGAGCCGAAATCGGACATATGAGTATCAATCTTGAAGGCCCGCCGTGCAACTGCGGAGGTAAAGGCTGCATCGAACGATATGCATCGGCAACAGCGATGGTCCATAATTATCGAACCAAACTTCGGGGCCATGCTCTTAAAGTCCCTGAAGAAATTAATACTATTCTGATATTCGATGAGGCAGAAAACGGCCAACAGGAAGCCATCGATACCATCGATGAAACATGTCGCTATCTCGGAGCTGCACTGGCGAATCTTGTCAATATCTTTAATCCCGAATATATCGTTCTCGGTGGGGGAGTTTCCGAAGCAGGACAACCCTTTATGGATCAAATCTCCAAGGAAATGCATCGTGTCGCCATGCCTGCATCTGCAAAAGATGTAAAAATCGTTCATGCCCAGCTGGGCAATGATGCGGGGATCATTGGGGCCATGCGATTGGCTTTTGATCATTATGAGAAAATGCAGAAATAATATAAAAAATACTTGTGTTAATTTGTATAAATCATTACATTCTAGCCTTAATTATTTCGAGGTAAAAATGCATCTCCATCATCATCACAATCATCATTGTTACGATTCAGAAATGGGTGGGTGATGTATATCCAAATAGCATTTTAGACAAGCCTGCCTTTTTCAAGGTGGGCTTTTTTTTTAACCAGAGGAGATCGTTTATGATAAACCTGCAAGGACTTGATCAAAAAGTGTTAAAAATCGGACTTCCCAAAGGCAGTCTGCAGGAATCCACTCTGCGCTTGATGGCCAAAGCAGGATACTATTTTTCGGTTCGCGAACGTTCCTACTTTCCGACCATCGATGATGACGAGATTCAGGCCATATTAATTCGGGCACAAGAAATTGCAAAATATGTAGAGGATGGTGTGTTCGACGTCGGTCTGACCGGCAGAGACTGGATCATGGAAACCCGATCAGATGTCATCGAGGTCAGTGAGTTGACTTATGCCAAACTCACCATGAGACCAGTACGATGGGTTCTGGCAGTACCCAACGACTCTGACATCAAAAGCATCAAGGATTTGCAGGGCAAAAGAATCGCTACCGAGTTGGTCAATATGACCCGCGATTATCTGGAAAAAAATGATGTTAGCGCCGATGTAGAATTTTCCTGGGGTGCCACTGAAGTCAAGGCGCCTACGCTGGTCGATGCCATCGTCGAGGTCACCGAGACAGGAAGCTCACTCAAGGCAAATAATTTGCGTATCGTTGAAACCCTGCTCGAGTCCAGAACCGTGCTGATTGCCAATAAAGAGAGCTGGGCGAATCCCGAAAAACGCGAAAAAATTGAAAATATGAATATGCTCCTCCAGGGTGCCATCAAATCCGAAGGCAAGGTAGGACTCAAGATGAATCTTCCCAGAGAAAATGTCAGCAAGGTGGTCGATACTCTACCTTCCATGAAGCGCCCGACTATTGCACCGCTGTTTGGTGATGAATGGGTTGCTATCGAGACCATCATCGATGAAAAAATGGTCCGGTCGATCATTCCCTCCCTGAAAAGATTGGGTGCCGAAGATATTATCGAATATCCCCTGAACAAAGTCATCCCTTAACTTTCGGAAAATGAAATGATTAACATATATAAAAATAATGAAATCGATACCTTTCTGGACCGTTTTGAATCCCGTCGAACCGATGTTTCCGATAAAGTCGTTCAGTCGGTCAATGAAATTCTCTCCAATGTCCGCGATAACGGCGACCAGGCCGTTGCCGATTATGCAAAAAAATTCGATCAAACCGACCTCTTGCAAGCCGGATTCAAAGTCGACCTCAAAAATCTGAAACAAGCTCATCAGAATCTGGATATCGAGTTGATCGATATCATTCGCCAGAGCAGAGAGAATATTCGCTCTTTTCATGCAAAAGGTTTGCCACAATCCTGGCTCAGTTGGGAGCAGGATGAGGTTATTCTGGGACAACGGGTTATCCCTCTGAACAGGGTAGGGGTCTATGTGCCGGGCGGTACGGCTGCGTATCCCTCTTCTCTTTTGATGGGAGCTGTTCCGGCTCAGGTGGCCGGAGTCAAAGAAATCGTAATGGTTACACCCAGCGATAAAGACGGTAATGTCAATCCTGTGATTCTCGCAACCGCTTATGAACTTGGAATCGAACAGGTGTTCCGGGTCGGGGGCGCTCATGCGATCGCGGCTCTGGCCTTTGGCACTCAAACTATTCCCCGCGTCGACAAAATCGTGGGTCCCGGAAATATCTATGTCGCCACAGCAAAAAAATTACTCTATGGGACCGTAGGCATCGATATGGTCGCGGGTCCCAGCGAAGTGGTGGTCATTGCCGATGATTCCGCACATGCCGATTTCGTCGCTGCCGATTTGCTGGCACAGGCCGAACACGATACCCTGGCTTCATCGATTATGATTACCCCGTCAAATTCATTTGCAAATCGTGTGGCAGAGGCTGTAAAGGAGCAGATGCAGACATTACCAAGAGCGTCGATTGCCAGCCAGTCATTGGAGAGCTATGGCGGAATTATCGTTCTCGATGATCTGCCGGCATGTATCAATGTGTGTAATCGTCTTGCACCCGAACATTTGGGCCTGCATATCGAGGATCCGTGGAAATGGCTGGGATATCTCACCACCAGCGGCGCCATCTTTTTGGGATCATACTCACCCGAAGCGGTGGGAGACTATTGGGCTGGCCCGAATCATGTACTGCCCACCAATGGATCCGGACGCTTTTTTTCTCCTTTACGTACCGAGGATTTTCTAAAGACAAGCAGCATTATTTCATACAGTGAGAAAGCAATGCAAAAGCACGGCGATAAAATCATCCGGTTTGCCAATGCCGAAGGCCTGCAAGCGCATGCCAATGCTATCCAGAGGAGAATAAAGAACAATGCCTGATTATTTCAAATCCCAGGTCACGGATTTGCCGGGTTACCAGTCACCCCCGCAATCGCGGGTAAAGGCCAAACTCAATCAGAACGAGAGTCCCTTTGATGTACCGGAGATGCTCAAAGAGCAGATCCTTGCCCAGGCACGGCAACTCGAGTGGCATCGTTATCCCGAACATTCATCCAGCCTCTTGCGTACAAAATTGAGCGAATGGCTGGGATACAGTCCTGATTCGTTCGTTCTGGGCAATGGATCGAATCAGTTGCTGCAAACATTGCTCAATGCAACCATTTCAGATGGGGAAAAGGTCTTGATTTGTCCTCCTACCTTTTCCTTGTTTGACCTTTTTCCACCTCTTTACGGCGCGGAATTGATCAATGTCTATAACAACGAGGATTTGCAGGTCGACCAGGAACTGGTTTTGGAAAAAATCAAAACCGAACACCCAAAACTGACCCTGCTGTGTTCACCGAATAATCCCACCGGCGCAGAACTCTCGCTTGATTTTCTTGAAACCGTACTCGACTTGTCACCGAATCTGGTCCTATGGGATGAAGCGTATGCCGAATTCACGGATCAAAGCGCTCTCGAACTCTTGCCCAAATACGAGAATCTCATTATTTCAAGAACCTTTTCCAAGGCGTTTAGCATTGCCGGATTGCGATTTGGCTATTTTATTGCCCATCCCCATATTGCAGCACAACTCTTAAAAGTCAATTTGCCATATAACATTAATCTGTTTACTGAAAGTGTCGCTTTAACCCTTTTGGGCAATAAATCTGTATTGATGGAACAGGTTCAATATATTCGAAGGCAACGGGATCGTCTGTACAAGATACTGTGCGCCATGGAAAACATCGAGGTCTTTCCCACGGCTGCTAATTTTGTTCTTTTTAGAGTTCATGATGGTAAACAGGTTTTCAATGCTTTAAAAGAGCGAGGTGTTCTGGTAAGGGATGTCAGCGGTTATCCGTTGTTGCAAAATTGCTTACGGGTCAATGCCGGCACCGAAGCAGAAAACAATCTATTTATCGATGCTTTAAAAGAGGTCTCATGATGACAGCACAAAAAAGAGGGGCTGAAATCCATCGCAAAACCAGAGAAACAGATATCCGGCTGCATCTCGAGCTGGACGGACAAGGTAAAGCCGATGTTCAGACCGGTATCGGCTTTTTCGATCATCTGTTAGAAGCATGGGCAAAACACTCTGGTATGAATCTCACCCTCAAAGCAACAGGGGATCTGCATATCGATGGTCATCATACGGTCGAAGATGTGGGGATTGTATTGGGCCAGGCGTTTCATCAGGCTTGCGGAGAAAAGCGCGGCATCAACCGTTTTGGTCACGCCTATTGTCCGCTGGATGAAGCTTTGGCCAGAGCAGTGGTTGATTTGAGCGGCCGTCCGTTTTGTGCTTTTCACGGGGCTTTCTCACCTCGCATGGTGGGAGACTTTGACAGTGAATTATGGCCTGAATTTTTACGTGCTTTTGCGACTCAGGCCCGGATCACCCTTCATATCGAACTCTTGTATGGTGAAAATATGCATCATGCCTGTGAATCCATGGTCAAGGCTCTTGCCCGGGCCTTATCGATGGCCATACGATTCGATGAAAATAGTTCAGATATTCCTTCGACGAAAGGCACGCTATCATGATCACCATAATCGATTACCATGCAGGCAATCTTTTCAGCGTACAAAAAGCCCTGGAATTTTTGGGCGCAAAGGCCCAAATTTCTATGGATCCTAAGGATATCGATGCAGCAGATAAAATTATTTTCCCCGGGGTTGGATCCTTTGGAAATGCCATGCATCACGTGAGAACCCTCGGCCTGGAAGCGCCGATCAAGAGAAATGTCGCGGCCGGAAAGCCCTTTTTGGGAATTTGTTTGGGATTACAGCTGCTCTTTGAATCCAGTGAGGAAAGTCCCGGGGTTCCCGGTCTAGACGTCCTCAAAGGCACGGTCAAGCGTTTTGATCGATCTTACAAAGTCCCGCATTTGGGATGGAATCAATTATTTCAAGTCAAAAAGAGCCCGCTCTGGCAGGGATTACCAAAAGAGAGCTATTTCTATTTTGCGCATTCCTATTATATCGACCCGGAAAATAACGAGATCATTACCGGCGAAAGCGATTATCATCATCGTTATACCGTCGCGATCAGGCGGGATCATCTTTTCGGCTTACAGTTTCATCCTGAAAAATCACAAAAGCTGGGTTTGAGGGTATTGGAAAATTTTTTAAACTATAAAGGATAAAATATGTTAATACTCCCGGCCATAGATCTCTTGAACGGAGAGGCCGTGCGCCTGACCCAGGGTGCCAAGGAAACAGCGATCACCTATGACCCCAATCCGGTCAACATCGCCCAAAAGTGGCAACGCGAGGGTGCGCAATGGATTCATGTGGTCAACCTGGATGGCGCTTTTGGCAATAGTCTTGTCAATATACAGGCGATTCAACGCATCATCGATATCACAGATATCCCGCTCGAGCTGGGCGGAGGGATCCGCACGATGGAAGATATCGATCGCTGGCTTGAGAATGGAATTGCACGTGTGATCCTGGGAACGGTAGCTGTGCGGGATCCCCAACTGGTTCAGGAGGCTGTCCAAAAACACGGACCCGAAAAAATTGTCGTGGGTATCGATGCTCGCGATAACCGGGTGGCCATTTCCGGGTGGGCTGAACAAACCGGTGTTTCCGCCATCGAGCTTGCACGCATCATGAAACAATATCATGTCGAACGCATTATTTATACCGATGTCTATAGAGACGGCGAACTGAGCGGTCCGAATATTACGGCGACGTTAGAAATCGCAGAAAAAGCAAATATCTCGGTTATTGTCTCGGGTGGCATCTCTGACGAAGATCATGTCAAGGAAATCGTGGATTTGAATCATCCGCTCATTGAAGGCGTGATTATTGGCAAGGCTTTATATGAAAACAAAATGGATCTGGCCGATATCGTAAAAAAATATCAGAAAGGCGAATAGATGCTGGCAAAACGTATTATTCCTTGCCTGGATGTTAAAGACGGACGCGTCGTCAAGGGAATAAATTTTCTCAATCTCGTTGATGCCGGCGATCCGGTAGAGCAGGCACGCTATTATGATGAACAAGGTGCAGATGAATTGGTTTTTCTCGATATCACGGCATCTGCTGAAAAACGCGATATTATCATCGATGTCGTTCGCCGTACTGCTGAACAGGTTTTTATGCCATTGACCGTGGGAGGGGGCGTTCGTACCGCTCAGGATGCACAAAACCTTTTGAAAAGCGGTGCAGACAAGATCACCATGAATACGGCCGCAGTGCTGAATCCGGATCTGATCAAAGAGTGTTCCGAACGGTTCGGCAGCCAGGCAACCATTCTCGCGATCGATGCCAAGGATGATGGAAAGGGAGGATGGCAGGTCTATATCTATGGCGGACGTGAACCCACCTCCCTGGATGCACTCGAATGGGCGCAACAAGCTCAAGAATACGGTGCCGGGGAGATCCTCCTGACCAGCATGGATCGGGACGGTACCAAAGCCGGCTATGACCTGGATCTGACCCGTACGCTGTCAGATGCTGTTTCCATACCGGTCATCGCGAGCGGCGGATGCGGCGAACTAGAGCATATTTACGAGGCTTTTGCCGATGGCCATGCCGATGCTGCCCTGGCCGCCTCTATATTTCATTACCGCAGTAACTCGATAAGCGAGGTTAAATCATTTTTAAAGGAGAAAAACATTCATGTCAGAGATTGAAAATGTCGGGGTACAGTCATTCATAGACGCTATAAAGTATGATGAAAAAGGACTGGTTCCGGCTGTTATTCAGGATGCCAATGACGGCACGATTCTCATGGTCGGCTATATGAATCCCCAAAGCCTGGAAATGACCCTGGAAAAAGGCATGGTGACATTTTGGAGCCGGTCAAGGCAAAAATTCTGGACCAAAGGTGAAACCTCTGGCAATTTTTTGCAGGTCGTGGAAATATATACCGACTGTGATTCCGATACCATACTGGTCAAGGCTGAACCCAAAGGACCGACTTGTCATACCGGAAAACGCAGTTGTTTTTCCTGGAAGGTACAACAAAAATAGCTATTATTCATTTTGTATTTTTATTCAGGTGAGTTCATTTGAAAATTTTATTGATGATTATAAACCTGCTGGTTTTGGTCTCTGGCATTTTTGCCGAACCCAGCCGGTTTTTCAGTCAGGAAACATTTGACAGTTATATCTATCCGGCAAGCCACCCCGATAGTGTTCACCGTCAATATTTATTGAACGCGCTCCAAAAACGCTTTCCGGATGCAAGATCTATTCAAGTACAAAGTCATATCACGCATGATGATCCCAACCGGGTTGTCCTGTATTACACCCGTTTATCAGGACAACGCTTTTACCAATCAGACAATGGATTTATTTATGTCTTCCGGGAAATAAATGGCGAACCGACCAGCCATATTGCCATTACCAAATTGCCTGTTCCCTTTTTAAGACCGGATTATTGGCCCACGCGAATCGATATGGTCCTCGTCAATTTTCCCATCTCCTTCAATGCAGACAAGGAACTCGCACGAACATGGGAAGAGTTTGAAAAAAAGGTAGGTCGCCTGGCCTATAAAGGTGAAATGCGCGAAGATCTGGCTGCTATCGAAATGAGTTCTCTGGAAACCCCGGCAGAAATATTTATCATTGCGACCAAAGATCCTTTTTACAATGTGCAAAGTTTTTTTCGTAAAAGGCTTGGCCGATTATGGGTCATTCCGGCCAGGGATGGAGATCTCTTTGTAAGGGATTTTGAGGTCGATGCTACCCGAGCCCTTGGACTGGATCGCGACACAATGGAATGCCATATCAGGGCAGAGGAAAATCCGATTTTCACTGATCAGCAAGGTAATTCCCAAACCTACTTGGGCTATACCTTTATAAAATATATTTTCTGGCACAACGAGCCCAAACAATCAACCGATTAGGGGATCTGTGAAACATGCTCAAAGGGATTCCGTACACCAAAATCATGAAGGTGACAAGCCTTGAAACCCATCGATATAAAGGATGATCCATCCTTTGAAAGAGTATCATTATTGTAAAAATTCATGTTGCGATTTGACTCTCTAATGGCTATTTTGCCAGAAAGGAGCAAAGATGGACACTCATGTACGCTTGACAGGAATACTATGGATTGCATGGGGCGCATTGGGAATCATTGCGGGATTTATCGTTTTGATGATTCTGCTTAGTGTTGGCATCTTTAGTCAAACTCAAACCCAGGAGCCTGTTTTACCCATACTCTCCATAATCGGACTGGCCATTGCAGGGATCACTTCAATTCTTTCTTTACCTTCGGTGATTGCCGGCATCGGCATCCTTAAACGACGGAATTGGGGGAGAATTATAGGACTCGTTCTTGCGGCCATCAATTTGCTAAACATTCCATTTGGCACGGCTCTGGGCATCTATACATTGTGGGTATTATTGAATCAGGAATCTGAACCTATCTTTAGTTAATACGGATCTCTTGCGGCAAACGAGAAAACTATGCAACCCGTGACGATTATATTCAATACACAGGCTGGTTCAGGAAAAAATCAGAAAAACGTCCGTAAAGTCATTGATTTTTTTCAACAAAACCGCATCGAATACAGACTTTTCGAAACCCTTTCCATTGGTCATGCGGTCAAGCTGGCGCATCAGGCCATGGATGAAAATCAAACCCATTTGATCGTTGCGGGCGGAGATGGAACGCTGAATGAAGTGATAAACGGCATTTTCAGTCATCCGACACGCAGAGATGTCAAGATTGGAATTTTACCTATCGGCACATGCAATGATTTTGCCCAGGCTGCCGGACTTTCGTTGTCTCTGGATAAGGCCCTGGAAACCCTTATGTCCGGTGAGCCGCAGAGATTCGATGTAGCAAAGATCGCGGATCTTTATTTTATCAATGTCGCTGGAATCGGATTTGATGTCGATATCGTCGAGACGATCAGCAGACATCAAAAGGGCAGAAATTTTGTCACTTATCTCTTGGCTGTTTTCAAAATCATTCGTCAATACCGTGCCGGAACTTATCGAATAAAAACGCCCGACAAAGCGTTAGAAGGTAAAATGCTGTTGATCGCATTCGCCAATGGCCGTTCTTTTGGTGGGGGATTCCGAATCGCTCCCATGGCTGATCCGCAAGATGGGTTATTGGATATTGTGATCTTGAAGGACATGCCATTTATCAAACGCATAGTGGCCTTGCTGCGAATTCTCAATGGCAGTCTCGATAAATGCGCAGAAACCGTCACTTTGAGCAGCGATCATATCAGTATCGATGCTGAACATCCCCTTAAAATGCAGATGGAAGGCGAGCTGGTCCAATTTACGCACAAAGAGATCACTGTCGATATAGTCGGTCATATCAAGATTATCGTACCTCACCGACAGGTATGAAACTCATCTAACCCTTGCATGGAGGTAATGCCTATGCCGACGACTGCTCCTAATGACAGTCTTGGCCAAGCTGCGAGGACGGTCGAACCGATCATGTGGTGGCCGGAAATTAGCGATACCATCACGCTGGTGGCCTTGATTCTGGGCTTTTTAATCATTGTCATCGCTTATTTTGCCGGGGCTCGCGAAAACAATAATAAAATCTTTTTCAGCATTATCCTCTCTACAGCCATTACCTTGTTATCCATGCCATTGCTCATTTATGCCACCAGCTGGGTGCTGGGCTCAACGCAGAGTCGTTGGGGACCCCTCTTTATGATTTTTGTGGCTATTCTGTTCACGGCCACGGTCGCTGTGCATGCCTATGAAATCGTCGTGGTGTCGGCCCGTGAAGCTCGTCCACCCGAATAGGTACAGCCAACAATTTGAATATGCTTCCTGCACTGCTTTTTTTTCGCTTGCATAAAATCGTTATGATTTTTATATTGATCTGCTAATGACAAATCGAAAAAATCTAGAGTGGGATTTCCATGCTTAAACCGAGACAGCGCATAACCAAAAAGAAACTCAAGGAAGACAAGCTTGTCACCTTTTATTTCCAGGCCAGCCAGTGGTTTGAAGAAAATGCAAAATACGTTTATGGTGGACTGGCTGCTTTGATCATTATTGCGGCAGCAGCCTGGTTCTATATTTCCAGTTCCGGTGAAGCCCAAAAAATGGCCAGCGTGGAATTTTTACGTGCCAGCAGGGCCTTTGATGAGGGCAGAGTTCAATCAGCTATGACACAGTTTCAGGATGTGGTCAACAACTATGGCAATAGCGACTATGGCGTATTGAGTCGATTCTTTTTGGCAAAGTGCCACTATTTGCAGAACGATTATGAACAAGCATTGGAACAATACCAATCCTTTTTGGATAAATATTCCGGTATAGAACATTTCAAAGTGTCTGCATTAGGGGGTGTTGCTGCAAGTCAGGAACAACTCGGACAACATCAAGATGCCGCAAATACGTTTGTAAAGGCTGCAAACGAATATCCGGCTTCCTTTTTTGCCAGCCAGTATCTGCTGCGCGCCGCACGTAACTATGAAATTGCCGAACAAAAGGATAAAGCGGTGGCTCTGTATGATCAAATCATTAACGATTATCCCGATAGCCAGGAAAAAAATGAAGCCATCATTTTAAAGGAAATGGCCAAAGGATAGGTTTTAAGTTTTTAAGAATTTACTTGCATCGCCAGTAAAAATTTCTTATATTAGCAGACAAGTGGGCCCTAAAGGCCCACTTTTTTGTTGCCTAAAGGATTTGTTACGTGATTAATCAAGAAAATCTCGAAAATTTGATCACTAAAACTCTTGAGCCGATGGGAATAGAGTTGGTAGGGCTCAAAATGGGTGGGAAAGGCAATCGTACGGTGATTCGCGTCTTTGTCGATGAAATCGATCGGCCCGGAACGATTACCATCGATCGCTGTACTCAGGCCAACAGAACCATTGGTGACTTGATCGACCGAAAGGATTTGATTTCGTCAAATTACACGCTCGAGGTATCGTCACCCGGCGTGGATTGGCCAATGAAAACGGTCAGAGATTTTCACAGGCAGCTGGGAAGAAAAGTAAAGTTGTTCCTGAATTACCAGGACAAGACAATCGAGCTCGTCGGCAGAATTCAACCGAGTGAATCCGACTCCGAGGACGCTATTTGGCTCGAGGTCGACGGCGTGAAACAGCGTGTTCCATTGTCACAGATCGTAAAATCAAAAATCATTATTGAATTTTAAACCGGATTTTTCAAACAGGTTTGAATCATGAAAAGTGATATTGTCGAGGCGTTTGCATCGCTGGTCAAAGAAAAAAGCATTGACAAAGAGGTGCTCTCTCGTATTCTGCGAGACATTTTCTATGCCATGATCAAAAAGAAATACGGCACAACGGATAATTTCGATATTTTTGTCAACATGGATAAAGGTGAAATCGAAATCTATCAGTACAAAACCATTGTCAAAGAGGTCGAAGACCCGGTGCACGAGGTTGCGCTAGAGACGGCTCGGCAAACAGAACCTGATCTGGAAGAGGGGGACGAGTTTTTGGAAATCGTCAATCCGGCCACTTTTGGGCGCCGTCTCATTATTTCTGCAAAACAAAATTTGAACCAGCGCATTAAAGAAATTGAAAAAGAACTCGTCTATGAGGAATACAAGAATCGTATCGGCGAAATCATCAATGGTGAAATTCGCCAACTCAATCGCGACGAAATCTTTGTCAATATCGATCGCAATGAAGTCGTTTTGCCCAAATCAGAACAGATCCCCTCAGAACGATATCGGCGCGGCGATCATCTGCGGGCCGTGATCAAAGATGTTCGCTGGACGTCCAGAGGTCCTGAAATCGTGGTCTCGCGCAGTTCCCCGATGTTTCTGATTCGACTCTTTGAACTCGAGGTGCCAGAAATCTATGAAGGTATTATCGAGATCAAGGCGATTGCCAGAGATCCGGGGGAGAGAACCAAAATTGCGGTCTATTCCAATGATAAACGTATCGATGCTGTCGGTGCCTGCGTCGGTATGAAAGGCATGCGCATTCAGGCGATTGTCAAGGAACTCAATAACGAAAAAATAGATATCATTAACTGGAGCAGTGAGCCGGAAATCTTTATCACACGCGCTCTCAGTCCTGCCAAACCCATGCGTATCGCTATCGATGAAGAAGATAAAGAGGTCATTGCGGTTCTCGATGACGAGCAGATATCCCTCGCCATCGGCAAGGGAGGACAAAACCGGCGGTTAGCGTCTCGGCTGACTAATTATGAGATCCAAACCGTTCGCGAAGATGAATACCGCACCATGATGGCAGAAGATGAACCGGAAGAGGAAGAAGAAGAACATATCGAAGATATCTCGGTCGAATATGTCGAAGAATTGAGTGAAAAAATTCGGGATACCCTGCTCAAAGGCGGATTCGAAACCGTCCAGGATGTCTTGAATGCTGAAACGCATGAACTGACTGCACTGCCCGGTATTGGTGAAAAAACCGCACAAAAGATTCGCGATTTACTAGAGTCGTTACAATAATTGGGTACTTAATCGTGGGAGTAAAGTTTG
>WJME01000132.1 GCA_014728115.1 Candidatus Zhuqueibacterota bacterium | reverse complement strand
TTTGTATTTCACCGTGGGCACATCGAGATGGATATCTATGCGATCCAGTAAGGGACCGGATATCTTGGCCATGTATCGCTGAATATTGGGAATACTGCAGGTACAGGTTCGATTGGGATCGGTATGATATCCACACGGACAGGGATTCATGGCTGCAGCGAGCATAAATGTGGCCGGATAAGTCAGGGATAACAGTGCTCTGGATATCGTTACCTGGCCGTCCTCTAGAGGCTGGCGCAGTACCTCGAGGACATTTTTCTTGAATTCCGGAAGTTCATCGAGAAACAACACACCATGATGGGCGAGACTCACTTCACCTGGTTTCGGGATGGTTCCACCGCCAATGAGACCGGCATCGCTGATGGTATGATGGGGTGAACGAAAAGGCCGAGTGGTGATAAGCGCTTCGCTATTGTTGAGGATGCCGGCTACAGAGTGAATTTTGGTGGTTTCGAGTGCTTCGGCCAGACTCATATCCGGCAGGATGGTCGGGATTCGTTTGGCCAGCATGGTCTTGCCCGAGCCAGGAGGGCCGATCATGATGACATTATGTCCGCCTGCGGCAGCCACTTCGAGGGCACGTTTGGCATGCTCCTGCCCTTTGACATCCATAAAGTCGAATTTATGACGCTGAGGTTGACCCAGCATCTGACGGTTGTCCACTCTGAACGGCTCGATAGTGATTTGGTCATTGAGAAAACGAATAGCCTGTTCCAGGGTGCGTACCGGAATCACATCCAGCCCTCCGACCAGTGCCGCTTCTCTGGCATTTTGTTCAGGAATGATCAGACCTTTGAATTCGCGTTTTTTAAATTCCACGGCAATGGACAAGACTCCGCGCACGGGACGTAGGTGGCCATCGAGACCCAGCTCGCCGAGGATACCATATTCCTGCAGATGCCTGGATTTAATGATGCCATCGGCAGACAGGATGCCCACGGCCAGAGGCAAGTCGAATGCGGCTCCCTCTTTTTTGACATCCGCCGGAGCCAGATTGATAATGATGCGCTTGAGCGGGAATTTGATTTCAGAATTCTTGACCGCGGATTGCACGCGTTCACGCGCCTCACGTACGGCCCCTTCTGGTAATCCTACCATGGCAAAATAAGGCAGATTTCCTTCGATATGCGTCTCTACTTTAACGACATAGGCATTAATGCCGAGAACAGCGGCGCTGTGGACAAGTGTATACATGAATTCCTCGAATTACATAACAATAATAGAGGAATATATATAAATAAAATTAAAAATGCAACCATTTACCGTAATTTTAACAAATAGTCACAGCGCATAGCAATGACGAAATTGATCATTTTTGTCTACTCTTGCAACATTTTCTGAGGATCCCAGATGGTCGCCTCGATAGTGCGCAAATCCTGTCCTTTTGGATGAAAATAATAGACTGTGACGCACTTGCCGTCGGGTCTCTGAACGGTACGGGGATAGCCCAGATCCCAGCTGGCGCCGTCACTCCGTAAAATAATTTCACGGCTCCAGGTCTGGCCATCGTCGCGGGATATCCGAGCACGGATGCCATAAGGGGCATGACGCCAGCCATAGGTCATGGCAAGAGAGCCGTCGGCCAGGCGGGTCAAAGTGGCGGGGCTACCCGCGGTGTCGATATAGGGCTGATCGAGCTTGTACCAGGAATGACCATCATCAGGAGAGATAAAGCCTTCGAGCCACCATCGTTTTTGACCGTCGAATCTTCCGCCGCGGCGAACGATGCTGAGATAGGCATCGTTTTCGAGCGCCACCGTGGCCGGCATGATGGCATAGCCATAGTCAGCCGGGGGTTGCGGTCCGATCCATCCGACGAGATTCCATGTCTGGCCGCCGTCTGTGGTTCGCATACACAGCGTTTGACCTTCACCGCCTCCCTCTTTTTCTGCAGCCACAAAAGCCGAAACACGAGCCGGGCCTTCTATGATATAATCCGTGCGGCTGAGCAATCCTGGCCGTCCGAATGTAGGCAGCGTATAGGGCCCTTGCCATGACTTGCAGCGATCAAATGAATAGTAGAGAGAACTCCCGTTAAACCTCAGGGCGAGATCCGGTTCGGTGAAATCGATCCCTTGCTGCAAAGTGGCCGGAGCCTCGGCAGCATTTGGCTGTCCTGCATCACCCGGGGTTTCTATAGACCATGTTTCCCCCCCATCCACACTGCGCGCCACGACCCGCTCCGATGGCCGATCCCGATCGATATCATGGCCACCCGTGGGATTCTCTTTATAGTAGCCAAGTGAAAATCCGACCACGATCTCCTGACCCCAGCTCCAGATGCCGTTGTTGGCAGGCCATCCTGCAAAACGACCGGATTCTGAATAGACCTCTATGTTGTGCATGGCCTTTTCTTCAGAGTGTAAGACCGCGACAAACATGGACAAAAAGATGCTGATAACAAGAATGCGTTTCATAGGATCCCTCCTTTTTTTTGTTGTGCCCGCACCGGATTTTTATCCGTTAAGTCATATTGCGCATTTGCACCGGGGTATTTAATCAATCCAGTATTTCATCACAAACTTGCGTCAAGACCTTCACTCCGTCGAGCAAGGCGTCTTTTGTGATGGTCAAGGGCGGACAAATTTTGATGCATTGTCCTCCCGTGCCCACTGGTGCAAACATGAGCAGGCCGCGGTGAAAACAGGTCTCGTTTATTCGCTGAGCAGTATCTGGATCCGGGTCTTTTCCGGATTTGACGATCTGCAATCCTGCAACCAGGCCTTTACCGAAAACCGCCCCGACCCGGGCTGGATGTTTTTTCTGAATATCATATAAAGCTGTCATCAAAGTTGGTTCCAGCTGAGCAGCGTTTTCGACAATTTTCTCTTCTTTCATTGCTTTGATATTGGCAACAGCAGCCACCACTGGTAACGGACTGCCCGAATGGGTGGACGTCATGCTGCCTGGTTTATACAGATTCATGACATCCTGCCGGCCGATCACGGCTGCCAGCGGCAATGAAGAAGAGATGCCCTTTCCACAGGCAATGAGGTCTGGTGTAATGTCATAATGCTCAAAGGCAAACCACTTTCCGGCGCGACCGAATCCGGCCTGCACTTCGTCCATAATCAACAGCGCATCATTTTCACGACAAAAAGCTTGCAGTTGCTGTGCATACTCTATGGGCATAAAATAGGGTCCGGCACCCTGAAAACTCTCGGACATGACGCCGGCAACGTTTTTAGGATCGATGCCCTGGTTTTCAAGCGTTTCGAGAAATAGCTCGAACCTCAGGTCCTCATTTATAAAGCCATCAGGAAAGGGAACGGTGACAAACCCCGGATCGAGATTGACAATCCACTCTTTTTGTTTAGCGACCCCACCGGCCATTTGAGCCCCCATGGTTCTGCCATGAAAGGCATTGGTAAATCCGACGATGACGTGTTTATCGCGACCGCCTTTTTGAATCCCATAGGTCCGGGCAAGTTTGATACAGTTTTCAGTGGCTTCCGAGCCTGTGGTGAGGAGAAACACTTTATCCAGACCCTTTGGGGCTATCGATGCCAAAAGTTCAACCAGTTCGGCCCGTTGTTCATGGTAAAATACATAGGTTGCAATGAGCTTGTTTTTCACGGCCTTTTCCAGAGCTGCACAGATTTTCGGATGTGCATGCCCCATATTGGTCACCAAAACTCCAGATGACCAGTCCAGCCATATATTTCCCCATTTGTCATAGACCTGAAATCCTTCTGCTCGGTCCCAGACCACAGGGGGTTGTCCCAGCATGGATTGAGGTTCGAACTTTTCCAACTTTTCGAGCAGAGGAATCGATTCGGGGACAGGCAATGCGGTTTTGATGGTTCGATATTTTGTTTCCACACAGGGGACCGTGACGGGTGTGCGATTATATACAGCCATGTTAAACTCCTTGAACTATTGTTTTAAATCCTGGTTCAAAAACACACTTTTGCTTTCGATCATGATGGCGATTCCGAATCCGGACTGCAGAATATATATTAAATCTGATGATACTCGCTCAATTCTTTGAATCTGACCTGTGGTTTTTCACCATATTCGATCACCACATCTCTGCCCCCGCTGAGAATGGACATTCGTCCGGCTTGTATGACCAACTCGTTAAATGCGCTGTTGGCCGGTGTGGCGATAATGCCTTCAGCATCGATTTGTTTGATCACTTTTTGGCGTTGCTCTAAATTCGCCTGGCCTGTTGATTCTACGCGATCGATTGCCTGCACAATACCTTCAATGCTGCGATATCCATAGCCAACAGGAGTCAAGCCCTGCCCCCCGCGGTCGATCAGTTTGAAATAGTCAGGACTCGGTTCATTATAGTACGATTCTCCGGGGTCAGTCCCCTTGACCAGGTAGGAATGCTTGATGCCGCGATATTGATCATCATGGAACAGTATACCGCCGTCTTTTTCGCCCTGAGTAAAGAGCCAGATCCCTTGCGAGTTGCCTCCCGGACCCACATTGGGATAGCCCATGCCGTTCAAAACCGAGAGGCTGGCGCCGTTTTCCCAGACGATGCGGGCATTTGTCCATAAATAGCCCTGGTTGCCATTGGGATAATCTTCAACAGAGCCATAAACAGAGATCTGTGTTGGCAAGAGTCCGGTGATCATGTGCACCTGATCCACATAATGGCATCCGATATAGGTAAACATGTCCGAGTTTTCTGTGGTACACCAGTTTTGAAAATTGGAATCCCGGTAATACCACGGCTCGATGAGCGTGGCCATACCCAGCCGGAATTCGCCAAAATGGCCTGCCCTGTATTTCTGCCGTGCAATAGCGACCCGGTCGTCAAACCGTTTGTGATATTCAATCCCCACAAACAGTCCCCGCTCATAGGCCGTTTTTTCGATCTGAATCGCATGTTCGTTTTTTAATGCCAGGGGTTTTACACACAGGACGTGCTGATCATGCTCCAGCGCATACATAACGGTTTCGAAATGTAGTTGGTCGGGTAATGCAATCGCTACGATATTTCTGGGTGGAATGTCTTTGATCACTTTTTTATACAATTCAGGAAAATTTTCTTTTGGTGATACCGAATCGAAATCGGGAAAAGAGGTAAACGATTGTCCGGGAAAGGCCTTTTTTAGCGTTGTATTTTTGGCTAATTGTTGCAAGGGCGGAGAGTTTAACGCACAAATTGAAATATGATCGATCAATCCCAGCCGCTGTAAATGATAGATGGAAGGCAAAATTTGCATCTCGGTGATCATTCCCCCACCCAGAATGACGATATCGTGTTTTTGAGGCATTCAAAGGCTCCTTTTTTATTTTCTATGCAGATCTGACTTTATTTTTTGCACACCTCACAGATCGATCAGCTGCCTGGGTTAATGAGTTGTTTAGCGGATTTGGAGATTGAATCCAAAACGGTTCAATCACAGTCAAACACAAATGAGCAGCAAAAGAGACAGAAAAAGATCTGTACATTTTATAGTATATTGATAATTCCATAAAAAATCAATTACCTTTGGTAGGGTTTAAAGGTGAAAGATCTTTATATCTTTCAAGCCTTACCTTTTGGTATAACGTTTAAAGTAACAATCAGTACAAAAATCGATTAGTATAGGGAGGATTTGAAAACATATTTTTTTAAAATCACAAATTTTCTCTTGCATTTTAATAAAATTCTATTTACATTAGTTATCAAATTTTTAGTGCGCTGTATTTTTCTTTATTGATTGTACAAAGAGTATAACATTATTGGCAAATCAGAATCGATCGCAAAGAACACAAAAATTTGTTCGGAGCGATTTTTTTTTGCCTCGAATCCAGCGCATAGGTATTATTCATTATTTTTGAAGGATTGGTTCAATGGAAACAGGAACAGTCAAATGGTTTAACGGATCAAAGGGTTACGGATTTATCACCCGCGAGCAAGGCGAAGATGTCTTTGTACATTTCAATGCTATTCAGGGCGACGGTTACAAGACTCTGGAAGAGGGTGACGAAGTGGAATTCGAAGTCACATCAGGCCCCAAAGGTTTACAAGCCAATAATGTCTCTCGTATATAAATTTCCTGTTATATAGATAGACGTCAAGCCCGATCTCTTTACAGATCGGGCTTTTTTTTTATTCCGACAATCCCTTTGCAAGTGCATAGCCACATTAGTGACGGAACCATACAATTTATTCAACAAAAGGGGGTTCACCCAAAATTTCCTCGACGATTTTTAGAGCATGTTCGACGTTCTTGCGGGACCCTCTCAAAAGTAGCCTGACTCCTCCTTCTGCGCCTCCAATCCCCCCACTGCTGACGTGTGTGGCCGTAACATGGGCCAAGATCTTGAATGCTTCGATCTCTGTTAAAAGCTCACCATCCAAAAGCCACATTGAAGGCACTCTGTTCAGGCTTGGCACAGGCTGGCGCATTTTGTGAACAGCATCATGAATATCCCCGGCAATATTTTTTTCCAGGCCAATGGGAATGATGAGCCTGGCCTTTTGGCCTACCAGATAGGGCATAAATTTGCCTGTGGTGCCGGCAGAGCCTCCGCCTATATAGACAGCTGCCAATTTATTTTTATAGTCCAGGGCATTGCCGCCCTTGATCACGACATCTCCTTTCTGCAATTTTTTGACAGCATCTGCCAATGAAAGATCGTGCTGCCGTTCGCCTTTGATGAATATCAATTCTGAAATGACTGAATCGGGGCTGAGCTTTTTCGTTCCCTTTTCAGGATAAACCCGTCCATAGACAAGAGCACCCCGTTCTATGGGTTCACCGATGAATTCTTCAGCAACATAGGTATTGGTCGTTCCTTTGGTTAAAATCACCATACCATTCTTCATGGCTTCCTTGACTTGCGGCATTTCCGGAACCGCTTTGGCGATCAAACGCTTGGATTCCGAAACGGTCAGGCTGACAAGAGCTTGCACATCGGATTCCTCAGCCACAGCTGCCGTTTGACCGAACATCATATGTGGAATCCATAACAGAAAAAATGACAAACAGATATTGGGCAATCTCACTTTGGCTCCTCCTTTACAACTCGATCAAATCCTGATGTTCATTTAAAAGATACAAGCTAATACATTCATGGCTTGAATGCAAGCATGATATCTCCTCTTCCGTTAAACGAATACAACCCTGGCAAAAATACGGGAATGAAAAAATTGCAAAATCGAAATCTAATGCCTATATTCTCCATTCGATCACATGGGGAATCCATGCATGTTTTGGAAAAACAATAATTTTCTGATGCCAAACCTGGATGATGTTCTGAATCAGGCACATACCTTGAAATTGCACCCTCGCGATCGGGTGGTGATTTTGAGTGACGTGCATCTGGGAAATGGCGGCAAGATGGATGATTTTCGGACGAACGCTGATCTGTTTGAGGAAATATTAAAGAGTTTTTATTTTCCGCTGGATTATAAACTCATCCTGAATGGGGATATCGAAGAGTTGCATAAATTTCGACTCTCGGACATTGAAAAAAGCTGGCCTCAAATTTTTGAATTATTTGAGCAGTTTTCTCTTGATAACCGGCTTTTAAAAATCATTGGGAATCATGATTATAATTTGGTCAATCATGAAGATTATCGATTCAGACATCTTCTTTTTCCGGCACTGAAATTGAGATTTCAAGACAATATCCTGGCGATATTTCATGGCCATCAGGCGTCGCATTTTCTGGAAAAATACAATGGTTTGGCTCACTATTTATTGCGATATATTTTCAAACCTTTGAGAATCAAAAATATTTCCACAGCTTATGACAGTCAAAAGCAATACAAGGTCGAACGCAGGATTTACGAATTTTCGAATAAAAGGAAAATCGTCTCTATAATCGGTCACACCCACAGACCTCTTTTTCAATCGTTCTCCAAAGTCGATTCATTGAAATTTCAGATCAATGAACAATTTAAAAAATATTCCAAAGCGGATAAAAGCAAGAAAAAGAAAATAGAGAAAAAAATCAAAAACCTCAAAACCGAACTCGAACATTGCTTTAAAAAAAGACGCTGGAAAAACCTGAGAAGCAGTCTCTACAACGAGGCCATAACAATTCCGAGTTTATTCAATTCCGGGTGTGCGATCGGCAAGCGCGGCATCACAGCGGTTGAAATTGTCAATGCAAAGATCTACCTGGTTCACTGGTTCGATGCCAAAAAGAGTCAGAAATATTTTAAGAAAAAGAAACATCAGTTGGAAAAAATCAATGGGACCTCTTTTTATCGTACAATTTTGAAAAAAGAATATCTGGATACGGTGTTCACCCGAATAAGACTATTAACATGATTCAAATCAGCCGAGCCTGTCCGGTTTTAACCTCTACCCTGATACCCTGAAAAAGAAAAGTTCCCCCACCCTCCTTGTATACATTGATCAGGAAAGAAGAAAATCGACAAATTTTCGATAATCAGGCTCGAGAATCAGGCTCTGTTTTGGTTTTCGCATGGCGTCCTGTAAAGCCTGGGGAAGTTCTGTGTTCTGACCGATTACCTCACTCACGATATCCTCAAATTTTCCCGGATGGGCAGTAGCCAGAACAATCGCTTTGGCTGAACGAAGGGCCTTGTTCTCTTGCCGAAAACGTTGCAAGGCCTGAACACCGACTGCAGTATGCGGGTCAAGGAGATAATAGAGGTCCTCATAGGTCTCTTTAATCGTTTCACGGATCGCAGGATCATCGACGCTGCTGGACCATAGATGGTTACGAATGGTCTTCCAATTATCCTCATAAAGGGCTCGAATGCGGGCCCAGTTGCTGGGATCCCCGACATCCATCGCGGTACTAAGCGTTTTCACAGAGGGACGGGATGCATAAGAACCGGTTTCCAGATAATCAGGGATGACCCGATTGGCATTGACAGCGGCAATAAATTGTTCGACAGGCAAGCCCATGGTTTCAGCATACAGACCAGCAGTCAAATTGCCGAAATTCCCGCTGGGAACAGAGACCACTATACCGTCATCTGGTTCTTCCATCAGAGTGGTAATCGCCCAGACATAATAGAAGGACTGTGGAATCAATCGGCCCACATTTATCGAATTCGCAGAGCTGAGCAAGAGGTTCGAATTGAGATCCTGGTCACTGAATGCTTTTTTGACCAGTCTCTGACAGTCATCAAACGTCCCTTTGATTTCCAGGGCATGGACATTCCCGCCGATGGTCGTGAGTTGCTGCTCCTGTAACTTGCTGACTTTTTCAGACGGATATAGCAATACGACCCGAAATCCCGGCACATTATAAAAGGCATGAGCCACGGCACTTCCGGTATCGCCGGAGGTGGCCACGAGTATGGTCGTGAGACTGTCCTTGACCGGATTCAAGGCAGCCATGGTTTTGGCCATAAACTGTGCACCAAAATCCTTAAAAGAGAGGGTCGGTCCGTGAAAGAGTTCCAGAATATAGAGATCATCATCGATTTGTTTCAGTTCCGGACCAAAATCATAGGCATTTTCTATGATATTTTCAGCCAGGCCAGAATCAATATCCGAGGGAAGACATTTTTCAAGCATAAACTCTGCCAGCCTGTTGTACGAATAAGCTGAAATAATTTCCAATTCCTCTTCTATGATGCGAGGAAACTTGACAGGGATATATAATCCACCGTCAGGAGCTTGTCCCTTGAAAAGGGCCTGGGTAAAACCTGTTACATTGGTTTCACCACGTGTACTGACAAATTTCATAACTCCTCTCAATCGATCAAATGACAACCATTGGGATTTATAGGTGAATAAAACCTGTCACACTCGATTTGATGTTTTTTAAATGCCAAAG
Source organism: Candidatus Zhuqueibacterota bacterium (assembly GCA_014728115.1). Taxonomy (GTDB): domain Bacteria; phylum Zhuqueibacterota; class Zhuqueibacteria; order Residuimicrobiales; family Oceaniaggregativiventaceae; genus Oceaniaggregativivens. Next base: position 15,461 of record WJME01000132.1, on the reverse strand, counting down.
CCATTTGTGATGCAATCGTTTCGGCCTGGTCTTGATCAAAGGTAAATGCAAAGACACTGGGTCCGCCCCCTGCGATAGAACAGCCAATGGCTCCGTTTTCCAGGGCAGCGTTTTTGACATCGTAAAACCCGGGGATGAGAGCGGCACGGGCCGGTTCAATCACAAAATCTTCCATATAGCGAGCCAGGCCGTTCTTGTCTTGTAAAAAAAACGAAGAGACATAAGCCGCGACATGACCCCATTGTTTGACAGCCAATCCCAGGGGAATCTCTTTGGGCAAAGCAGCCCTTGCCTCTTTGGTCGGCAATTCGAAATGGGGATGGACGACCACCACAATCAAGTCTTCAGGAAAGGGGCAAGACACCAGGCTCAGTGGCTCATAATTGGGGATAACGACCAAACCGCCCATGATACAGGGAGCCACATTATCGGCATGCCAGGCACCGGATATAAATTTCTCGCCTTCCATGGCCAGGGTGACCAGATCATCATTATTGAAAGGGTTATCAAACAAGGCATTGGCAGCCACCAGGACACCGCCCGAACTGGCTGCAGAGCTTCCCATCCCGGAGCTGAGTGGCACGTGCTTTTCGAGAGTGATATCCAATCCCTGTTTTGTGCCCAGCTTTTTGGTAAAACACTGAAGAACATGGATCATGAGATTTTCACGAGGTGAAAACGAAAGCTTGTGACCTTCTGGTCCCGTGATCTCTGAAATTCGAATTTCTCTGTTACTGTTCAATTTTACGCCGATACGATCAAGAGGCTCCTGGATAGCGAGGCCCATAATATCAAATCCACAACCCAGGTTCGCCACGGTGGCCGGCGATGACACCAAACATTTATTCAGACTCATGGTTGTTCACAATCAGTTGAGGTGAAAGGCGAGGCTAATTATATCGGCTAAAACACCGGCAGCAGTCACTTCACGGCCTGCACCAGGTCCTTGGATCAACAAAGGAGTCTCTACATATCGATGTGTAAATATCCTCACAATATTGTCAGTGGCTTTGCAGTGAGCCAGATCGCTTTGCACATCGATGGTGCGAATTTGCACACTGCATTTGCCATCCTGGATTTCAGCGAGATAGCGAACGACCTTGTTTTCCTGGTGAGCAGCATTCAGCATATCTTCATACTGTTCATCCAAAGACGGCAACTTTTGCCAAAACTCTTGCATAGACAACTGCCGCCATTCAGCAGGGATCAGAGCCTTTACGTGAATATCATCGAGTTCCAGATTCAGGCCGATTTCCCGAGCCATGATTAACAATTTTCGACCTACGTCCATTCCCGCCAAATCATCTCTGGGATCCGGTTCGGTATAGCCATTCTCAAATGCATATCGAACGACCTGGCTAAAAGAAAAATCGTGTGACATTCGATTGAACAAAAAGCTCAGCGTCCCTGAAAGAATCCCTTCGATACGCGTGACTGTATCTCCGCTATGGATCAGACTTTGAATCGTATTGATGATCGGCAATCCGGCACCCACGGTGGTTTCGTACATATAGTGCAACCGGTGGTCGCGGGTGAGCTTTCTAAGGCCTTTATAATAATCCAATCCCATGGTATTGGCTTTTTTATTGGGTGTAACGATATGCAGTCCCTGTTCGAGCCAGGATGTATACCGGGAGGCAATATCTGCACTCGCGGTACAATCGACGAGAATGACATTGCTGAGATTCATTAAAAGAATACGGTTTATCCACATATCGAGATCGACAGGTTCACCTTTTTCATCGAGGATGGATTGCCAACGCTCGACATCCAATCCTTTGCGGTCGAAAACCATTTTTTCGACATTGGCAATGCCGCACACAAGCAGAGATAAATCAGATTCTTTGAAAAGTTTCTTACTGGCGCCGGAGACCTGACTCAAAAGTGTTTTCCCAATGTTTCCGGTTCCCATGATAAACAGATGAGCGCTTCGGGTAGAGAGGTAAAAAGAAGAGTGAATCACATTGACAGCTTTGACAGCATCCTTGCTATTGACAACGAGTGATACATTGCGTTCCGAGGAACCCTGGGCAATGGCGATCACATTGACGGCATTGGTGCCCAATGCAGCAAAGAGCTTTCCTGCAATACCGGGAGTCCCGTGCATGTTCTCACCGACAGCAGCGATCATGGTCAAATCATCCACGGCTTCGATGGTATCGATTTTGCGTGCCAGAATCTCTGATTCAAATTCCTTTTTCAAGACCTCACATGCTTCCTGGGCTTGCTCTGTTTTAACCACAAAACAGATACTGTGTTCAGATGAGGCCTGCGAGATCATGATCACATTAATATCTGCTTTAGCGAGGGTCGCAAAGAGTCTTCCGGAAACACCGGGCACGCCGACCATACCGCTTCCCTGCACATTAATCAAAGAAATACCGGCAAAAGAGGCAATTCCTTTTACAGGATGATCGCCGTCACCGGCTTGTTTGGAAATGATTGTACCGGAACTTTTCGGCCGCAAGGTATTTTTGATGAGCACAGGGATATTTTTTTGAATGGCAGGCACCAGAGTTTGCGGATGAATCACCTTGGCGCCAAAATAAGACATTTCCATGGCCTCTTCATAACTTACCCGCGGCAAGACAAACGCATCTGGCACAAGACGCGGGTCAGCACTCATAAAGCCATCTACATCGGTCCAGATTTCCAGTTTTTCAACGTGCAAAGCAGCGGCAATGATCGCGGCAGAATAATCCGACCCTCCCCTGCCGAGATTGGTGGTGATCCCTTCTTCACAGCTGGCAATGAACCCAGTGATCACATAGATCTGCCCCTGCTGGATGAACTGATTGATCGCTTCGTGTGTCGAAGCAAAAAATACCCGGGCTCCATTGAAGCGCTTTTCAGTACGGACAAGGTTTCTGGCGTCAACAAAGGTCACCTTGAATCCTTTATTCTCGATCATCGCTGTCATGAGCCTGGCAGACAAGCGTTCTCCAAAGCTGACAATGAGATCCATGGTGCGCAAGGAGCATTCGCGGACGAGGTTGATGCCGCGATAGATATCATAGAGCTCGGTGAACATATTTTCAGCATCTTTTTTAGCCTGAGGATTTTGCAGTTCAGCCCCATAGACCTCGAAATGTTTTGCTTTGATGGCATTGAATTTCTCGAGGGCATTGTTCCAATCCGACTCGGCTGTTTTGGCACAATCGATCAACATATCGGTGATTCCGCCTATTGCAGAGAGAACGAGACAAACACCGCTAGGGTCTTCATTAAATGACTGGATGGTCAAATCGGCTACTCTATTGACACGTTCGGCAGTACCGACCGAGGTACCCCCAAATTTCATTACTTTCATATGCGGTCCTGTAATTTGGTCGCTCGAGTTTCCATGTATTTTAAAATTTCGTTTTCATTCTGCATGGCTCCGGTACAGGAGGCATGGGAGAGGCTCTTGGCAGCTGCAGCAGCGGCAAATGCGAGAGCCTCTCGAATGGACCAGTCGTGGTAAAGCGCATGCAAGATCGCGGCGGAAAACGCATCCCCTGCACCTGCATTCCCGGCAATCTCTTCCGGGGCGACATGATAATTGGGCTGCACCACGAGTCCGGACTCTTTTGAATACGCATAATTGGGGCCGATCGCTCCACAATGCACTATTCCCAAGCCGCACTTGTACTCCTCAACCAGGGCCATACAGGCCTTATCCGGTGAGGACTGTTCGGTGAGGGATTGGGCTTGATCATCATTAATAATGACCATATCGGCATAAGCGATAGACTTTTGATAGCGCTTAAAGCGGAACAGGTTTTCACGATCCGGAGAGACAAAATCTATGGCAGTCTTTACGCCGTATTGCCGAGTCTTTGCCATGATCCGGCCCAATCGGGTGCCATAATGATCATCTTCGAGATCCAACAAAGGAAGCAATAGTCCATAGCCAAACATGGCAAATTTATATCCTTGTAATTTTGCCAGTTCGATATCTGCAGGAGCAAAGCTTCCCATAGCCCCAAATGTATGACGAAAGAGTCGTTCGACCTTACGATCAGGCATTTCGATATAGATCACCGTGGTATGAGAGGTAGAACGGGTATGATCCACGATAAGCCATTCGGTATCAAGACTGTTATCGCGCATCGTTTGGCGAATAAGATCAGCCCGATGATCGGATCCGATTTTGCCTATGATTGAAATCGGAAAATCACCGGATAATTTTGCCAGATTCACCGCCACATTTAAAGCCATACCACCCACACTATATTGTATGATCTCTCCACGCATCTCGGAAACCGGCACAAATTCATTTGCATCTGTGCACGTTAGTTGTCCGGGTTTTAAAATCGGCAATAGTTCATCCACCAGAACGGTACCGATCAAGGCAATGCCTTTTGCCTCATCCCTGTTCATAAGGTTCCTCTTGTAGGTGGGAATATGAAAAAAAAGGCATCGTCCGGAGAGACGTGCCCAAGTTTTTGTAACTCAAACATTAAACAAATTAGAAGAATTGATTTAAAATGTCAAGTAAATTATTTGTCCAAGAGAGACGACCTAAAAATCCTTGTCATAGACAGTGATGAGACCATCGATATAGGATAAGAGACGTTGCTTATTGGTTTGAATGCTGTGTCGGGCGAGTGCATATTCCTTGGCCGTGTGAGTCAATCGTTGGTTTGTGCTATGATCGTCTCTAGAGTCCTCGACGGCATGCACCAGATCCCGTAGATTGCGAACCGATCGGACAAAATCCGGCATATGCCACGCTGTCTCCCCCTCTTGCCAATAAGCAATCGTTTTGCAACAACGTGCCCAGGCATGCACAAACATTTCATCAAAGCCGTGCAAACTCACCACGCTATCCACGCTATCGAACAAGTCATGGATCTGATCCCGATCCCAGCTCGACAAGACCAAAACCCTGTTTTTTTGCCATGCAGTCACCTGATCAGGAGGCAAATCAATGGCAAGTACGATCCAATCTGAAATGGTTTCCTGAAGGGATTTTAATAATTGCTTAAACATATAGAGTTCGTGATCATTGTTTTTAACAAGGCACAATATCTTTTGTGGACCTTGCTTCTCGGGTATGGAATCCTGACAATCTGTCATTGACGGGATGAAAAAGGCCGGCCTGTTATAGCGGTGACAGTATAATTCTTGCAATTGTGGATCTTGCACAAGAACATGATAGTTTTGAAAACATTTATGGGCAATATATTGATGTTTTACGATTCCCGGCAAAGCGACCCATTTTTTGATTCCTTGTCCATTGGCCCAAAAATACTTGAGTTCATTATAGACATCAAGTTTGGCTTTATCATTGACGATCAACACTGCAGGTCTTTGATGGGCATTCAGATATCGATGCAAGAGTTGATTGGGATTTTCCAGAATAAACAGGTCGGGTTGAATACTGTCGCAGAGCGCAATAGCTTCGAAATCATGGTCTATCCGGTGAATTCTTCCATGCCTAAAAGGCTCGAGTTTTGCATGTAAAGACCGACGTCTGGTCATGATTTCCAGCTTGTATCCTGACTTGAAAAGAATTTGACAAAAATGCAAAAGCTGTAGATCAAAGTGTGTTCTCATGGCCTGCGGATCAAAGTCATTTGCAAGGATACATATCCTCTTTTCAGACCGTTTAAAAGTCATGCTCACTTGATCATCGAGGACTGTATCTTGAGATTTATCCATAATCGACTCGTCAGTTTTTCAAGAGTTACTTTCTGGCCCAGAACTGGGGCATCTATGCGACAAATAAACCCTATACTGTGTTCGATGGGTCACTGTTTGCCACAAAATCCCCCTTTTAGATCCTGTATAAATTGATTTTCAAAAAATATGCCAAATATTGCTGATTCGACAGTGCAAAAAGGTGAAAAAGGAGCTTGCTAAAGCTGGTTAAAAATGTTAATTTTCTCAATAACCAGAGTATGAAACTAGCGGAGTTGCATATGATATGGAATAGTCATTTTGAGTGTATGTCTCGTGACGAACTGTCAGAGATTCAGGGACAGCGATTACGTGAACTGGTGGAACGCTTGTATTCTAATGTTCCCTTTTACCGTAAACGGATGCAAAAGATGGGACTCTTGCCAGCGGACATTAAAGGACTGGAAGATTTGTATCGATTGCCTTTTACCACCAAACAAGATTTGCGCGACAATTACCCATTTGGGCTTTTTGCGGTCCCTATGAGTGAAATCGTTCGTGTGCATGCCTCCAGTGGCACAACAGGCCAACCAACGGTTGTGGGATACACCCGTCGCGATATCAGTATTTGGTCAGAAGTTGTGGCCAGAACCCTTGCCTGTTCAGGTGCAGGCCGCGACGATGTGGTGCAGATCTCCTATGGATATGGACTTTTTACCGGAGGCCTCGGAATTCACTATGGCACGGAAAAATTGGGTGCGACGGTTATACCTATCTCTGGCGGCAACACCGCCAAACAGATTCAGCTGATGCGAGATTTTGGCAGTACAGTCATTGCGTGTACCCCCTCTTATGCGCTCTATCTGGCAGAAGCATCGGAAGAGATGGATGTAAACAGCAGCGACTTGAAACTGCGTGTCGGTATTTTTGGGGCCGAACCCTGGACTGAAAGCATGCGTAAAGAGATCGAGGAAAAACTGAATATCACAGCCATCGATATCTATGGGTTGAGTGAAGTGATCGGACCCGGAGTATCAACCGAATGCCAGGAACAAGCAGGTCTACATATTTTTGAAGATCATTTTTTCCCGGAAATTATCGATCCTGAATCAGGTGATGTTTTACCGCCGGGAAGTCACGGAGAACTGGTGTTCACAACTCTGACCAAAGAAGGCCTGCCCCTGTTGCGCTACCGCACCCGGGATCTGACGCATCTAAATTACGAAACGTGCTCTTGCGGACGCACGATGGTAAGAATGGCAAAGTGCACCGGACGCTCGGATGATATGCTGATCATTCGCGGAGTCAACATCTTTCCTTCGCAAGTCGAAAGTGTACTCCTTGAAATCAGTGAAACCAAACCCCACTATCTGCTGATCGTAGACAGGATAAACAATCTGGACGTTCTTCAAGTATGGGTTGAAGTAGACAATCAGTTCTTTTCAGATGAAATACGCAAGCTGGAATCCCTGACTCTGCGAATAAAAAACAGTCTTGAAAGCACCCTCGGAATCAGTGTGCAGGTTAAGCTGGTTGAACCCAAAACCATCGAAAGAAGCCAGGGAAAAGCAAAGCGCGTTATCGATAAACGTCAGTTTTAAACAGGAGTGACCATGTATATCAAACAACTCTCAATCTTTCTCGAAAACAAATCAGGTAGATTAACCGAGGTGACCGAAGCTTTGGCCGGCCAGGATATCAATATCAATGCCCTGAGTATCGCGGATACAACAGATTTTGGCATTTTAAGGCTCATTGTCAATCAACCTGACAAAGCCGTGGACATTCTAAAGGAACGCGGGTTCTCGGTCAATCTGACAACCGTCATTTGCCTGATCGTCCCTCACCAACCGGGTGGATTGGCAAAGGCATTGAGAATTCTTTCGGATAACGGGATTGGAATCGAATATCTGTATGCCTATGAATTTGGCGACAGAGCTTCGGTCATTCTCCGAACCGAAGAACCGGAAAAAGCGATTGAAACCCTGCAAGACCACAAGATGGAATTACTTAAAGCCAGCGATGTCTATGAAATCTAGGATACGGGAATGCCGTGTTAGACATCGGCATTCTCTTCAGAGAGCTTTTCTCGCTTGCCAGCCTTGGATCGTGATCTTTCTATTATTTATAGGATGCCAGCCCTGGTCCGGTACAAAAGGTAAACCCTACCACCTTTTCCTTTTGATCGGTCAATCCAATATGGCTGGCCGGGGAGAATTGAACGACGAGACTGGCAATACAGATCCTCGTATCTTGATGCTGAATAAAGATCAGGAATGGCAGGTCGCGCGACATCCTCTGCATTTTGACAAACCCATAGCCGGTACCGGTCTGGCTCTCTCCTTTGCACGGGCGGTTTTGAAAACCACCCCGGATATTCGTATCGGTCTGATTCCCTGTGCAGTTGGCGGATCCTCCATCGCGCAATGGCAACCAGGCAAAATCCATCCGCAAACAGGCATCTATCCTTTTGATGCCATGATCAAAAGAATCCATATTGCCCAAAAAAACGGACATCTGCAAGCCATTTTATGGCACCAGGGAGAATCAGACAGCAAAAAAAATCTGAGCGGGTCTTATGAGGATAAACTTTACTCTTTTATCGTTAGCCTTCGAGATACACTCCAATCCCCTGGTCTTCCCTTCATCGCAGGTGAGTTGGGTCCTTTTTATGTGGAAAAAAATCCTCATGCAAGTGACATCAATGCTGCTTTGCACACCCTAAAGTCCCGGATTGATAACTATGATGTTGTCTCTGCATCCGGGTTGACTCATAACGGAGATTCTACCCATTTTGATACGCTTTCCCTCCTTGAATTGGGAAAACGGTATGCTGACTCGTTTATCAAGATCCAGGAGCATAAATGATGAAAAAGTGGAGTATAGGGATCGTCCTTGGTCTGATTCTGGTGGTCGTTTTTGTATTTATTGGAATCCGGTTCACGACCTATCACCCGGATGAGATAGAAAGCGTTCCTGTACAATGCAAAGATGCCCCTTTGCTGAGGCCGGGACAAAAGATCAAGGTCATGAGCTATAACGTTCAGTTTATGGCAGGTAAGAATTATGTCTTTTTTTTCGATGTGCCGGGTCATGAGGGGCCTGATGAGCGACCTTCTTCTGAGGATATCGATAAAACGCTTGACCGGGTGGCTCAGATCATTCGTCTGGAAGATCCGGATATCATTTTGTTACAGGAAGTGGATAAAGGAGCCAAGCGAACCGATTATCAGGATCAAACACAGCTTCTTATCGAGCGTTTACCTGACCAAACCTATTGTGCAGCCTCTGCTTTTTACTGGAAAGCCAAATACGTCCCCCATCCCCGCATTCGGGGTGCTGTGGGGATGAAACTGGTGACGCTAAGCAAATACAAAATCGACAATGCAACCCGCCATCAGCTGCCTTTGGTGCCGGGTAACTGGCTGGTGCAGCAATTCAATATCAAGCGCGCAATTCTGGAAACACAAATGCCCATCACAGACGGCAGCACACTCTCTTGTTATAATGTGCATCTGGAAGCATTTACCCGCGGCACAGATGTGGCTGAACAGCAAGTCGCCATGCTACAAGGCTTGTTGCAAGCCCAAACCCGACACTGGATCGCAGGAGGAGACTATAATCTGCTTCCCCCAGGGCATTATGAATGGCTGGATCTTGCCGAAAAAGAGTACTATCGTCCGGACAGCGAAATAAAACGTCTGTACGATCGCTTTCCGGGAATCCCTCCTAAAGCAGATTTGTTGGATACCACGAAAGCAAAGCAGTGGTTTACCCACAATCCAAACAATCCAAAAGCTGAGGGACCGGATAAAACAATTGATTACTTTTTTTATTCTCCGGCCTTACAAGTCGATACCAGTTATGTACGACACCATGATACTCTGGATATTTCGGATCATTTGCCACTGATAAGTACGTTTATCGTCCCTGAATAATTCTCGGAGTCACTTTTTGAGTTCAAACAATATCTCAAACATTGAACAACTCTTGAATGCGCTTGACGACCTTTTGAGAGATTGCGATCGCTTGCTGATTGTCATGCACAATAATCCCGATCCGGATTCCATGGCAAGTGCCCTGGCTTTGCGAGCATTTGTAAAAAAACGATCCAATTCTCGGGTGAGTATAGGGTATGAAGGGATTGTCGGCAGGGCAGAAAATCGGGCTTTGGTCAAGATCTGTAATATTCCTTTAAAGCGATTGAATCGCATTCGAATAAAGTCGTATGACCGTATTGTGCTTCTTGATACCCAGCCTGGTGCTCGCAATAACTCACTACCCGAGAATACACAGTGCGATCTGGTCATCGATCATCATCCCCGTCGAAGAGGACTCGATGCGCGTTATGCCCTCATTGAAGACAAAGTCGGTGCTACGGCAACTCTGATGATCGAGCTGTTGAATCAGGCCGAAATCCCCTATACTGCGGATCTTGCGACCTCCCTTGCCTATGCGATTCGTTCGGAAACTCAAGATCTGGGGAGAGAAACCAGTCCCAGAGACATCAAATCCTATTTTCATGTATACGCCCGTGCCTCGATGAAAAAGTTATCCCGTATCACGCGCCCAAAATTGGAAAAGGAATACTTTATCGCTCTTACCAAAACATTGCAAAAAGCACGGACCTTTCGTAATCTCATTTGCTCACATGTCGGGGATATCTATAACCCTGATCTGGTCGCTGAAATGGCAGACTTTTTATTGCGACAGGAAAGAATCAGCTGGACGCTTGTCACCGGACGATTCAAAGGCGATCTCTTTCTCTCCATACGGTCGTCCAATAAAGGAGCGAAAGCAGGCGAATTGATCAAAAAAATCGTACCGGACAGCAATCAGGCCGGAGGTCATGATCATTTTGCAGGTGGCAAAGTGGGCGAGCTTTCAAAAGATGAAATGGATAAACTCGAAACATCCCTCTCCAGCCAATTCGCCGAGCGACTGGGATACAAGAGTGTGGATTGGAAACCCCTGCTGTCAGAAAAAGAACGGTCCTGATTCTGCCTGAGATCAGGACCGTTTGTTGCCACGAAACATTACCTGGAGGTTTAGTGGCAATTGCGTTCATTTCCATATAGATAGTCGATCGACACGGGCCCGGTCGATTTGTGCTGAATATTTGCTTTATGGGCCGATATATATGATTGTGTGTGCCCAAAGCAAATCTCAGCAGATCTATATCAAGTTATTCTGCCTGTATTTCTGCAAATTATATGCCAAACAACCGGAAAAATTAAAACAATAAAAAACAAATATTTACAAATCTTGATCGAAAGAAGTATACAAATTTGTCCCCCGAGATGGTCATTGAGATACAATATTGTCCATCAAAAGGCATATTTGCACACGTATCAACCTACGGCCAGAGCCATCCGCTGGATAATATTCCAATGATCATTATTTTACGCCGCAACCTTTTTTTCGTTTATGCGTAATAAAAAAAGACCTTGAAAATGAACATAAGAGATGGCAAACAGCGTACATTAAATGGAGGTGAATCATGAAGGTCAAAGATATGAGTGGTTGTAGTTTGTTCCTTTTGATCGTTTTTGCCATTGTCGTTGCCGGAGTGATCCTTGCCATGGGATGCTGATGAAAAGGACTGACTATCGATTAACCAGAGATCCCTTGTTTATCGGCAGTTGGCTATTGTATTTCGGACTCGCTGTAGCGCAACAATGGCTATCCGTCCCCCCCTGGATTGCCGCTTATGGACGGGATGTATTACTTGTCCCTTGCGTGCTCCCGCTTCTGATCACTGCTCTGACACGGATGAAAATTCGCGTTCCCTCCCCTCCCACCATCATTGAAATTCTTTTATCCGTATTGATATGGAGTATAATGTTCGAACTGTTGGGACCGGAATTTTTTCCACATGCTGTGGCCGATGTCTTTGACATCCTGGCCTATTGCGCCGGAGGAATCATCGCAGGTTTTTACTGGCATTTACATTAAACAGCGATGAGTTTAGGGAACAAATTTAATCGATGTCAGAGTTTGCGGTTTTAAATCGATTTGAATTCGCTGTCCGGTCTGCTGCACAGTCACTGATTTTGATCTCTTTTGTGGATTCGTGATGTGCATTTTATAATCGCCTTTATCCAGTTGCCATACCCGCATGGTAAGGGTTTGCTCGCTGTCTGCAAAAGAATACAGCTCGACGTGTAACCCCTCTTTGCTGGCATCCCTGACCAGGGCTGTAAAATCCGGATGGGTATCTTCCCACGTCACGGCTTCATAAGGAGAGGCATTGGCATAGATCCCATTCCCGGTCAGCATGGCTTTCAAGTGTGCGGTGCCCAAATCTGCGGATTCCCCGTCGGGATAGACTCTGTCCGTATGAAGCACCTGATCGGTGAGTAATGGATGATTATAACGGACATTAGTCAGCACTTTTTGCAATCCATTGACCAGCTCTGATTCATTTCCGGTCAACCGGAATTTCGCATAGGGTGTACCCATATCGAGAATCAGGGCATCATATCGGTCATCATCCATGGAAAAACGCCAGCGCTCAACGACCTGCCAAAATTTTGCCTTATTTGCAAGCGTGGCAAAGGCCCAGGCTTTAGAGCCGGGGGTGTGATCCCGGGGATCGAGTGACAGACCCCGTTCAAGGTGATCCTGGATCTGTTCGAGGCACAAGTACAGGGGTTGCAGCAGTTCCCGGTCATTGGTCAGGGTGTAGGTGAACCACAATTGATCAAGCAAGCTGGTTCCTGCGCCATGCCTCCAGTCATAATAGGTCCAGTACATATTGGCAATATGCCATGTCGGTTCATCACCGTTAAAAACTCCGTCATCAAACCGAATCGAAGCCGGAAAAATCCCTTTGGGTTTCCCCTTGTCTGTGCGCAAGGCAGCACTCAGCCACGCTCTTGACCACTGGTGTAATAGATCGATCACTTTAGGATCACCGGTTTTCCAGGCCAGATACCGAACCGCCTTGGCTGCTCGGGTATTCATTTCCACATCCCGGTTACGGGGAGGATCCGTACGGATCGAGGTAGAGCCAAACCAGGATGACTTGAAATATCGCAATCCCGCATCATTGATGCCAGTCCACAGAGTATCGAAATGAGCTGCAGAGGCATACAATCGTTCGATGTACAGGGAATCATCGCTAAACAGCACGAGTTCGGGTGCGGTATCGGAGATGAATTCCGAAGCGTGTTCCACATCGATAGGTTCGGCAGAAAAGCCTTTGTAGACCTTTTCGCTATTCCACACGGCATCTGCCAGTTTTTTCCAGCCTTTTTGCGCCCAGGGATCTCCAGAGAGCACGAGTGGAGGAAAAGCCCGCAACAGTTCTACATCATCACCGAGTTTGCCCCCAAATTCTCCATTCTCTGCCTGGCGTTCATTGACCCACCAGTATAAAATTTCGGACAACCGGCAAAGCGCTTCGCGCTGGACTCGTGCCCATTCCGGTACCTGCTGAGAACGATCTATATCTATGCAAGCGGAACGAGTTTCGATTTTCTTGCCGGTGTACATGGCCAAAAGTGGCTCCGAGGGATAACGCTGTGCCAGCCAGTTCAGATCTTTGATCGCCCGGCGAATTTCTCTTCCTGAGCCGCGTTCCCGATCGAGCCAATACAACACACGGCCTCGCTGCCATATCGCCCGTTCATACAGCGGGAAATATTCAGGATCTTTATTCATCAGCACTCCATCCAGGATCATGGCTGCACCGTGATAACGGTCGAAAATGGACAATCCAGTTTCTTTGGTTGCCCATTCCCACCCCATGAGTTTGATATAGTGTTCGGCCTTTAATAACAGGGACACCTGTTCATGCCAGTAGGAAAAAAACGGGTCTTGCGGATGTTTACGTTCGAGCTGTAAAAGTTCTGCTAACAAGGGTTTGAGTCCGGTCATCAGGCTATCCAGGGACTTGACCCGGGTATACTTGCCCGCGTGTTTCAGTTTTTTCATAATTTCGCGATGTTGGGCAGTTTTGACCACAGGGTGAGGATAAACCCGCAGCCCCAGCAAGCGAACGGAATCCTGTTTGCCCACCATTCGTATCTGCAATCCTTTATCCGTAATCGACACCGGTGCCTGTAGCACGCGATAGATATCCTGGATCGAGCGTCGTCCTTCAGCTGGTGGTGAAAAAGAAGTCATTTCAGGTTGAAGAGATTTGCCATTTAAAGAAAAGGAAATCGTACAAGAATCTTGCATGCCGGCTTCATAAAATATAGATACCCACCATTTGCCGCGAGAAAACGGTGCATAGAATGCCAATGATTTGCCTGTTACGCCATCGCGTAACCAGGGGGCTCTGGTTTTGGCAAGATCCCTGCGTTCAAACACTGAATGAGGAGCGATTTGCCAGCCATATTCTTTTTCGAGCGTCTGATCGGGCATCAATGAAAAGATCCCCTTCTCCGGATGAGATAAAGGATTCCCGGCATCAAACGTGTGAGCGTGTTGTGTCGCAGAACAGACAGAGAACGCCGGGAAAGAGAAAAAACAGATAGCGATCATATAAACGGAATAAAGCAAACTGGAATAATGCATCGATTTCATAACCCATCAATCCTTTTATGAGACGTGAATGCCAAAATACAAACTATTCTCCAAAGAGTAAAGCTTAATTTTTTCAGTAAAACTTCCAATAATAAAAGATTGCGATTATAAAAAGCAATCATTATTACGTAAAAAATGTTCAAATATTGAACAAAATGGTTTTTTATATGTTAATTTTTTTTAAATTTGTTCAATTAATGTGATATATATCAAATTTTTCTTGCATAACAATACAAAAAATGCTACATTTGCGCTAGCAAAAGCACCCGTGCATGCCCCTTTAAGTTTGCATTTTACTGCACCGAGGAATTTGTCGATTTTTGTTTCACACCACTCAATAAAAATCGATAAATGGGACACTATGTAACGACAAGGACAAGGGACATATTCGAGGGGTCAGAAATGCATGGAATCATCTCTATTGGACACTTTCTTGCAAAGTCAAATCAACATCATCACTATTCACACCTTAAAAGATTCGAATCTTATCATTGCAAATTAGCGGTAAATCTGCTTCAATCCTTTCTTAATTTCATTCTCATGGTACCATTTATGTGACCCTCTAACCTTTCCCACAATAAATCGGATAATTACTCAGACCAGACCCGAGAAAATTGCATCATTATGCTCTCATCGCATTTTTGACGCTGCCAGAGTTGACAAAGGAACCGAATTAAGGAGAACAGTATAATGAACATCATTCAAAGAGCCAGACCTTTTTATTGGCCATCGATTGTTTTCATGCTTTTCTGTATGACACCCGTCATCGCACAACAAGCAGAACCGGAATCCGTCACCCACTGTGAAGAATATATCATGGTGGATAATGAAGTGGACGGCTCCATTCCTCTGCCCCATTTTGATGCGACTCTCGGTCGACTGGTAGGCGCTGAGATTAATGTCGAAATGCAAACAGATCATACTCTGGGGGTTGAAAACACATCCCAGGGAGGGGTTAATGTCCGTTTTAATATTATCTGCACTGGGCATATTACCGCTCCTTTACAGAGTTCAGCAACAACCCTGGAAACCGGAATAAGCATTGATGAAATGCATCTGGAAACTTATGATGGAACGTTTGATTTTGATGGTCCGTCCGGTGAATTCTATGATGAACTCCATGGCTCCGGTGGGCTGTTCGAGACCAATATTGCTTCGTTTACATATACCGGCAGTGATCTGTCATTTTTTCCAGGCACAGGCACCTTTGATTTACCTCTCGATGCCGAAACATCGTTTGACGTCATCGGAGGAGGTGGTAATGCGCAGGTCGAGATTACCACTGATGGCGTGATGAATGCGTGTGTAATATATTATTATGT
>WJME01000003.1 GCA_014728115.1 Candidatus Zhuqueibacterota bacterium | reverse complement strand
TAATTGCAATTGAGAGTGAATTAAATGAAATCAAAAAAAGAATTTCTGATAAAGGGGAAATGGATAATTTGAAAAATGAATTGGAAAGATTAAAAATAGGGTTGCAGAAAGAAAAAACTAGTCTTACTAAAAAAGAGGAGAAAGATTATAAGGAATTTCAACGTCTGTCCGAAAAATTTGAATCCTTGAAAAATGATCTTCTTAAAATAAAAAATAATGGACAAATAACAGATCAAATTAGAGAATTTGGTGTTCAGGTTGAAAATTTCAAAAAAGAACACCAAAATATCAAACAACAATTATCAGAATTTGAACAAAAATATCCTGAGCATACCAACGTCAATGATACTGATACTAAATACGATACACTAAATATAAGAGGCTTAGAAACAGATTTCGCGGATTTAAAAGACAAACATGATAACCTCGACGGTAAATTAAACGAGACGAATAAAAAACTTGAACAAATTCAATCCTGGTTAACCAATGAAGGCTTGATTGAAAATTTTGAGAATACTCGCACTGAGTATCTGTCGCTTAAAGAAAAAATTTCTAACCTCGAAACAGAATTCCAATCTTTAAAAAGCGGTCTAGTCTATCAGGAAGAATACGATTTGCAATTTAATTCTCTAAAACAAGATCTCCAACAACTTTTAAAGTTTAAAAATGATTTCAATGCTGTACTTGAGGTTCAGAAAAGGCAAATCGAAAAGATTGAATCTGATTTTGTCTGGGGGATCACCGAAATGCGACAACGTGTTGATTCAATGTTACACGGCATAAAAATTGAACTACTGGAAAAAGATGAAACCCGTAACAAACGGCTTGTAAATCTTGAGACGGAAAACAATAAACTACAGCGGATATTAAAATCATTATATCAAGATTTTTTAGCATGGAAAAAAGGCTTGCCGGAGAGATAAAATACTATGAGGATGTTTTTGTATGAGAGATCAATTAATTGATTTTTTAAAGCGAGAAATCGTTGGTCCAGATCCTTCAGAAAATCAGGAAAACGGAGAAGAAATTCTTGAAATATCTCCTCGAGAACGTTATGCATCAGGTGTTTTGTTCCCTCAAAATGCAACCTTTTCGTCTTTGGAAAATGAAGAAATAGAGGATGATCAACTTGACTTGTTTCAGACTGAAAAGAGAGGGGATAAAGAGCTAGAAACTAGTCATTACAACATTGGCAACGGAAACGAAGAAGAAACGGATCTGAATGAAGAGCCCGATACTGTAAACCTGGCTAACACATACTTACAATCTGCATTGGGATTTAGCTGTAAATTAGAAACCCCAGCCTCTATAAAAATTAATATTCGTGCCGCTTATTATTTGATAGAAAAGCCTGATTCTCAAAAGGCCACTTACCCTAAGCAATGTTACCGTCGAATTCCGATCGAGGAAGAAATTTTAATTAATGCAGATGAATTGCCGCAATCACCCAAAGAGCCTCCTTATAAATATGCAATTCAAAATACCGACCTTGAATTAAATATTCTGAGGAGAAGTGGTGGTATCACTCAACAGGACAATAACTATTTTAGTTTCACTCTGCTCAATAAAAAGAATAAAAAACAGGGAATTAAAACCGAGGATTGTTATTTTCAACCCAGTCTTAAGGTCAAATCTTTAGATAATAAAAATATATTTAAACCCATTCAACGGTATAGACCAAAAAAACATTTACATCCGGATGAAGAGTCTCTTGATTTTGTATATCGTCATAAAAAAATGTATGCTATCGGACATGGATGTGCAGTGAAATGGGATGTGTCAGATGGCAATGCCTGTACTGGTATTTGGACTGAAATAGTCCCGGTTGTAGAAGTGAAACCAATAATTCCTAAATCATTTGAAGATATATTTCTTGAAATGAAAATTTTATCTGATGCAGAATCTGGTACCGCATTAGATGAGCTTAAGGATTTGGTTAAAAAATATCAAACTTGGTTATCAAAACGCATAAAAGAAAAGGAAAATTTGCAACAGTGGTCAAACGTCGCAGATCGACATATTAAAAACTGTAAAAAGACAATTAACAGAATACAAAAAGGGATTTCTCTTCTCGAAACTGATACAATCTGTCGACAAGCATTTGCCTGGATGAATAAAGCCATGCTTTTACAACAATTGCATTACCGCATGTCTGACAGAGCATGGAAAAAGCGTTCGGATAATAACTGGTACATTGATGGTGAGTTGAAATGGCCTGACCTCAATGATGAATCAACTTGGCCTGGTTATGTCCCTGATGAATCATCCAGTCGTTATGGAAAATGGTATCCATTTCAAATCGCTTTTATTTTGATGAATCTAAACGCTTTTGTGAAACCCGAAAACGATGAGAGAAAAATAATAGATTTGATTTGGTTCCCAACTGGTGGGGGTAAGACCGAAGCTTATTTGGGTTTGTCTGCTTTTGCGATTTTCTATAAGAGATTGCTGAACCAGGAGGATACTGGTACAACAGTTATCATGCGTTATACGTTGCGTCTATTAACTGCTCAACAATTTCAACGCGCAGCTTCTCTTATATGCGCCTGTGAATATATTCGACGCAGAAAAGAATCTCAATTAGGTAAAGTACCAATTTCCCTCGGATTGTGGGTTGGGAACCATGCTACACCCAACTCGCGAAAGGATTCTCGCGCTAAATTAATAAAATTGGAAAATAAAAAAACTGAAAAAAATTCGTTTGTTCTGCTCAAATGTCCCTGGTGCGGCACTCAAATGGGTTTGGTAAAAGATGGTCGTAAGCAACGGGTAAAAGGCTATAGACAAGAAAGTGCCACAAAACCATTTATCTTCCAGTGTGGAGAAAAAGAATGTGAATTTAGCAAAATTTTCCAACCACTTCCATTGTTTATTGTGGACGAAGATCTTTACGAAACACCCCCTTCTGTTTTAATTGGAACAGTAGATAAATTTGCAATGTTGGTTTGGAAGCCCGAGGCAAAAAGTTTCTTTGGATTTAATCAGGGTAAAAGACTTTCTCCACCTTCTCTTATTATACAAGATGAGTTACATTTAATTTCAGGTGCCTTAGGCTCTATAGTTGGTATATACGAAACCATGATTCATGAGCTTTGCGTCATCAAAAATGATGAAAAAGTAATTATGCCTAAAATTATTGCTTCAACAGCTACAATTAGTCGAGCTCAGGAACAACTCCAAGCACTCTATGCACGAAAAGCAGAGGAAATCAATCTTTTTCCGGCTCAAGGGTTTGATATCAAAGATTCGTTTTTTGGTTGGATTGATGACGATAAACCCGGTCGTGTGTATGTCGGTATACATCCTGCAGGTTTGATTTCAAAAATCACTGCACAGGTACGGGTCGAAGGCGCCTTGCTTCAGGGAACTTTAGAATCTAAAGTTCAGTCGGAGTTTGAACGCGATCCCTACTATACGTTACTGAGCTATTTTTGTAGTTTGCGTGAACTCGGGACTGCTGCAACTTTATTGTACTCTTATGTTCCTGATTATATAAAACGAATTTTTATTCGACGCCAAAAAAGGAATGTTGGTGAAGGTAAAATGAGATATCTAAATCGAATACTTGAATTGACCAGCAGGATACCAGGAACAGATATTCCAAATCGACTAAGAGATCTTGAGGCTTGTATTTCAGATCAAAATAATAAAGCCGTTGATGTATGCCTTGCCACCAATATGATTTCAGTTGGGCTGGATATTCAGAGATTGGGATTAATGCTGGTCAATGGTCAACCCAAGATGGTATCTGAATATATCCAAGCCACCAGCCGTGTTGGTCGATCGTTTATTAAACCTGGTTTAATTGTTGTGCTTTATAATCCATTTCGCAGCCGGGATCGATCATTCTACGAACAATTCTATCAAGTTCACAATACTTTGTATAAGAGTGTAGAACCGTCAAGTGTCACACCATTTTCACGGCCGGTAAGGGAAAAAGCCCTTCATGCTGTACTGGTCGGATTAGTGCGATATTTGGGTTCAAGTGAAAATGAAGAAAATCCTAATCCCCTTCCAGATGATCAACTTATCGCCAGAATTAGGAAAACACTTTTGGAACGCGTTCGGTTTGTTTCTAGGGAAGAGTTCAAGGATGCTAAAGAAATGTTAGATAATAAATTAGATCATTGGAATCGTCTACAACCTCCGCTTTATGGCCACCCAGTTATTAAGGAGTCTGATGAAGAAGTCTTATTAACTCCTGCCAATCAATATATTGAAAGTGCAATAGAAGGTCGTAGTTGGCCGACAATGACTTCTATGAGAGAAGTCGCAAATGCATGTGAGTTGTTTGTTCTTGTAGATTCCTATCAAAAGTATGAGGGTTAGTATGTATCCAAACTATCCAGTACGGCAAGATCAGCTTATTTCAATTTGGGGAGTGGGGCAGATGATTAATTTTCCAAACGGAGAAAGCCTTATGATTTCTGGTTTGGATGCCTGGGAAAAAATGTATGAGCAGATAACAAACATGGATGAAATCAAAATTCGGGATACGCGACTCGCAACCAGATTAAAGGTCGACCATTTTCGCAAACCACCGGATTTTCGCGATAAATCCAGTGGTATTAATATTGAGAATAAAGGATTAAAAATTCCGACTGTTCGTTTTCCGAAGTGGCATTACTGTCCGAAATGTGGATATTTGAAAAAATTAACATTATACAACAATGGATTAATATATTGTCCAGAATGTAAAAAAAATCAAAGATCATTGCCAATGATACCCATTCACTTTGTCGCTGTTTGTAAATTGGGACATATAGAAGATTTTCCTTTTGAACGTTGGGTACATGAAGGAAATTATTGCAAAAATGAAGGCAAATTAAAAATTAGAACAGGTCCTTATATTTCTGTTATTTGTTCTTGTGGCAATAAAAAATCAATGTCAAATATATATCAAAATGCAGCATTAAATTCAATAAAAACATGTAGCGGGCAACGCCCCTGGTTGGGGGAAGATGATGATACAAAAGAACACTGCGGTGCACCACTTGAAGTTAGACCGATTAGTGCATCCAATGTCTACTTTCCAATGGTTGAAAAATCGTTATTTTTACCTCGTTATGAAAAAAAACATTCACAGAAAATATTACAATTTATTGATAGCAAGTGGGATGCTATTGATATTCTTTTGGAAAAAGCAGGAATCGAAGGGGTGTTTGATCTAGCAAAAAGAAATAATATTAACTTTGAAGAATTTAAAAATGCGCTGGAAGAGCGATTGGATGACAACAAGAAATCTAAAACAAAACAAAAAGCGAACCTAACTGAAAATCAATACAGAAAACAAGAATATTTAGCTATACTTCAAAATAAGGGAGATAGTAATCAGAATTTTTATGTTGTTGAAAATAATATCGATGATTATGAAATTGAATCTTTTTTTTCGAATATTATTTGTGTTCCTAAACTAAAAGAAACAAGGGCGTTTTGTGGTTTTACCCGGCTAAATGTATATAATGGTGAAACTATTGAAGACATGAAAAATATGTTGATGCTTTCAAATAAAATTAATTGGTTACCCGCAATTGAAAATTTTGGTGAAGGGATTTTTTTTGAGTTTAACAATAAACGTTTAAAGAAATGGATTAATTACGATTCAGTCCAGAATCGTGCAAGACGAATGATTAATCAATATAATAAAGATAGATCTAAAAGATATCAATCTAAAAGAGAATTAAATGCTATTTTCATCCTCTTGCACACTTTTGCTCATTGCTTTATTCGACAATTAAGCTATGTATGTGGGTATAACAGCGCTTCTTTGCAAGAACGTCTTTACTTTAGTACTGAACTTCAGATGCAAGGCGTATTAATATATACAACGAGTAGTGATGCAGATGGTTCTCTAGGTGGTGTTGTGAATCAAGGCAAACCCGGTAATCTCGAACCGCTACTCTATTCCACTTTAGAAACAGTAGAGTATTGTTCTGCAGATCCTATCTGTATTAAAAGTGAAGGTCAAGGAGCCAATGGTTCAAACCTGGCTGCTTGTCATAACTGCGTATTACTTTCCGAAACATCTTGTGAAGAAAATAATAATTTACTCGACCGTTGTATGGTTATTGGCGAAACTGATGATCAGTTAGTGGGATATTTTAAAATTTGATATAATGGTAACTATGTAACTTTATTTCTACACCACCATCACAAACTCTGCAATAATCCTAAACGCCTCAAGTTCATTACCCGAAATAATAATATCCTCATATCCGGGAGCTGTGGTTTCCGGTCGCAGGATAATTCTTTTGTGCTGCCATTCACCGTCTTCGCTGGTAACTTTT